>CANQFV010000021.1 GCA_947599875.1 uncultured Oscillospiraceae bacterium
GTCCCGCCTTTTACGGGGGTCTGGGGGCGGTATACAGGGGAACCAATACAACACCGGTTTTCCGTAGACGCACGAGGTCCCCTGTAGGGGCCGACGACCTCGTCGGCCCGTGTTTCGATTACTACCACTTTACAATTCAACGCAGCTCAACCAACGAGGGCCGCCGTGGGCGGAGGCCCGTACAGATTGAATTGGTGGTAACGCTCTATTTTCATTCCTTGAGGAGGTGGGACAACGGGGACGGGAAAGACGGGGATCGTGCGTTGTCGGGCAGCCGGTGTGACACGGGGACGGTTCCTTAGTCACACCAGTGTGCGCACTGGTGGTACAAAGAAACCGTCCCCTTTGTCCCACCTCCTCAAGAGACGGGAAGCTCCTCCGAAAAAGGCGGGACTGAGGGACGGTTTTTTTGTCACACCGCAGGTGGGACTAAAGAACCGTCCCTCTGTAACGCCGGGTCACGGCCTCCAATCAACGGAGAACGCCCCGACCCGATCCCCTCATTCAAAATATTTTTTGCGGGGCTTTGCCTCGCAAAAAATCCCTCTTGCCGCGCAACTGTCCAGTCCGCAGACTGGTCGCGCAGCGCGGCAGCAGGAAGCCCCGGCGTGAATTCTGCGGAATTCACGCCGGGGCTTCCGCACGTTCCCCCTTGGCAGGAAAAGGATTTGAGGTTCTCGTCAGAGAACCCCAAATCCTTTTTCGCCAGACTTTTTTTGGCGAGGTGAGAAGTTTTCCTTTATTTTTCCCGAAGGGTGTGTTAAAATGAGGTTTGACCCCTGGCGACCGGGGCTTTTGGCCCGGCGCGGGGACAGTTTGTGGGAATAACGGCCCTTCTGGCCGATTACGCAAGGAGGATCTTATGGGCGAGAACAGGGAATACATCACCCACCCCGACGAGAAGGGGAGCATCAACATTTCCGAGGACGTGGTCTGCGCCGTCGCCGCCGCCGCGGCGCTGGAGACGGAGGGCGTGGCCGCCCTCTCCGGCGGGCGGGACCTTACGGAGCTTCTGGGGAAGAAAAACCCCGGCCGGGGCGTGCGCATCTCCGTTGAGGGGGAGACGGTGAAGGTGGATCTGTGGCTCACCGTCCGCCTTGGCGTGTCCGTGAACAAGGTGGGGCAGAAGGTGCAGGAGGCCGTGACCTCCTCCATCGAGTCCATGACCGGCTTTACCGTGGATCAGGTCAACGTGCATATCACCGGAGTGCTGCTGGCGAAAAAGGCCTGACGGAAACTGGCGAAAAAGGCCTGACGGCCTTTTTCTGCCAAGGGGGACGTGCGGGAAATTTTTCTGAATTTTGCGAAATTCAGAAAAAATTTCCCTGCTGCCGCGCTGTGTGCCGCCGGAGGCGGCGACTTGCGCGGCAAGAGGGATTTTTTGCGAGGCAAAGCCCCGCAAAAAATATTTTAAAAGAAAGAATCTGAGCGCTGCAAAAAATTTGAATGACCGTATGCAGGGGATTATTTATGAACAGATCGGAAGCGCGTGAGATAGCCATGCGGCTGTGCTATGAGATTTCCGCCCGGGAGTGCGACGCCCGCCAGGTGCTGACCCACTTCTTTGAGGGGGACTACTATGCCTCCCTGGCGTCGGAGGATAAGCTGTACGAGTCCTTCCCCCAGGAGAACCACCGGGAATATATCGAGAAGCTGGTCATGGGCGTGGGGGAACACTCGGCGGAGCTGGACGGATATGTGGCCAAGTACGCCAAGGGGTGGAAATTTGCCCGCATCTCCCGGACGGCCCTGGCGGTGATGAAGACGGCCATGTACGAGATCATGTACATGCCGGAGATCCCCAACGCCGCGGCCATCAACGAGGCGGTGGAGCTGGCCAAGAAGTACGACGAGCCGGAGACGGTGTCCTTTGTCAACGGGGTACTGGGTTCCTTTGTGAGGGAAGAGCTGCCGGAATGAAAAAGCTTGTATTGGCCTTTGATACATCCAACTATACCACCTCCTGCGCCGTCTTTGACGGGGAGCAGGGGGACAATTCGGGGCGTCTTCTGGACGTTCGGCCCGGGGAACTGGGCCTTCGCCAGTCGGACGCCCTTTTTGCCCATGTGCGCCGCCTGCCGGAGATCATGGACGCGCTGGAAATCCCGGGGGAGCTTATGGCCGTGGGGGCGTCGGAGACGCCCCGGGAGACGGAGGGCAGCTACATGCCCTGCTTCCTGGCGGGGGTGGCCCAGGCCCGGGGCATCGCCCGGGTGATGGGGCTTCCCTATTTCGGCTTCTCCCACCAGCAGGGGCACATAGCCGCCGCGGCCTGGAGCGCGGGGCATATGGAGCTTCTGGACAGGCCCCACCTGGCCTGGCACCTGTCCGGGGGGACCACGGAGCTTCTCCACGTCACCCCTTGCGGCACGGCGGTGCGCTGCCGGATCGTGGGCGGCACCCAGGACGTGTCCGCGGGGCAGCTCATCGACCGCACGGGGCAGCTTCTGGGCCTGCCCTTCCCCGCGGGGAGGGAGCTGGACAGGCTCTCCCGGGGCGCTGTGGAGAAAAGATCCTACCTGCCAAAGGGGGACGGCTGCCGGTTTTCCCTGTCCGGGGTGGAACACAAGATGAAGCAGATGAAGGAGCGGGGGGAGCCGGCGGAGGAGATCGCCTACTTCTCCCTTGCCAGCGTCATCCGCGCCGTGGCCCAGGCCACCGGTGAGGCGCTGAAGGAGTTGGGGGACCTGCCCGTCCTCTACTCCGGCGGCGTGGCCTCCAACTCCCTTCTCCGGGAGCTGACGCCCGGGGGCATCTTCGCCCAGCCCCGGTACTCCACCGACAACGCCCTGGGCACGGCGATCCTCACCTGGAGGGCGGTGAATTCCCTTGGATAACGGCATCCTCTCCGTGACGGAGCTGAACGAGTACCTGAAAAATGTGTTTGACTCCATGCCCGGGCTTGCCAACGTGTATGTGCGGGGGGAGCTTTCCAACTACAAGGTCTACCCCTCCGGGCACCACTACTTCACCATGAAGGACGCCGGCGGGGCGCTGCGGTGCGTGCTGTTTCGCTCCTCCGCCGCCCGCCTCCGCTTCCGCCCCGCGGACGGGATGAAGGTCATCGCCACGGGCCGGGTCTCGGTGTACCCCAGGGACGGGGCGTATCAGCTGTATGTGAACAGCCTGACGCCGGACGGCGTGGGGGAGCTGCAAATGGCCTTCCAGCAGCTGAAGGAGAAGCTCTACGCCCAGGGCCTCTTCGACCAGGCTCACAAAAAGCCCCTGCCGGCCTGCCCCATGCGGGTGGGCATCGTCACAAGCCCCGCCGGGGCGGCGGTACACGACATCATCCGCGTTATGAGAAAGCGCTGGCCCGCGGCAAAGCTCCTGCTTCTGCCTGTGCGGGTGCAGGGGGCGGAGGCCCCGCCGGAGATCATCCGGGCCATTGAATACGCCGACCGATACCAGGTGGCGGACGTCCTCATCGTGGGACGCGGCGGCGGGAGTATGGAGGATCTGTGGTGCTTCAATGACGAGGGGGTGGCCCGGGCCATCTACCGGTGCAGCATCCCGGTGATCTCCGCCGTGGGCCACGAACCGGACGTGACCATCGCCGACTTTGTGGCGGATGTGCGGGCTGCCACGCCCTCCAACGCCGCGGAGCTTTGCTCCCCGGACATGGGGGAGCTTCAAAGCCGTCTCCGGGCCTTGGAGGAGCGGGCGGCCGGCGCCTTGGAAAAGCGCCTTGTCTCCGCCAGGGAGAGGCTGGCCGTCTACGCCGGGGCCAGAGTTCTCCAGCGGCCGGAGAGCTATTTGGACGAGTGCCGCCTTGCCCTGGACGCCCGGGGGGAGAGGATCGCCGCCCTGACGGCGGCGGCCCTGGCCACGGCCCGGCGGCGGTACGCGGAGCTGGCGGCGGCCCTGGACGCCATGAGTCCCCTGAAGGTGCTGGGGCGGGGCTACGCCATCGCCCAGGACGAGTCCGGCCGGGTCATCCGGGAGAAATCGGACGTGAAGAGCGGCGACCTGATCCGGATCCGCCTGCAAAAGGATCGGATCGACTGTGTTGTGAAATAAATCGGGAGGTTTCCAATGGCCACGAAAAAACCCACATTTGAGGAATCCATCGCCCGTCTGGACGAGATCGTCAAGCTCCTGGAGCGGGGGGAAAGCCCCCTGGATGAGGCCCTGGGCCTCTTTGAGGAGGGGACGAAGCTCATCAAGAGCTGCGGCAAGCTCCTGGACGACGCGGAACAGAAGGTGGTGAAGCTCCGCCGGGGGCCGGACGGCTCGCCGGAGGAGACGCCCTTTGAGGAGGCGGAGTGATGGACGCCTCCCTGCGCCTGCGGGAGCTGAAGGGGGAGATCGACCGGTATCTCGCCGGCCTCTTCACCCGGGATGTCCCCTGGGGCAAGCTTACGGAGAGTATGCGCTACTCCCTGCTGGCGGGGGGAAAGCGGCTGCGCCCCGCCCTGACGCTGCTCTTCTGTGAGGCGGCGGGAGGGGAGACGCGGCGGGCCATGCCCCTGGCGGCGGCGGTGGAGCTGATCCACACCTACTCCCTGATCCACGACGACCTGCCGGCGATGGACGACGACGACCTGCGCCGGGGCCGCCCCACAAACCATGTGGTGTACGGGGAGGGGCGGGCCATCCTCGCCGGGGACGCCCTCCAGGCCGGGGCCTTTGAGCTGGCGCTGTCGGCGCCCCTGCCGGCCGGACGCCTGGTGGAGGCCGCGTCGTATCTGGCCTCCTGCGCCGGAGAGGCGGGCATGTGCGGCGGACAGGAGCTGGACACGGCGGAGGGGACGGACAGGTCCCTCGCCGGCCTTACGCGCTTGAACGACATGAAGACCGGCGCCCTGCTGCGGGCCGCCTGCGTCCTGGGGGTCATCGCCGCCGGCGGGGAGGAGGAGCTGCGGCGCGCCGCGGAGCTTTACGCCCTCCACCTGGCCCGGGCCTTCCAGATCCGGGACGACATCCTGGACGTGACGGGGTCTGCCCGGGAGCTGGGAAAGACCGTGGGGTCCGACGCGGCCAACGGAAAGCCCACCTACGCGTCCGCCTTGGGGGTGGAGGAGGCGGAGCGGCAGGTCGTGGCGGAGAGTGAGCTTGCAAAAGCCGCCCTCCGGGGGAAATTCCCCGATCCCGGGATCTTTTGGGCCATAGCCGACCTTTTGGCCGTGAGAAACAGCTGATAAACCTCTTGCATAATATCGAAAGATACTGTATAATAAAAAGAAGCGGCGCAGTATCCTAGTCGGAGCCGGCGTCTCCTAAGAAGGGCCTAAAAATCCTTTGAAGGGCACATCGTTGAAGCCTCTTGTGTTTGCTTGGAACGCCCAGTTCCGGGTGGATGCTGGAGGGAGGCGGAATTTTTTTCGGCCTGCATCTTCAGGGCGACCGTCAATGGCATGACGGCCTCGACCCTGCTGGTGTGGAGACCCGGAATCGTGGTCAGGCGTACTCCCCTTGGGTCAGCGACCTGATTACGAACCGGGGTTTAAACCTGTATTGCGGTGCGATCTGAAGGGTAGACTTTTTGAGTTCAACCTGTGCTGTGTGCAGAGTAGCCTGCCTTGAGTGGAACATGCGGATAGGGGAGCTACGCGCCCCCTGCCCCGGCCAGGGTGTGGGGCGATATCCCCTTGAAATATGTTCTGCAAAAGAGGCTAAAGAGACGTTTCGCTTCGTCATGGAAAACATCTAGGCTGTCCATCGGGCGAGCAGGGGATTGCAGTGCGGCCTTAGTGGCGATCGGGTGACCGGACCGGCGACGTCCGGAACGGAGCTTCAATGGGAAACCGCCCTCACGGCAACGGGGGGCAGCTCCGGGGGAAAGCCAACCCGACCTATGCCGCAAGATTTATTCTGTTCGCCGCCGCCTTCACGCGGTCAAGGGATCCGTTGACCGCGTGAAGGCGGCAAACTTTTTTTCCCGGGGGGCGTGTACCCCCGGATGAGAGGACAATATGAAACGAAAAACCAACATCAAATGGATCGTTGAGATCGTGGTCATCTCCGTGGTCATGTCCGTGATCTTCTCCTTCACCTCGTCGGAGATCCTGGAGGGCGCGGGGTACATAGTGGCGTTTATCCTGCTCCTGGCCTTTGTGGTCCTGGGCGTGATGTTCGACGTGGTGGGCGTGGCCGTCACCTCCGCCACGGAGACGCCCTTCCACGCGATGGCCTCCCACAAGGAGCGGGGCGCCCGGGAGGCGCTGAAGCTCCTGCGCCACGCCGAGCGCGTCAGCTCCATCTGCAACGACGTGGTGGGGGACATCTCCGGCATCATCTCCGGCGCCACGGCGGCGGTGATCGCCGGGAAGCTCAGCCAGGATCTGAGCGTCTCCTCCGTGGTCACGTCCCTGCTTGTCACGGGTGTGGTCTCCGGCCTCACCATCGGCGGCAAGGCGGTGGGCAAGGGCATCGCCCTCGATAAAGACACACAGATCGTGTTTATGGTGGGCAAGCTCATGGCGCTCCTGCCCCGCTTCGGAAAGAAATAGATCCCAACCGGCCCCCGCCGTGACCCTGCGCGGGGGTTTTCCTCAAGAGGTTTACCGTGAGTATATTAGAACATCTTGCCTACAGAGACATAAAGCTCCTCACCGACGAGCAGGTGAACACCCTGTGCGGGGAGCTGCGTGAGGCCGTCATCCGGACGACGGCCAGGCAGGGAGGACATCTGTCCTCCAACCTGGGCGTGGTGGAGCTGACGGTTGCCATCCACCGGGTGTTTGACACAAGCCGGGACAGGCTGCTCTTTGACGTGGGCCACCAGAGCTACGTCCACAAGCTCCTCACCGGCAGGGCGGCGGAATTTGATACGCTCCGCTCCTTCGGGGGCATCTCCGGCTTTCCGAAGCCGGAGGAGTCGGTACATGACGCCTTTGTGGCGGGCCACGCCTCCTCCGCCATCTCCACGGCGCTGGGTATGGCCAGGGCCAGGACCCTGTCCGGGGAGAATTACTCCGTCGTGGCCCTGGTGGGGGACGGCGCCCTCACCGGGGGATTGTCCTACGAGGGGCTGTGCGACGCCGGCGCCAGCACGGAGCCGCTGATCGTCATCCTCAACGACAACGGCATGTCCATCAACAAAAACGTGGGCGGTATGGCGCTGTACCTCAGCCGCCAGCGGCTGAAGCACGGGTATATCGCCTTTAAAAACTTCTACCGCCGCCTTATGCGCAAGCTCCCCGGGGGGAAGCGGGTCTACGCCCTGACCCACAGGATTAAGCAGACGGTGAAGGAGGCCATTTTCCACTGCTCCATGTTTGAGGACATGGGCTTCACCTACTTAGGGCCGGTGGACGGGCACAACATCAAGGCCCTCACCGCCGCGCTGAAGATCGCCCAGGAGGCGGGGGAGCCTGTCCTGGTCCATGTCATCACCAAAAAGGGCAAGGGCTGCCCCTGGGCCGAGGAGAACCCGGACGCCTTCCACGGCGTCAGGGGCTTTGACCCTGTGACCGGCCGCATCCCCCCCGCGGGGCCGGACTTCTCCCGGGTCTTCGGGGAGGAGCTTTGCCGGATCGGCCAGGAGGAGCCGCGCCTTGCCGCCGTCACCGCCGCCATGCCCTCCGGCACGGGGCTTACGGAGTTTGCCCGCCGCTTCCCGGAGCGGTTTTTCGACGTGGGCATCTGCGAGGGCCACGCCGTGAGCATGTCCGGCGGCGCGGCGAAGCAGGGGCTGATCCCGGTGTTCGCCGTGTACTCCACCTTCCTCCAGCGCGGCTACGACATGCTCCTCCAGGACGTGTGCCTGGGCCGGGAACACGCCGTTCTGGCCGTGGACAGGGCCGGGATCTCCGGCGAGGACGGGGAGACCCACCAGGGCAGCATGGACGTGAGCTTCCTCACCAGTATGCCCAACATGACCGTCTGGTCCCCCGCCAGCTTCGCGGAGCTGCGGGATATGCTGCGCCAGGCGGTTTTTACGGAGACCGGCCCCGTGGCCGTCCGCTACCCCAAGGGGGCGGAGGGGGAGTACACCCTGGGCGGGGCCGAGGCGGTGAGCCTCCTGCGCCGGGGCGAGGATTTCACCCTCCTCACCTACGGCATCAGCGTGAACACGGCCCTGAGGGCCGGGGCGCTTTTGGAAAAGCGCGGGATCATGACCGATGTGATCAAGCTGGGGCGGATCAAACCCCTGGAGTTGGAGGACGTGGCCCGGTCGGTGCGCAGAACAGGGCGGCTTCTGGTGCTGGAGGAGGCCGTGGCCACGGGCTGCGTGGGGCAGCAGGTTGCGGCGGCCCTGGCGGAAATGGGCGTGCCGGTTCGGACGCTGATCTTAAAAAATCTGGGGGACCGGTTCATCCCCCACGGCACGGTGGAGGAGCTTCGCCGGATGTGCGGCATCGACGCGGTGAGCGTGGCGGACGCGGTGTCCCGGGCATTGGATGCGGGGGAGGACAATGGCAAAGACAAGACTTGACGTGCTTTTAACGGAGCGCGGCCTTACGGAGAGCCGGGAGAAGGCCCGGGCCGTCATCATGGCCGGGGAGGTATTCGTCAACGGCCAGCGGGCGGATAAGCCGGGCACGGCCTACGACCCGGACGTCCGGGTGGAGGTTCGCGGCGGCACGCTGAAATACGTCTCCCGGGGCGGGCTGAAGCTGGAGCGGGCGCTGGATTTCTTCGGCGGGGATCCCCGGGGGCGGGTCTGCCTGGACTGCGGCGCCTCCACCGGGGGCTTTACCGACCTTATGCTCCAGCGCGGCGCCGTAAAGGTCTACAGCGTGGACGTGGGCTACGGACAGCTGGCCTGGCAGCTGCGCTCGGACCAGCGCGTGGTGGTGATGGAGCGGACGAACGCCCGGTATCTCACCCCGGACATGTTCCCGGAGACCCCGTCCCTGGCCGGGGTGGACGTGAGCTTTATCTCCCTGGCCCTGATCCTCCCGGCCATCCGCCGGGTGCTGACGGAGGACGGGGAGGTGTTCTGCCTGATCAAGCCCCAGTTTGAGGCCGGCCGGGAGAAGGTGGGGAAGAAGGGTGTCGTCCGGGAGCCAGAGACCCACTTAGAGGTGCTGGAGAGCTTCCTCCACAACGCCGAAAACGCCGGCTTCCGGGTGGAGAACGTGACCTACTCCCCCATCAAGGGGCCGGAGGGGAATATCGAGTATTTGGGGCACCTGGTGTCCCATGCGTGTGAAAACAGGGCCGTTCTGCCGGATGTGGTGGCGGAGGCCCACGCCGCTTTGCGGGGGTGAGGACTTGGGCAAGGTACTTCTTTTTTCCAATCCCGACAGGGACGCGGGTCTCGCCGCCTGCGGCGCCGTGGCCCGGATCTTAGGGGATCTGGGCCGGGAATACGCCGTGTGTACGGATGCCAGGACTCTGGCGGAGCTTGACCGGGACGCGCCGCTGTGTGTGGCCTTCGGCGGGGACGGCACCATCCTCCACGCCGCCCGGGCCTTGTGCCGTGCCGGCACCCCCATTCTGGGGGTGAACCTGGGGCACACGGGCTTTATGGCGGAGCTGGAGGCCGGGGAGCTGGAGCTTGTGCGGCAGGCCTTTGAGGGCCGCTTCACCCTGGAGGAGCGGATGATGGCGGACGTGACGGCCTTCCGGGACGGGCAGGCAATCTTCCGGGATTTCGCCCTGAACGAGGCAGTCCTGGGCGGCGTCTCCCGGGTGGTGGGCGTCAACGTCTACGGCGACGGCCGCAGGATCATGGGCTTCTCCGGGGACGGGGTCATCGTCTCCACCCCCACGGGGTCCACGGCCTATTCCATGTCCGCCGGGGGGCCTATCGTGGAGCCGTCCGCCAGCAGTCTTGTGGTGACCCCCGTGTGCCCCCACGTCCTGTCCGCCCGGAGCTATGTGCTGTCGCCGGAGCGGACAGTCACCCTGGAGGTGAGGAGCCTGGGCGGGAAGAGCGCCTACCTGTCCGTGGACGGCGGCCAGGCCCTGGATCTTACGGAAAACGACAGGATCGAGGTGCGGAAAAGCCGGCTGATCACGCGCCTGGTGCGCATTACCGGCCGGAGCTTTTACGACAAGGTAAACAGGAAGCTGGGGGATCACGCGTGAAATCGGAACGTCAGGAAAAGATCATGGAGCTTATCTCCACCTACGACATCGAGACCCAGTCGGAGCTGGCAAGGCGTCTGGCCGCAATGGGCATCCGGACGACCCAGGCCACCCTGTCCCGGGACATCCGGGCCTTGGGGCTGAGCAAGGAGCCCTCCGCCTCCGGCCGTCAGCGGTATGTGGCGGCCAAGAACCGGGCCGTGGACACAAAGGAGCGGCTGCGCAGCATCTTCCGGGAGTGCGTGGTCAGCGTCACCCGCGCCCAGAACCTTGTGGTGATCAAGACCCTCCCCGGCCTTGCCCCCGCCGCCTGCGCGGCCATAGACCGGATGGACATCCCGGGCCTTGCCGGGACCATCGCCGGGGACGATACGGCGTTTCTGGCCCTGTCGGACGACGACGCGGCGGAGGCGCTGTGCCGGAATATGCGCCGGGGCCTGTGACCCGGCGGACGGGGATCTATAAAGAGAGAAAAGGAGGCTGTTTCCATGCTCACCCTTCTTCATATCGAGAATATCGCCGTGGTGGAGCGGGCGGATATTGAATTCGGCCCCGGCCTCAACGTCCTCACCGGCGAGACGGGGGCGGGAAAATCCATCGTCATCGACGCGCTGGAGGCCGCCCTGGGCTGGCGCACAAGCCGGGAGCTGGTGCGCACCGGCGCCGGGAGCGCCCTGGCCACCGCCGCCTTCACCGGGGCGGACGTGGGGGACTGGTGCCGGGAAAACGGGGTGGAGTACGAGGGGGAGCTGGTGCTGACGCGCCGCATCTCCGAGGACGGGAAAAGCTCCTGCCGGGTCAACGGCGTGCCCGTCTCCGCCGTACAGCTGCGGGAGCTGGGCCTGCGCCTCATCGATATCCACGGCCAGGGGGACGGGCAGAGGCTGACCAATGAGCGCTGGCACCTGTCCTACCTTGACGGCTACGCCGGCACAGCCCTGCGCCTCTCGGCCTACAGGGCCGCCTATGACGCGTACCGGGAGATCGCCCGGCAGCTGGAGTCCCTGACTTTGGACGAGGGGGAGCGGGAGCGCCGGGCGGACATTCTACAGTTCCAGATCGGGGAGCTGGAGCGGGCGTCGCTCACCCCCGGCGAATACCAGGAGAAGCAAAAGCGCCGGGATTTCCTGCGCAGCGCCGGAAAGCTCTCCGACTGCGTGCGGGACGCCACCGCGTGCCTTCTGGGGTCGGAGCGCAGCGACGGGGCGGTGAGCCTGATCGAGTCCGCCGCCGCCGGCATCGGCTACGCCACCCGCTGGACGGAGGAGCTGAACGCCCTCGCCGGGAATCTGAACGATCTGAAATATGCCGCCGAGGACGCGGCGGAGGAGCTGCGGGATATGGCCTCCCGGCTGGAATACTCCCCGGAGGAGCTGGACGAGCTGGACGGCCGGCTGGACGTGATCCGGCGGGCCATGCGCAAATACGGCGGCAGCGAGGAGGCCGCCCTGGAGACCCTGGAGCGGTCAAAGCAGGAGCTGGAGGAGATGGAGTTCTCCGACCAGCGGGCCAGGAAGTTGGAGGAGAAGCTGGCCCAGGCCCGGGAACAGGCGGAGAAGCTGGCCGCGGAGCTTACCGGTGCGCGGCGGAAGAGCGCCCAGGCCCTGGCCCGGGCCGTGGAGGAACAGCTCCACAGCCTGAGTATGCCGGGGGCGCGCTTCACCGTGGAGCTGACGCCCCGGGAGCTTGGGCCGGAGGGCGCGGACGAGGTGCGTTTCCTCATCGCCGCCAACGCCGGGGAGAACGCGGGGCGCATCGCCAAAATCGCCTCCGGCGGCGAGCTGTCCCGGGTGATGCTGGCCATGAAGACCGTCCTCTCCGGGGCGGACACGGTGGAGTCGATGGTCTTTGACGAGATCGACACCGGCGTGTCCGGCATCGCCGCCCAGCGTGTGGCGGAGAAGCTGGCGGGGATCAGCCGGGACAAGCAGGTGATCTGCGTCACCCACCTGCCCCAGATCGCCGCGATGGCCGACCACCAGTTCTCCATCGAAAAGCGGGTGGAGAGGGGCAGAACGTATACAAGCGTCACCGGACTTGACGGCCCCGGCCGGGAGCGGGAGCTTGCCCGCCTCACCGGCGGGGACAACGTGACGGAGACTACGCTCCTGGCGGCCCGGGAACAGCTGGACGCCGCGGAGCGGTTTAAAAAGGGGAGCTGACAAGATGAAAAAAATACGCCTGGGTAAAACGGAGCTGATGGTCACCCGCACGGCCTTCGGGGCCTTGCCTGTGCAGAGACGCACCAAGGAGGACGGGGCGCGGCTTCTGCGGATGGCTTTCGATGCCGGCATCAACTTCTTCGACACCGCCAACGCCTACTCCGACTCCGAGGAGAAGATCGGCATGGGCCTCTCCGACGTGCGGGGGGATATCGTTATCGCCACAAAGAGCGGCGGGGGCGACTACGACACGGTGAAGCGCCATATCCAGATGAGCCTGGAGCGGATGCGCACCGACTATATTGACCTCTTCCAGTTCCACAACCCCGCCGTCCTCCCGGACCCCGCCGACCCCGACGGGCCATACGCCGCCGCGGCGGAGGCGAAGGCGAAGGGATATATCCGGCACATCGGCATCACCAACCACCGGCTGGGCGTGGCCCACGCCGCCATTGACAGCGGGAATTTCGAGACGCTCCAGTTCCCCTTCAGCTATCTGGCCGGGGAGCAGGAGCTGGAGCTGGTGAACAAGTGCCGGGAGCATGACATGGGCTTTATCGCCATGAAGGGCCTGGCCGGCGGCCTGCTCACCAACGTCACCCTGTGCCGGGCCTTCATGAACCGGTTTGATAACGTGGTGCCCATCTGGGGCATCCAGTTTGAGGATCAGCTGCGGGCCTGGATCGAGGCGGAGAACGCCGAGCCGGCTATGACGGCGGAGCTTTGGGAGGAACTGGAGCGGGAGAAGAAGCTCCTGGCCGGATCCTTCTGCCGGGGCTGCGGGTACTGCCTGCCCTGCCCCGCGGGCATCGAGATCTTCACAATGGCCCGCCTGGATATGCTGCTCCTGCGCTCCCCCTGGCAGCAGTACATGACGGATGAATTCCACGAGAAGGCCATGAAAATGCGGGATTGTATCCACTGCGGCGCCTGCGCCTCCCGCTGCCCCTACGGCCTGGATACCCCCAAGCTCATCGCGTATAATCTGGAGAATTACGAAAAGTTTTATAAACTGGCTTGGAAGGCCTGAGGCCACTGGCTTGAAAGGCCGCAGGGGTTTAGGCTGGCTTGAAAGGCCGCGGGGGCCTTCTGGCAAGGACAGCTTTTAGCACCTTTCCCACCCTGGTGGTAGACCCCTGCGGCCTTCCAATGCCAAAGGGGACGTGCGAAAGACCCGGCGTGAATTCTGCGGAATTCACGCCGGGTCTTTCTGCTGCCGCGCTGCGCGACCAGTCTGCGGACTGGTCACTTGCGCGGCAAGAGGGATTTTTTGCGAGGCAAAGCCCCGCAAAAAATATTTTGAATGAGGGGAGCGGGTCGGGGGCTTGTCCGTCTTCTGAGGAGGTGGGACAAAGGGGACGGTTCTTTCGTCACATCGGAGCAAGGCGGAGATGGGACTAAAGAACCGTCCCCGTGTCACACCGGCTTCTCTCAGACGCATGACGCCGCCCTTTCCCCGTTTATTATACCGCCCTCAATCAACGACACGGGCCGCCGTGGGCAGAGGCCCGTACGGCAAATTTTAATATTTTTCGTCTTAACGCAACCGCCCTGTCACCCAACCCGCCCGGGCCGATGAGGTCATCGGCCCCTACAAGGGAGTCTTGCAGACAGTAGGGGCCGCCTCTCTTGGCGGCCCGCCCCTCAATTTTGCCTCATTGTCCGAATCAACGGCATTTGGTGTATGTAGGGGCCGACGACCTCGTCGGCCCGTGTTCCGAATTGCTCCAATATCGCGGTCAACGCGCAAACCTTCGTCCTTGCTGTACGGGTCGCCGCCCACGGCGACCCGTGTTTCGATAACCACCGGGTATCGATTCAACGCAGCTCAAACGACGCGGGCCTCCGTGGGCGGAGGCCCGTACAGATTGAATGGATGGTAACGCTCTTTTTTCGTTCCTTTGAGGAGGTGGGACAGCGGGGACGGAGAAAGGTACATCTACGGAAGTCGGTGTGACACGGGGACGGTTCCTTAGTCACACCAGTGTGCGCACTGGTGGTACAAAGAAACCGTCCCCGCTGTCCCACCTCCTCAGAAGACGGACAATCCCCCGTCCCGCTCCCCCCCATCTCAAATATTTTTTGCGGGGCTTTGCCTCGCAAAAAATCCCTCTTGCCGCGCAAGTGTCCAGTCCGCAGACTGGTCGCACAGCGCGGCAGCAGGAAGACCCGGCGTGAATTCCGCAGAATTCACGCCGGGTCTTTCGCACGTTCCCCCTTGGCATTGGAAGGCCGCAGGGGCTTACCGCCAGGGCGGGGGAGGTGCGGAAAGCTCCCGCGCCAGAAGACCCCTGCGGCCTTTCAAGCCAGCGTGCCCCTGCGGCCTTTCAAGCCAGCTCCCGCCAGCCCTACCAGATTCGCAAAAAATAGTACCAAATTCGCAATGACGCCCCTTTCCGGGGAAATACCTGATAAAATAACTCTGTTCAAGCTGTCGAATTCGGGGGCCTTTTGGCGAAGACACGAAATGGGCAAGACTCCGGACGCGGTGGAAAACGCAAATGAGACACGACATGGCCTCATCAGGGGGGAACCCTCTCCTCCGGTGGGGCCGCGCAATTCAGCATTTAAGACAGGGGGCAGACCGTCATGAGAAAGTGTTCCTGGTTCTGTGCAGCGTTTATCCTGCTGACGGCGCTTCTGACCTCCTGCGGGGGGAGGGCGGAGCCTGCGGCCGGTTCCCGGTGGCAGGCGGCCATGAGCGACGCGGTATTTTCCGAGGACGGGGAGCTTCACCCGCTTGTCACCCTGACGGCCCAGGACAGCCGGGTGATCTGGGACGACGCCGGGGAGAGGGTCCTGCTCCTGACGTGGCACGACTACCCCGATCCGTGCGATCCCGGGGCGCCCATCGGGGAGTACGGCGATATCTGGGCGACCTCGCTGGGCGAAATGGAGAGCTGGTTTCAGGAGAACGGGGAAGAGACAGCGGATTGGGCGCTTCGGTTTTCCCAGCTCCTGGGCGTCCATGAGAATGAGGGCTACACCAGGTTCACCGCCTTCTGGGTGTCGCCGCGGGATGTGGTCCGCCCGGCGTATGTCACGGACGTGACGAAGCAGATGGAAAACGATTACAGCCTCGTGACCGGGGAGTGGAAGGAGTGGTTCGATGCCAACATCCTGTTTTCCTATTTTGAGAGCGACTGCCCCTGGACAAGACTGGGCTACGCCTACGCCCGGGGGGTCTATCAGGCCCTGCGGGAGCTGGACAGCCACATCCCGATGGTGTCCGTGGATATCTGCGACGAGGACATTCAGCTAATGGCGGAGGGCAAAAACCGGAAGGCCTGCCGGACATGGATGGGTATAATAGGAAGCTATAAGACGAAGGTCCCTGCGATCGCGGGGCTTTCGGGACACTTAACGATGGAGTAATACGAATATCTATTTAAGAGGAGACACAGGCCGGCGCGAATGTCTTATTTGAATTAGATCTTCGTATAGACTCTCTTTGGGGAGAGGCGATCTATGGTATACTTACAGCTTGGGCTGGCGGCCCTCTGTCCCGCCGCGGTGTCCGCCGCGTTCTACTGGTGCAATAAAAAAACGGCCTTTTCAAATCTGTCCGGGAGGACGAAGCAGCTCATATACGGCGCTGTCTTTGGCCTGCTGGCCGTACTGAGTACGCAGTTCGGCTCCCAGGTGGACGGGGCCGTCATCAACGCAAGGGACGCCTCCCCCCTGTGCGCCGGGCTGATTTTCGGCGCGCCGGCGGGCCTGTTGGCGGGCCTTGTCGGGGGCGTCTGGAGACTTTTCGCGGCCCTATGGGGCGAGGGGGTGTACACCGGCATCGGGGCCAGTCTCACCACCTTCCTCGCAGGGGCGCTTGGCGCCGCGCTGCGCAAGTGGATGTTTGACAACAAGCGCCCCTTCTGGTACTACGGCCTGGCCGCGGGCGTCGTGGCGGAGGCTGCGAACATGCTCCTGGTGTTCCTCATCAACATGGAGGATGTACACCGGGCCTTCCGGCTGGTGGAGAAATGCACCCTGCCGATGATCGCCCTGAACGCGGGGGCGGTGACGCTGGCCATGCTGGTGGTCTCCGCTCTGGCGGGCGAGCTGAAAAAGACCCGGGGGAGAAGCCGGTATCAGCTGGCGCAGACCTTCTCCCGGTGGCTGCTGCTGTGCGTCGCGCTGGCCTTTTTGGTGTCCAGCCTCTTTGTCTATGTGCTGCAGACGAGACTCGCCATGAACGACGCGGAGGACATGCTCTCCCTCTACATCGAGGACGTGCTGGCGGACATCAACGACGCCTCCGACGAGAACCTCCTGGCGCTGACACGGAAGATACGGGACGGGCTGGAGGGGGCCGGGGAGGTTGAGGAATCTGTCCTCCTGCCCCTGCTTGAGGCCCACAACGTGTCGGAGATCAATATCGTTGACGATAACGGCATCATCACCGCCAGCACGGTGCCCGCGTATGTGGGCTTTGATATGACCAGCGGTGAGCAGTCCAAGGAGTTTATGGCGCTGCTCCACGGGGAGGAGCTTGTACAGCGCTACCAGCCCATCTCCCGCGACCAGGCAGTGTCCATGAAATACGCGGGGGCCGCCCTGAGGGACGGCGGCTTTGTGCAGGTGGGGTACGACTCGGGGCGGTTCCAGGCGGACATTGACGGACAGGTGGTGGGCCTCACAAGGAACCGCCATGTGGGCGAGGACGGCTTTATGCTCATCGCCAACGAGGAGCTGCGCCTTGTCAGCGACCCGACGGGACACGAGGGGACGTCCCTTGAGGGCACGGGGATCCGCCTCACGCCGGAGGAGGACGGCTACGACGCCGTCTCCGGGAAATACGGCAGAGAGTGGCAGGTGCTGTCCCAGCCGGTTTTCGGGGAGAGCTGTTATGTGATGTACGGCGCCACGGAGGGGTACTACATCATCGGCGTCCTGCCCAGATCGGAGGTGGTCTTCAGCCGCAATATGCAGCTGTACACCACCGTGTTTATTGAGATCATGGTCTTCGCGGCCCTGTTCGTCCTGATCTACTTCCTGGTGAAGAAGCTGGTGGTGGAGAACATCCAGAAGGTCAACCGCTCCCTGGAGGAGATCACCGGCGGGAACCTGAACGTGACCGTGGACGTGCGGGGCAACGAGGAATTTGTGTCCCTGTCCGACGACATCAACTCCACGGTGCATACCCTGAAGGGCTACATCGCGGAGGCCGCCGCCCGGATAGACAAGGAGCTGGAATTTGCCAGGACGATCCAGCTGTCCACCCTGCCCGGCGTCTTCCCGCCGTACTCGGACAGGACGGATTTTGACATCCACGCCACGATGGACACGGCCAAGGAGGTGGGGGGAGATTTTTACGACTTCTACCTGCTTGACGGGAACCGCCTGGCGTTTCTCATCGCAGACGTGTCCGGCAAGGGGATATCCGCGGCCATGTTTATGATGAAGACGAAAACGCTGATCAAGAGCTGTGCCGAGAGGGAGCGGGACGTATCCCGGATCCTGACCAGGGCCAACGCGGAGCTGTGCGAGAATAACGAGGCGGAGATGTTCGTCACCTGCTGGATGGGGATCCTGGATCTGGGGACGCACACGCTGTCCTTCGCCAACGCGGGGCACAACCCGCCGCTTGTGAGGCGCCGGAACGGGGAGTTTACCTATCTCAAGACCCGCCCCGGCTTTGTCCTGGCGGGCATGGAGGGCGTGGAGTACAAAAGCGGCGAATTCAAGCTCATGCCGGGGGACGAGATCTTTCTCTACACCGACGGCGTCACCGAGGCCACGGACGCCCGGAACAGGCTCTACGGCGAAGAGCGGCTGAAGGCCGTCCTGGACAGGCTGGCCGGCGCCGGGGCGAAGGAGATGTGCCTGGGCGTGAAGCGGGATGTGGACGCCTTTGTGGGGGATACGCCCCAGTTTGACGACATGACCATGCTGTGCCTTCGCCTCACGCCGGAGCGCGGCCCCGCGGAGAGGACACCGGGGGACGCCTGACGGGAAAAGAAGAAGGGGAGCAAGACAGGAAGGAGAACAGTCCAATGATCAAGAGGGAAAAGGTGATACGCTTGAAGGGAAAATTCCGGCTTGCCCTGCTGCCGGTGCTTCTCCTCTGTCTGCTCCTTGGTGGCTGCGGGAGGGACGGCGGGGAGAGTGCGCCCATAACCGATGTCCGTCAGCTGGACGGACAGGCCATCGGCGTGATGAGCGGCTCCAGCTTTGATGTCCACACCGACAACCTGATCCAGGGCGCGCAGAAGCAGTATTACGACCGGATCACGGATCTGGCCCTGGCGGTGGAGCAGGGAAAGATCGCCGGCTTTTTGATGGACGAGCCTATCGCCCGTCTGCTTTGCAAGCAAAACCGGGCGGTGACTTACTTGCCGGAGGTACTGGTGCAGGAGAGCTACGCCGCCGCCTTCTCAAAGACCCGGCGCGGCGCTGAGGGATGAGTACAACGAATTTTTGGCGCAGATCAGGGCCGACGGCACGCTGGAGGAGATCGACCGGATCTGGGTCGGCACGGACGAGAGCAAAAAGACGGTGGAGGACTGGACGGCCTTCCCGGCGGAGAACGGCGTCGTCCGGATGGCGGTAAAAACCGACGTGGAGCCCTTCTGCTATATCAAGGACGGCCGGATCGTGGGGTATGACATCGATATCATGGCGCGTTTCTGCAAGGCCTACGGCTACGGGCTTGAGGTGACAGGCGCGGAGATATCGTCAATTTTCGCGGGGCTTGCCACCGGCACATACGACGCGACGGCCAGCGGCATGACCGTGACGGTGGAGCGGGCGGAGAGCGTGAATTTCGCCGAGCCTGATTACACCGGAGGCGTTGTGGCGGTTGTGGCCAACCGCGGGCAGTTTGAGGCGCGCTTCAAGACGCTGGCGGACTTCGCGGGCACGACCGTGGGCGTTATGTCGGGCAGCATCACGGACGAGCTTGTCAGCGCCGCGGTGAGCGGCTGCGAATTTAAGTATTACGACGACGCCACCGCCTCTTTCCTGGCGCTTCAGTCGGGTGCGCTTGACGCCGTGGCCCACGATATGCCCGTTGCCCGGCTGGCGGCGGCAAGACATCCGGATCTGGCCGTATTCCCCGAGGTCGTGGCGCCCGACACCTACGGCCTGGGCCTTCAAAAGGACAGCCCGCTGACGGATCAGATCAGCGCCATCATCGAAAGATACGCCCAGGACGGCACGCTGGACGCCCTCCAGGAGAAATGGATGAGCGCCGACGACAGCAAAAAGACCATCGATGTGGGGGAATATGACGCCCCCAACGGCACCCTGCATTATGCCCACGACTCCACGCTGGAACCCATGAGCTATGTGGGCGGAAACGGCCAGTCCCTGGGCTATGAGGTGGAGCTGGTCACGCTCATCGCCAAAGAGCTGGGCATGAAGCTGGAGATCACCCAAAGCACCTTCAATTCCCTGATCCAGATGCTGATCAGCGGCAGGGCGGACATCGTATCCGGCGCCATGAGCATCACCGACGAGCGCAAGGAGAGCATCGATTTCCCCACCTCCCACTATGTGGGCGGCATGACCTTCGTCGTCCGGGGCGAGGATATGGGCCTGGCCGCGCAGACGGAAAAAACAGGCTTCTGGGCCGGGCTGAAAAACAGCTTCTATAAGAATTTCGTCCAGGAAAACCGGTGGAAGATGATCCTCTCCGGCCTTGCCGTCACGTTTGTCATCTCCGTCTTTTCGGCGCTCCTCGGCACGGTGCTGGGCTTCGGCCTGTGCCTTCTGCGCCGCAGCCGCAGCAAGATCGCCTCCGGGATCACGGCGGGCCTTATCCGGATCGTCCAGGGGATCCCGGTGCTGGTGCTGCTGATGGTGCTGTTCTATGTGGTGTTCGCCGGGTCGAGACTCAGCGGGATCGTGGTGGCCATCATCGGCTTTACCATCAACTTCGGCGTCTACGTCTCCGAGATGATCCGCACCGGCAACGACGCCGTGGATGTGGGCCAGTGGGAGGCGGCGTTCGCCCTGGGCTTCGGGCGGGTCAAGACCTTTACAAAGATCATCGTCCCCCAGGCGGCGCGGCATGTCCTGCCGGTGTACAAGGGCGAATTTATCTCGATGGTGAAGATGACCTCCGTGGTGGGGTATATCGCGGTGCAGGATCTGACCAAGGCCACGGATCTTATCCGCAGCCGTACCTTTGAGGCGTTTTTCCCGCTGATTCTGACCGCGGTCTTGTATTTCCTGCTGGCCTGGTGCCTGACCCTCCTGCTGGGACTGGTGGAGCGGAGGATCGACCCCCGCCGCCGTCGCCGGGAGCTGAAGGGGGTCGATAGGGGCGCCCCCCTGCCGGAAGCTCCGGAGGAGGCCAAGACCGGGCAAGCCGGGGAGCCGGTGATCACCATCTCCCACCTGAAGAAGGTGTTCCCCAACATAACCCCCCTGAAGGACGTGAACGCCGTGATAAACAGAGGGGACGTGATCTCCGTCATCGGCCCCTCCGGCACGGGCAAAAGCACCCTTCTCCGGTGCATCAACCGGCTGGAGACGCCGACGGAGGGCCGGATCCAGGTGCTTGGCCAGCCTGTGACCGGCGTAAAGCCGTCCCAGCTGGGCGCTGTGCGCCGCCGCATGGGGATGGTGTTCCAGAGCTTCAACCTGTTCTCCCACCTGACGGTGATCGAGAATATCATGCTCGGGCCGGCGGAGCTGCTGGGCTGTTCCCGGCAGCAGGCCTATGAGCGGGGTATGCGCCTGCTGGCCAGCGTGGGACTGGCGGAGAAGGAGCTGAACTACCCGGACGAGCTTTCCGGCGGCCAGAAACAGCGCGACGCCATCGCCCGCACCCTGGGGATGCAGCCGGAGATCGTGCTGTTCGACGAGCCGACCAGCGCCCTGGATCCCACGATGGTGGGGGAGGTGCTGGCCGTCATCCGCACCCTCGCCGGGCAGGGGCTGACCATGCTCATTGTCACCCACGAGATGCGGTTTGCCCGGGACGTGTCCACGCATGTCTTTTACATGGACGAGGGCGTGGTCTACGAGGAGGGGACGCCGGAGCAGGTGTTCGACCACCCGAAGACCGACCGCTGCCGGGCCTTTGTCCACCGGCTGAAGACCCTCCACCTGGACATCGCCTCCAGGGAGTTTGACTTTATCGGCGCGGCCGCCGATATCGACCGCTTTGCCCGCAAGCAGCTGCTCAGCGCCCGGCAGTCTCTGAAGTACCGGCAGATCTTTGAGGAGCTGTGCGTCGCCACCGTCCTGCCCACCCTGCCGGAGGGCGGGTGCAGTCTGAGCTTCGACGCCCTCTGCAGTGAGGACGGCGGCGAGTGCGAGGCCGTCATCCGCTGGGAGGGGGAGGCGTTCGACCCGCTGACCCAGGGGGACCGGCTCAGCGCGGCCCTGGCCGTCAGCCGGACAAAGAGCAGCGCCCACACCTATGCCGGCGGCGTCAACACGGTGACTATTGTATTTTAAGAATCCTTGTTTTATAATAGACAATATCCCAAAATAAAGAAAACGGGGTGTAAGATTCATGTCATCACTGGAAAAATTTTTTCATGTAAAGGAATCCGGCTCCACCATGAAGACGGAGGCCCTGGCGGGGATCACGACCTTTATGACAATGGCCTATATCCTCATGGTCAACTCCGGGATGTTTGCGGAGCTTCCGGGGGTGTCCTACAACGCCATCTACATCGCCACGGCCATCTCCGCCTGTATCGGGACGGTGCTGATCGGGCTTCTGGCGAATCTGCCGCTGGCGCAGGCGTCCGCTATGGGTTCCAATGCCTTCTTCGTCTACACGGTGTGCTTCGGCTTCGGGCTGAGCTACGCCAACGCCCTGGTGCTGATCCTGCTTGACGGCATCCTGTTCATACTCCTGACGGTGACGGGGCTGCGGAAGAAGATTTTCGAGGCGATCCCCACGGCGGTACGGGTGGCGATCCCCGCGGGGGTGGGCCTGTTTATCGCCTTCATCGGGCTTCAGGACTCCGGGATCGTGGTGTCGGACCCCGCCACCTATGTGAACCTTGCGTCCTTCAACCTCCTCTCCGGAAAAGTGGCGTGGCGGGACATTATGCCGATGCTTGTCACCCTGGCCGCCCTGATCGCCATCGCCGTCCTGACCTGCAAAAAGGTCAAGGGCGCCGTCCTCTGGGGCATACTGGGGGGAACCGGGCTATATTACCTTCTGGGCCTGACGATCCCCGGATTTTACCAGGGATTTACGGAGAATATGAATTTTAACCCCCTGGCGGCGTTTGGCGACTTCGGCACCCAGGCGTTCGGCCGGGTCTTTACGGATGGCTTCGATTTTTCAGCTTATCTGGCGGGGCACAGCAAGACGGAGCTTGCCATGCTGATCGCCACCACGGCCCTGGCCTTCTGCCTGGTGGATATGTTTGACACCATCGGCACCCTGTACGGGGCCTGCGCCCGGGGGAACCTGCTGACGAAGGAGGGGGAAGTACCCAACCTGGACCGGGCGATGCTGGCCGACGCCGTAGCCACCGCCTGCGGCGCGGTCTGCGGCACATCGACGGTAAGCTCCTATGTGGAGTCCTCCACGGGCATCGCGGAGGGCGGAAAAACCGGCATGTCCTCTATGGTGACGGGGGCGCTGTTCTTCGTCAGCATGTTTTTAAGCCCCGTCGCCATGCTTGTGCCGGGGTGCGCCACGGCGGCGGCCCTCATCTATGTGGGGATCATGATGATGAACTGCGCCAGAAATATCGACTGGCTCAAGACGGACGAGGCGGTCCCGGCCTTCCTGACCCTGGCGATCATGCCCTTGACCTACAACATCTCCTACGGCATCGCCTTCGGTGTGATCTCCCATGTGCTGATCAGCGTGTTCACCGGAAAGGCGCGGAGCGTAAAGGCGGGGACATGGGTGATCGCGGCGCTCTTTGCCGTCATGTTCTTCGTGACGCACTGAGTGCCGTCACAAAAAAGCGCCGTCACAACGCCCAGACGGGCGGGACGGCGGATCGACCGCAAGCGGTTTCCAAGGGGAAAAAGGGATGGACTTTAAGAGCATAGAGGAGAACATAGAGAAAAAACAGCTTTGCCGGAAAAGCCCTGCGGGCTTTTTCGGCAGGCCCGTCCTGCTGGCTGTCCTGCTGGCGGCCCTGCTGCTTTTGGGCGGGTGCGGCGCCAGAAACAGGGCGGCGGACGACATCATCATCCTGTACACCAACGACGTGCATTGCGCCGTGGACGACAGCATCGGCTACGCCGGCCTTGCGGCGTACAGGCACTGGTGTGAGGAGCGTACCCCCTATGTCACGCCGGTGGACTGCGGGGACGCCCTGCAGGGGGACGCCATCGGCGCGGTCTCCGGCGGGGAGCTGCCGGCGGAGCTGATGAACCGCGTGGGCTACGACCTGGCGGTGCTGGGGAACCACGAGTTCGACTACGGGATGGAGCAGATCGACCGGCTCATGGAGATCAGCGGCGCCCAGTACCTGGGCTGCAACATCCGCTACACGGGGCAGGGGGACGGCGCGGCCTTCCTCTCCCGGTTCCTGCCGTACAAGATCCTGTCCTACGGCAAGGTGAAGGTGGCCTTTATCGGCGTGTCCACGCCGGAGAGCATCGTAAAATCCGTCCCGGCGTACTTTTGCGATGAGGACGGGAACTTCGTATACGATTTTTGCGGGGGAAGCGGGGAGGAGCTGTACGAATGTGTGCAGCAGAGCGTGGACGCCTGCCTGAAGGACGGCGCGGACTACGTCCTGGTTCTCGCCCACCTGGGCACGGACGAGTCGTCCTCGCCGTTTACATCCCGTGAGCTGATCGCCCACACGCGGGGCATCGACGCCGTGTTGGACGGCCACTCTGACAGCGAGATCCCCTGCGACGTGGTGGAGAACGCGGACGGGGAGAACGTGCTTTCGTCCTCCACGGGCACGGGCCTTTGCAACATCGGCCGCCTCACCATCACCGGGAGCGGGAATATGGAGACGTGGCTGATCGGGGCGTACCCGGAGACGGACAGCGAAATGACGGACTGCATCGAGGGCATGAAGGAGACGTTTGAGGCCGAGCTTGCAAAGAGCGTGGGCGTATCCCAGGTGCCGCTCACAACGGCCTCCGATTCCGGTATGCGCCTCATCCGCAACAGGGAGACAAACCTGGGGGACTTCTGCGCGGACGCGTACCGGGCCGTGTCGGGGGCGGATATCGCCCTGGTGAACGGCGGCGGCATCCGGGCCGACCTCTATGCGGGGGAGATCACCTACGGGGATATCCTGAGCGTGCATCCCTACGGGAATTCCCTGTGCGTGGCGAAGGCCACGGGCCAGGAGATCCTGGACGCCCTGGAGATGGCCAGCCGCTCCTGCCAGGCAGACCCGGACGACGGGGAAAACGCGGTGGGGGAGAACGGGGGCGTCCCACAACTACCTGATCAAGGAAGGCGGGGACGGGCTTAACATGTTCATGGACAACGAGCTGACCATCGACGAGGGGATGGTAGATTACGAAATCCTGATGACGTATCTGGCGGACGGTCTCAACGGGACGGTGGGGGACGAGTGCGCCCTGCCCCAGGGCCGGATAGAGGTCAGATAAAAAAACAGAGACACGAACGGAGAGAGAAAATGGTCACATTTTTCATAGCCCTGCTTGTTTTAGCGGCGGGATACCTGATTTACGGACGCATCGTGGAGAAAATCGCGGCGCCCACCGACGACCCCACGCCGGCGGTGGCCCACCCGGACGGGGTGGACTTCACGCCCATGAAGAAGTGGCGGGTGTTTTTGATCCAGCTTTTGAATATAGCCGGGACTGGGCCGATCTTCGGGCCGCTGATGGGGGCGGTCTTCGGGCCGGTGGTGTTCTTGTGGATCGTGCTGGGATCCATACTCGGCGGAGCCGTCCACGACTATCTGTCCGGGATGGCGTCGGTGAGGAATGACGGCGCGTCCATATCGGAGATCGTGGGGAAATACCTGGGCCCCGCGGCAAAGCAGGTGATGCGCGTTTTCTCCGTCGTGCTGCTTGTGTGCGTGGGGGCGGTGTTCACCACAAGCCCCGCCGGACTTCTGGCCAGGCTGACGCCGGACTATATGAACACCACCTTCTGGATCGTGGTCATTATGGCCTACTATGTGCTGGCCACGCTCCTGCCCATTGACAAGGTGATCGGGAAGCTCTATCCCGTGTTCGGCGTGGTACTGATGTTTATGGCGGCCGGGATCATCGGCGGCCTTGTCTTCGGGGGCTATACGCTCCCGGAGCTTACCGCCGGGACCTTGGCCAACCTGCACCCGGAGGGGAAGCCGGTCTGGGCCTACATGTTCGTGACGGTGGCCTGCGGCGCGGTGTCGGGCTTCCACTCCACCCAGTCGCCCATGATGGCCCGGTGCATAGAGAGCGAGAAGCAGGGCCGCGCTGTCTTCTACGGCGCGATGCTGGCGGAGGCCGTGATCGCCCTGGTGTGGGCGGCGGCCGGCCTGGGCTTCTACGGCGACACCACCAGCCTCTCATCGGCGCTTTCATCGATGGGTCAGTCCGGCGTCGTCTACGACATCTCGGTGGGCGTCCTGGGGAAGATCGGCGGGGCGCTGGCCGTCATCGGCGTGGTGGTCTGCCCCATCTCCACCGGGGACACGGCGTTTCGCAGTGCGCGCCTTACGCTTGCGGACTGGCTGAAGCTGGATCAGGCGAGCTTGGGGAAACGGCTCATTCTGGCGGTCCCCCTGATCGGCGTGGCCGCCGTCCTGACCCAGATCGATTTTGACATCATCTGGCGGTACTTCTCCTGGTCAAATCAGACGCTGGCTATGATCGTGCTGTGGGCGATGGCCGTCTACCTGGTTCAGAACGCCAAAAGGGCGTGGTACGCCCTGGTCGCGGCGCTCCCGGCGGCGTTTATGAGCGCGGTCTCCGTCACCTACATTCTGATGGCGGACGAGGGCTTCCGGCTCTCCACAAAAATAGCCTACCCCGCGGGGGCCGCGGCGTCCATAGCGCTGCTTATCGTATTTTTCGTGTATATGCTCCGCCGGGGGCGGACAAAGCGGCAGCTCTCATAGCGCGATCACCAGCTTGAACCAGCCGTCCTCCGCGCTGAAGGAATAATAGGCGTTGTGCTTTTCGCAGAAGGCCATGATGGAGCGTGTGCCGATGCCGTGGCCGGGCCTGTCCGACTGCGGGAGGCCGTCCCGGCCGAAGGTGACAGGCCTGCGGCAGGAGTTTCCGATCTCAAACATGAACTGCGGGGTGTGGATGCACCGGATGACGATTCTCCGCCGGCCCTCCGGCAGCTTCTCGCAGGCGTGGATGGCGTTTTCCAGGGCGTTGGAGAAGCAGATGGCCAGCTCCGCGGAATCCACGGGCAGCGTCTCCGGGATGGACAGCCTCTGCTCCACCGCGATGCCGGCGCGCCGGGCGCGGCCCAAATAGGCGGTGAGCGTGGCGTTTAAGATGGGATCCTCACAGCAGCGGACGGGGGCGGCGATGGCGTCCTGGGCGGAAGCCTCCTTATGATAAAAGACGTGTAGCTCTCAAAAGGCACGGTATTTTCCTCCATTTTGCCAGATGGCCGTCCACTTCCCCCGGGCGCCGCCCAGGGGGCGTTCCGTGGCAAGCTCTTCGCCGCATTCTTTAAAAGGAGTCCGCCCGAAGGGGGGACACCGCCGGGAAGCCGGTGTGACACGGGGACGGTTCCTTAGTCACACCAGTGTGCGCACTGGTGATACAAAGAAACCGTCCCCGCTGTCCCACCTCCTCAAAGGACGGGAAGTTCCCCCGAAAAAGGCGGGACTTGAGGGACGGTTTTTTTGTACCACCGCAGCGTCAGCGGAGGTGTGACAAAAGAACCGTCCCTCTGTAACGCCGGGTCAAGGCCTCCGGTCAACGGACAATCCTCCGTCCCGCGTCCCCATTCCAAATATTTTTTCCGGCGGCATGTACGTCGGAAAAAATCCCTTTTGCCGCGCTGCGCGACCAGTCCGCAGACTGGTCGCGCAGCGCGGCAGCAGGAAAGGCCCTCTCGAATTCCGCGCAATTCGAGAGGGCCTTTTCGCACGCGTCCTATTGGCATTGGAAGGCCCTCAGGCCTTCCAAGCCAGCAATTGTTACCTGTTTCTCCCTGTCGTAGGTGTGTGGCTCCTTGCCGGCGGCCTTGCGGCCCACGGCGATGGCGATCTGGAAGGTGTAGCCCTCCGGGAACCCCAGGGTCTTGGCAAAGCTCCCGCCGGTATCGGCGTCCATCGCCGCCTTGAGACAGCCCAGGATCACATTCCCCAGGCCCAGGCCCTCGGCGGCCAGGGCGATGTTCTCCACGGCGATGCCCGCGTCCACCGCCGTCCAGCGGAAATCCCGCTCCCCGCTGATGACAATGACCGTGGGCGCGTCGTACCAGAAGTTCTTCTCCGGCCTCATCCGGGCGCCCATCGCCTCCTGGATCGCAAAGAGGACGGGGTCGTCCCCGGCAAGGACGGTGAAGTGCAGCTCCTGCCGGTTGGTGGCCGTGGGTGCCTGGAGCCCCGCCGTCAGGAGGGTGTCCAGCTCCTCCGCTGTCAGCTCCTCCCCGGTGTAGCTCCTGGTGGAGCTGCGCTGCGCGATTGCGGATAAAAGTTCCATATCTCTTCCTCCTTATGGTAAGATGACCTTCATAAAGCTCTTTTTGCCGCGGCGGAGGACTACGCCCTCCTTCAGCTCCTGGGCGGTGAAGGAGAGGCCAATGTCCGTGACCTTCTTGTCGTCCGCCGTGACGCCGCCCTGCTGGATATTCCGCCGGGCCTCGGATTTGGAGGCCACAAGCCCCGCCTTCACCAGGAGGGTCATGATGTCCGCCGCGCCGCCGGTGAGGTCACTGTCCGACAGCTCCACCGTGGGCATCTGGCCGGAGTCCCCGCCGCCGAAGAGGGCGCGGGCGCTCTCCTGGGCGCGCTGCGCCTCGGCCTCACCGTGGACGAGCTTTGTCAGCTCAAAGGCCAGGATCTCCTTGGCCCGGTTGATGCGGCTGTCGGTCCAGGTCTCCATCTCGGCGATCTGCTCCAGGGGCAGGAAGGTCAGCATCTTCAGACACTTGATCACATCCGCGTCCGCCACGTTCCGCCAGTACTGGTAGAAGTCGTAGGGGGAGGTCTTGTTGGGATCCAGCCACACGGCGTTGCCAGCGGTCTTGCCCATCTTGTTGCCGTTGGAGTCGGTCAAGAGGGTGATTGTCATGGCGTGGGCGTCCTTCCCCAGCTTGCGGCGGATCAGCTCCGTGCCGCCCAGCATGTTGCTCCACTGGTCGTTGCCGCCGAACTGCATGTTGCAGCCGTAGTGCTGGAACAGGTAGTAGAAGTCGTAGGACTGCATGATCATGTAGTTGAACTCCAAGAACGACAGGCCCCGCTCCATCCGCTGTTTATAGCACTCGGCCCTGAGCATGTTGTTCACGGAGAAGCAGGCGCCAACCTCCCGCAAAAGCTCCACATAGTTGAGGTTCAACAGCCAGTCGGCGTTGTTCACCATCTGGGCCTTGCCCTCGCCAAACTCGATAAACCGCTCCATCTGGCGCTTGAAGCAGGCGGCGTTGTGGTCGATGTCCTCGCGGGTCAGCATCTTGCGCATGTCTGTGCGCCCGGAGGGGTCGCCGATCATGGTGGTGCCCCCGCCGATCAGGGCGATGGGGCGGTTGCCCGCCATCTGGAGGCGCTTCATCAGCGTCAGGGCCATAAAATGCCCCGCCGTCAGGCTGTCCGCCGTGCAGTCAAAGCCGATATAGAAGGTGGCGCGGCCGCCGTTGATCATCTTGCGTATTTCGTTCTCGTCGGTGACCTGGGCGATAAGCCCCCGGGCCACCAGCTCCTCATAGATTTCCATGTTTTTCTCCTTGATCAGAATTTAAAAATTGCCGTTGAAAACATCCGGGGAGTCCAGCTCCTGAAGCCGCTTCCCGCAATAGGGACACACGGCGTCGTCCAGCTCGTGCATAGTCCCGCAATGGGGACAGGCCACCTTCTTCATGGCCCCCATGTCCTCCGGCTCCTCCAGGGACTCCGGCTCCTCAGCGGCGTAGAACTCCATCTTGTGGCAGTGGTCGCAGACATAGACCTCCACCTCATAGGCCCCGGCAAGAAGGTTTGGCCACTCACCCAGGAAGAAACCCATCTTCCCCTTTTGCAGCTGTTCCCGGCCCACAAAGCTCATGTGACCGCCGCAGCGCAGGCAAACATTCTTTTCCATAGCCTCTCACCCCCTTTGTGATAGAAAAAGCCCTCCGTCCCGATGGGACAGAGGGCGTGTTTACGCGGTACCACCTCTGGTCGCGGCGCCCTCGCAAGCGCCGCCTCACGGGGTCTGGGACCCCACGCGCTCTATCGGGCGCACCCGTCGAGGGCTACTGGGAAGACCGTTCACCCCGCCGCTCCGGGCCGTATTCGCCTGCCGCTCCCCTCCCCCTTCCACCGACCGGGGTCTCTCTGCGCGGGACATCGCCAGGTTACTTGCGCCCTTCATCGCGTTACCGCTATGATTTTACGATGGAATCGCCGATTTGTCAACTATTTTTGTACGCGAAACTGGCGTTGAGGGCCTAAAGGCCACTGGCTTAAAATGCCTCAGGCCTTCCAATGCCAAGGGAGACGTGCGAAAGACCCGGCGTTAATTCTGCGGAATTTGAGTGGCCCTTTCCTGCTGCCGCGCTGCAGCGCACGCCCAAGGGCGCACGTTTGCGCGGCAAGAGGGATTTTCTGCGAGGCAAAGCCCCGCAAAAAATTTTTGGATTGGGGACGCGGAGGGGGAGAGTTCCACCTCCTCAAAGGAACGAAAAAAGAGCGTTACCATCCATTCAATCTGTACGGGCCTCCGCCCACGGAGGCCCGCGTCGTTTGAGCTGCGTTGAATCGATACTCGGTGGTTATCGAAACACGGGTCGCCGTGGGCGGCGACCCCTACTTGCAAAAAATATTGAAATTGAGTTTTTTGACAAGCTGTAAAAAGGAGGCCCACCGGCCTCCTTTTTTGCTATCGCATCCTCAAGTACTCGACAATTTGATAGACCAATTGTATATCCTGCTCAGTCAGCCCTTGTAAATCAATAGAAGTGCTGCTGTCCACACCGAGCAGATAATCGGTCGATACGCGAAAAAGTGCCGCGAGTTCGACGATGTACTGAGTGGATGGTACAGAAATACCCATTTCCCAAGCGTTGACGCTGGAACGTGTAATGCCCAGCTTCTTCGCAAGGCCCGATTGGGTCATTGTGTTCTGTTCCCTCAGAAATTTGATTCGTTCAGCAATCATTTGAACCACCTCATTCAAATGATATGCTATGCAAAGAGATATCACATTATCATAATGATATTTATAATTGACAAGTTAAAAGATAAAGGGTATAATGAAAAAAGGAATTGCAGCCCTGGTAATCAAATTTCTGTAATTGGGGGGAAACAGGATGAATATTCCCGGAAAAGGAGAGGCAACAGCCAGTTTTGTCATAGGGATCCTTAGCCTTGCGTGCATGGCGCTGGGGGCGCCTATTTTTTCGCTGATTCTTGGCCTGATCGGTGTCGTTTTGGCGATATACTCAAAAAGAGCCGGATACAACAGCGGGCTGCGGGTGACCGGCCTGATTCTGTCGTGCCTGCCGCTCGGCTTGCTTCTTTTGCTCTTTCTTTTTCCGTAGGGGCACGGAGGAGGGTTCGTCGTGCGTCTGAGGGCAGCCGGTGTGACATGAGCTGCGTTGAATCGATACCCGGTGGTAATCGGAACACGGGCCGATAAGGTCATCGGCCCCTACATACACCAAATGCCGTTGATTCGGACAATGATGCAAAATTGAGGGGCGGGCCGCCAAGAGAGGCGGCCCCTACTGTCTGCAAGACTCCCTTGTAGGGGCCGATGACCTCATCGGCCCGTGTCGCGATGATTGAGGGCCGCAAAATAAACGGAGAAGGGCGGCGTCAGGCGTCCCCTTAAAGCCGGTGTGACACGGGGACGGTTCTTTAGTCCCATCTCCGCCTTGCTCCGATGTGACGAAAGAACCGTCCCCTTTGTCCCACCTCCTCAGAAGACGGGAAGCTCCTCCGAAAAAGGCGGGACTTGAGGGACGGTTCTTTTGTACCACCGCAGCGTCAGCGGAGGTGTGACAAAAGAACCGTCCCTCTGTAACGCCGGGTCAAGGCCTCCGGGCAATGAAACAATCCCCCGCCCCGCCCCCCAATCCAAATATTTTTTCCAAGGACATGTGCCTTGGAAAAAATCCCTCTTGCCGCGCAAACGTGCGCCCTTGGGCGTGCGCTGCAGCGCGGCAGCAGGAAAGGGCCTCTGGAATTCCGCAGAATTCCAGAGGCCCTTTCCGCACGCATCCCCTTGGCAGAAAAAGGCTGATGGGGTTCTCATCAGAGAACCCCATCAGCCTTTTTCGCCAGCTCAAAATAGACTCCCTTCCCATCCCCAGTTGTCCACCGGGTGGAAGGTGACGTAGACGCTCTCCCCGGGGATGTCCAGCTCCTCTTTCAAAATCTTCGTCAGCTCCGCGGCCATTTTGCCGCAGTCGGCCCGGGCGGGGTTCCCAAAGGCGGAGACGGAGACATACGCGCCCCGCTCCAGCTTCTTCCCGGCGAACCACAGATCCCGCTCCGGCTCGATGCCCACCATGAGGTAGCTCTCCGGCTTGCGGATGAGGCTCACGGCCCTGCCGAACCGGGCCTTGAGTACCTCCATTTTCTCCGGCCCCACGGGGACGGTGACTTTCGCTTCAATGTACGGCATATTCGCTCCTCCTTATAATTTGTTGCGCAAAATGATTTTCCCGGAGATCGCCACGATCTCCTGCTCTGCCGCGGGGAACCGCTGTCCCGCTCCGCCCGTCTGAAAAATCCCCAAAAGCTCCGCAAGGCACTCCACCGCGCAGTCCGGCGTCTCCCTCGGGAGGGGTGTTTGCAGCCTTCCGAAGCCCTGCTTTACCCAGACCGTCCCCATCCCCAGGGCCTTGGCCGGGGCGATGTCGTTATCCAGCCTGTCGCTGATCATCACCGCCTCGCGGGGGGCACTTGGCCAGCTCCAGCGCGTGGGTGAAGATCCGCCTGTCGGGCTTGGAGACGCGCACGGCCCGGAGGGGCCGCACACTTGTGTGACATAAGGAATTTTTTCCGACGCGCATGTCGCCGGAAAAAAGTTTGAAGTTGAGCTTTTTGACAAACGGGCAGTTGCGTCTCATGCCCGGATCCCCAGGAGCTTTGCCCCGTTGCCGCCCAGGACGGCCTCCAGCTCCGCCGGCGTGAGGCCGCTGTCCCGCACCGCCGCCAGGGCCTCCGCCTGGTCAGACCAGGGGCTGTCGCTGCCGAAAAGCACCCGGTCCACGCCGTGGGCGCGGACGGCCCGGACAAACCGGGCGCTGTCCAGGGGCTTTTCCCCGGAGAGTTCCCCGTTTTTCCGCCGCCACGGCCCCAGAGCCACGGCGGTATCCAGAAAGCAGGGCGCGCCGCACAGCGCCTGCGCCTGATCCCAGACGTTAAAGCCGCCCATGTGGGCCAGGATGATCCGCTGGTAGGGGACCTGGCGCAGGAGAGCCAGGAGCCTGCGGGGGGAGGCGTAGTCCAGGCCGGGGTAGTTGGGGTCGTCCCCGGCGTGGATCAGGACGATGAGTCCCAGCTCCGCGGCGCACTCCACCAGGCGCAGCACGCGGCTGTCGTCCGCGGGCACCCCCTGGAAGAGGGGGTGGAGCTTGATGCCCCGGAACCCGCCGGCCCGCAGCCCCTCTAAGATCTGCCGGTAATCGCCGTTGTCCGGGTGGATGCCCCCCAGGGAGATGAGACCCGTCTGGCCGGTGCGGGCGTTGATCTCCGCCGCCGCCCGGTTGATCCCCTCCGTCTGATGGGGCTTTGTGGCCACGGGCGCCAGAACGGCGTACCGGATCCCCGCCCGGGCCATACCGGACAGCAGGCCGGACACCGTCCCGTCGGAGTAGGCCATCATATCCGCGCCGGACGCCATCCCCTCCACGGCGCGTGGAGCCATAGCGTCCGGAAATGTGTGGGTGTGAAAATCAATAACCACGTCTCGCCTCAGTTTGTACAGTAATAGTAATGGTATATCAATCCAAATATTTTTTGCAAGGACATGTGCCTTGCAAAAAATCCCTCTTGCCGCGCAAGTGTGCGGCCCTCCGGGCCGTGCGCGCAGCGCGGCAGCAGAATCTCCGGGGCGAAATTCTAATTTCGCCCCGGAGATTCGCACGCATCCCCCTGGCAGGGAAAGGCCTTTAGACCTTTCCCGCCAGAGTCGCTCCCCTTGGCAGGGGAAGGTCTTCAGGCCTTCCCCGCCAGCTTGGATGTATCCATCGCGATCATAAGCTCCTCGTTTGTGGGGATGACAAAGACCTTGACCTTGGAGTCGGCGGCGGAGATCTCCTCCTTGCCCCGGGTGGCGTTGCACTTGGGGCAGATCTTCACGCCCATGTACTCAAGGCCGGAGGCGATGCGCATACGCATGTCCGCGTCGTTCTCGCCCACGCCGGCGGTGAAGACGATGGCGTCCACCCCGCCCATCGCCGCGGCATAGGCGCCGATGTACTTCTTCACCTCGTAGGCGAACTTGTCCAGGGCCAGGGCGGCGCGCTCATTGCCCTCCTTGGCGGCGGCGGACAGGTCGCGGAAGTCGGAGCTGACGCCGGAGATCCCCAAAACGCCGGACTTTTTGTTCAGGACGTTCAGCATCTCCTTGATGTCCCAGCCGTAGCGGCCCATCAGGTACTCCATGATGGTGGGGTCGATGTCGCCGGAGCGGGTGCCCATAGGAAATCCGGCGAGAGGCCCCAGGCCCATCGAGGTGTCCACCACCTTGCCGTCCACAATGGCGGCCAGGGAGGAGCCGTTCCCCAGGTGGCAGGAGATGATCTTCGTCCCCTGGGGATCGTTCTCCCTGCCCAGCGCCCGCAGGGCCTGGCCGGCGATGTACTTGTGGCTGGTGCCGTGGAAGCCGTAGCGCCGCACCCCGTCCTTCTCGTAATACTCATAGGGCAGGGCGTAGATGTACGCCTTGGGGGGCATGGTCTGGTGGAAGGCGGTGTCAAAGACGGCCACCTGCTTCTTCCCGGGCATGGCCTCCATACAGGCCCGGATGCCCATGAGGTTGGCGGGGTTGTGCAGCGGCCCGAAGGGGATGCACCGCTCGATGGCGGCGATGACGTTGTCGTCAATCAGGCAGCTCTCGGCAAACTCCGCGCCGCCGTGTACCACGCGGTGACCCACGGCGTCGATCTCGTCGGTGGAGCTGATGACGCCCCGGACGGGATCCACCAGGGCGTCCATGACGGCGCGAATGGCCTCGTTGTGGGTGGGCATGGGGATGTCCAGCTTCACGTCCTCCCGGCCCGGGACCTTGTGGGTGAGACGACCGTCGATGCCAATGCGCTCGCACAGGCCCTTGGCGAAGACAAGCCCGGAGTCGGAGTCCATCAGCTGGTACTTGAGAGAGGAGGAACCGGCGTTGATGACAAGAATTTTCATTTTTCTTACCTTCCCTTGTAAAAAAGTGAGCCAGGGGTTAAAATAGATACGTCTATTTTATACCAGTTTCCCCAATTTCACAATAGGGAAAATCAAAAAAGGCCATAAGGGCTTTTTTGGCTGGCTTTGAAGGCCGCAAAGCGGCCTTCAAATGCCAAAGGGGAACGGAGGCTGGCGAATAAGGCCTGGCGGGCTTTTCCGACAAAGGGAACGCGTGCGGGGAATTTTTCTGAATTTTGCGAAATTCAGAAAAATTTCCCTGCCGTCACGCTGCGCGCACGGCCCGGAGGGCCGTACACTTGCGTGACATAAGGGATTTTTTCCGACGCGCATGTCGCCGGAAAAATGTTGAATTGGGGCTTTCTGGGAAAGACCCTTGAGCTTACTGAAAAATGCTGAGGAGTGGAGAAGGATGAACATCACCGGGATCATCTGCGAATACAACCCCTTCCACCTGGGGCACCTGCGGCAGATGGAGGCGGCGCGGGCCGCCTCCGGGCCGGACACGGCCATTGTGTGCGTCATGGGGGGAGACTTTGTCCAGAGGGGGGAGGCGGCTGTCCTCTCCCGCCACGCCAGGGCGGAGATGGCCGTCCGGTGCGGCGCCGACCTGGTGGTGGGCCTGCCCGTGCCCTGGGCCATAGCCTCGGCGGAGCGCTTCGCCGCCGGGGGCGTGGCGCTGCTTGACGCCCTAGGGGCGGACAGCATCGCCTTCGGGTGCGAGTGCGGGGACGCCGGCCGACTCCGGGCCGTGGCCCTGGAGCTTTTGAAGGGGGAGACCCGGGAGGAGATCCGCCGGGAGCTGCGCTCCGGCGTCTCCTATCCCGCGGCGCGGGAGGCCGTCCTGGCCCGGCGCCTGGGCGGGGAGGCGGAGCTTCTGCGCAGTCCCAACAACATCCTGGCGGTGGAGTACCTCAAGGCGATGGCGGCCTCCGGCTCGGCCATGCGCCCCCTGGCGGTGCCCCGGTTCGGCGCGTCCCACGACGGGGCGGCCTCAGGCGGCGTGGCCAGCGCCTCCGGGATCCGGGCCATGCTCCGCCGGGGGGAGGATCCGGCGGCGTTCATGCCCGCCCCGGCCCTGGATGTCCTCCGGCGGGAGGTGGAGGCCGGGCGCGGCCCCGTGCGGCCGGAGGCGGCGGAGGCGGCCATCCTCTACCGGCTGAGGACCATGTCCGACCAGGACTTTCAGGCCCTGCCCGACGGCGGGGAGGGGCTTTGGCGGCGGTTTATGAGCTGCGCCAGGAGTATGCCCACCCTGGAGCAGGTGCTGGAGGGGACGAAGACGAGGCGCTACGCCCTGTCGCGCCTGCGGCGGATGGCCACGGCGGCGTATCTGGGCGTCACCGCCCAAAATCAGGCCGGAAAGCCCCCCTACATCCGGGTTTTGGCCCTGGGGGAGAGGGGGCGGGCCGTCCTGCGCACGGCGCGCCGCGCCGGGGCACTGCCCGTGATCACAAAGCCCGCCGCCGCCCGTCTGGACGCTCCGGCCGGGGAGATCTACGCCCTGGACGCCCTGGCCGGGGACCTGTACGCCCTGCTGTACCCGGATCCCGCCCGGCGGGCCGGGGGCGGGGAGTGGACGGCCAGCCCCTTCATCATGCCGTCATAAGGACGGTCCCCGGGTAGTAGGCGGCCAGGATCTCCTGAAAATCCGCGCCCTCCCCGGCCATCACGTTGGCCCCGTACTGGCTCATGCCCACGCCGTGGCCGTAGCCCCGGCAGGTCATGGTCACGGTGGAGGCGGAGACCGTGATCTCCACCGCCGTACTGCGCAGGCCGAACATGGAGCGCAGCCGGGTGCCGGGGACCTCCACGCCCCCCAGCACCACGGAGCTGACCCGCCCGGAGGGGGAGAGGACGGTCTCGCCCACCCAGCCGGCGGGGTTGTCCCCGAAGGACGCCTCCGGGTAGTTCTCCGTCACCGTGTCCCGGAATTCCCGGGCGGACACGGTGACGGCGGAGATGTAGTTGGGCACGGAGCTTTCGTCCTCCGGGCTTGCCACGCTCACAAGATACGGCACGGGACTGCTCCACACCTCCCCGGCGCTCTCCGTCCTCCCGGCGGAGGAGGAGTGAAACAGCGCCAGGGCCGGCTCCCCCTCGTAGGCCAGGTAGATCCCCGCCGTGCTGTCCACGGCGGCGGCGATGACGGCGAGGCGGGCGTCATAGTCCGCCCCCCACTTCTCCCGCAGCTGCGCCGGCGTTTTGTAGGCCGCGCAGCAGGAGCTGTCGCCGCAGATGTCCGCCTCCGGGTGGCGGGAGGAGCCGTCCAGCATCTTGCGCATAAGGTAGCTCCTCAGGGCCACGGCCTGAGCCATGAGAGCCTGGGGCGCGAAGGTGGCCGGCTCCTCCGCCGCCACGGCGCCGATGAGGTAGTCCCGGACGGAGATCTGCTCCACCTGCCCGTCCGCCAGGAGCCGGACGGTGACGCGGGTGTCGTAATCCGATGTCTCCACAGCCTCCGGCGGAGTGTAGAAGGGCAGCTCCTCCCGGGCGGTGTCCAGATACGCCCCCTGGGGATCCCCCGGGGGTGCGCTATGCTGGCCGGAATCCGTCTCCTCCGCCGGGGGCGGCGCGCCGCGGCCCGCGGCCAGGGACGCCGCCGGCGGGAAGATCAGGGCGAAGAGCGTCAGGATCAACGACGCGATCAGGATGACTTTCATGCAAATCCCCTCCATGACGGCATTGACTTTACCTGCCGTTCTGATGTAAAATAAGTGGGCCGACGATTTTTCCCTTGGGATGATATAGATAATCTATTTTGGCAAGGTGTTGGATATGCGAAAAACAAGCCTTCTTTCTCCGGCCGCCCTTCTGCTGGGCCTGGCCGGCGGTTTGATACGGGCCAGGGAGCTGGACACGGTTTTTGACGCCGGGAGCGGCCTGGCCGACGCCGGGGCGGGGATCAGCCGCCTGCTCATCGCCCTGGCCGTCCTCACGGCGGCGGGGAGCCTGGCGGCCGCCTTTGTCCTGAAGGCCGTCAGGACGGAGCCGGAGAAATTCCGCAAAGCCTTTTACATCCGCAGATATCTGACCTTCGCCGTTATGGCCCTTTTGGGCATAGCCGTTGTGGCCTGCGGGGCCTCCTGCGCCCTGAGGGGGATACAGCCCCTGGGCCTTTCCGGCATCTCCAAGTGGGTCTTCGCCGGGCTTATGATCCTGTCCGGCGTGGGCATGACCGTGATGGCCTACGCCGCCTACACCCAGAAGGACACGCCGCCGCTGCCATTGTTCAGCGTGATCCCGGCCCTCTTTTTCTGCTACTGGATGGTGGCCCTCTACCGGGTGAACGCCGGGAACCCGGTGCTGCTGGACTTCTGCTACAGCGTCCTGGCCCTGGCTGCCGCGGCTATGAGCTTCTACTACTTTGCCGGCTACGCCTACGGCCGCCGGAATCTCCGGGGCGCCGTGTTCACCGGCCTTACGGCGGTGTTCTTTCTGACCGTGGCCGCCGCCGACCCCGCGCCCTGGGAACTGCGGGCCACATTGCTTCTCACCGCCGTGTTCGAGTGTATGCTCACCTCCCGGTATCTGGCGGCGTTGCGGGCGAAATAAGACCATGCGCTACGAAAAGGTACTTCAGGGCCGGTTTATCAACCGGCCCAACAGATTTATTGCCCAGGTGGAGCTGGGGGGAGAGACCGCCGTCTGCCATGTGAAAAATACGGGCCGGTGCCGGGAGCTGCTTGTCCCCGGCGCCACGGTCTGGGTGGAGGAGCGGGACGACCCCGGCCGCCGGACGAAATACGACCTCATCTGCGTGGAGAAGGGGGACCGACTCATCAATATGGACTCCGCCGCCCCCAACCGGGTCTTTGGGGAGTATCTGGCCGCCGGGCGGCTTGTGCCGGAGCCGGAGCTGATCCGGCCGGAGACGGTGTTCGGCTCCTCCCGCATCGACTTCTATGTGGAGAGCCGCGGACAGGGCCTCTTCTGCGAGGTCAAGGGCGTCACCCTGGAGGATCGGGGCGTGGTCAGCTTCCCCGACGCCCCCACCGAACGCGGCGTCCGGCATCTGCGGGAGCTTGTCCGGGCGGTGGAGGCCGGGTTCGGGGCCTACGCCGTCTTCGTAGTCCAGATGGAGGGGGCCAGGTTCTTCCGGCCCAACCGGGAGACGCACCCGGAGTTCGCCGACGCCCTGGCCCAGGCCCGGGACGCCGGGGTGAAGATCCTGGCGCTGTCCTGCGCGGTGACTCCAAACTCGATGGAAATAACTACCCCACTGGAAGTGAGGGTGTAGAGAAGGTTCCCGCAGGGGAAGAAGTCCGCCTGAAAGGCGGAGGGGAGTCTCCCGGGGGGGACGGGGAGTTTCCCCGACGGGGGAATAAGGTGTCCGCCCAAAGGGCGGACGGGGGTATTTTACTTTCTCCCTTTGGTTCCGCCAAAGGGAGAAAGTAACAAAGAGGGAAAGCGGCCAGGGGGGATTTCGATTTCCCCCCTGGACCCCCTTGAACCGACCAGTTAGGGGGCTGCGGCCCCCTACTGGAGAAACCCCCGGGGAGCCCCCCGGAGGTTTTCTGGACGAATGGGTATTGAGCAGCCACCCGGTGGTGCATCGCGCCCGTTGGACTGAGAAGGTGTGACAAAGGGGACGGTTCTTTTGTCACATCGGAGCAAAGCGGAGATGGGACTAAAGAACCGTCCCTCTGTAACGCCGGGCCAGGAGTCTCGTCCAACGATAATGGCCTCCTTCCAGGAAGTTATCGACAGCAGCGGCCCCTACTGTGTGTAAGAGTCCCCCTGTAGGGGCCGATGACCTCATCGGCCCGTGCGGGTTGGGTGACAGAGCGGTTGCGTTAAGATGGAAAACTTTAAAATATGCCGTAGGGGCCGCCGCCCACGGCGGCCCGTGCCGCGATGATTGAGGGCGGTATAATAAACGGGGGAAGGGCAGCGTCAAGCGCCCCGGGAAGCCGGTGTTACACGGGGACGGTTCTTTTGTACCACCGCAGCGTCAGCGGAGGTGTGACTAAAGAACCGTCCCCGTGTCACACCGGCTCCCTGGTGACGTCAGAAGCCCCGACCAGCGTCTCCAATTTCAATATTTTTTGCGGGGCTTTGCCTCGCAAAAAATCCCTCTCGCCGCGCAAGTTGGAAAATGGTTCCCTGTAGGGGCCGATGACCTCATCGGCCCGGGCGGGTTGGGTGACAGAGCGGTTGCGTTAAGATAGAAAACTTTAAAATTTGCCGTAGGGGCCGCCGCCCACGGCGGCCCGCGTCGTCACCGGGAAGCCGGTGTTACACGGGGACGGTTCTTTAGTCACACCTCCGCTTCGCTGCGGTGGTACAAAAGAACCGTCCCCGTTGTCCCACCTCCTCAAAAGATGGAGGAAGGTGTCGTCTCCGAAAACCGCCCCCGTCCCCAACCAGCTCAGTCCAACGGGCGCGGCACACCGCCCTGTGGCTGCGCAGCACCAATTCGTCCCCTGTACCCCCGGGCAGCACCCCGGGGGTTTCTCCAGTAGGGGGCCGCAGCCCCCTAACTGGTCGGTTCAAGGGGGACCAGGGGGGAAATCGAAATCCCCCCTGGTCGGTTTTCCCTCTTTGTTACTTTCTCCCTTTTGACGAAAGCAAAAGGGAGAAAGTAAAATCCCCCGTCCGCCCTTCGGGCGGACACCTCATTCCCCCGTTGGGGGAACCATCCGACGCCAGAAGCGCCCCCGCCTTACAGGCGGACACCATATCCCCCCGTGGGAGCGCTTCCCCTCCGCCTTTCAGGCGGATTTCTTACGATTGTGCATTTATACAATTTTAAAACGCCCGTTTTCCCCATTTTTCCCCTTAAAATGCTCTTTTTTTCGCCTGTTGCCCCGGAAACGGCCCAAAACCCCGGAAAAATGTCCGTTTGCATACCGCCAAAGGGACGAGGCACAATATGTAGGAATTTATACTTGACCTCAGACACAAGATGTGGTATATTTATTGTACTTTCGGCTTAGACATCCAAGATATGCATATGCAAATATAAGATCCGCTTTGAGGTGACACATATGAAGATCATAAAGAGAAACGGCGCGGAGATGGATTTTGACATCTCCAAAATTGAGAACGCCATCAGTAAGGCCAACCTGTCTGTGGAGGAGCAGTCGCGCATGACGCCCCTCCAGATCCGGCGCATCTCCCAGTCCGTGGCGCTGGACTGCGAAAATATGGGCCGCAGCCCCTCCGTGGAGGAGATCCAGGATCTGGTGGAGAAGCAGATCATGGCCCACGGGGCCTTTGAGGTGGCCAAGAACTACATCACCTACCGGTACACCCGCTCCCTTGTGCGCCAGAGCAACACCACGGACGAGAAGATCCTCTCCCTCATCGAGTGCTGCAATGAGGAGGCCAAGCAGGAGAACTCCAACAAGAACCCGGTGGTGAACTCCACCCAGCGGGACTACATGGCCGGAGAGGTGAGCCGCGACCTCAGTGAGCGCATCCTTCTGCCCCGGGACATCGTGGAGGCCCACGAGGCCGGCATCATCCACTTCCACGACACGGACTACTACGCCCAGCACATGCACAACTGCGACCTGGTGAATCTGGAGGACATGCTCCAGAACGGCACCGTCATCACCGGCACCCTTATCGAGAGGCCCCACAGCTTCTCCACCGCCTGCAATATCGCCACGCAGATCATCGCCCAGGTGGCCTCCAACCAGTACGGCGGCCAGTCCATCTCCCTCACGCACCTGGCCCCCTTTGTGGATATCTCCCGCCGGAAGATCCGCAAGGTGGTGGAGCAGGAGCTGGTGACTCTGGGGGTGAACCCCGACGAGGAGAAGATCCGGAAGATCGTGGAGGACAGGCTCCATGAGGAGATCCGCCGCGGCGTCCAGACCATCCAGTATCAGGTGGTCACTCTGCTCACCACCAACGGGCAGGCCCCCTTCGTCACCGTGTTCATGTACCTGGGCGAGGCCAGGAACGAGCGGGAGCGGGAGGATCTGGCCCTGATCATCCGCGAGGTGCTGGAGCAGCGCTACGAGGGCACGAAAAACGAGGACGGCGTCTGGGTGACCCCCGCCTTCCCCAAGCTCATCTACGTCCTGGAGGAGGACAACGTCACCGAGGGTTCCCGGTATTGGGAGCTTACCAAGCTGGCGGCCAAATGTACCGCCAGGCGCATGGTGCCCGACTACATCTCCGAGAAGAAGATGAAGGAATTAAAGGGCGACGTGTACACCTGCATGGGCTGCCGCTCCTTCCTCACCCCCGACCGCTTCACCGACGCGGGCGTGGGCAACGTGGCCAACGCCGGCAACTATGAGCCGGGCAAGCACAAGTATTACGGCCGCTTCAACCAGGGCGTCGTCACCATCAACCTCCCCGACGTGGCCCTCAGCTCCGGCGGCGATATGGACAAGTTCTGGGAGATCTTTGAGGAGCGGCTGGAGCTGTGCCACCGCGCCCTGCGCTGCCGCCATGAGCGGCTGCTGGGCACCCCCTCCGACGTGGCGCCCATCCTGTGGCAGTACGGGGCGCTGGCCCGTCTGGAGAAGGGCGAGCCCATCGACAAGCTCCTCTATAACGGCTACTCCACCATCTCTCTGGGCTACGCCGGCCTTTACGAGTGCGTCAAGTACATGACCGGCAGATCCCACACCGACCCCGAGGCCACCCCCTTCGCCCTCTCGGTCATGCAGAAGATGAACGACAAGTGCAAGGAGTGGAAGCTGGCGGAGAATATCGACTACTCCCTGTACGGCACGCCCCTGGAGTCCACCACCTACAAGTTTGCCAAGTGCCTTCAGCGCCGCTTCGGCATCATCAAGGGCATCACCGACAAGGGCTATATCACCAACTCCTACCACGTCCATGTGACGGAGCAGATCGACGCCTTCACCAAGCTGAAATTCGAGTCCGAGTTCCAGGCCCTGTCCCCCGGCGGCGCCATCAGCTATGTGGAGGTCCCGGATATGCAGAACAATCTGGAGGCCGTTTTGCAGGTGATGAAGTTCATCTACGACAACATCATCTACGCCGAGCTGAACACCAAATCTGACTACTGCCAGGTCTGCGGCTGGGACGGCGAGATCGGCATCGTGGAGGAGGACGGAAAGCTCATCTGGAAGTGCCCCAAGTGCGGCAACACCGACCAGAACAAGATGAACGTGGCCCGGCGCACCTGCGGCTATATCGGGACACAGTTCTGGAACCAGGGCCGGACACAGGAGATCCGGGACAGGGTTTTACACCTTTAAAAAAGACACAGTTTCCCGGGGCCAACGCCTCGGGAAACTCTTTAAAAACAAAAATACAAAATCGCCCGGTGGGGCCGGGCCGATTTTGGAAGGAGGAACGGCGCCGGCGCCGGTGACGGGAAGATGTATTACGGAGAGATCAAAAAATGCGATATTGCCGACGGGGAGGGGGTGCGGGTGACGCTCTTCGTCTCCGGCTGCACCAACCACTGCGAGGGGTGCTTCCAGCCTCAGACCTGGGATTTCCACTTCGGAAAGCCCTTCACCCCGGAGACGGAGGCGGAGCTTCTGGAGCTTCTGGCCCCCTCCTATATCAACGGCCTCACCCTTTTGGGCGGCGAGCCGATGGAGCCGGAAAACCAGCGGGCGCTGCTGCCCTTCGTCCGGCGGGTGAGGGAGACCCTGCCGGATAAGACCGTCTGGTGCTACTCCGGCTTCACCCTGGAGGAGCTGCTCGCCGACGGCTCCCACCCCCGGTGCGAGGTCACGGATGAGCTGCTGTCCCTCATCGACGTGCTGGTGGACGGCAGATTCATCCTGGCGCAGAAGGATATCTCCCTGAAGTTCAGGGGGTCCCGGAACCAGAGGATTATCGACCTGCCTGAGACGCTGAAGACGGGGAAAATAAAAATACTGGCTTGAAAGGCCGCAGGGGGCTAAACTGGCTTGAAAGGCCACAGGGGTCTTCTGGCGAGGGCAGCTTTCAGCGCCTTTCCGGGCTTTTGCGTAACCCCTGCGGCCTTTCAATGCCAAGGGGATGCGTGCGGAAAACGGCTCCTGAATTCTGCGGAATTCAGGAGCCGTTTTCCTGCTGCCGCGCTGCAGCGCACGCCCAAGGGCGCACGTTTGCGCGGCAAGAGGGATTTT
>CANQFV010000022.1 GCA_947599875.1 uncultured Oscillospiraceae bacterium
CCTTAGTCACACCAGTGTGCGCACTGGTGGTACAAAGAAACCGTCCCCGCTGTCCCACCTCCTCAGAAGACGGGAAGTTCCCCCGTGAAAGGCGGGACTTGAGGGACGGTTTTTTTGTACCACCGCAGCGTCAGCGGAGGTGTGACAAAAGAACCGTCCCTCTGTAACGCCGGGAGAAGGCCTCCAAACAACGAACAATCCCCAGACCCGCGACCCCATTTTCAATATTTTTTCCGGCGGCATGTACGTCGGAAAAAATCCCTTATGCCGCGCAAACGTGCGCCCTTGGGCGTGCGCTGCAGCGCGGCAGCAGGAAAGGCCCCATCGAATTCCGCAGAATTCGATGGGGCCTTTCCGCACGCATCCCCTTGGCAGAAAGAGGGCTGATGGTTCTCCTCAGAGAACCATCAGCCCTCTTTCGCCAGACGTCTTGTATTGCTTCTAAAAATGTGGTATGCTCTGGGGGAGGTGATCTCATGCTCTATTTTGAAAACGATTATTCCCACGGGGCGCACCCGGCGGTTCTGCGGCGTCTTGCGGAGACGAATTTGACGCCGCAGCCAGGCTACGGGGCGGATGCGTACTCCGAAAATGCTCGGCGCCTTATCCGCCAGGCCTGCGGCGCCCCGGAGGCGGACGTCTATTTTATCTCCGGCGGGACACAGACAAACGCCCTGGTGTGCGGCAGTCTGCCCCGGGCCTGGGAGGGGGTTGTCTGCGCCTCCACCGGCCACATCAACGCCCACGAGGCCGGGGCCGTGGAGTTCTCCGGCCGCAAGATCCTGCCCCTGCCCCAGCGGGAGGGGAAGCTGGACGCCGGGGCGCTGCGCGGGTATTTGCAGGGGTTTTTCGCCGATCCCAACCACGAACACATGGTCTTCCCCGGCATGGTCTATATCTCCCACCCCACGGAGTACGGGACGCTCTACTCCCTGGAGGAGCTGACGGCCCTCTCCCGGGTCTGCCGGGAGTACCGTCTGCCCCTGTTTGTGGACGGGGCGCGGCTGGCCTACGCCCTGGGGGCGGATACGGACGTGACGCTGCCGGAGCTGGCAGGGCTGGCCGACGTGTTCTCCGTGGGCGGCACCAAGTGTGGGGCGCTGTGCGGCGAAGCCCTTGTCTTCCCCAGGGGCGCGCCGGAGCATTTTCTCACCGTCACCAAGCAGCGCGGCGCCATGCTGGCCAAGGGCCGGCTGTGCGGGGCGCAGTTTGAGGCCCTTTTCACCGACGGGCTGTATACGCAGCTCGGCCGGGAGGCCGTGGCCCTGGCTATGAGGCTGCGGGACGGCCTTATGCGCCGGGGGTGGCCCCTCTTTATCGACTCCCCCACAAACCAGCTGTTCCCCATCCTCCCCAACGTCCTCTTGGAGGAGCTGGGGAAGGCGGTGACGTACTCCTTCTGGGAGCCGTACAACACCGACTGCACCGTGATCCGCCTGGCTGTGAGCTGGGCCACCACCGGGGAGGACGTGGACGCCCTGCTCCGGGAGCTTGACCGGGCGGTGAAGGCCCTGACGCCCCCGGACAGCCCCGGGTGGAAGGTGTCAAAGCACTTGACAATCGTCCCACCAGCGTTTAAAATGGGGAAAAACAAGGAAAGCGAAGTATCTTTATGGCCAAGGACAAAAAAGTAGAACAGATCACCGATATGGACGTGGATTTCACCCAGTGGTACACGGATGTGTGTACCAAGGCGGAGCTTATCGACTACTCCTCCATCAAGGGCATGTTCATCTACCGTCCCTACGGATACGCCATCTGGGAGAACATCCAGCACATTCTGGACGGGGAGTTTAAAAAGCTGGGCCACGAGAACGTGTACCTGCCCATGCTGATCCCCGAAAGTCTCCTGCAAAAGGAGAAGGACCATGTGGAGGGCTTTGCCCCGGAGTGCGCCTGGGTGACGATGGGCGGCTCCGACAAGCTGGAGGAGCGGTACTGCATCCGTCCCACCAGCGAGACCCTTTTCTGCGAGCATTATAAAAATGTCATCCACTCCTGGCGGGATCTGCCCAAGCTCTACAATCAGTGGTGCAGCGTCCTGCGGTGGGAAAAGACGAGCCGTCCCTTCCTGCGCCACCGGGAATTCCTGTGGCAGGAGGGACACACCATGCACGCCACGGAGGAGGAGGCCCGGGCCGAGACCCAGCGGATGCTCAACGTGTACGCCGACTTTATGGAGAACGTGCTGGCCATGCCGGTGATCCGCGGCCGCAAGACGGACAAGGAGAAGTTCAACGGCGCGGAGGAGACCTACACCGTGGAGTGCATGATGCACGACAAAAAGGCCCTCCAGGGCGGCACCAGTCACTACTTCGGCGACGGCTTCGCCAGGGCCTTTGACATCACCTTCACCGGCCGGGACAACCAGCTCCACCACCCGTATCAGACAAGCTGGGGCGTGTCCACCAGGATGATTGGCGGGATCATTATGACCCACGGGGACAACTCCGGCCTTGTCCTGCCCCCGCGCATCGCCCCCGTCCAGGTCATCGTCATCCCCGTGGCCATGCACAAGGAGGGGGTCCAGGAGGCCGCGCAGGAGCTTTTAGAGACGCTGAAGGCCGCCGGGATCCGGGCGGATATCGACCTCTCCGATCAGTCTATGGGCTGGAAGGCCGCCCAGTACGAGATGAAGGGCGTGCCCGTCCGGCTGGAGCTTGGCCCCCGGGACATCGAAAACAACGTGTGCGTGGCCGCCAAGCGCACCGGCGGGGAGAAGCTCACCCTGCCCCTGGAGAATGTGGCGGAGGCGGTCAAGGCCGTCTTGGACGACGTTCAGCGGGAGATGTACGAGAAGGCCCTGAAGAACCTGCAGGACAACACCTTCGACGCCCACAGCGTGGAGGAGGTCCGGGACGGCTGTCAGAAGGGCGGCTTTGCCCGGATGATGTGGTGCGGCGACGAGGCGTGCGAGGTGAAGATGAAGGAGCAGGCCGGCGTCACCAGCCGCTGTATCCCCTTCGAGCAGCACCACATCGGGGATGTCTGCCCCGTGTGCGGAAAGCCCGCAAAGCAGATGGTCATCTGGGGGATCGCGTACTGAAACAAGCTGGCTTTGAAGGCCAAAGGCCCTCAAAGCCAGGGGGTTTTTCCCCAAGGCACATGTCCTTGGGGAAAAAGTTTTGTAATTATTTGGTAATCCCTCCCCGGAGACATCCGGGGAGGATGTGTGTCTTGAAAATTTCTGTCTGCGTGTTGGGGGACTCTCCACTGCGGGCGGCTTTTTTGAGGTCGAAGCTATGGAAACACTGCGCAGGCTCTCCCTTTTCTGGGTGACCGTCAACTCCGCCATTCTCAACTATCTGATGGTCGTCCCCCGGATCTCTGTGAAGAAGTATAACCTGTACACGGGCATTTTTATGGGGGCGCTGTGTGTTTTAAACGGCGTATTGTTCTTCACTCTGGGGCCGGAGGCCGTGTCCCGGGTCTCCATTTTGACCATGTCCGTCCCCAGCTTTATCTACTTCCTCATCGTCTCCCGCTTCCGGGACGGGCGGCTGATCATCGCCTTCTGCATTGGGGACATCTTCACCATGATCGTCACGTCCTTCACCAGCCTCGCGGCGCAGGCGCTGGGGGACAGTATGGTCTTCCTCTTCGTCTCGCGCCTGGTGATCTTCCCCGTGGCGGAGTATCTCTTTTTCCGGTACGCGAAGCGCGGCTATGACGAGACCCTCATCGAGCTGGCGGACGGCCACTGGTGGATGATCTCCGCCGCCTGCGTGGCGTTCTATATGGCCGTCGTCCTCCTGGCCACCTACCCCACCCCCATTCTGGAGCGGCCCGAGGACACCCCCGCCTTCTCCCTGCTCATCATCCTGGTGGTGATCACCATGCTGATCATCGCCAAGGTCATCCGGGACCAGCTGCGCATCAACCGCTACCGGCAGACGGAGGAGCTGCTGAACGTGCAGGTCAGCTCCTTTGAAAACGCCCTGGCCGCCTTAGAGCAGGACAGCCAGGACATCCGCATCCTCCGCCACGACCTGCGCCACTACGAGACAAGCCTGCGGAACTTTTTGGAGACCGGGAACATCCAGGGCGCCATGAACCTCTTAGGCGGGATCCGGGAACTCACTCACGACCCGGTGGCCGTCAGCTACTGCCCGGACAGGGCGCTGAATTCCGTCCTGATCACCTATATCAACGCCGCCAAAAAGCTGGGCGCCCAGGTGAAGACCAAGATCGAGGTGGGCGACGCCCTGCCCGTGGATTGGGCGCCGCTGTGCATCCTCTTCTCCAACGCCCTGGAAAACGCCGTGAACGCCCTGGCCGACGTGCCAAAGCCGGAGGATCGGGAGCTGACCATCGTCTTTTTCGACCGGCCGGTCTTCGCCATCGGCATCTACAACACCTTCGCAGGACAGGTAAAATTCGGGGAGAACGGCCTCCCCCTGGCCGCGCCGGAACACGGCTACGGCACCCAGTCCATCCAGGCCTTCGCCCGGAAATACGGGGCGACCCTGGAGTTCTCCACCGCTCAGAACGTGTTCCGCCTGCGGCTGGTGATCAATCAAGACAAGAAAGCGTAAGAGGGGGGCAAAGCCCCCTCAACCTGTCGAAAAAGCCCAATGGGCTTTTTCGGCAAACGACGGGGGCCGGTGTGACACGGGGAAAATGAGGTCGTGCATCTCCGGAAAACCGGTGTGACACGGGGACGGTTCTTTAGTCCCACCTGCGGTGTGACAAAAAACCGTCCCCTTTGTCCCACCTCCTCAAAGGAACGGAAAAAGAGCGTTACCATCCATTCAATCTGTACGGGCCGCCGCCCACGGCGGCCCGCGTCGTTTGAGTTGCGTTGAATCGATACCCGGTGGTAATCGAAACCCGGGCCGACGAGGTCGTCGGCCCCTACATACACCAAATGCCGTCGATTCGGACAATGAGGCAAAATTGAGGGGCGGGCCGCCAAGAGAGGCGGCCCCTACTGTCTGCAAGACTCCCTTGTAGGGGCCGATGACCTCATCGGCCCGGGCGGGTTGGGTGACAGAGCGGTTGCGTTAAGATGGAAAACTTTAATATTTGCCGTAGGGGCCGCCGCCCTCGGCGGCCCGTGTCGTTGATTGAGGGCGGTATAATAAACGGGGAAAGGGCAGTGTCAAGCATCACCGGAAGCCGGTGTGACACGGGGACGGTTCCTTAGTCACACCAGTGTGCGCACTGGTGGTACAAAGAAACCGTCCCCGCTGTCCCACCTCCTCAAGAGACGGGAAGTTCCTCCGTCAAAGGCGGAACTGAGGGACGGTTTTTTTGTACCACCGCAGCGTCAGCGGAGGTGTGACAAAAGAACCGTCCCTCTGTAACGCCGGGTCAAGGTCTCCAATCAACGGAAGCTGCCCCGTCCTCCACTCCCCCAATCAAATATTTTTTCCAAGGACATGTGCCTTGGAAAAAATCCCTCTCGCCGCGCAAGTGACCAGTCCGCAGACTGGTCGCACAGCGCGGCAGCAGGAAAGGGCCAATCGAATTCCGCAGAATTCGATTGGCCCTTTCCGCACGCATCCTATTGGCATTGAAAGGCCTTCAGGCCTTTCAAGCCAGTTAAGTCATCGTCTGCGTTTCGAGTTCCGCCGCTCGGTCTGACGCATGGCGTCAGAGATCCGACCCTCGGAGTCCTTCATAAACCGCTTGAGCTTATCCTCAAAGTCCGCGTCCACCGGCCCCTCCGGGGCGGCATACGGCTCCGGCTGACGCTGGGCGCTGGGACGGGAGCCTGCGGGGCGGGGGCCTTTCTGCTGAGGCTCCGGGCGCGGCAGGGTCTGCTTGATGGACAGGTTGATCCTCCCCTGTTCATCAATGCTGATGACCTTGACCTTGACCTCCTGCCCCACGGTCAGGAAGTCGGAGACGTTGTTCACAAAGGTGTTGGCGATCTCCGATATGTACACAAGCCCCGATTTCCCCGGCGCCAGCTGTACAAACGCCCCGAATTTGGTGATGCCCGTGACCTTACCGGTCAGTACGGCTCCCTTTTGTATATCCATTTCTATTCCTCTCTGCAAGAACAGATTAAAGCGCGCTTTACAAGATCAGAATACCTTCTCGTCCGGATCCACATAGCCGTGTTCACGGGCGATGTCCCGAATGACCTCGTCGTCGTCCGCGTTGTCGATGGCGTACTGCATCCGGTCGTTTTCCGCCGCCAGCTGTGCCTCCTGCTGCTTCAGCTCCTGAAGCTGTTCCTGGGCCTCCGCCTTCCGGTCGTTGAGCCGGGCCAGAGATACCAGCGCGTAGATAAACACCACCGCTATAACGATCTTCGTAAGAATACCTGTGCGTTTGAGCCGCATGTTCGCTCTCCCCCGTGATATCCGCCCCCTGGGCGGAGCGTTTCTGATTCTTTTTTATTGTAAACCATTTTACGGGAGAAGAAAAGGATTTTTTTAAAATTCGTCGAAATTTTTTTAAAGTTTTTCCCACAAACCCCAGGGGAACGGCCAAAAAACCGGCGATCAGGCCGATAAGCCACTGGAGGAACCGGGCAAATTCCACCACATACGGACTGAGGGTCACAAAATACACTCCGGCCCCCAGGGCAAAGAGGATCTGCATGAAGATCCGCTGCTCCCCGCCCCCGGCGGAGAGGCCCAGGGCGAAGAGGGCAAAGGCACACACCGCCCAGAACAGGATATCCAGCACCGCCGTGAGGAACCGTCCCCCCAGGCTCCCCCGGGGGACGCGCAGCAGATCATACAGCGCCCCGGCCAGCGCCCCCAGCAGCAGCGATATCCCCGCCTGAACCGCCTGATCGGATACGGCGATCTCCATCGCTCACCTGAACAGCCGGGCGAAAAGGCCCTCCTGGCGCTGTCCGTCGTCCTCATACTCCAGGGCGTCCACCTGCCCCGTCACCAGCACGTCCCCGCTGTCCACGCTGAGCTTCTCCATGTGCAGCTCCTCCCCGTGGACGGCCAGGGTGCCCCGGGTCGTCCCCATGATGACCTCCTGCTCGTTGAAGCTCTCCACTCGCGTCACCCCCGACACCAAAAGCCTCCCGCGCCCCTCCAGGCTGAGACTGTGGGGTGCGGACAGGGAGGGCGTCCGCTCCTCTGCCGTCATAAGCTCACACTCCTTTCGCTGTTTCCACTATATTCTTGTCCCCACCGGCTATGTGGAATTTTTTTGGCCCTTCGCCACTATTTTCGTCGAAGGGGTTGACAGAATTCTCCGGATGGTGTATAGTGCAATTCGTAACTATTTGTAACTCTTTTGTAACTTGTGTGAGGAGCTTATGAGATTCAGCGATAATCGGAAGAAGCTGTCCAGGCGTCTGGGTGTGCTTTCGGCCCTGGCGGCGGTGTGCGGCTGTACAGTGCTTTTGGCGGCCTTCTCCGGGAGTGCCAACGCCGCCCCCGGGGCGCAGGCGCCTATGGCGGCGGAGAGCCGGGCCTTGGAGGCGGCCGTCCGGGTGACGGAGGCCCGCTCCTGCCGGGAGAGGACTGTCCCCTACGAGACGGTGACGCTCCCTGACGACACCATGTATTCCGACGAGCAGGAGGTGGTCCAGGAGGGGGCCGACGGCCTGTGCCGGGATATCGTGGTCACGGTGTACACCGACGGGGAGCGGACGGAGGAATATGTGGACGGCACCCAGATGCTGGTGGAGCCGGTGGATAAGATCATCCGCCAGGGCACGCTCCCCGGGTCCCGTACCGACTCCCGGGGGACGTATATCTGGCCCACCACCGGGATCATCTCCTCCGGCTACGGGCGGCGGAGCATCTCCGGCGGCTCCAGCAACCACAAGGGGCTGGACATCGCCAACGACGTGGGGACGGAGGTCTTTGCCGCCGACGGGGGGCTTGTGATCTACGCCGACTTCTGGGCGGGAAGCGGCTACGGCAACATCATAAAGCTCCAGCACGACAACGGGGACGTGACCTACTACGCCCATCTGAGCCAGATCCTGGTCGCGGAGGGCGATCGCGTGGCCCAGGGCCAGCTGATCGCCCTGATGGGCGCCACAGGCAACGTCACAGGCCCCCACCTGCACTTCGAGCTTCGCCCCGGCGGCGGCTCCCCCATCAACCCCGTCTCCCACCTGACGGGGGAATTGAAGCGAATCTGAACTGGCTTGAAAGGCCGCAGGGGTTTAGACTGGCTTGAAAGGCCACAGAGGCCTTCTGACACGGGCGGCTTTTGGCGCCTCTCCTACCCTGGCGGTAAACCCCTGCGGCCTTTCAATGCCAATAGGACGCGTGCGGAAATGCCCCATCGAATTCTGCGGAATTCGGGCGGCCCTTTCCTGCTGCCGCGCTGCAGCGCACGCCCAAGGGCGCACGTTTGCGCGGCAAGAGGGATTTTTTCCGACGTACATGCCGCCGGAAAAAATATTGAAATAGGGAATTCGGCTACGGGCAGCCGGTGTGACACGGGGACGGTTCTTTAGTCCCATCTTCGCTATGCTTCGATGTGACAAAAGAACCGTCCCCGCTGTCCCACCTCCTCAAAAGACGGGAAGTTCCTCCGTAAAAGGCGGGACTTGAGGGACGGTTTTTTTGTCACACCGCAGGTGGGACTAAAGAACCGTCCCTCTGTAACGCCGGGGGAAAGCTGCCGGTTGCGGTGAAGGGTGTCGTCTCCGGAAACCCACCCCCGTCCCCCACCGGCTCAGTCCAAAGGGCGCGACGTACCACCGGGTGGCTCATCGCGCCGATTCGTCCAGAAAACCCCCGGGGGACTCCCCGGGGGTTTCTCCAGTAGGGGGCCCGCAGGCCCCCTAACTGGTCGTTTTTAAAAGGGGAGTCCAGAGGGGGAAAATCGAAATCCCCCTCTGGTTGTTTTTCTCCTCTTTGTTACTTTCTCCTCTTTTGTCAACACAAAAGAGGAGAAAGTAAAATACCCCGTCCGCCCTTCGGGCGGACACCTCATTCCCCCGTTGGGGGAAAGCCCCCTCCCGGGGCGCCCGGAAAACTCCCTGCGGGAGCTTTTGTCCCTCCGCCCTTCGGGCGGACTTTTTACATTTCCGGCTGTGTCTCTGTGGTGGGCGGCAGGCCCAGCACCTCGTTATAGAAGGCGGTGTGGGCCAGTGTGGAGTAGGGGGTGAGCCACAGCTTGAAGATAGGCAGGCCCACAATGGTGGTGATAAGACTCTCCAGGATATTCCACCCGATAAAGGACAGCTCCAGCTTGAAGAGCCTCCACTTATTGCCGCGCATCAGCGCCCCGGACTCCTCCATGCACTGTATCACGCCCTTGGAGGGGTCGTCCATCAGGATATAGATGGCCAGGGAGTACCGGAAGGCCAGGATGATGCCGGGGATGACGAACAGAAGGCCCCCCAGGGCGACGAGAAGCGAGATGAGGAGGGTGACAGCCAGGGTCTTCAGCGTCACCTGGAAGCCGTGGAGCAGTGATCCCACATGGGTAGCGACGCCCCGGCTCTCCTGGATCATGTGCCAGCAGTATCCGGCGGTCAGGGGCACCGACATCAGGTTGATGAGCCAGCTCAGGGCCACGGCGAAAGCGCCCCGCGCAAAGGTACCCACCTCCGGCATACTCGGGATGAGATTCGTGTATATCTCCTCCAACTCCTCTGCACTCGGGGCCTCGCCGATCTGCTGGATGTAGGCGTCCATGTGGCGGATAAGCTCCCTTGACCAGGCGTTGAGGCCGGACAACTCATTGGCCAGGTAGTTGATGAGATAGTCCACCACCAAAAACGCCGCCGCGGTGAGTAACAGCGGCATAAGCCGGCGGCGGAAGACCCGCCGGGCATGTCCTTTCAGTTCCCGTGAATTGAGCATAACGATCCTTCCTTTCCGTGATTTAAAGCTGTGAAATGACGTTTTTCCTGATCCTGATCAGGAGAAAAACGGATGTGGCAAGGCTGACGGCCTCGGCGATGGGGAAGCACCACCACACGGCCTCAAGCCCGAATACCCTGGAGAAGACCCACGCCACCGGAAGAAGCACCACCAGCTGGCGCATAAAGGAGACGATGGCGGAGTAGACGCCGTTCCCCAGCGCCTGAAAGACGCTGCCGATGACGATACTGGCGCCGCACATGAGAAAGTGGATGGAGATGATCCGCAGGGCCGGGACGCCGATGCGCAGCATCTCCGCCGAGGGGTTGAACATCCCCAGGAGCGTCTCCGGGATCAGCTGGAAGGCCAGAAAGCCCAGGGTGGTGATGCCCTCGCCGATGAGGATGCTGAACCTTATGGTCTTTGTGATCCGGTCTTTATTCCTGGCCCCGTAGTTGTAGGCGATGATGGGCACCATTCCGGCGTTCAGGCCGAAGACGGGCATACAGACGAAGGACTGGATCTTGAAATATGCGCCGAACACGTCCGTGGCCGCCTCAAAGGCCACTAAGATCAGATCCATCGCGTAGCTCATCACCGAGCCGATGGCCTGCATGACGGTGGTGGGGATGCCGATCACCAGCATCTGCCGGAGCAGCGCCCGATCCACCCGGAAGAGCTTGCCAAGCTCCAGCCGCACCTCCGGATTTTTAAAGGCGCACAGCGTGGCTCCCAGAGTGGCGGCGGTGATCTGCCCCACCACCGTGGCCACGGCGGCGCCGGTGACCCCCATCTCCGGGAAACCCAGGTAGCCGAAGATCATAATGGGATCCAGGATCATGTTGATGACGGCGCCGGTACTCTGGATGATCATGGAGTACACCGTCCTGCCCGTGGACTGGAAGAGCCGTTCAAACACGATCTGCGTAAAGACGCCGAAGGAGAAAATACACACCACAGAGAGATAGGATGTGCCCATCTCCAGCACGTCCCGGCCCGTCTGGGCCGTCTCATGGGAGTACATAAAGGGCCTTGCCAAAAATAGGCCGAACAGCAGGAAGATCCCGTAGGAACACAGGGCCAGAAGCGCCCCGTGCCGGGCGGCCTTGTTGGCCTCCTCCGGCCGTTTCTCCCCTAAAAACCGGGAGACAAGGGCGTTCATCCCCACGCCGGCCCCGTTGGCGAAGGCGATGATCAGCGTCTGTATGGGGAAGGCCAGGGTGACGGCCGTCAAGGCTCCCGGCGCGTAGTTGCTCACGAAGATGCTGTCCACCACGTTGTACAGCGCCTGCATCAGCATGGACGCCATCATGGGCAGCGACATGGTGATCAGGAGCTTCCCCACCGGCATGACGCCCATTTTATTCTCTTTCATTGGACTTACCACCTTTAGCCTGTCGAAAAAGGCCCTTGGCTTTTTGGCAGGCTAACCTTTCCGTGTCTCTATCATAACCGTTTTGGCAAAAATGTCAAGCCCTTCCCCGGGCAGGCAAAGCCGGGCCGGCACATGTCCGGCCCGGCAGTCCTGCTCAGGAGGCCTTATTTGAAGTACCTGACGCCCGCCTCAAAGAGCTTCATGTCAAACTCCCCGGGGACGTTTTTATAAAGTCCGCCCACGCGCTCGGAGTGGCCCATCTTGCCGAAGATCCGGCCGTCGGGGCTGGTGATGCCCTCGATGGCGGCCACGGAGCCGTTGGGGTTGTGGGCGATGTCCATCGTGGGCTTGCCCTGGAAGTCCACATACTGGGTGGCGATCTGACCGCGCTCCGCCAGCTGCGCCACGGTCTGGGCGCTGGCCAGGAATTTTCCCTCTCCGTGGGAGATGGGGACGGTGTAGACCTCCCCGGGATTTGTCAGGGCGAACCAGGGGGACTTGTTGGACGCCACGCGGGTGCGCACAAGGCGGGACTGGTGGCGGCCGATGTTGTTGTAGGTCAGGGTGGGACAGGAGGCGTCCGTCTCCATGATCCGGCCGAAGGGCACAAGGCCCAGCTTCACCAGGGCCTGGAAGCCGTTGCAGATCCCGCCCATCAGGCCGTCCCGGCGCTCCAGCAGATCCGTGACCGCCTGCTTCACGGCGGCGTTGCGGAAGAAGGCCGTGATGAATTTTCCGGAGCCGTCCGGCTCGTCCCCGCCGGAGAAGCCCCCGGGGATAAAGACGATCTGGGCGTCCTGAACGGCGGCGGCGAAGTCCTCCACGCTGCCGGCGATGTCGGCGCTGGACTGGTTGCGGATCACGAAGGTTCGCACCCTGGCCCCCGCCTGCTCAAAGGCCCGGGCCGTGTCGTACTCGCAGTTGGTGCCGGGGAACACGGGGATCAGCACCGTTGGCCTGGCCAGCCGCGTCTTGGGGGCCACGCGGGTGATGGCGGTGAAGCTGAACTCCGGCGCGGGGACGCTCTCCCCGGCGCGGGTGGGATACACCCGCTCCAGAGTCCCCTCCCAGGCGCGTGTCAGCTCCCGCAGCTCCACGCTCTCCCCCCGGAGGGTGACGGCGGGTTCCTCCACCGTCCGGCCCAGCACGTCCTCCCCCACGTCGCCGGTGACCTCAAGGATAAAGGAGCCGTAGGCGTGGGCGAAAAGCTCCGCCTGGGACACATCGTCCCGGAAGGTGAAGCCCACGCCGTTGCCCAGGCACATCTTGAAGACAGCCTCCGCCGCGCCGCCGTAGGTGGGGGTGTAGGCCGCCACGGCCTGGCCGCCGCTCAGCAGCTCGTGGACACGGGCGTACAGCTTCTTCAGGCTGTCCGCCGTGGGCAGGCCATCCTTATACGCAGGCCGCAGCCAAACCACCTGGTGGCCGGGGGCCTTGAACTCGTTGGAGACTACCTCCCCCTCGGTCCCCGTGGTGACGGCGAAGCTCACCAGGGTGGGGGGCACGTCCAGATCCTCAAAGGAGCCGGACATGGAGTCCTTGCCGCCGATGGAGCCGATCCCCAGCTCCCTCTGGGCCTTCAGGGCGCCCAAGAGCGCTGCCAGGGGCTGGCCCCAGCGCTCCGGAGCCGTGCCGGGGCGGCAGAAATACTCCTGGAAGGTGAGGTACACGTCCTCAAAGGACGCCCCCGCGGCGATGAGCTTGGATACGGACTCCACCACCGCCAGGTACGCCCCCTTGAAGGGGCTGGCCTCCATGATCCGGGGGTTGTAGCCCCAGGCCATAAAGGAGCAGGCGTCCGTGTGCCCATGCTCCACGGGCAGGCGGTGAACCATCGCCTGGATGGGCGTCAGCTGGTTCCTGCCGCCGAAGGGCATCAGGAGACTGGCCGCGCCGATGGTGGAGTCAAACCGCTCGGAGAGGCCCCGCTTGGAGCAGACGTTCAGATCCGCCGCCAGGGCCAGAAGCTCCTGGGTGAAGCTCCCGCCGGCTGGTGGATCCAGGGGGCGCTCCGCCGCCACCCGCACCTCGGCGTGCTTGGGCGCGCCGTTCGTATTCAAAAAGTCCCGGGAGATGTCCACGATCCTCCGGCCGTTCCACTCCATCACGAGTCTCGGCTCCCTGGTGACGACGGCAATGACCGTGGCCTCCAGGTTCTCCGCGTGGGCCAGCTCCATAAAGGCGTCCCGATCCTGGGCGGCCACCACCACGGCCATGCGCTCCTGGGATTCGGAGATCGCCAGCTCCGTGCCGTCAAGGCCGTCATATTTCCGGGGGACGCGGTTTAAGTCGATCAGCAGGCCGTCGGCCAGCTCCCCCACCGCCACGGACACGCCGCCGGCGCCGAAGTCGTTGCACCGCTTGATGAGGCGCGTGGCGTCGGGATTGCGGAAGAGGCGCTGGAGCTTGCGCTCCTCGGGGGCGTTGCCCTTCTGCACCTCCGCCCCGCACTCCTCCACGGAGTGGGCGTTGTGGGCCTTGGAGGACCCCGTGGCGCCGCCGATGCCGTCCCGCCCGGTGCGGCCGCCCAGGAGGATCACGATATCCCCCGGCTCCGGCGCCTCCCGGCGGACATTGGACGCGGGGGCCGCGCCCAGGACAGCGCCGATCTCCATGTGCTTGGCGGCGTAACCCGGGTGGTAGATCTCATCCACAATGCCTGTGGCAAGGCCGATCTGGTTCCCGTAGGAGCTGTAGCCGGAGGCCGCGCCTGTCACCAGCTGCCTCTGGGGCAGCTTTCCGGCCATTGTCCGGGACACGGGCACCGTGGGATCCGCAGCGCCGGTGACGCGCATGGCGGCGTACACATAGCTGCGGCCGGACAGGGGATCCCGGATGGCCCCGCCGATGCAGGTGGCCGCGCCGCCGAACGGCTCGATCTCCGTGGGGTGGTTGTGGGTCTCGTTTTTAAAGAGCAGAAGCCAGTCCTGCTCCTCCCCGTCCACGGTTATCCGAATCTTCACCGTGCAGGCGTTGATCTCCTCGGACTCGTCAAGCTTGGGCAAAAGGCCCCGCTTTTTCAGATATTTGGCCCCCACGGTGGCGATGTCCATCAGGCACATGGGCTTTGTGTCCCCGCAGTACTCCCGCATAGCCAGATAATTTTCAAACTCCTCCTGGACGGCGGGGTCGTCAAAGGCCACGGAGTCGATATGGGTGAGGAAGGTGGTGTGGCGGCAGTGGTCAGACCAGTAGGTGTCGATCATGCGGATCTCGGTGATGGTCGGCTCCCGCCCCTCGGACACAAAGTAGTCCCGGCAGAAGAGCAGGTCGTCCTCGTCCATCGCCAAGCCGTACCGCCGCACAAAGTCCCGGATCCCGTCCCGGGTCAGCCGGTTGAAGCCCCGCAGGGTCTCCACGCTCTCGGGGAGGGCGTAGTCGGTCTTCAGGGTCTCAACTGTCTCCAGCGAGGCCTCCCGGGCCTCCACCGGATTGATCACATACCGCTTGACCTTCTCCACGTCGGCGTCCGACAGCTTGCCCCGGAGGACATACACCTTGGCGGTGCGCACCAGGGGCCGCTCCCCCCGGGAGATGATCTGGATGCACTGGGCGGCGGAGTCCGCCCGCTGGTCAAACTGCCCCGGCAGATACTCCACGGCGAAGACCGTGCCCTCTGCCTGAAGCTCCGTGTAGGTGAGATCCAGCTGCGGCTCGGAAAACACCGTGTCCCGGGCAAGGCAGAAAAGCTCCTGGTCGATGCCCTCCACGTCATAGCGGTTCAGCACCCGGACGCCCTTCAGGCTCCGGATCCCCAAAAGCTCCCTGAGATCGCCGAGAAGCCTGTCCGCCTCCAGCGTCAGGCCGTTTCGTTTCTCCACAAATACTCTGTAAACCATCGTCGCGTCTCCCCTTACTTCGCCAGCGCGTCCAGCGCCCGTTTTCCGATATCTCTCCGGCAGAAGCCGTTTTCAAATTCCACGCTGTCCGCAAGCTCATAGGCGGCCGAGACGGCCCTCTCCAGGGTGTCCTCCACGGCCACGCACCCCAGGACGCGGCCTCCGTGGCTCAAGAGCTTCCCGTCCTTCCGCTCCGCGCCGGCCACATAGATCTCCCGGCCCGGGCCTGTCTCCGGCAGGGTGATGGGAAAGCCGTTTTCATACTTCACGGGATACCCCCGGGAGGCCAGAACCACGCAGCAGGCCGCCGCGTCCAAAAATTCCACCTGGGTGGAGGCCAGCTTCCCCTCCGTCACGGCGCGCATCACAGTGAGCAGGTCGGTTTTCAGCAGGGGCAGCACCACCTGGGTCTCCGGATCGCCGAAGCGGCAGTTGTACTCGATGACCTTGGGGCCGTCCTTCGTGAGCATCAGCCCGAAGTACAGGCACCCCTTGAAGGTTCTCCCCTCCGCGTTCATGGCGCGAACCGTGGGCAGGAAGATCTCCCTCATGCACCGCTCCGCCACCTCCGGCGTGTAGTAGGGGTTGGGGGCGACTGTGCCCATCCCGCCGGTGTTGGGGCCCTGGTCGTTGTCCAGCGCCCTCTTGTGATCCATGCTGGACACCATCGGGACCACGGTCTTCCCGTCGGTGAAGGAGAGGACTGAGACCTCCGGCCCCTCAAGGGCCTCCTCGATGACCACGGTCTTGCCGGAGGCGCCGAATTTGCCGCCCTCCATCATATCCCGGACGGCGTCCTTCGCCTCCTCCACCGTGGCGGCCACGGTGACGCCCTTCCCCAGGGCCAGGCCGTCGGCCTTGATGACGATGGGGGCGCCCACGCGGTCAATGTACGCCATCGCCGCCTGGGGGTCGGTGAACGTCTCAAACCGGGCCGTGGGGATGCCGTATTTCTTCATCAAATTTTTGGAAAACGCCTTGCTGGCCTCGATGACCGCGGCGTCCCGCCTCGGGCCGAAGCAGGGCACGCCGATGGCCTCCAACTCATCCACGCACCCCAGGGCCAGGGGGTCGTCCGGGGCCACCACGGCGTAGTCCACGCCCTTCCTGGCGGCAAAATCCACAATGGCCGGGATGTCCGTGGCCCCGATGGCCACGCACTCCGCATCCGCCGCTATACCGCCGTTGCCCGGCAGGGCGTAGATCACATCCACCGCCGGGTTCTTTTTCAGAGCCTTGATCAGGGCATGCTCGCGGCCTCCGCCGCCAACCACAAGAAGCTTCATATTCTCCTCCCCAGAGCATCCTTCCGCCTGCCCAGCAGGCGTCGCAGACTTCGCGTCCGCAGACGCGAATCCATTTTGATTTTTCAACATTTTTTCCAAGGACATGCGCCTTGGAAAAAAGCATCGCAGATTTCGCGTCCGCAGACGCGAACCAATCCAATCATTTTTCCAAGGACATGTGCCTTGGAAAAATGCCCTCTCAGGCCCCCGGAGTGTGCGGCCCTTCGGGCCGTGCGCGCAGGGGGCCGGCAAATCCCCTCACCACTAAAAGGCCGGAACGGCCTTTTAGTGGTGGAATAGTCTCATGCCCGTAAACGCCATCGCCATGCCGTACTTGTCCGCAACCTGGATCACGTTGTCGTCCCGGACGGAGCCGCCCGGCTCGGCCACATACTTCACCCCGCTCTTGGCGGCGCGCTCGATGTTGTCCCCAAAGGGGAAGAAGGCGTCGGAGCCAAGGGACACATCCTTGACGGTGCCCAGGTACTCCCGCTGCTCCTCCGGGGAGAAGTACCGGGGCCGCTCAGTGAAGTAGCGCTGCCACACGCCGTCGGCGGTGACGTCCTCCTCGTTGTGATTGATAAAGCCGTCGATGACGTTGTCCCTGTCGGCACGGCCCAGGCCGCGGATGAAGGGAAGCTCCAGCACCCGCTCCGACTGGCGCAGGTGCCAGGTGTCGGCCTTCCCGCCGGCAAGGCGTGTGCAGTGGATGCGGCTCTGCTGGCCGGCGCCAACGCCGATGGCCTGGCCGTCCGCGGCGAAGCACACGGAGTTGGACTGGGTGTATTTCAGGGTGATCAGGCTGATGACCAGGTCCCGCTTGGCAAAGTCCGGGATGTCCTTATTTTCCGTCACCACGTTTTTCAGAAGGTCGTAGTCGATTTTAAAGTCGTTGCGGCCCTGGGAGAAGGTGATGCCGAACACATCCTTCGTCTCCTCATGCTCCGGCACATAGCCGGCGTCGATCCGCACCACGTTGTAGCCGCCCTTCTTCTTGGCGGACAGGATCTCCAGCGCCTCCGGGGTGTAGCCGGGGGCGATGACGCCGTCGGAGACCTCCCGCTTGATGATTTTGGCGGTGGTGGCGTCGCACACGTCGGAGAGGGCGATCCAGTCCCCGAAGCTGCTCATCCTGTCCGTGCCTCTGGCCCTGGCGTAGGCACAGGCCAGGGGGGAGTCGTCCAGCCCCGGGATGTCGCTGACGAAGCAGGCGCGCTTCAGCTTATCGGGGAGCGGATTCCCCACGGCGGCGCCGGCGGGGGACACATGCTTGAAGCTGGCGGCGGCGGGGAGACCCAGCTCCCGCTTCAGCTCCCGCACCAGCTGCCAGGAGTTCAGGGCGTCCAAGAAGTTGATATACCCCGGGCGGCCGTTCAGCACCTCCAGCGGCAGCTCCTTCCCGGAGCGCATAAAGATCCTGGACGGCTTCTGATTGGGGTTGCAGCCGTATTTCAGTTCAAATTCCGTCATAGTAGCACCTCACACGTTCTTGTTGATGATCACGCTGTCCGCCTGGCCGGAGGCGATGTCCACAAAGCTCACATACAGCGAGACCTTGTTGTCCTCATTCAGGTTCTCCCACAGAAGCTCCGCCAGCTCCCGGGCCGTGTCCGCCTCCAGGGCGATGCGCTCCGGCTCCCCCTGGAAGCTGGGGATGGGGTTCCCGTCGCAGCTGTAGGTGTGGATGAAGTGGCCCGCGCCGGGGAGCGGCCGGTCGTACTCGTAAAAATACCGGCAGCAGCAGGCGGGGTCCCCGTCCATGCTCTTTAAGATGGACAGGCTGTACTTCCCGTCAGGCGTCACCACGCCGGAGATGCGGGGCGTCCAGTTGGGGCCGTCCGGCTCGAAGGTGCGGGTGTGGAGGGCGTGGCGGTAGCAGTGGCCCTCCAGCATGGAGTCCCGGATGGTGTCCGTCTGGTCGCCGTTGGTGACGATGACGGAGCCGTTCACCACCCGCACCGGGTGGTAGATGATCAGGCTGGGGTCCTCCATCTTGGACTCGTCAAAGGCTCTCGTGCGGATGCCGTCCCCGGTCTCCTCAAAGATCCGGTTGCGGCTGTTCTGGCTGCGGCCCATGATGAAGTAGGCGATGACCGCCTTTTTGTCGTCCCTTGAGCGGCCCAGAATGATACCCCGCCCGGGGTAGGTGTTCTCCCTGAGGAGCTTTCCGATATCGTAGCTCATTTCTTTCCCTCCATGATCTCTTTGGAAACCTGCTCCGCGGCCCGGGGCAGGATGATCCACTCCGCCTCCCGCATCACCCGCTGCTGCAGGCTCTCCGGTGTGTCGCCGTCCTCCACATACACGGCCCTCTGGGCGATGATCCGCCCCCCGTCAGGCACCTCATTGACGTAATGCACCGTGGCGCCTGTGACCTTCACGCCGTAGGCCAGGGCAGCCTCGTGGACGTGCAGGCCGTAAAAGCCCTTCCCGCAGAAGCTGGGGATCAGCGCCGGGTGGACGTTGATGATCCGCTCCGGCCACCGGCGGGTGAAGTCCGCGCTGAGGATGCTCATAAAGCCCGCCAGGACGATGAGCTGTATTCCCCGGCTCTCCAGGGCCTCCTGCAGGGCCTTTTCAAAGCCCTCCTGTCCCCCCAGATCCCGCTTGCGCAGGGTCAGGGTCTCGATCCCGGCCCCCTCGGCCCGCTCCAGGGCGTAGGCCCCCCGGACGTTGGACACCACAAGGGCGATGTGCCCGCTCTGTAATATGCCGCCGCTCTCCGCGTCTATCAGCGCCTGCAAATTGGTGCCGCCGCCGGAGACCAGCACGGCGATCTTCGTCTTCAGCATAGCTCCATCCTCGTGTCAGACCGGACGACCCGGCCGCAGACGTAGGCGTCCTCCCCGGCGTCCCCCAGCACCTGAAGGGCCAGACCGGCGTCCTGGGGATCCACGATGAGCGTCATGCCCACGCCCATGTTGTAGACGTTGAACATCTCCCGCTCCGGGACGCCGCCCAACCTCGCCAGCAGGGGGAAGATGGGGGGGATCCTCAGACTCTGCCGGTCGATCCTGGCCCCAAGCCCCTCCGGCAGCGCCCGGGGGATGTTCTCGTAAAAGCCGCCGCCGGTGATGTGGGCCGCGGACTTGACCTTCACCCGGTCTAAGAGGGCCAGAACCGGCTTGACATAGAGCCTTGTGGGGGTCAGCAGCACCTCCCCCACGGTCTTTCCCCCCAGCTCCTCAAAGACATCCGTGAGGGCGGTGTGGGAGTCGGCCAGGATCTTCCGCACCAGGGAGAAGCCGTTGGAGTGGACGCCGGAGGAGGGCAGGGCGATGATAACGTCCCCCTCCCGGACGGACTCGGGCTTTAAGACCCGCTCCCGGTCCACGATCCCCACGGCAAAGCCCGCCAGGTCGTATTCCTCCTCCGGCATAAGGCCCGGATGCTCTGCGGTCTCGCCGCCGATCAGGGCGCAGCCGGAGCGGACGCACCCCTCGGCCACGCCGCCCACGATGGCGGCGATCTTCTCCGGGTCGTTGCGCCCGCAGGCGATGTAGTCCAGGAAGAAAAGGGGCCTGGCGCCGCAGCAGATGATGTCGTTGACGCACATGGCCACGCAGTCGATGCCCACGGTGTCGTGCTTGTCCAGTTCAAAGGCCAGCTTGATCTTCGTTCCCACCCCGTCGGTTCCGGAGACAAGCACCGGCTGGGCCATACCGGAGAGATCCGGCACAAACGTGCCGCCGAAGCCGCCAATGTCCACGTCCGCGCCGGGGATCACGGTGCGCCGGACGTGCTTTTTCATCAGCTCCACGGCCCTGTACCCCGCCGTGATGTCCACCCCCGCGGAGGCGTAAAATTCGGATTTGGAATCGTTCATAGCCATTAAAATTCCTTTCCTTATTCTCCAAGCGATTCAAATATTTTTTCCGGCAACATGTGCGTCGGAAAAAATCCCTTTTGTTTTGCGCAGTGTGCAAAGGGCTTCGCCCTTTCAGGCCCGTTACTCCTCCCCGTTCCAGCAATAGGTGCAGAGCTTGCACTTGTCGATGCCGATGGCGGAGAGGGTCCCGTCCAGCGTCTGGTACTCCAGGGAGTCAAAGCGCAGAGTCTTGCAGATATGCTCCCGCATGGCCTTGCCCCGGGCGGTGGTGCCGTCCACATACTCGTCGGCATGGGCGAAGCCCTCCTCCCCCTCCAGGGTCTTCATGGTGCGGCGGGCGATCAGCTCCATCTCGCTGGTGGAGCGGGAGAAATTCAGGTACTTGCACCCGTACATGATGGGCGGGCAGGCGGAGCGCATGTGCAGCTCCTTGGCCCCGTTGTTCCGCAGAAAATCCACGGTCCCCGCCAGCTGGGTGCCCCGGACGATGGAGTCGTCCACAAAGAGGAGCTTCTTCCCCTCGATCAGCTCGTGGACGGGGATCAGCTTCATTTTCGCCACCTGGTTGCGGATCTCCTGCTTGTGGGGCATAAAGCTCCTGGGCCAGGTGGGGGTGTACTTGATAAAGGGCCGGGCGTAGTCGATGCCGCTCTCGTTGGAGTAGCCGATGGCGTGTCCCACGCCGGAGTCCGGGACGCCGCAGACAAAGTCCACGTCGGGGATGCCGTCGTGCGTCCTGTCGTACTGGGCCATGAGCCTGCCGTTCCGGGCGCGGCTGACCTCCACGTTGCTCCCCTCGTACCGGCTGTTGGGGTAGCCGTAGTACGTCCACAGGAAGGTGCAGATCTTCATCCTGTTCCCGGGGGCGCCGATGGTCTCGCACCCGTCGGCGGTGACGCGCACGATCTCCGCCGGCCCCAGGTCCCGGATCTCCCGGTAGCCCAGCTTCTCAAAGGCGAAGGACTCAAAGCTCACGCAGTACCCCTGGTCGTCCTGGCCGATGATGATGGGGAGCCTGCCCATCTTGTCCCGGGCGGCGATGATCTCCCCCCTGTCGGTGAGGATGAGCAGGGAGACTGTGCCCTCGATCTTCTCCTGGGCGAAGCGGATGCCGTCCTCAAACGTCCTCTGCTGGTTGATCAGCGCCGCCACAAGCTCGCACTGGTTCACCCGTCCGCCGCCCATCGCCTCAAAATGTCCGTAGGTGGCGTCCAAAAAGCGGCGGGTCAGTTCCTCCTGGTTCTGGATGATCCCCACCATGCTCACGGCATAGGTCCCCAGGTGCGACCGGATGAGGAGGGGCTGGGGGTCGGTGTCGGAGATACAGCCGATGCAGCTTGGCCCCTTCAGCTCCAGCACATCCTCCTCAAACTTCGTCCGGAAGGGGGTGTTCTCGATGTTGTGGATCTCCCGCTGGAGGCCGTTCTCCGGACTCCAGGCCGCCATGCCGCCCCGCCGTGTCCCCAAGTGGGAGTGGTAGTCCGTGCCGAAGAACACGTCGAACGCCGCGTTCCTCTTTGATGTCACGCCAAAAAATCCGCCCATAAGCAGCTCCTGTTCTTTTTATGGTTTTTTCGGGGAGGAAGAGCCTCACCCGTACAGCTTCTCGTTGACCTCCCGGTCGCTCTCCAGGACCTTCTCCGCCCCGGCCCGTCTCTCCTCCTCAAGCCTGGCCGCCAACGTCTCGTCCTCCACGGCCAGGATCTCCACCGCCAGCAGGGCGGCGTTTTTGGCCCCGTTGATGGCCACGGTGGCCACGGGGATCCCGGGGGGCATCATAACGGTGGAGAGCAGGGCGTCCATGCCGTCTAAAACAGAGGACTTGCAGGGGATGCCGATCACCGGCAGGGTGGTGTTGGCCGCCACGGCCCCCGCCAGATGTGCCGCCATCCCGGCGGCGCAGATCAGGGCGCCGAAGCCGTTCTCCCTGGCGCTCAGGGCAAATGCCCGTGCCTCCTCCGGCGTCCGGTGAGCCGAGTACACATGCGTCTGAGTCTCCACCCCATACCCGCGCAGGGTCTCCACGGCCTTTTCCACCACGGGCAGGTCGCTGGCGCTGCCCATCAGGATGCCAACCTTTTTCATACGCGCTCTCCTCCCATAAAATCACGTTTTTTCCGGGTCTTTTGCAGGCTCCCGCCGGGGAAAGACCCGGCGCTGAGCCAGTAAACCACTCTTATTATATTGTACCTTCTCCCGGTAAGTCAAGCCAAAAGCGGGGCGCGGTGAAAAGCTTGTATCATTGAATAAAAAGCCGCCCCTCCCGCCCCGGTCTTTCAACAAAATCGCCCCGGATTCTCCATTTCCCACCAGTCCCCCCGGGGAGGGGCGGCGGGCGGAAATATTTTTTAAAAGTTCCTTTAAATCTTTACGAAAACCCATCAAATATTTGACAAAACGCCTTTGTTGATGTAAAGTAATTGCGTACTTGCCGGTTTGTCCGGCGGGCCGGCCTTCGCGCCGGTGGATTTTCATTTATGGAGGGATCCCCTATGGATATATTCACAAAGCTGGTTCACGGAAACGTCCAGGCCGAGGAGGCCAGGAAGCGCGGCATCTACCCCTATTTTCACGCCCTGGAGTCCCGGCAGGATGTGGAGGTCATCATGGAGGGCAAGCGCCGGATCATGCTTGGCTCCAACAACTATCTGGGCCTCACCACCAACCCCCGGGTCATCGAGGCCGGCATCAAGGCCCTTGAGAAATACGGCACCGGCTGTTCCGGCTCCCGGTTTTTAAACGGCACGCTGGAGCTGCACCTCCAGCTGGAGGACATGCTGGCCAAGTTCCTGGGCAAGGAGGGGGTCGTCACCTTCTCCACCGGGTTCCAGTCGAACCTAGGCATCATCTCCGCCGTCGTGGGCCGCGGGGACTACGTCATCTGCGACAGGGAGAACCACGCCAGCATCTACGACGGCTGCAAGCTCAGCTACGGCACCATGCTCCGTTACCGCCACAGCGACATGGCGGATCTGGAGAAGCAGCTCCAGAAGGTCCCGGAGGAGTCCGGGTGCCTCATCGTCACCGACGGCGTCTTCTCGATGGGCGGCGACATCGCAAACCTGCCGGAGATCTGCCGCCTGGCCAAAAAGTACGGCGCCCGCGTGATGGTGGACGACGCCCACGCCCTGGGTGTCATCGGCAAGGGCGGCCGCGGCTCCGCCAGCTACTTCGGGCTGGAGGATCAGGTGGACATCTACATGGGCACCTTCTCCAAGTCCTTAGCCTCCCTGGGCGGGTATATGGCGGCCAGCGCCAACGTGTGCGACTATGTGCGCCACGCCTCCCGGCCCTTTATCTTCTCCGCCTCCATCACCCCGGCCAGCTGCGCCACGGCGATGGCGGCCCTGACGGAGCTGGAGAATCACCCGGAGCTGGTGGACAACCTCCAGCACATCTCCGCCTACTTCCGCAAGCAGCTGACAGACCGGGGCATCAAGATCCGCCAGAGCGAGACGCCCATCATCCCCATCTATACATACGAGATGATCGACACCCTCACCATCACAAAGCAGCTGTTTGACGAGGGGGTCTATGTGAACACCTCCATTCCCCCCGCGGTGGCCCCCCACGAGTGCCTGCTGCGCACCTCTCTGATGGCCACGCACACGGAGGCCCTGGTGGAGGAGGCCGCCGGGATCATTGAGAAGGTTCTGAAGGCCAACAACCTATGCTGAGGGAGAAGAAGGTCGCCCTGGTGACCGGCGGCTCCAGCGGCATCGGGCTTGCGTCGGTGAAGGCCCTGTGCGAGGCCGGCGTCACGGTGTACGAGACAAGCCGCCGGGAGACCGCCCTTGAAAACGCCGTCCACCTCCCCGGGGATGTCACCGACCAGGCGGCGATGGTAAAAGTGGTAGATACCGTCCTTCAAAAAGAGGGACAGATCGACATCCTGGTCTGCTGCGCGGGATTCGGCATCTCCGGGGCCGTGGAGTACACCGACGCCGCCAGCGCCAAGCGGCAGCTGGAGGTGAACTTCTTCGGCGTGGACAACACGGTGCGGGCCGTCCTGCCCCATATGCGCAGGCGAGGAAGCGGCCGGATCGTCATCGTCAGCTCCGTGGCCGGGGCCATCCCCATTCCGTTCCAGACCTACTACTCCGTGTCCAAGGCGGCGCTGAACGCCTACACCTCCGCCCTGCGCAGCGAGCTTCGGCCCTACGGCGTCACCCTCACGGCCGTGATGCCCGGGGATATCGCCACGGGCTTCACCGACGCCCGGGAAAAATCCCCTGAGGGGGATGACGTCTATAACGGCCGGATCTCCCGCTCCGTCTCCCGGATGGAGGCGGACGAGCGGGGCGGCATGTCCCCGGAGACGGCCGGCCGGTATGTGCGGAAAATGGCCCTGAGAAGATCCGTTCCCCCCTCCTCCTCCATCGGCCTGTCCTACAAGGCCCTGGTGATGCTGACCAGGCTCCTGCCCGCGCGGCTTGTGAACCTGGTGGTATACATGCTCTACGCGAAATAGCGCGCCTGCCGAAAAAACCGCATAAATTCCGGAATTTGGAGAAGAAATAAGGCATAGGCCTGAAGTAGCCGGCGTTGCATGGGAATGCGTCTATGGAAAGCCGGCATTGCATGGGGGCGGTTCTTTTGTGCCACCGAAGCGAAGCGGAGGTGGGCCTGAAGAACCGTCCCCGAATCCCACTTATACCCCTCCGGGGGAACCCGGAAAGCCCGTTGGAGGAAGCGAAAATGAAAAAGTTGAAAAAGGCTCTTATCCTGTTTTTGACCCTGGCGCTCTGCGTGTCCCTCGCGTCCTGCTCCCGGGACACGCCCACGCCGCCGGACGGCCCGGATACCCCGGACACGCCGGACGCCCCGGACACCCCGGAGGATCCCACGCCCCCGGACGATGAGCCGGAGGAGGACCCCATAACCGCGCCCATCATGAAGCGGGAGGATTTCCCCCGGCTGGACGGCTCCACCTCCACCGCGCCCCTGGCCATCGCTATGGCGGCGCTGATGCTGGGGGAGAGCGAGGAGGAGGCCGCCTCCCTGATCTCCTTCTCCCGCACCACCAATTCCTACTACAACCTGCTGAACGGCGACGCGGATCTGCTCATCGTCAGCGAGGGGAACCAGGAGGTATACGACGCCATGCGGGAGGCGGGCTTTGCCTATGAGCAGACGCCCTTTGCCGTGGACGCCTTTGTCTTTGTGGTCAACGCCTCCAACCCCGTGGACTCCATCACCGTGGACGAGGCCCGGCGCATCTACACCGGCGAGATCACCAACTGGTCGCAGCTGGGCGGGGCGGATCAGGAGATCATCCCCCTCCAGCGCAACCCGGAGGCGGGAAGCCAGTCCCTGATGGAGAAGCTGGTGATGGACGGCACGCCCATGATGGAGCCGCCTGTGGAGTATGTGGCCGGGTCGATGGGCGGCCTGATGGAGGCCGTGCGGGGCTATGACGCCTCCGCCGGGGCCATCGGCTACTCCGTCTACTACTACGCGGAGGAGATGCGGGCCGCCAAGGGCCTGAAGCTTTTGAAGATCGACGGCGTGGCGCCGGAGCCGGAGGCCATCCGCTCCGGGGCCTACCCTCTGACCAACCCCTACTATGTGGTGATCCCCGCCTCGGCGGAGGAGGGATCCCCCACCCGGATCATCCGGGACTGGCTCTTAGGGGAGAACGGCCAGCGTCTGGCCGCCCGGGAGGGGTACGTCTCCGTCATGGACATCCCCACAAAGCCCCGGGAGACCCTGCCGGAGGTGGGGACGCGGCTCTTTCCGGAGTACACCCCGGAGCTTGTTCCCGGCAGCTACGGCACGCTCATCCCCTACGCCGGGCTGCGGGTGTCGGACAGCGAGTTTGCCGTCTCCGGCTGTGTGTACGGCCTGATGACGCCCAAGGGACAGATCGTGGTGGATCCGGTGTACGCCGACGTGTGGATGATCGGCGATCTGCTTGTCCTCACCCGGGTGACAGACGGGGAGAAACGGGTGGCCGTGGCCGCCAAAACCGGCGCCTGGTGTACGGATTTTGAGTATCTGGAAATCACCGGCGGCGACAACGGCCTGATCCTCTACAAGCAGGACAGCATCTCCCTGATCCGCCCCAACGGCGAGTCCGTGGAGACCCTGACCGCGGCGGAGATGGGCCTCACGGCGGAGGAGCTGTACCGGATGAGTCTCGGCCCCATCGAGGGGGGCGGCGGCGAGTGGCTGGGGGACAAGATCTCCGTGGCCTACGTCTTTGACGACAAGGCCAGCGTCCTGTGCTTCGACCTCACCGACCGGAAGCTGAAAACCGTTGACGGGGAGACCTGGGGCAGCTACTACCCGCCGGATGAGCCGGAAACCCCGCCCATCCAGGACGCCTGGTTCATCTACGACTCCGCCCTGGGGAAGGACGGCCCCGCCATTTTGGGGAAGAGCGAGTGGACGGAGGACACCTATGTGACGAACTACTATTACACCGACGGCACCTCCATCCCCGGCATCACCAGCGTGGGGTATAACCCCTACCAGTCCGTCCGTCTCGTGGGGGGCCTTATTGAGGTGCTGGACGTGAACACCGCCGTCTACTACGACATGAACACCCTGGAGGTGGTCTTCCGCACCTACCTGGGCTTTGAGGGCGACTGAGCCTATGGGAGAAGCCCTGCGGGCTTTTCCGGCAAAGGGAGAAGATTAATTTTACAGTTTCCCCCGGTTTTGTTCTCGACAAGTCAAATTTTTCTTGATATAATGATAGAGTACCTTTTTGTCCCCCGGACACACCCCGGGGGCGGGAGGCCCGGCGAAGAAATTGTATCCGAAAGGTGATCCTTATGAGCGACTATGTGATCCTCACCGATTCCTCCTGCGACCTGCCCCCCAGGCTGGCGGAGGAGCTGGGAATAAGCGTCCTGCCCCTGCGGGTGAATCTGGACGGGCGGGAATTTCGCAATTATCTGGACGAGCGGGAGATCGCCTCCCACACCTTCTACGAGGCCCTGCGAAATGGTGGCAACGCCTCCACGGCGGCTGTGAACCCCAGCGAGTTTGTGGAGTTTATGACCCCCATCTTAGAGGCCGGGAAGGATATCTTGTACATCGGCTTCGCCACGGCCCTGTCCAGCACCTGTCAAAACGGCGCCGTGGCCGCGGAGGAGCTTTCGGCCCGGTATCCGGGGCGGGAGATTCTGGTCATCGACTCCAAATGCGCCTCGATGGGCCAGGGGCTTCTGGTCTACCTCACGGGCCTCAAGGCCAGGGAGGGCGCGAGCCTCACGGAGGCGCGGGACTACGCCCAGGCGACCGCGCCGCGGATCGCCCACTGGTTCACCGTGGACGACCTGTTCTTCCTGAAGCGCGGCGGCCGGGTCAACGCGGCCACGGCGGCTGTGGGGACGCTTTTGAATATCAAGCCCGTCCTCCATGTGGACGACGAGGGCCGGCTCATCAATATGTCCAAGGCCCGGGGCAGGAGGGCCGCCATCAAGGCCATCTACGACAAGTGCGCCCAGACCGGGGACGATGTGGCCCACCAGCATGTGTTCATCAGCCACGGCGACTGCCCGGAGGACGCGGAATACCTGGCGGGGCTTGTGGAGGAGAACCTCCACCCCCTGGATATCACGGTAAGCCCCATCGGCCCCGTCATCGGCGCCCACTCAGGCCCCAACACTCTGGCGGTGTTCTTCCTGGGAGACCAACGCTGAAGAGGTCTACAAAAAAGAGATCCGCCTGAAAGGCGGAAGGAAGATTCCCCCGAAGGGGGATAAGGTGTCCGCCCGTAGGGCGGGGAGGGGTTTTCTCCAACGGAGGAATAAGGTGTCCGCCCGCAGGGCGGACGGGGTATTTTACTTTCTCCCTTTTGATTTCGTCAAAAGGGAGAAAGTAACAAAGAGGGAAAACCGACCAGGGGGGATTTCGATTTCCCCCCTGGACCCCCTTGAACCGACCAGTTAGGGGGCTGCGGCCCCCTACTGGAGAAACCCCCGGGGAGCCCCCCGGGGGTTTTCTGGACGAATCGGTTGTTGCTGCCACGGGGCTGTCTGGCGCGCCCTTTGGACTGAGGAGGTGGAAGTCGAGGGCGGCTTTTCGGAGACGACACCTTCCCCCGTCTTTTGAGGAGGTGGGACAACAGGGACGGTTTCTTTGACTGAGGAGGTGGGACAAAGGGGACGGTTCTTTTGTACCACCAGTGCGCACACTGGTGTGACTAAAGAACCGTCCCCGTGTAACACCGGCTTCCGGGAAACACACGCCCCCCTCTCCGTGCCCCACAGGGGACGGTTCTTGTGAACCATTGTCGCTTGCGCTCCAATGTCCTACAAAAACCGTCCCCGTGAGGCAATGATAACACTCAGTTGTCGATACCTGAGGAGGCGGTTCAACAGGGACGGTTCTTCGTGGGGCACGAATGTGACTCACAAGAACCGTCCCTTTGGGACGCCGGCTTCCCGGTGATGCATATCGCCGCCTTTCCCTGTTTATTTTGCGGCGCTCAACCAACGCGGGCCGCCGTGGACGGCGGCCCGTACAGGCTTCCCGGTGACATCAAGGCCTTGCTCCGGTGTGACACGGGGACGGTTCTTTAGTCCCATCTCCGCTTTGCTCCGATGTGACAAAAGAACCGTCCCCGCTGTCCCACCTCCTCAGAAGACGGGAAGCTCCTCTGAAAAAGGCGGGACTTGAGGGACGGTTCTTTTGTACCACCGCAGCGTCAGCGGAGGTGTGACAAAAGAACCGTCCCTCTGTAACGCCGGGTCAAGACCTCCGGTCAACGAAACACCCCCCCGCCCCGCGTCCCCATTTCAATTATTTTTTCCAAGGACATGTGCCTTGGAAAAAATCCCTCTTGCCGCGCAAGTGACCAGTCCGCAGACTGGTCGCACGGCGCGGCAGCAGGAAAGGGCCGCCCGAATTCCGCAGAATTCGGGTGGCCCTTTCCGCACGTTCTCTTTGGCATTGGAAGGCCGCAGGGGCTTACCGTCAGAGTAGGAGAGGCACGGAAAGCCCCCGCGCCAGAGGACTCCTGTGGCCTTTCAAGCCAGCGTGCCCCTGCGGCCTTCCAAGCCAGCCCTACTCCGCGGAGATCATGTAGTAGTACACCGGCTGTCCCCCGGCTATAAGCTGGATGTCGGCGTCCGGGAACAGGGAGGCCAGCTTCTCCTCCACGGCCTGGGCGGCCTCCTCGCTGACGTCCTCGCCATAGAAGACGGTGATGACCTCCGGGTCGAAATCCCGCACCGCGTCGGCGATGCCGCCGATCAGCTCCGCCAGATCCGAGGTGCTGGCCAGCAGCTGGTTCTCCAGCAGCGCCAGGTACTCCCCCGCCCTGATCTGTGTCCCGTCGAACTCCGAATCCCTGGCCGCGTAAGTCACGAGGGCCGTGTGGACGGTGGCGCAGGCGTCGGTCATGGCGTCGGTCAGCTCGTCCGTCTCCAGCGTGTCGTCAAAGCACACCAGGGCGGAGATGCCCTGCGGCACGGTCTTGGAGGGGATGACCACCACGTTCTTATCCGTCAGTCTGTCGCACTGCTGGGCGGCCATAATGATATTCTTGTTGTTGGGCAGGACGAACACCGTCTGGGCCGGGACGGACTGGACGGCCCGCAGGATGTCCTCCGTGGAGGGGTTCATGGTCTGCCCGCCTGTCACCAGGGCGTCAACGCCCAGGTTCTTGAACACGGCCTCCATGCCCTGTCCGGCGCAGACGGAGACAAGGCCGTACTTCTTCTCCGGGGGCGCCTCCCCCTGCTCCTCCATCGCCTCAAGCTCCTTCTCCACCGCCTCTAAATCGTCGGTGGACTGGGCCTTTCTCCCCGCGGCCAGGTCGTCCCGCTGGGTCACCATGTTTTCGATCTTGGCCAGCTCCAGCACCCCGTACTGCTGGGCGGCGTTCAGGGCGTCGCCGGGGGTGTTGGTGTGTACATGGACTTTAAACGCCTCGTCGTCCTCGCCGATGACAAGGCTGTCACCGATGGACCCCAGGTACTCCCGGAACGGCTCCAGATCCACATCCGGCTGGCTCTTGCGCACGATGAAGACCGTGTCAAAGGCGAAGGTGATCTCCTCATCCGAAAGGCCGGCGAAATCCGCCGCCTCGCGGACGTCCTCCTCCGTGCCGGTATGCTCCACGGGCTTGCCCAGGACGGCGGCCAGCATCCCCCGCAGGATGTACAGATACCCCTTGCCCCCGGCGTCCACCACCCCGGCCTTTTTCAGCACGGGGTTCATGTCCACGGTGCGGGCCAGGGCCTCGTCGCCGGCGGCCAGCATCTTCTCAAACATCTCCTGGAAATCCTGTCCGGACTCGGCGTAGCCCTTGGCCGCCTCGGCGCAGACACGGGAGACGGTGAGGATGGTGCCCTCCGTGGGGCGCATCACGGCCTTATAGGCGGCCTCCACCCCCCGGTTCAGGGCGGCCGCGAAATCCGCGGTGCCGCAGACGCTCTTCTCCTTCAGACTCTTGCCCATGCCCCGGAACAACAGGGACAAAATAACGCCGGAATTCCCCCTGGCCCCGCGCAGCAGCGCGCTGGCCACCGTATCGGATACGGAGGAGACCGTGGGATAGGCGCCGGACTTCAGGGCCGTGACACCGGATCCCAGGGTCAGACTCATATTCGTCCCCGTGTCCCCGTCAGGGACAGGAAAGACATTCAACTCGTTGATCTGCTGCTTGTGCTGTTCAAGAAGTGCCGCGCCGGAGACGATCATGCTCCGCCATAGCGCGGCGTCAATCGACTGTACCACTTGTGTGCCCTCCATCAATCTATGTTTATCGAGTCAACGAATACATCCACGGTGCGAACCTGGATGCCGGTGGCGTCCGTGACCTTGTACTTGACCTCGCTGATGATGCTGCTGCACAGCACCGGGATATTCACGCCCTGATCCACAATGATGTGGAGGTCAATGTCGATGCAGCTCTCTGCGTAGGCGATATGAACGCCCCGTCCCATTGCCTCGGGCTTGAGAAGATGGACAAGGCCGTCCGTCACCGAGCGCATAGCCATACCCTTGACGCCGAAGCAGCTCGTGGCCGCGTCCCCCACCAGAGTGGTGATGACCTCCGGAGATATTGAGATGACACCGCGTGCGGTTTTGAATCTGACCATATCTACACCCCTTTACCGAAAAATTGTACCGAGTTATTATACTATAAAATGATCCGAACTACAAGATGTCATTTCCACGATTTTTCCCCATTTCCCCGGTTTTTCCCGGGAATTTCCCGTCTGTGGGAAAAAAGTATTGAATTCTTTGAAAAAACAGTGTAAAATAACAGCACAACTTATCATGGAGGTCCCGGAATGAAAAAGAAGAATATCCTTATCCTCATCTCCGCCGTCGCCTTTGTCGTCGCGGCGGTAACGGTCGTCATCGTATTCCGCAAACAGATCGCGGACTTCCTCATGTCCGCCAGGGCCAGGCTCCAAAAGCCCGCCCATCCCGACTTCACCGCCGAGGAGCGGGAATCCTTCGCGGATATATAAGGCGGAAATATAGGGCATAAACCAAGCGGGGACGCCATGTCCCCGCTTTTAGCCTGCGGAAAAAGCCCGCTTTTCCCACAAGGGGAAACCGGTGGGCCACGGGAACCTGGAGAACGGTAATGCCGGGTGAAAGCCTCCGGGCAACGTCAGGCACCCCGCCCCGCATCCCCTAATTCAATATTTTTTCCAAGGACATGTGCCTTGGAAAAAATCCCTCTTGCCGCGCAAGTGTCCAGTCCGCAGACTGGTCGCGCAGCGCGGCAGCAGGAAGAGGGGGCGTGAATTCCGCAGAATTCACGCCCCCTCTTCCGCACGCATCTTATTGGCAGGAAAAGGGTAACGGGTTCTCTGACGAGAACCCGTTACCCTTTTTCGCCAGCCCGGTATTCCAGGATATCCCCCGGTTGGCAGTCCAGGGCCTCGCAGATGGCCTCCAGGGTGGAGAAGCGGATAGCGCTGACCTTGCCGGTCTTGATCTTGGACAGGTTCACGTTGGCGATGCCCACCTTCTCCGCAAGGGTATTCAGGGACATCTTCCTGTCGGCCATCACCCGGTCCAGGCGTAAAATAATTGGCATTTGACCACCTCAAAGCGTCTCGTCCGACTGGCGCTGCAGCTCCTCGCCGTAACGGAAGATCCAGGAGAGGAGGAAGAACGCCACCGGAATAAGCAAATATCCGGCCTCAAAATGAATATTGACCGTGTAAGCGGTGACGATTTCCCTGTTGAAGATCGCCATCAGGTCAAGCGAGGTAAAAATCATGTAATTGCCCACCGAGGACACTACGGAAAAAATGACCACCTGCACCAGGGACACCCAGCCCAAAGTCCGAAGATTTTTGGAAATACGCCCGTCAAAGGGCCGGCCCTCCCGCATGGGGGAGAGAACACGATGAAGAATGTGTGCCCCGCACGCCAGGGTCATCAGCGCCACGATAGCACAGACGGCGCTGACGGAGGCCACCGCTTTCGGGTCAAGGGCGCTCCCGTTCTTGGGGGCTGGCCCCGACAGCTCCAGCCGGATCATACCGAGACTCAACGTCGTCCCGGAGCTTGTCCCCGTCTCCGACTGAATATCCCCGAACAGCACCGCTATCAAAGTGACAAGAAATAATGCGGATAGAATGACACAGATCCACCGCACCGCCTTGGCGATCACATCCAGCACTTTCGCTGTCTTTTTAAGTTTTTCCATTGTTGTGCCCTCCTCTTTGAAGATGGGCACAGTATACCACGGAAATTTATGTTTGTCAACTAATATTTAACGATAATCGTTAAATATTTGATGGTTTACCTCCCGGTAGAGCCGAAGCCGCCGGCGCCGCGCTCCGTCTCGGAAAGCTCCCGGGCCTCCTCAAACTGCGTAAACGCCACGGGGCAGACCACAAGCTGGGCGATCCGGTCCCCCGGCTCCACGGTGACGGGGTTTGGGCCGTGGTTGTGGAGGGCCACCATGTATTCGCCCCGGTAGTCGGAGTCCACCACCCCCACCTTGTTGGCGGGGGCCAGGCCGGATCTGCTGGCCAGGCCGGAGCGGGCGAAGACGAACCCGGCGTAGCCCTCCGGGATCTCGGCGGTGAGGCCGGTGTGGAAGAAGACGGTCTCCCCCGGGGCCACATCCACGGGGGCGTCCATGCAGGCGTGGAGATCCGCCCCGGCGGCGAAGGGGGAGCCCCGGGAGGGCAAAATGGCCCGGGGGTCCAGCTTTTTTACTTTGATGGTGATAGGTTCCATAGGGTTGTTCCTTTCTGTGCTGCCGGTTGAAGGGGCCGGCCTGGGCGGAGGCCCGTACAGGGCTTTCCGTTTATTTCAGGGAATTGACGTATTTCGCGGCGGCGGTGGCGGCCACGGCCCCGTCCGCTGCGGCGGTGACAAGCTGGCGGAGTGCCTTGCGCCGCCCGTCCCCGGCCACCCAGATCCCCGGGGTGCCGGACTCGCAGTCCTCCCCGGCGATGGCGTAGCCGGCCTCGTCCATCCGGAGGACGTTGGCGAAGGCGGCGTTGTTGGGGATCATGCCGATGGCGGTGAAGATGCCGGGTGTCGTCAGCGTCCGCTCCTGGCCCGTCTCCACGTTCCGCACCCGCAGGGCCGCGGCCCGGCCCCTGTCGTCCCCCAGCACCTCCGCCGGCACATAGGGCGTCAAAAAGCTGATGTTTGTCCTGTTTTTGGCAGCCTCCACCAGGTGCCGCTCCGCCCGGAATTCGTCCCTCCTGTGGACGAGATACACCGTGGAGCAGATGTTGGACAGATACAGCGCGTCCTCAAGGGCCGTGTTGCCCCCGCCCACCACGGCCACTTCCCGGTTCTTGAAAAACGCCCCGTCGCAGGAGGCGCAGGTGGACACGCCCCGCCCGGAGAACTCCGCCCCGCCGGGGCAGTCCAGCTTCCGGTGCCCCGCGCCGGTGGCGATGATCACGGCCGGCGCCTGAAAATCCCCCCTGGCAGTGTGGACAAGCTTCATCTCCCCCTGAAGCTCGATGCCCGTGACGGCAGCGGTTTTCACCTGGGCGCCCAGGGCCTGGGCCTGCTTTTGCCAGTTGTCCGCCAGACGCCAGCCCTCGATATGCTGGAGGGAGGGGAAATTCTCCACATCCTGGGAGTTGATGATCTGTCCGCCGCAGACGGTGATCTCTAAGATCAGCGTCTCCAACCCCGCCCTGCGGGCGTATGTGGCGGCTGTCAGCCCCGCGGGGCCGCCGCCGATGATGATAAGGTCAGCCATACTTGCCTCCGAAAATTTTTTCTTTAGTATATCACATCTAATCATAAATTGACAGGGGCTTTGGAAAGAATTATAATGAAGTCAGATTTTCACCCGGAGTCCCCCCCCGGCGGCAAACCGGCCGCGGAGGGGAGGCCCCCGAACGGATCTGCACAGGAAAAAAACACAGAATAAGAACAAAAGGAGGATACCTCATGGCTGAGATCGTAAACAAGGAGACCTTTGCGGAAAAAACCTCCACCGGAACCACTCTGGTGGACTTCTTCGCCACCTGGTGCGGCCCCTGCCGGATGCTGGCGCCCCTGCTGGAGGAGGTGGAGGCTCAGCGCCCGGACATCACCTTTGTGAAGGTGGATGTGGACGAGTCCCCGGAGCTTGCCGACGCCTACAACGTCACCGGCGTCCCCACCCTGGTGCTGTTTAAAAACGGCGAGGTGGTAAAGACAAGCGTGGGCCTGCTGCCGAAGGAGGAGCTGGAGGAGCTGCTGGCTTGAAAGGCCGCAGGAGCCTTCTGGCAAGGGCGGCTTTCAGCGCCTTTCCGAGCTTTTGCGTAACCCCTGCGGCCTTTCAATGCCAAGGGGGAACGTGCGAAAGACCCGGCATGAATTCTGCGGAATTCACGCCGGGCCTTTCTGCTGCCGCGCTGCAGCGCACGCCCAAGGGCGCACGTTTGCGCGGCAAGAGGGATTTTTTGCGAGGCAAAGCCCCGCAAAAAATATTTGGATTGGGGGGAGCGGGACGAAGCCTGCGACGTTTGTGGGAGGCCGGCGTCCCAAAGGGACGGTTCTTGTGAGTCACATTCGTGCCCCACAAAGAACCGTCCCTGTTGAACCGCCTCCTCAGAAATCGATAACTGGGTGGTATCATTGCCTCACGGGGACGGTTTTTGTGGGACACCGCAGCGAAGCGAAGGTGGTTCACAAGAACCGTCCCCTGTGGGGCACGGAGTAGGGTGGCGTCGTGCATTGTCGGGGAGCCGGTGTGACACGGGGACGGTTCTTTAGTCACACCAGTGTGCGCACTGGTGGTACAAAAGAACCGTCCCCGCTGTCCCACCTCCTCAGAGGACGGGAAGTTCCTTCGTGAAAGGCGGGACTTGAGGGACGGTTTTTTTGTCACACCGCAGGTGGGACTAAAGAACCGTCCCTCTGTAACGCCGGGTCAGGGCCTCCGGTCAACGGAGAACGCCCCGTCCCGCTCCCCCAATCCAAATATTTTTTCCGGCGGCATGTACGTCGGAAAAAATCCCTCTTGCCGCGCAAGTGTCCAGTCCGCAGACTGGTCGCGCAGCGCGGCAGCAGGAAGGGGTTCCTGAATTCCACAGAATTCAGGAACCCCTTCCGCACGCGTCCTATTGGCATTGGAAGGCCTTCAGGCCTTCCAAGCCAGCCATTTTAGTTTGTTGAAGTATATTTTTGCTTCACCTGGTCGATCTTGCTCTGGGGCACGTTCTCCGTGGTGTACCAGCCCTTCTGGGTCATCTGCTTGTAGATGTTGTCCTGCATACACAGAGCGTCCGTCAGGGCGGATTTAAAGGCGGTGTTCACCTTTTCCGTGCTGGATTCGATAGCGCCGTGCATATAGAGGTCGCAGACGCCCTTGGTTGTCAGGAGAATATTCTCCATGATGGTCTTGTCGTCCATTTGTCTTCTCCTTTCTTACACGAGGGCATAAAACCGGCCGAAGATCTGGCGGTTTTTATCCACCAGCTGTTGGGCCTGGGCCTTCAGCTGGGGGTCCTGCAGGGTGTTGACGGCGTCCTGGCACTGCTTGGAGAGAAATTCAGCGTGGCCAAGGGCGTCCTCGATATACAGCAGCTCCTTGGAACTCATATAAAATCACCTCGCCCTTAGCTTGTCCCCTCACGCCCCGTTTATTCGCCGCATATTGGAAAAAGATCGGGAATATATTGGGTGGTGAAGGGGGAAAGCGTATGAAACTCCAACCGAAAAAGCTCGCCGTCTGTCTGGCCGTGCCGCTGGCCGTGGGGGGCCTGGCGGCCCTGCTGTCCCGCTCCGGCATGGCGGACTTCGCCCTGCTGCGAAAGCCGCCCCTCACGCCCCCGGCCTGGGTCTTCCCCGTGGTGTGGACGGCGCTGTATCTTATGATGGGCCTGGCCTCCTATCTGGTCTGGGAGAGCCGCACCCCCAGGGAGCATGTGGCCGCCGCGCTGACGGTCTACGCCTGTCAGCTCTCGGTCAATTTCCTCTGGCCCATCTTGTTTTTCACCCTGAGACTATACCTCTTTGCCTTCTTCTGGCTTGTGGCCCTGTGGCTGCTGGTGCTGGCCGCCTTCGCCTTCTTCCGGAAGCTCCAAAAGACGGCGGGCCTGCTGATGCTCCCCTACCTGCTGTGGGTCACCTTCGCCGGGTATCTCAATTTCGGCGTGTATCTGCTGAACTGACCGGCTCCGCCGTCTGGTCGCTCCCCTTGCGGCGGGCAAAGTAGTCCTCCCGCAGGATGCCCCGCTCCACAATGTCCACCCGCCTGTCTGTCAACAGCAGGCGGTAGGCCTTTCTCCGGGTCCCCTCGTAGAGAAGTCCGCACTTCTCCATCACCCGGGACGAGCCGATGTTCTCCGCCGCGTGGACGCCGTTTATGCGGTAGAAGCCCACCTCCTCAAAGCAGTAGCGCAGAACCTCCGTGAGGGCCTCGGTCATAAGTCCCCTGCCCCACCAGGCCCTGCCCATGCAATAGGCGACGGCGCCCACGGCCTGGTATTCGTCCACGGCCCTCACCTCAATATCGCCGATGAGGACGTCCCCCTCCCTCAAGACGGCGGCCCAGTGGTAGCACTCCGGCCGTTTGCACTCCTCCCGGGCCTTCAAAAGGGCGCGGGTGATGGCCACGTCCCCGTGGGGCGTCCAGGTCAGATATTTTGTCACCTCCGGGTCGTTCATCCAGTTGGCGAAGGCCTCCCCGGCGTCGCTCTCCCGCCACGCCCGCAGGATCAGCCGCGGTGTCTCCAGCCGTTTTGTCCCCTTGTGTTCCATTTTGAGCTCCTTTCTCTCCTTCCCGGCGGAGGCTCCGCGCCCCGCCGGCGTCAGGCTCTTCTGAACAATCTATCAGGTTTTGTCCCCCCGCGCTCCCCGGAGCTTTCGCAGGATCGCCTCGTCCGCGGGGCAGAAGTCGTATTGGGGGATCTCCTCCGGGGCGATGAACCGGATGTCCGTATGCTCCAGCATCTTCGGCTCGCCCGCCAGGATCCGGGCGTTGTACAGCGTCAGATCCACCCGCATGTCGGGGTAGCGGTGGACAAGCTCCATGTACACATCCCCCACGCCAATCCGGATGTCCAGCTCCTCCCGGCACTCCCGGACAAGGGCCTGTTCCTTCGTCTCCCCCGGCTCCACCTTGCCGCCCACAAACTCATATAGCCCGCCCCGGGCCTTGTTAGGCGGCCGCCGGCAGATGAGAAACTTCCCCTCATCCCAAATCAGGGCCGCCACCACGTCCACCGGCCGATCCGTATCCTCCATCCTGCGCCTCCCCTCCCCGGGCCGTCCCGGGGATTTTTCATTGATCATCTCATTATACCCCTTTCCCCGGGATTTTCAAGGCCCGCCTCCCCGCTCCCCGGGGTTGCGGCTTGCTTATTCCGATCCTATGAGGTATAATGTTAATTAAAGGAGTCTTTGATAAATCGATTGAAAAAGGTGTTCATATATGAATTTCTTACATAAATTCAATAAAACGCGCATCATTCGTTCTAAAATAGCATGGATTGTTTTGATTATAACTATGTTATCCCTATTGGGATCCTGCGGCGTTCACAAAAAGGGCAATTTTGCCGATGAATATCAAAGCTATGGAAATATGCTCGTTTTGGGACTTGTAAATGATACGGATTTAACCGAAAATGGTGTAGTATACTTAAATGCTATTTCCGATAATTTAAACGTCCAGTTTGCAAATTTAACCGATAAGGATTCGGAGTATATTTTGAAATTGTTTTTAGACTATAAAGAAGTTCAATTTCACATGAATGGCGATTTAGTAAACTCCTACATCTTTCAGGCCGAAGCGGGAGATTCGTATGTTTTCCGGGTTAATATTGATTCCACGATTGAGTTAAGCAATTCTCATATCTTGACCGTTGCCGTTCTGACCGCACCTCAAAAGCACGCAAAAGCCAGTGATTTCATGAGCAATTCATACGGAGTCGTATTGAGCTATGAGTTAGCTCCTAAAATCGGCAAGAGGGAGATAATACGGAGCGATACGTTTGATGAGCCTTTGGCATATCTTGAACTGAATTACCAAGGGCTGATGCTGAATTCTGATTTTGAGGGCGCAGAAAATACGATTGTGCAATTTCCGTCAAAGGATTACATCGCAGCGCCCGGTGATAAGATTGAGTTAGCTTACCGGGCCGGAAATTATGATAATGCGGAAGATATTCTGATCGTTGTTCTTGTGGACTGGCAGCAACAATCAATAAACGGTGCAGACTACATATACATACGGAACATTCCCGGATATATCAGCTACGGTACATTGGAATTTACTGCGCCTGCGGAAGCAGGTGAATATGAAGTAACTGCTTTTGTTGTAGACCAACCATTTGAACTTAAAGATTCGGATTCTTTCCATACTCATGACACTGCCTATCGCTTTACCTTAACTGTTCAAGAATAATTCTTTTTAACCATTATATCCATGCCGGCATTTTTGGTAGCATGGATTTTCTTTGCACAGAATTGTGCAGCCTGATCATATATCAATACCTATTTGGGAATGGGAGAAATTTTTTTCATGTCCCCCCTTGACAAACACACACTGCTGTGGTAAACTCACCATCGGTTAGTGAGAGCTAACCATTGTTTGGCCCCAGGGGTTAGCAAACCCTAACAAAAGTTATACGGAGGTAACTACTATGGTTCCCCTCATCACGGCCGGAAACGGCGACACCGGCTCCATTGTGCGCATCACGGGCCGGGACGAGACCCGCCGCCATCTGGCGGAGCTGGGCTTTGTGGTCGGCGCCGATGTGACGGTGCTGAACCGGGTGGGCGGCAGCATGATCCTGGCGGTAAAGGACTCCCGCGTGGCGCTGGATCAGACGATGGCCGCCAGAATTTCCGTAGATCCCCGCTGAAACCGGGCTCTGGCAGCGCGGGCAACTAAAAAAGAAGGAGGTAAGACCATGAAAACGCTGAAGGACGCCGCCGTTGGCTCCACGGTCACGGTGGCGAAGCTCCACGGCGAGGGCGCGCTGAAGCGGCGCGTCATGGACATGGGCGTCACCCGGGGGGTGGAGATCTATGTCCGCAAGGTGGCGCCGCTGGGCGATCCCATCCAGGTGACCGTCCGGGGCTACGAGCTTTCCATCCGCAAGGCAGACGCGGAAAATATCGAGATCGTATAATTTTTTCTTTGGAAGTTAGACTTAGATAATCTTTATTAGGTATATCTAACCAACAGCCACAGGAGGATCAACTCATGGAAATCAAAATCGCTCTTGCCGGGAACCCCAACTCCGGCAAGACCACCATGTTCAACAACCTGACCGGCTCCAACCAGTATGTGGGGAACTGGCCGGGCGTCACGGTGGAGAAGAAGGAGGGCCGTCTCCGGGGACACCGGGACGTGGTGATCCAGGATCTGCCCGGGATCTACTCCCTGTCCCCCTACACCCTGGAGGAGGTGGTGAGCCGCAACTACCTGGTGGGCGAGCGGCCCGACGCCATTTTGAACATCGTGGACGGCACCAACATCGAGCGCAACCTGTACCTCACCACACAGCTTATCGAGCTGGGCATCCCCGTAGTGGTGGCCCTGAACATGGCCGATCTGGTGCGGAAAAACGGCGACTCCATCGATGTGGAGAAGCTCAGCCGCGCCCTGGGCTGCCAGATCGTGGAGACCTCCGCCCTGAAGGGCCAGGGCGCCACGGAGGCGGCGGAGCTGGCCGTCCAGGCGGCCCAGGCCCACAAGCCCGTCAATCTGCCCCCGGTGTTCCAGGGCAGCGTGGAACACGCCATCGCCCACATTGAGGAGTCCATCGAATCCCTGGTGGACCCCAGTCTTGTCCGGTGGTACGCCATCAAGCTCTTTGAGGGGGACGAGAAGGTTCAGGAGGAGCTGAAGCTCCCCCAGGACGTGGCGGATCACATCCGCCAGCATGTGGCCGACTGCGAGGCGGAGCTGGACGACGACGCGGAGAGCATCGTCACCAACCAGCGGTACGCCTACATAGCCGGCGTGGTGGCCAAGTCCGTGAAGAAAAAGAGCGCCGGCAAAAAGCTGAGCCTCTCGGATAAGATCGACCGCGTGGTGACAAACCGTGTCCTGGCGCTTCCCATCTTCGCGGTGATCATCCTGCTGATCTACGCCATCGCGATGGGCCCCTCCCCCCAGGCCCTTTTGGACGGCCCCGACGAAAATGGGGAGACAGCCGAGTGGGGCATCGGCATCGGCACCTGGGGCACAGACTTTGCCAACGACGTCCTCTTCGGCCAGTGGGTCCCCGACCTGGTGGACAAGGCGCTGCTGAACGCCCAGGGTGAGCCCCGGGTGGCCGATTGGCTCTACAGCCTGATCCAGGACGGCATCGTGGCCGGCGTAGGCGGCGTTCTGGGCTTTGTGCCCCAGATGCTGGTGCTGTTTTTGCTCCTGTCGATTCTGGAGGATATCGGCTACATGTCCCGCGTGGCCTTTATCATGGACCGGATCTTCCGGCGCTTCGGCCTCAGCGGAAAATCCTTCATCCCCATGCTGGTGGCCACGGGCTGCGGCGTGCCGGGGCTTATGGCCTCCCGCACCATCGAGCAGGATCGGGACAGGAAGATGACCTTGATGACCACCACCTTCATGCCCTGCGGGGCCAAGCTGCCCATCATCGGCCTTATCGCCGGGGCGCTGTTCGGGGGTTCCCCCTGGATCGCCGCCTCCGCCTATTTCATCGGCATGGGCTCCGTAGTCGTCTCCGGCATCATGCTCAAGAAGTTCAAGGCCTTCGCCGGGGAGCCGGCCCCCTTCGTCATGGAGCTGCCCGCCTACCACGTCCCCAGTGTCACCGGCGTCCTCCGGGCGACCTGGGAGCGGGGCTGGTCGTTTATCAAGCGCGCCGGCACCGTGATCGTCATCGCCTCCATCGCCGTCTGGTTCCTCCAGTATTTCGGCGTTGAGAACGGCTCCTTCGGCGCCGTGGAGGATCAGGACAACTCCCTGATGGCCTATATCGGCGGCGCCGTGTGCTGGATCTTCGCCCCCCTGGGCTTCGGCAACTGGCGCGCCACGGTGGCCTCCGTCTCCGGCCTTGTGGCCAAGGAGAACGTGGTCAACACCTTCTCCATCCTCTACCATTACGCCGGGGAGATCAGCGAGGACGGCCAGGAGATCTGGTCCCTTGTGGCCGCGGATTATACGAAATTCTCCGCCTTCTCCTTTATGGTCTTCAACCTCCTGTGCGCACCCTGCTTCGCCGCCATCGGCGCTATCCGCCGGGAGATGAACAACTGGAGATGGACCCTGGGCGCCGTGGGTTATATGTGCCTGTGGGCATACGTCCTGGCCCTCATCGTCTATCAGCTCTCCGCCCTGGCAGGCGGCGCCATCGGCTTTAACTTCTTCACCGTTGTGGCCCTTGTGCTGCTGGCGGGGATCCTGTACCTGCTCTTCCGTCGGAACCCCTATGGGGAGAACGGGGAGCGTCTGCATCAGAGGGAGGCCGCCCATGTCTGAGATCGTGGCTACCGTCATCACCGCCCTGGTGGTGGCCGGTATCGTGGCGTTCATCGTCTTCTCCCTGATCCGGGACAGGAGAAAGAACCCCGGATGCCCCTCCTCCTGCTGCGGCTGCCCACATGCGAAAACATGCCAGGCTGGCGGGAAAGATGTTCGGTTTCTCTGACGAGAAACCGAACATCTTCCCCTGCCAAGGGGAACGTGCGGAAAGGGCCGCTCGAATTGTGCGCAATTCGAGCGGCCCTTTCCTGCTGCCGCGCTGCAGCGCACGCCCAAGGGCGCACGTTTGCGCGGCGAGAGGGATTTTTTGCGAGGCAAAGCCCCGCAAAAAATATTTGGATTGGGGGAGAGCGGGACGGGAGATTGTTTCGTTGTTCGGTGGCTTTACCCCGGCGTTACAGAGGGACGGTTCTTTTCGTCGTCGCGAAAGCCGCTTAACCTCGCCGCCACGCCAGCGTGACGGCTCAGGCGCGGGCTTTGCTCCTCCTCTCCCCACGCAATCACGATTGCGTGGGGCCCCTGTGACAAAA
>CANQFV010000023.1 GCA_947599875.1 uncultured Oscillospiraceae bacterium
CGGGGACGGTTTCTTTGTACCACCAGTGCGCACACTGGTGTGACTAAGGAACCGTCCCCGTGTAACACCGGCTTCCCGGTGACGCACAACGCTGCCCTTTCCCCGTTTATTATACCGCCCTCAATCATCGCGACACGGGCCGCCGTGGGCGGCGGCCCCTACGGCAAATTTTAAAGTTTTCTATCTTAACGCAACCACTCTGTCACCCAACCCGCCCGGGCCGATGAGGTCATCGGCCCCTACAGGCTTCCCGGCGACGCGCCCCCCAATCCAAATATTTTTTCCAAGGACATGTGCCTTGGAAAAAATCCCTCTTGCCGCGCAAGTGTCCAGTCCGCAGACTGGTCGCGCAGCGCGGCAGCAGGAAAACGGCTCCTGAATTCCGCAGAATTCAGGAGCCGTTTTCCGCACGCATCTTCTTGGCAGGGAAAGGCCTTTAGGCCTTTCCCGCCAGTGCCTCCACCTCTTCCCTCTCCGGCATGGAGCGGATGGCGCCTTTTTTTGTTGTCACCAGGTACGCCGCGGCGTTGGCGAAGCGGAGCATACCGGTGAGATCCTGCTCCGTCAGGGCCGCCGTGCCGTGATCCAGGACGAAATTCAGCACGCAGGCGCAGAAGGTGTCCCCCGCGCCGGTGGTCTCGATGGTGCCGCCCAGCTTCACGCCGGGGACATACACCCGCTTGCCCCCGGAGTAGGCGATACTGCCGTCAGGGCCGGCGGTGACGTTCAGGATCCGGATACCCGGGTGGTCTCTCAAAATTTTCGCGGCGCCGGTGTCAAAATCCTGGACGCCGGTGACGAACTCCAGCTCGTTGTCGGCGATCTTCACCACGTCCGCCTGGTCAAGGCCCCAGTTGATCTGCTCCCTGGCCTCGTCAAGGCTCCCCCACAGGGGCGGGCGCAGGTTGGGGTCAAAGGAGATCAGGGCGCCGGCGGCCTTGGCCGTCTCCACCGCTCTCTTTGTGGCCTCCCGGACGCCGGGGTGGGTCATGGAGAGGGTGCCGAAGTGGAAGATCCGGGCGCTGCCGATCAGCTCCAGGGGCAGCTCCTCCGCCGTCAGGGTCATATCCGCCCCGGGGTTGCGGTAGAAGGAGAAATCCCTGTCCCCGCCGGGGAGAGTCCGGACAAAGGCCAGTGTGGTGCGGGTCTCCCGATCCGTGAGGAGGCCGGAGGTGTTGATGCCCACCTCCTCCGCCACGGAGCGCAGGGTCTGGCCGAACATGTCGTCCCCCACCTTGCCGATGAAGGCGGTACTGCGGCCCAGCTTTTGGAGCATGGCCAGCACGTTGCAGGGCGCGCCGCCGGGGTTGGCCTCAAAGAGGATGTTCCCCTGGGGACTGCGGCCGTTCTCGGTGAAGTCCATCAGCAGCTCGCCCAGGGCCACCACGTCAAATTTCTTGCTCATATCCACACCTCAATCAAACAGAAGGTCGTATTTTTCCACGTCCATGATGACGCTGCCCATCGACTCGAAGCTGATGGCGTCGGCGCTCACGTCGGTATAGATCACCGTTGTGGCGGCCTGCTCCCCATCGTTGACGAAAAGCTCCAGGCTGTATTTGTCCAGCACCAGGCGGAGCTTGATCTCGCCGCCCCGGGGACGAACCAGGAAGTCCCGGACGTTCACAATGTCGTGGGGGAAGCCGCACCGCGTCCGGTCCACCCGGACGGTGCTGCACTCCGGCTTGAAGCGCACCGTGGTCATATGCTCCCCGTCCCCGGCCACGTTGATCTTGAACCAGCTGTAGCCGTTCTGGGAGGCGGGGCGGACGTTGACGGTCATATCCACGATCCGGCCGCGGACATTTTGCAGAGTGGTCATGCCGTTTAAAAGCACGTTCCGGTACAGGATCTGATAGCTCCTGGCCGACTCCAGCTCCCGCACCGGGGCCTGGATCAAGCGGCCGTCCCGCAGGGACAGCTCCCGGGGCAGGGTCATCTGCCCGAAGCACCGGACGTTCCCGGGCTGACAGCCCACGGTCTCCCAGTTTTGCATCCAGCCGATCATCACCCGCCGCCCATCGGGGGTGAGGAGGGTCTGAGGGGCGTAGAAGTCCAGGCCGTAGTCGATGGCCTGCACGTTCTCCCGCACCAGGTGACAGCGCTCCCGGTCATAGGTGCCCACGAGGCACACAGAGCCGTGGCCGGCGTGGAACTCAAGGCCGATGGCTGTCATCTCCTCCGGGCTTGTGAGCAGCACATGGCGGCCGTCAAGCTCAAAGAAATCCGGGCACTCCCACATCCGGCCAAACTGGTTGTGGCAGGCCGCCAGGACGCCCTTGTACGTCCACTTCCGGCAGTCGGCGCTCTCATACAGGAGGACGGAGCCGCTCCTGTCGGCAGGGCGGTTGCCCACCACGGCGAAGTAGCTGTCCCCCTCCCGCCAGATCTTGGGGTCCCGGAAGTCAAAGGGGCTCCCCCCCTCCGGCAGGTCTTTGGCCGTTATCACCGGGTTATCCGGGCATTTTTCATAGTTCAGGCCGTCGCCCACGGCCACGCACTGGGTCTGGCGGTCCCGAAGCTCGCCGTTCTCCTCCCGCACCTGTTTGACGCCGGTGTACAGCAGCAGCTGACGCCCGTCGGGAAGCTCCACGGCGCTGCCGGAGAAGCAGCCGTTCCGGTCGTAGTCCATATCCGGCGCCAGGGCCACGGGGAGACGCTCCCAGTGGAGGAAGTCGCGGGTCTTTACATGGCCCCAGTGCATCGGCCCCCACTTTGTCTCGTAAGGGTTGTACTGGTAGAAGAGATGGATCTCTCCCTTGTAGACGGAGAAGCCGTTGGGATCGTTCATCCAGCCGATGGTGGGCGTGAGATGAAAGGCAGGACGGCTTGACTCCTGGATAAACGGCCCGTAGTGGGCCTCAAAATCTCTGGCTTTTTTCAGCTTGTCACTGATCATCAGTATCATTCTCCTCCCGGCTCCCGCCGCCCTGGACCCGCTCCAGATCCTCCGGGCGCATATGGAGCCTGAACACACTCTCCGTGGAGAAGCTGGCCACGGCGAAGGCCGCCCCCGGCACGATCAGGGCCATAAAGGGCACCAGCATGGTCAGGGCCAGACCTCCCACAACGGGGATCAGCACGCCCAGCGCCTTGATGGGGTGCAGGCCCATGAGCATCAGGGCAAATTTCAGCACATCCTTCACGGAGCCGTTGAACCTGGCCGCGTAGGCCGCCACATAGACCGCCCAGGTCAGCGCCACGCACCAGAAAACCAGGATGACGGTGTAAAATCCGCCCAGGGCGCCTCCGCTGGCGCGGATGCCCCGCAGGACAAAGACATCCACGGTGAGCAGGGCCATCACCAGGAAGACCACAAGCCACAAAAACGTGGAACGTCTGAAATTTTCTTTGAAGGCCCCCCAAAAGCAGCTCCACAGGCCCGAGTCCTTCCTGCGCACCACATGGTACGCCGCGGCGTACAGGGCGGTGGTGGAGGCGCCTATGGTGACGACAGGCAGGGAGAAGACGATCCAGAGGAAACTGAGGCAGATGCAGTCGCCTATGGTGGTCATGGCCCCCATCAGGGGACTGTCATATTCAAAGATCCCTTTCATGTCTTCTCCCGGCCTTTCGTCAAATATTGGAGGGGTGAGGAAAGCTTTTTGATGGCCTTACGGCCTGGTGTACTCCCTGAGGGAGGTGAAGAGAACCGCGTTGTTCTCCGCAAAGAGGCTGATGGTCTTGCCGCTGACGCCGTAAAGGCGGACGGTCAAGGCGGCCACGCCGTCAATGTAGAAGATCCCCACGGAGCCTTCCTGGATGTAGGTGAAGGTGTAGGTCTCTCCCGCCTGGAGGGGGGCGGCCGTCTCGGTGATGGTCGTGCCGCCCTGGTTGAACTGGAGCTTCAAAAGCCCGTCGGAGGGGGAGATGGTGATGAACTTGTTCTTGTCGGCCCGGCCGTTGTAGTCGAAGCTCAGGCCGAAGGAGCCGGTGCCGGTGAAGGTGAATTCGCCCGTCAGCATGAAGCTCTCATAACAGGTGAAGGCGTCGGTGTAGTTGTAGGCCGATCCCGCCTCCACAAAGGCGTGGGTGCCGCCCTCGCAGGGCAGCTCCCGGCGGACGGAAAAGCTCTCCTCCACGTTGTCCACGGGGTCTAAATAGAGAGTCCCGTCGGGGTTTTGCAGAACCTCCTGCACCGCTATATTGCCGGCCCAGGCCGCCACGTCCGTGGTGGAGGAGGGGGATTCCGATCTGCGCGCCCAGCCCACCATGTAGCACTTCTCGCCGTCCTCCACATGCTTGGCGGCGTAGAAGAGCTTGCCGTCCAGGCGCACGGGGTCGCCGTAGGGGCCGTAGGGGGTGTCGGAGACGGCATACCAGAGGGTGTCGTCCTGGGCGGAGTAGGTGATGTAATATTTACCGCCCAGCTCAAAGGTGTCGGAACACTCCAGGTTCCAGAAGTCGCCGTTTTTCTGCTCGTCGTTGGTGAAGATGACGCCGTCATAGTGGACGTTCTGAAGATCCGCGCTGACCGTGTACTTCAGGATCCGGGCCACGCCATCCTGAGCGGCGGTGACGGTGAGGATGATGTTGCCGGTATCCGGATCCACATAGCCCTGCGGGTCGCGGAAGTCGTTCTTCTGCCCAAGCTCCGCGGGGGGCGTGATCTCCCAGCCCTCTAACTTTTCAAAGGCGGTGGGGGTGGTCCCAACGGCTACCATGATCTTCTCGGCGTACTCCAAAACGGCGCCGTTGCCGTGTCCAGTATAGAAGAAATAATACTTCCCGTCAACCTTTACCACGGATCCGGTGCCGATCCAGCTGTCCTGACCGCCGTCGTGGTTGGCCTCCAGCACGGAGTCGTCGTACTCGGTGTAGCTCACGAAGTCCGTGGTGGTGGCCAGGTACGCGGAGTGGTTGTAGGAGTCCCCGGCCTCCTTCAGGTAGTAGATGTAGTAGGTGCCGTCCTCATAGTAGGGCATGGTGTCCCCCACGAAGGGCTGACTGGTGCCGTCCTTTTCGGGCTTGAAGAAGGCGCCGTACTCGTAGGCGTCCTCCTGGCTGCCGGGGGTGCGCAGGGAGGAGAAGTCCTTGTCGTTGCCGGGATCGGTGGGGGTGTCGCCGGTGTCCTTATCCCAGCCGGCGTAGAGGGTCATGTCGCCCTGCACCTTGTCGGAGGCGACGTCAAAGCCCTTTGTCAGCCCGGCGTCCTGAAACCAGCCGATGAAATTGTAGCCCTCTTTGGCAGGCTCCGCAGGGGCCGACAGCTTCTTCCCGGACTTGACGGTCTGGGACTCGATGCCGGTCCCGGCGGACGCGGCGTCAAAGCTCACGGTGTATTCGGCGCTGGAGCAGGCGGCCAGGGACAATGCCAGGATCACGCATAGCGCCGCGTAAAGAAATCTTTTCATTGTTTCCTCCGTCTTGAATAACGCCAAAAAAGGGGATGGGAGTAGTCTCATCCCCTTTTTGAGGTTTGGCTTACATCACGCTTCTCTGGTAAATGGTGATGCTGCTGATCTCGATGGTGACCTCTCCCATAGCCGCAAGGTCGCCGGAGCCGAACTGGAACAGCATCTCGAAGGGCATCTCCACGACGAGGGTGTCGGTGGTGTCAAAGGTGAAGGTCTGCTCCTCGGTGGTGAAGTCGATGCTCTCGGAAACTCTGGGATCCCAGCTTCCGGCGGGGTTCAGGAAGAAGCCGCAGGAGACGTTCTGGGTGGCCTTGCCGGTGATCTCCACGGTGAAGTAGCTGTCGGCGGGCAGATTGAAGTTCATGTAGAGCTTGTCGTGCCAGTCAACTGTGCCGCCCTGGTCGATGCGGTAGTAGAGCTTGCCGTCCTGGGTCCAGATGGTGCCGACGCCGCGCTCGTTGTCCTCGTCGGTGCCGTCGTAGTTGCCCCAGGTGTAGTCGGTGTACTGCTCGCCGGCGCGGGGAGCGGAGAACTTGTCAACGGTCTTGTGGGTCTCCAGGTCGCCCTCTAACTTGCCGAACTCCAGGCTCGTGACGGTGATGGTGTTGCTCTTGCCGGCAGCGGCGGCGGGATCCGGGCAGCCGATCTGCATACGGATGAAGGGGGCGTCGATGGAGTTCTCGGCGGTGAAGGTGTTGTAGATGGTGACCTCCTCCCCGGCCTTGAGGCTCAGGGCGTTGAAGTTGGCGCGGATGGAGGCGTCGGCGTTCTCGATGAGGAGTTCGCCGGTCTGGTCATTGGCGGCCACCACGGTGAACTTGTAGTAGTACTTGGCGCCCTGCTCGATGGCGTTGCCGCCCAGGCCCAGATCGGCCTTAACGGACCAGACGCCGCCGCCGTCCACGTTGAAGGTGTCGATCTGGTACACGGCCTTGCCGTCGCCGCAGCTGGCGGAGCCGGTGGCGCCGTCGCCGGTGCCCAGAACCACGCCGTCAATGCTGGGCTTGGAGAAGTCGCCGGTGTAGACGGGGGTCTCGGTCTGGGTGCCGGTGATCTCGTAGATCTCGATCTTGTCGATGGTCACGGTGAAGTTGGTGGGGGTGGTGTCGTCGGGGTTATCGGGGTTGGGGGTGATCTTGCCCAGATGCAGCAGGAGTTCCGCGCTGCCCTCGCCCTCGGAGGTGAAGGTAAGCTCGAAGGGGGCGATCTCGGTGCCGATCTTCACGTTGTAGGCGCCGCCAAAGGTCTCCCAACCCTCGGCGTTCTCGTTGCGGGCCAGGATGTGGGCGTAGGTCTCCTTGGTGGACTTGGCCCAGATCTTGATCCTGTAGTCGGCGGCCTTCAGCTCTTCGAGGTGGGTCCTGCCGTTGAGGTCGTTCTGGAAGGTGGTCCAGTCGCCGTCGGAGACGCCGCCGTTCATGAGCCATTTGATGAGGTTGGTACGGATGTAGTCGTTCAGCGCGGATTCATACTGGGAGATGGTGTTCAGCTCCTTGGCGGTGAACTGGAGGTTGGGGGTGGGGGTGACGTTCTCGGGGATGTAGGGGGTCACATAGGCCTCCAGACGCTCAAGACGCAGCTTGGCGCGGGGCTCCATGTTGACAACATTGTTCCAGGCGTAGTCGCTGAGGTAGATGATGCCAAGGGGCGCGTTCTGGAGACGAAGCTCATCAGAGGTCATGCCATCGGGGATGGGCTTCTGCACCAGCATGCCGTTGGCGTCCAGCTCCTCCTCATAGACGATGCCGATGGGGCCGTAGTTGATCTGCGCGGAGATCATGGGATCATAGTAGCGGTCAAAGTAGGTACAAAGGACTTCCACGTTGGGGACGTCAGCGAAGATGATGACCTCGCCGGTGCTGATCTCCGGGTTGTTGGAGACGCAGGAGGTCTGGGACTTGCCGTCGGGGCCGACCAGAGGCGTGCAGACGATGTAGTTCTCGGGGTTGGAGACGACAGTCTCGCTCTCCCACCAATAGAAGAAGCCGTAAGTCTCGGCGCCCTTGCCGTTGGCCAGGAAGTTGTCCTGGCTGATCTCGAAGGAGACCTTGTCGATCAGGTTCTTGCTCACCCAGTCGGCGATGAAGTTGGTGGCCTCCTTGAAGCGGTCGTCCTGGACGGTGTAGGTGATCTTGCCGTCCACCACAACGCGATGCTCCAGGTTGTCGTTAAGGCCGAACATGCCGTAGAGGTCGCACTGGTTGCCCTGCCAGTTGTTGTAGACGAAGCTCATGGGGCGCTCGTCGTCCGTTTTGCCGTTGCCGTTCATGTCGTTGTCGCGGAAGTAGGTCATGAGCTGCTCGGCCTGGGCGGCGGTGAGGGTCAGGCCGTCCTTCAGGTCGGCCTCGGTGATGCCGTCAACCTTGCCGGCCTTGATGGCGGCGGCAGCCCAGTCCTTGTTGAGGAACAGGATGTTGGGGCTCTGGAGCAGGCCCATCTCCTCTACGCGGGGCAGGGAGTAGATCTTGCCGTCCTCGGAAGTGAGCTGCGCCTTGATGTCGGGGCGCTCGTCCAGGATCTTCTTGAAGTTGGGCATGTACTCCAGATAATCGCTGATGGGGAGGAGCTTATGGCGCTGGGCGTACTTGTTGATCTCTCCGGTGGTCATGCCCGCGTGATAGATGGCGTCGGGCTGGGACTCAGCGTTGCTGAAAATGAGGTTCTTCTGCTGGCCGTACACGGACTCGGAGACGTTCTCCCAGGTCACATACACGCCGGTACTCTCGTAGAGGTCCTGCATGATCTTCATGTCGTTGTAGTCGAGAGCGGAAGCGTTCTTAGAGGAGTAGATGTTGAAACTGATGGCCTTGGACCCCTCCTCGTTGAGGATGGGCTTGGTGGGGTCTTCCCACTGGTAGCCGTAATCGGAAACCAGTTTATCGACGCCGGCGTTCTCCCGGTCGTCATTCTTTCCGCCGCCGCCGCAGGACGCCAGCGTGAGGGTCAGCGCCAGAAGCAGCGTTATAGTCACAAACTTTTTCATAATTTACCTCCAAATCGAATTGTTTAACCCTTCAGGGAGCCTATCATAACGCCCTGGCTGAAGTACTTCTGCACGAAGGGGTAGAGGCACAGCACGGGGGCGCTGGATACGATAACGGATACATACTTGATCTGGTTGGCCATGCGGTACTGCTCCAGGATGGTCTCGCCGGAGCCGCCGGTGGTGTTCTCGGAGGCGATGAGGATCTCCTTCAGCACCAGCTGCAGGGGGTATTTCGTCTCCTCCTGGAGGAAGATCATGGCGTTGAAGTAGCTGTTCCACTGGCCGATGGCGTAGTAGAGGGCCATGACCGCCAGGATCGCCTTGGAGAGGGGCAGCACCAGGGAGGTGAACACCCTGTATTCGCCGGCACCGTCGATCTTGGCCGCCTCGATGAGTCCGTCGGGGATGCTGGACTCAAAGAAGGTCTTGGTCATAAAGAGGTTCCACACGGAGAGGACCGAGGGGAGAATGATAGCCCACATGGAGCCGACCAGCCCCAAGGAACTCATGACATTGTAGAACGGGATGAGGCCGCCGCCGAAGAACATGGGGATGATGAAGTAGATCATCAGGAACTTCTTGCCGGGGAGAGTCTTGCGGCTCAAGGCCCAGCCGGCGGGGATGGTGACCACCAGGGACAGGATCACCGTGAGGACGGTGTAGATGATGGTGTTCAGATACCCAGTCCAGATGCTCTTCTCCTGAAGGATGCGCTTGAAGCCGTCCATCGTGATCTGCACGGGGTAGAGTACCACCTTTCCGGCCAGAACCGCGTCCGGGTCGGAGATAGCGGCGATGATGATGAAATAGAGGGGATAGAGGACAATCAGAGCCATAAGGCCAAGGAAGAGGCCGTTGATGGCGTAGAAGACCTTGTCGCCTGTGCCCAGCTTAATGGGGCCGCGTTTTTTCGTTTCTTGTTTGACTGACATCGTTTTCTCCTCCTTTACCACAGGGAATTCTCAGAGAACTTCTTGGAGGTGGTGTTGGCGATGATGAGCAGGACCACGTTGATCACGGAGTTGAACAGGCCGATGGCCGTGGCGTAGCCTTGATCCGGCACGCCGGTAAGACCCTGTTTGTAAACGTAGGTGGCGATCAGCTCGCTGACCTCCAGGTTGCCGTCGGTCTGCATCAGCAGGGCCTTCTCGTAGCCCACGCCCATGAGGCCGCCGATGGACATGATGAGCATGACGGAGATCATCGGCATGATGGCCGGGAGATCCACATGGATCACACGCTGGAACCGGGACGCGCCGTCCAGAATGGCCGCCTCGTGCTGGCCGGGGTCAACATTGGAGAGGGCCGCTATGTAGATGATGGCGCTCCAGCCGAAGTCCTGCCAGTTGGAGGAGAGGATGTACATGGGCCGGAAGGCCGACGCCTCCAGAGAGTAGGAGACACGCTCCGCGCCAAGGCTGGCGGCGATGTTGTTCACAAGGCCGTAACGCCCGAAGAAGAGGTTCAACATACCGACCAGAACCACCAGGGAGATGAAGTGCGGCCCGTTGAAGATGGTCTGGAGGGTCTTGCTCATTCTCTTGCCCTTCATGGCGTTGAGCATCAGGGAGATGATGATGGGCAGCGGGAAGCCGATGACGAAGCCGATGATGCACAGAAGGAAGGTGTTTTTCATCAGGGGCCAGAACTGCACATCGGTGAAGAACCTGGTGAAGTTATTAAAGCCGATCCAGTTGGTGTACTTGCCCAGGATGGGGTCGCCGGGCATGAAGTCCTGGAAGGCGATGAGGACACCGTAGATGGGCAGGTAGTTAAAGAGGAAAACCGCAAGCACCGCGGGGAAGACCATCACAAGGAACGGGTGGTTCTCCCGGAGCCTCCTCCAAGTCTTGCGGGCCTTGGACGGTTCGGGCTGGACCGCCAGCGCCGCGGAGTCAGGTCCGTTCTTTACTTTTTGCATGTCACGTTCTCCTTTCAATGATTATTGTACTGCGTCTGATCAAAGCAGATTCATACCGGTGGCCGTGTCAAAGATGTGCATCAGCTCCGGCTTGAAGGAGAACCTGACGGTCTTGCCGATGGAGTGGGCCTCCAGGTCGATGCCCACGGTGGGGATGATGGCCACAACGTCGCTGCCGTTCACGGTCATGTGCAGGTGCAGCTCGGAGCCCATCATCTCGGAGACCTCGATCTTTCCGGTGAAGCCGCCGTCATCCAGCGTCATATGTACGGGGCGGACACCCAGGACGATGGAGCAGGAGCGCTGGCCCTTGGCCTTCAGCGCCTTCTGCTGGGCGGGGGAAAGCTCCACGCTGGAGCCGAGAACCTCTACGGTGTATTTGCCGTCCTTCTCCACCAGCTTGCAGTCGTTGAAGAAGTTCATCTGGGGCGTGCCGATGAAGCCGGCCACAAACAGGTTGATGGGGTGATTGAAGACCTCCTGGGGCGTGCCGATCTGCTGGATGAAGCCGTCCTTCATGATGACGATCCGGTCGCCCAGGGTCATGGCCTCCGTCTGGTCGTGGGTGACGTAGATGAAGGTGGTGTTGATCTTCTGGCGGAGCTTGATGATCTCGGCGCGCATCTGGTTTCTGAGCTTGGCGTCCAGGTTGGACAGGGGCTCATCCATCAGAAGCACCTGGGGGCTCCTGACGATGGCGCGGCCGATGGCCACGCGCTGCCGCTGGCCGCCGGAGAGGGCCTTGGGCTTGCGGTCTAAGTACTGGGTGATGTCCAGGATCTCCGCGGCCTCCCGAACCTTCTTGTCGATCTCGTCCTTCTTCATCTTCTTCAGCTTCAGGGAGAAGGCCATGTTGTCGTAGACGGTCATGTGGGGATAGAGGGCGTAGGACTGGAAGACCATAGCGATGTCTCTGTCCTTGGGGGCCACGTCGTTGACAAGCCTGTCGCCGATGTACAGCTGCCCGGAGCTGATCTCCTCAAGCCCTGCGATCATGCGAAGCGTGGTGGACTTTCCGCAGCCGGAGGGGCCAACCAGAACGATGAACTCCCGGTCGGCGATGTCCAGAGAGAACTGCTGGACGGCGACGACGCCCTCATCGGTGATCTGGAGATTGGCTTTCTCCTTGCCAGGCTCCTCGGCCTGCTGCTTCTTCTTTTTCTTCTTGGGACTGCTTTCGGTATTGGGGTATACCTTTTTGATGTCTTTCAGGGTCAAGCTTGCCATGAACTCTTACCTCCTGTTGGATGATTTTGCCGGTTTTTCAGAAAAATTTATTTCCTGATTGTAAACATCGATTTTTACATCAATGTTACATTTTCTGCCCTTATTGTAATCTCAAATTTACTAAATGTCAACAGAAGTTTTACGGAAATATCAAAAATGTAAACTTAGCCAAAAATTCATTTTAAAATTTGTGCAAATGTAACAACAAGAATTTTATAAGTTTACAAAATGCACATCTTGATTTTTCCACTCCGCTATGTTATAGTACATATATAAAAAGTATTTTAGATTTAAGGGGGCTGGTAGCATGGCACTCAGGCGCGTAACCATGCAGGACATTGCCGATGCCTGCGGACTTTCCCGGAACACGGTGTCCAAGATCTTCAACGGCAGGGGCGCTGTCCCCGAAGCCACGCGCAGGATGGTGCTGGACAAGGCCCAGGAGCTGGGCTACCGGCAGATACCTGACGACGAGGCGGGGCGGCCGGAGCCTCGGGCGCAGAATGTGGCGCTGTTCACCCGCCACATGCCCTCGGATTACCATTTCGGCACGTTCTTTGTGCCCGCCTTCGCCGCGCAGCTCAGCAGGGCCGGCTACACCCTGATGATGTACGAGCTGACGGAGGAGGAGTTCTCCCAGAACCGCCTGCCCGCCCACATCTCCCTGGAGCAGACGGCGGGGATCCTGGGCATCGAGCTTTTCAGCAAGTCGTATCTGGAGATGATCTGCGGCCTGGGCATCCCGGCTATCTTCGTGGACGCCTACGCCGGGGCCAACACCTCCCTGTTGAAATATGACCTGATCTCTATGGAGAACGTGGCAAGCACCGTGGCGATGGTCAACCGGATCATCGAGTCCGGCGCCTGGCGGCTGGGGTTTGTGGGGGATATGAACCACTGCAACAGCTTCCATGAGCGGTGGATCGGCTTTAATCTGGCCATCGAGAAGGCGGGCCTCACCCTGGATCGGGATCTGAGCATCCTGGATCGGGACGGGCCGGAGTACGCAGACCCGGCGTGGCTGTTGGAGAAGCTCCGGCGGATGCCGGTGCTGCCGGACGGGCTGATGTGCGCCAACGATCACATTGCCCTGCATGTGATGACGGCCTTAAAGCAGCTGGGCGTGGCGATCCCCGGGCGGGTGATGGTGGCGGGCTTTGACGGTACGCCCCAGTCGGCGGTGGTGGAGCCGGCGCTGACCACGGCGCAGATCCCCGGCGCGGATATCGGCAGACTGGCGGCGGAGATCCTCCTTGACCGGCTGGAGAACCCGGACCGGCCCTACCGCACCACCTATGTCAATTCCACCCCCATTTTACGGGCGTCAACAACAAGATAAAACTGGCTGGCGAAAAAGGGTTTCAGGTTCTCTGACGAGAACCTGAAACCCTTTTCCTGCCAAGGAGATGCGTGCGGGATTTTTTCCGACGTACATGCCGCCGGAAAAAATATTGGAATTGGGGGGGAGCATCGCCGGGAAGCCTGTAGGGGCCGATGACCTCATCGGCCCGGGCGGGTTGGGTGACAGAGCGGTTGCGTTAAGATAGAAACCTTTAAAATTTGCCGTAGGGGCCGCCGCCCACGGCGGCCCGTGTCGTTGATTGAGGGCGGTATAATAAACGGGGAAAGGGCAGCGTCAAGCATCACCGGGAAGCCGGTGTGACACGGGGACGGTTCTTTAGTCCCATCTCCGCTTTGCTCCGATGTGACGAAAGAACCGTCCCCTTTGTCCCACCTCCTCAGAAGACGGGAAGCTCCTCTGTGAAAGGCGGGACTTGGTACCACCGCAGCGTCAGCGGAGGTGTGACAAAAGAACCGTCCCTCTGTAACGCCGGGTCAAGACCTCCAATCAACGGAAGCTGCCCCGTCCTCCACTCCCCCAATTCAAATATTTTTTGCGGGGCTTTGCCTCGCAAAAAATCCCTCTCGCCGCGCAAACGTGCGCCCTTGGGCGTGCGCTGCGGCGCGGCAGCAGAAAACACCCCATCGAATTCCGCAGAATTCGATGGGGTGTTTCCGCACGTCTCCCTTGGGATTGAAAGCCTAAAGGGCTTTCAACCCAGCCTTCGTCCTCCTTGGCAGAAAAAGGCTGAGGGGGTTCTCTTCAGAGAACCCCCTCATGCCTTTTTCGCCAGCCTAAAAGGCCTTTAGGCCTTTTCATCCAGATCCTTCGCCTCGGGGAGCTGGGGGTCGTCCGCCGGCTCAAGCTCCTTCAGGGCGGTGCGGATCCTCTCCGGCTCCTCCCGGACGAACCGGTTGATATACGCCCCCACAAGGAGGATGAAAAGGCAGTAGTACATCCACAGCAGGGCCACGATCACCGTGCCCAGGATGCCGTAGACGCCGTAGCGGTCGGAATACTCCACATACAGGGAGAAGACCCAGGAGAAGATCAGCCACGCCACGGTGGAGAACAGCGCGCCGGGCCACTGCTGCCGGAGCTTCCGCTTCCCCGCGGGCATCCACTTATAAAACACCAAAAACACGAAGAAGAGGAACAGCATCATCACCGGATACCGGGCCACCTTCACCGTCCCCAGAATCAGCCGCTCGGCCCAGGTGCCGTCCACATGGGCGCTGATGAGATCCAGGATCTTTCCGCCGTAGACGATCCCGCACAGGGTCAGCAGGACGGCGGCCAGGGCGATGACCATGAAGAAACAGGCCCGGAGGCGAAAGAGGATGAAATTCTCCCGCCGCACCAGATCGTGGGCCGCGTCCATGCCCCGCATCAGGGAGAGCATGGCCAGGGACGCCGTCCAGACGGAGGCCACGGCCGTGATGGACAGGGTGGCGGTGGAGGTGTCGTAGATGCTGATGACGATCCCCGACAGGACGGAGTACACGTCCTCCGGAGCCAGCCTCTGCAAAAAGCCGAGGAAAATCTCCTCCGTAAGGGGGGTGTAGGGCATCAGCGAGCAGACAAGGCCCAGGATCGGCGCAAGGGACATGAAGAGATAAAAGGCCGCGGCGGCCGCGAAGGTCCAGATCTTCCTGGCCCCGATGCCGTTAAAAAAGTCCACTGTCACGGTGACAGCCCGCCTGAGTTTTGTCATGGGTGAGATTTCCTCCGTTTCACCGGGGATTTCCCCGGAGCTTATTGGCAAAAGCGCGCCACGGCCTGGGCGAACATCTGTCCGGCAAGCATCAGCTCCCGGATCTCCACCCGCTCGTCCGGCTCGTGCATGTGAACGTCGGAGCCGGGAAATTCCGCCCCGAAGGCCACGCCGCCCCGGATGTCGTGGACGTAGGTGCCGCCGCCCATCGCCAGGGCCTGCGCGGGCTTGCCGGTGGCGTCTTGATAGATCTCCAAAAGTCCCTGGACGAAGGGCGAGTCCGCCGGGGTGTGGTGGGGCTGGGAGAGGCCCAGGATCTCCACCCTGGCCGCGCCGTCCAGTTTGGCGGCGAAGGCGGCGGCGATCTTCTCCCCGTCGCCGCAGATGGGCACACGGCAGTCCACGTCGATGCGCAGGCCGTTTTCCTCATCATAAGTCATCACGCCGGGATTCACGGTGAGGGCGCCGGAGATCTCATCCCGGCAGGCCGCGCCCACGGCCTCCCCCGACACGTCGCCGTGGGGGAACGCCTCACGCAGTCTGCGGAAAAGGTGGAAACCGGGGCCGTCAAGGGCGGACAGCCGCTGGATCATCCCTGTCACCGCGTTGTCCCCCTCCCAGGGCAGGCTGGCGTGGGCGGCGCGGCCCTGGATGCTCAGGCGCGTGCCGTCGGATAGGACGGCCTCGCAGACGGAGGGCACGGCGTTCACCACCGAGCCGCCCCGCAGGGACGCCACATGTCTCCCCTCCCCCGCATAGGCCGGGGCGGTGACGCAAAAGTGGAGCCGCCCCTTCTCCGTGTTCACGACGGGGAAATTCCCGTCCGGGGTGAAGACCTGGGGCGGCATGGGGTAGTGTTCCATGTACCAGGCCAGGTCGCCGGAGCCGCACTCCTCATCGGAGCCGAGCATCAGGCGGACGCCCTTTTTCAAAAGCCCCAGCTCCCGGGCGCAGAGGATGGCCCACAGGGCGGCCACGGCGGGGCCTTTGTCGTCGATGACGCCCCGGCCGTAGATTTTTCCGTCCAGAACGCGCATGGTGTAGGGGTCGGTGACGCTCCACGCCCCTCCGGGGGGCACCACGTCCAGGTGGGCCAGGATGCCCAGCTCCTCCTGCCCCTGGCCGGCGTGGATCACCAGCATCCGGTCACCCGCGATCTCCCCCTGAAGTCCGTGGGAACGGGCGATCTCAAGCGCCGTGTCCAACGCCCTCCTGGGGCCGGGGCCGAAGGGCGCGCCCTCCCGCGGCTCTCCCCTGACGCTGTCCACCTGAACAAGGCGGGCGATGTCGGCGAGGATCTCCTCCTCATGCCGGGCAAAAAAATCCTGGATCCTGCTGTCCATAATTTCCTCCTCCAAAACCGGATTTTTATCCGGGAAACACCGTTTTGCCCTATTGTACCACCAAGGAGGCGACTTTTCAACCACTTCCATAAAATGTACATGTCACGCGCAAGACACACGCCTTTTTTCCAGTTGTCCTGTTTCGTACCTGAAACGCCCCTTTTGGTCGAAATTCCGGTATTTTTTCTCCGGAAAAGTGGCTGGCATGTGTTTCCAGTTGTTATTAAGGAGGAAACACTACATGAAGACTCTCAAGAAGACCCTGTGCTTGGTCTTGGCGGTAGTCATGGCGGTTGGCGTTCTCGTCTTGCCCGCGTATGCTGTGGACACCACGGCTGCGGTCACCACGGCTGCGGACGCTGATGCCACTGCGGCGTTCGCAGCCCTGAAGATGTACGGCGTCGTCAGGGGCGTTGATGCTGCTGGTGACGGCGACCTCGGACGTAATGTCCATCGTGAGGACGTCGCCGCGATCGTCTATCGTATCATGACCGGCGACACCACGGAGACCCAGCTGAAGAACTACGAGAAGTACGCTGACGATTATGCCGACAGCGCCACCTTCTCCAAGTGGTCCAAGGGCTACATCGGCTACGCCGCCGTTAATGACATTTTCGTCGGCGATGCCCAGGGCAATTTCAAGCCCAAGGACGACGTGACCGGCCGTGAGCTGGTTATCGTTCTTCTCCGCTGTATCGGCTACGGCCAGAACCATGAGTTCGAGGGCGCGAACTGGTCCAAGAACGCTCTTGCTCAGGCTCAGGCGATCAACATGTTCGGCGGCACCGGTCGCTACACCGTCAGCACCGACATGAAGAACGCCATCTCCCGCGGCGTTGTTATGAAGCTCGTTTCCAACGCTGTCAAGACCCCCCGCGTTACTTACTACAGCGGCGCTTACTCCAACCACAAGGATATGGCTCGTCCCTCCCTCAACAACAATGGGCAGGCCGATATCAACACCCCGCTGATCGACGTCACTTCTGTGGGCGGCGCTACTGAGGCCGGTGTGAATGACTGGGGCATTCCTTACTCCGCTGTCACGGAGAAGACTGTGACTTGGACCTTCACCAATCCTGTTGTTGCCGTTTCCGGCTCCACCAAGATTCCTGCCAGCTCCAAGCTTGATACCCCCCTCTATGATTCCTTCACTTATGAGGATCACTGCGACGTGGCCGACAAGGCCGGCATCAAGGCTGATGCTGTTGCCCTGACCTACCTCAACGGCAAGGCCGGTGCGAACCTGACCATCGACGTGAGCGATGAGGACACCATCATCGGCACCAATGGCCGTCACACCCTGCTTTATGCTAACACCGATGCCAACACCAAGGAAGCTGCTCCTTATGTCCTTGTCCAGATCGACACCTATCTGGCTGTCGTCACCTCTGTTGCCACCAGCAGCAAAGTCGTTGACAAGAACGGCCATGTGATTGTCGAGAGCAAGACCAACGGTAGTGTTGCCGTCTATGTGAACAACCAGAAGACCGTTCCTCTGGCTCTGGCTGCCACTCTTCCCGATGGCTCCAAGGTTGGCGATCTGGTTCTCGTCAATGTGAACGAGAAGGCCGCTGCCGCTGTCATGTCCGATCCTACTGTCGCTGCTGCCGACGTGACCGTCTGCGCTCCCAAGACCGCGACCGTCACCGTTAAGGAGATCACCAAGGGCCACAACGGCGTTGAGAACATCATCGGCTTCGTTGACACCACCGGACATCAGTATTATTACAGCAACACCTTCTGCGGCGACAAGCTCCAGGAGAACGCCATCGGCAAGGGCACCTACACGCTGGTTCTTGACCGTCAGGGCTATGTCCTTGATTGCGCTCTGGTCACCACCACCGATTCCAACTTCGGCGTTGTCACCGGCAGCAAGGTTGTCACTCTCGAGGACGACAAGGGCTATGTCATCCAGCTGACCCTGCTTGATCCCGAGGGCAAGACCGTCACCGTGAACGTGGGCGATTACGACACTGCCGGCAAACCTTGGGCTGACAAGGCTGACGCCACTGCCGAGATGAACAACATCTTCGGCGTTGGCTACCTGATCCACTACACTCTGGGCACTGGCGGCTATTATTGCGACACCTCCAAGGGTTACACCAATGGCCTGACCACTCCCACTGAGAGCGCTGTTAACAAGGTCGTTCCCGGCCGTGTGGACATCACCGATACTTACGGTGCTGACTTCGTCCGCGGCACCGCCGGCGCCCAGGGCTTCCTGGTCAACGACGACACCATCATCTTCGTGGCGCAGAATGTCATTGACAACACCACCATCGATGACAAGAACGACTACAAGTTTGTTGGCTACGCTCTGTACTCCTTCAAGAACCTGCCCATCCTCACTGTTGAGAACGGCGTCTCCGCTATTACCGGTATGCCCGGCTTCTCTGTGAGCCAGGTCAGCCTCCAGGCCCTCACCGCTGCTGGCAAGGCTCCTGCTGCCGGCGAGTATGCCAAGTACGTTGTGATCAACGGCTCCACCAAGCAGATCACCACGCCCGAGAAGATCGACACCATCAACTATGCCTTCATCTTCGGCAACAGCGAGATGAAGCAGGTGGGCGACTCCTACTTCACCTTCCAGGCGTATGTGAACGGCGGCAAGACTCCCATCAAGGTCAGCCTGAATGCCGGTAACGGTGTGGTTGCCAACGGCCTGTACGCTTACGGCACTGCTGTCAACGTCAACGGCGAGATCGCCTACACTGAGGTCACCCTTATGGATGGCAACAGCGGCTTCGCTTCTCCCTACGGCGCCAGCTTCAAGATCGCGAAGAACGGCTTCAACTACAGCAAGGGCGTTCTGACCGACACTGCCAACAACGTGTTCTACAACGTGGCTTCCAACTGCAAGGTCTACACCGTTGCTCCTAACGCCAACGAGGGCCGCGAGATTGTCAATGGCGTCGCTGAGCTGAACGCTTATGCCGATCACGACATCTGGTATCAGCTTGACGAGCTGGGCAACATCAGCCTCATCTACGTTGACATGAGCAAGTGATTGGTTCTCCCCTGAACCGTCACATCGCAACGTGATAACCTGGATCCCCCTCGGCGAAAGCCGAGGGGGATCTTTTTATCTCTTCCCGCCGGGGATCCTTAGACCCCCACGGGGTTCGTTGAAAATTTTGTGTCTTGTGTGTGTCTTGCGGCAAAAAACTGGGGGATATTCCCTGGAAATCAACTTAACAATCGTAAGAGATCTTATCCACCTCGCCAATCAGCTCCGGGATGTCCTTGTGGGTGTAGCGGTCGGTCACGTCACGCTGGCTGTGGCCCACGATAAACATCACGGCCCCACGGCGGACGCCGGCACTGTCCAATGCGGAAACAAAGGTGTGCCGGGTGTCGTGGGGCGTGTGATCCATGCCAAGGCCGGGTAGGGTCTTGTCGAACCAGCCGTATTTATATTGCGCGTAGGTGAGCTTTCCGCCGTCCGGGGCGGGGAGGAGGTTGTCGCCGCCCCGGGAGATCATCCGCTCCATCACGGGCAGGATCTGCCGGTGCAGGGGCACCTGCCGGCGGGCCGCCCGGGTCTTCGTCCCCCGCAGGTCGATATATCGCTCCCGGAGCTTCACGTCCTGTCGCCTCAGCTCCAATAGCTCCCCAACCCGCAGGCCGGTATACAGGAGCAGCAGCACCGAACCCGTGAGTCCCAGGCCCCGGAACCGCTCCGGCTCCGTGGGCAGCGGCCTCTCCCCGCGCCAAACCTCCCAGAGGATCCGGATCTCCTGCGGGGTGAACACCCGGCGGCGCGTCTCCCTCTCCTCCGCCGTCAGCTCCACAAACTGCGACCAGTCCCGGTCTACGATCCCCCGGCTCATGCCCCAGCGAAAGAGCATGTGCATCAGCGACCGCACCTTGGACTGATACCCCCGGGACTTGTCCCCCATGAGGCGGATCACCTCCTGAAGCTCCCCGGTGCGCAGCTCCCGAAGCGGGACATTCCAAATCGGCCGGCACAGGGCCATCGCGCTCTCCGTGACCCGCTGGGTGCTGGGGTATTTCTGAAAATACTCCGGTCGCCAGCGCTCGTACACCTGGGCGAAGGTCATGCTCCTGTTCCCGAGATCATACGGCCCCCGGTTATATTCCGCCAGGGCGATCATGGCCTCGCTGCGGGTCTCGTAATACCCCAGGGTGGTGAACTGCTGCAGGTCCGTCCCGTCGGAGCGCGTGTCCCACCCGGTGGTGATCCGCACCCGGTAGGGCCGCCGCCTGTTCCCCGGCAGTCTGCTGACGCCGCCGTACCCGTTAGGATTCCTCATCCAATCAACCTCCTGTCGTGATGGTAATGTTGTCCATTATGAGGTCTGCGGCCCGGTTTGGCAAGGCCGGAGGGACGAAAATTATGGATAAATTCCGAAAATCGATCCCCAAACCGCCCGATGCCTGCTCTAAAAACCGGCCTTCGCCACAACCGTTAATCTCCCCAATTTGCCAGCGAAATATCCACCCATTTCTCCCGCAAGACACAAACAAGACACACGGGAAGCACGGTCAACCGTGCGGTTTACATAATTTTCTGCGTTACGGATGCGATCTCCATACAGACAAAGGTGTCCCCCTGCCCATACGGGCAGGGGGACAGTTGCTTGGAAATCAGTTGCTCGCCTTAATCAGCCAATGGTGAAGATCTCAGTGGTGACAGTGGGCAGAACCTTGGTAGCGAGGGTGGTGTCAACCACGTTCAGCGTAGCGGTGGCAGCGATGGAGGCATCCTTGACAGCAATCGCGATGGAGGCATAATAGGTGCCCTTCACGAAGATGTCGCCCTCATAGACCTCGAACTTGCCGGTGGTCTCGTTGGCCTTGTACCAAGTGACCGTGGCAGTGCCGGTAGTGGCGGCGGTAGCCGTGTCAACCGTAACAGTGAAGTACTCGTCCTTGGTGGACTTGTTCACGGCAACAGCCTTGGTCTGCTTCAGGGTAAGAGCGGAGACGACGTTGGGGGTGGTAGCACCCGTGCCGCCAGCAGCGCCCTGACGCTCAACGGCGTAGATGGTGCTGACGTAGCCGTCAACATTCAGCTCAAAGAAGAACTCAAACGCGCCCTTGTAGAGCTTGTAGAGCTGCTCAATGGTCTGGGTAGTGGCCTGAATCTTACCGTTCACGGTGTTGAACTGATAGATGGCGACGTTGGGAACAACGGTCAAATAAGAAGTCGTCGCGGTAGTGCCGTTCAGGGCAACAGGGGTGCCCAGAGTGATAACGCCATCCTTGTAAGTCCAGTTGCCGGTGACCTGGTTCACAATGCCAGTGGGAACCTTGCTGGTACCGTTGGTGTCCTTCTCCAGGATGCGCAGGCCGGGGATCTTAACGTCCTTAGCGTAGTCGTTGTTCACGGGCAGAACGGTGTCCACGCCATTCTGGAAGATGTTGAAGTTGTAGTTGTTATCAACGATGGTTCCGGAGACATTGACGCCAGTCTTGAACAGGGCGTACTCAGGAACGGTCTGCGTGGAAGTACTCCACTGAGTGGCGTAGTTGACAAGGACATAATCCATGTCAGCGTCGTCCACGTCAGCATTGTTGAAATAAGAGACATCCATTCCGGCGACGCCGGTAACTTCCTTGCCATTGACGAAAACCTTGCCGGACTGATAGGACAAGTCGCGGAGGCCGTCAGCCTGGAAACCGGTGAAGACCTGATAGCCGTCGAAGCTGTAGCCGCCCAGGGAGTTCTTCATGGAGTACTTGGCAACGAAGAACACGGTGGTGTTGTTGACCAGCTTGTCGGAGGCATACGCATTAGCGACGCCAGCATCAAACTTGGAACTCACTGTAGTCGGCAGATAAGTGCCCTTTGTAAGCGTATAGTAGTTATTCTTGGAATCGATGAGACGCCAGTTCACCAGGGTGCCGAAAGCGGGAATGAGATGATTATCCTCATCCGCAGCGGTGAAGCCCTCAACGGTGCCGGTCGTAGTACCAAGGCCCTTGACAACCGTCATGGTCTTGGTCTCGCCCTTCTCGGTGAGAACAGTGACCTGGATAGCGTACTGGGAAGCGGTAGTACCCGCGCCGGGAATCACGCTGCCGGTGCCGGTAATGGCTGTAGAGGTGCCAACGCCGGTGACAACGCCGTAACCGGTGTCGGAAGCGCCGACCTCACGGTCAATACCGATGATGTTGTTGTGGCCGTCGGTGTAGACAACATAGGTCTTGCCGATGTCGGTAGCCTGAGGAACATAAGTGTTGCAGCCGTTGGGGGAAGCAACAGTGCTGTTGTAGGAGTAGGAAATGCTGTAGTAGTAGTCCTTGCCGCCGTCCCGGATACCAACGATCTCAGGAACGCCGTTGACATAAACGAAGATAGGCTCGGTGAAGGTGATGGTCTCGGCCTTAACGGCGGCATCCTTCACAACCAGGGTCTTTTCCGCGCTCGTCACTGCCGCATTGCCGGCGGAGGTGAGGACATAGCTGGAGAAGAAGGACTTCTCAGCGGGGCCGGTGACGTCAGTCTTGTTGTCAGTGACGCAATTGCCGTTAGCAACCGACAGTCCAGTTGCCGGGCGCACAGCGCCGTTGGGGACAGCCAGACCGAGCATCGCGTTGTTGTACCAGACAGAGCTGACTTCCCTGGTCTCCTTGGCACCAGCGGTGACATGGCCGCCGAAATCGGTGGTTGAGCTGCCAGCAGCGATGGTGGCACCGGTCTTGGCAAGAACGACATCCTTGAAGACGATGCTGTAGACATCAGCGCCGGCGGCGTTCTTGTAGACGTAGATGTTGGTCTCACGGCCATAGGCGCCGATGGTAGTGGTGGTGTCATCAGTGATCTTGATGGCGCCCACATTGCCCTTACCGTTGGTATAGGTGATAAAGGTCTTGTCCTTCGCAGCGGAAACAGCGGTGACGATGTCGCACATGGTCATCGGGGTGTAGAACGTGAGAACAGGCGTGGCAGCCGCATCGGGTCCACCCTTGATCTCAGCGGACGTAAGCTCGCGGGGAACAACGGGGAAGTTGCAGGTGGCAACAACCTTGTAGCTGGCGGTGGTGCCGGCGGCAGGAGCGCCGAAGTCGTCAACCGTGGAGTTGGCCTTGACGGCGGCAGCGGTCTCGACATTCTTGATGTCAACCAGCTTCTTGCCGGTGTCAACATACTTGTGGCCGTCCCAGGTCACGATGTTGTTGCCGCAGGCGTTCACAACCATGATGAAGGCCTGGCCGCGGGTAGCGGCTTTGCTGGGATCGTAGTTGGTGAGGCCCTTGAGAAGAGCCAGACGATTGGCCTCCTCCTTGACGCCCTTAGACCAACCGGTGCCCTCGAACTCGCCCTGCTTGCCGTAGCCCAGAGCGCGGAGCAACATGGCCAGCAGCTCAGTGCCGGTGACGTTGTCCTTGGGGGCGAAGGTGCTGTCGCCCTTACCCTTGACGATCTCGTGATGCCAGCCGTAGCCAATGTAGCCCTTTTCCCATTTGGCAAAGCTGGCGGAGTCGGCGAAGTTCTTCGCGTCCTCCACGGTGGCGCTGGTGTACTCATCCTTGACGTCCGCGGTCATCAGACGGTACATAATGGCAACAACGTCAGAGCGGGAGAGATTCCTTCCCAGCTCAGCGTCGCCGCTGGCATTAGTACCCTTCAGAATCCCGACGGCATGGAGCGTGTCGTAAGCGTCCTTGCCAACCGTCGCAGCAGCTGCAGTAGTAGTATCCGCAGCAGCAGCGGGCAAGACGAGAACGCCAACCGCCATGACTACCGCCAAGACCAAGCACAGGGTCTTCTTGAGAGTCTTCATGTAGTGTTTCCTCCTTAATAAAATTTGTTGATTTGGTTTTCGCCCGTTACATGAACCGGACAATTTGTTATGTAAACGCCGGACCGGTGCCGGTCGGCATTAACACCAAGGTCTGGGATCGGCGCCCGATCCCGATTCACGCCCTTTTGACTGAACCCGGGGGTCTTTTGTTCCACCTTTTTTCCCGAAAAATTTTGGAATTTTTCCGAAAGGAGGAGTACGGCGAAGGATCTCGGTTGGGCGGTTCCTTGACCCCCCGCCGTACACTTACAAAATGAAGACTGTTGCCGCTCCGCGTGCTTGACGGTGCGGATCTTCAGACCCTGTCGGGGTAAATCCACGGCTGTTCCGCGGATTTGATGACATTTTATCACAACCTTATGTCAATGTCAACATTTATGCGAAAAAAAGTAACAAATTTGTAACAGGGCGAAAAGATGGGCAAATCCCTACGGCCCCAAGGGTTTTCAAATTTTCGGCCCAAATCCGGTGGAAAAATTTTCGATTTTCGTTACAAAAAATCACAGGTTTTCCCGAAAATTCGCGGGAAACCGCCCCTGGCGGATGGGGGCATATCACTATTGTACTCGAATTGGGCAATTTTGCAAGTCTTTTTTTCAATTTTTTTGGATTTTTTGTACAGAACGAAAAACGGGGCCGATTCCTTGCGCGGAACCGGCCCCGTGGGGGGATCTTGTCACCTGATGACGGCTCCCAGCTCCTCCGAGAGGGCCGCCAGGATCCTGGTCAGCGCCTCGTCGGCGTGGGCGTCGGTGAGCGTTCCGCCGTCGGAGCGCAGGGACAGGGAATAGGCGGTGGAGCGCTTGTTCTCCGGGATGCCGGGCCCCTCGTACACGTCGAACAGGGCCACGGACTCCAGGGTCTTGCCGCCGGCCCGGCGGATGCAGGACTCGATGCGGGCGACGGTGACAGAGCGGTCGGCGATCAGCGCCAGGTCCCGGGTGACTGAGGGGTACTTGGGCAGGGGCCGGTACTCCGGGTCGGGGCCTACGCTGGCCAGAAGGCCGTTAAAATCAAGCTCGGCGCAGTAAAGCTCCTGATCCACGCCGTAGTTCCTGGCCACACTGGGGTGGATCTGGCCCAGGACGCCGACGCAGCGGTCCCCGGCATACACCTGGGCGCAGCGGCCCGGGTGGTAGGAGGGATTTTCCTGGCAGGGCGGCTCAAAGGACACCCCCTCCGCCCGGATGCCCCGGAGGACGGCCTCCACGGCGCCCTTGAGGGCGAAGAAGTCCATGTTCTCCCCGTAGGCGCCCAGGGTCAGGACCCGGTTCTCCACGGCCAGGCCGTCCTCCCCGCCGGGGAGGTAGACGCGGCCAAGCTCGTAGAGCTTTACGTTCTTGTTCCGGTAATTGAAGTTGCGGGCCAGAATCTCCAGCATGGACGGCAGGGCCGTGGTGCGCATGATGGAGGTGTCCTCCCCCAGGGGGTTCAGGATCTTGAAGGACTGGCGGCGGGGATCCTGGGCGTCCCAGCCGATCCGGTCATAGGCGGAGGGGGAGATAAAGGAGTAGGTGATGATCTCGTCATAGCCGCAGTTGCGGGCAATCTCGCCCAGGCGGTTCTCCAGCTTCTGCTCCCGGCTGAAGCCGCCCTGGGTGGTCTGGCCGGACATCAGCGTCACGGGGATGTTGTTGTACCCGAAGAAACGGGCCACCTCCTCCGCCAGGTCGGCCATGCGCCGCACGTCGCCGCGCCAGGAGGGGACGGTGACGTCCCGGCCCTCCACGGTGAAGTCGAGCTTGCGCAGGATGCGAACCATGTCCTCCTCCGGGATGTCCGTTCCCAGCAGGGCGTTGATCTTATCCGGCTCCAGGCGCATGTGCCACGGCTCCGGCATCCGGTTGCGGATGTCGATGACGCCGTCCAGCACCTCCCCGGCGCCCAGCAGCTCCACCAGCTCGCAGGCACGGTTCACGGCGGGGAGGGTGTTCATAATGTCCAGGCCCTTTTCAAACTTGGCGCTGGCCTCGGTGCGCATCCCCAGGGCCAGGGCGCCCTTGCGGATGCAGGTGCCGTCAAAGTTGGCGGATTCAAAGACCACGTCGGCGGTATCGGAGACGATCTCGGAGTTCAGGCCGCCCATGATGCCGGCAAGGCCCACGGCGCGGGTGTCGTCCGCGATCACCAGGTGGTTGGCGTTGAGGCGGTGAACCTGGCCGTCCAGGGTGGTCAGCTCCTCCCCCTCCGCGGCCCGGCGAACCACGATCTTGCCGCCCTTGACGTAGCGGTAGTCAAAGGCGTGCATGGGCTGGCCGTACTCCAGCATCACATAGTTTGTGATGTCCACGATGTTGTTGATGGGGCGCACGCCCATCGAGCGAAGGCGCTCCCGCATCCACTTGGGGGAGGGGCCGATCTTCACGTTCCGCACCATCCGGGCGGTGTAGCGCGGGCACAGGTCGGGGTCGCGGGTCTCCACCGTCAGAAGGTCGGTGAGGATGCCGGGGCCGCCGCCCTTTACGACGGGGGTGTGGAGCGTCAAGGGTCTGTCAAATGTGGCCGCCGCCTCCCGGGCAAGGCCGATGACGGACAGGCAGTCCGGGCGGTTGGGGGTGATCTCAAACTCCACAACGCTGTCGTCGGCGTTGATGATGGGTTTTATATCGTCGCCGGGAGCGCAGTCCTCCCAGAGGACGAAGATGCCGTCGGGGATGCAGTGGGGGAACTCCTGCTGCTGGGCGTGGAGGTCTGAAAGGGTGCAGACGGTATCTGTTTTGGTGTTGTAGGCCACCATGTCCCCCTCGTGGATGTTCTGGCACGGGGTATGCGTGGATCGCGTTCCGCTGCCGGTATCCAATTCACACGGATACAGGTCATACGGGCCTGCCTTGCCGGCGATCCCAACGACTTTCGCCGCGACAACGGGGCCGTAAATCTTGTCCCCGGGCCTTATGTCCGCGGGGATGCTGGGCTTCTCGGGGTCCGTGGGGTGGTAGTCATTTAAAAGGGCGGCGGCGGTGATGCCGGCGTAAGGGAAGTCCCGCTCGTCCAGGCCCAATTCCTTCAGGGAGCAGAGCATCCCGTCGGACAGCACGCCCCGGAGCTTGCCCCGCTCGATCTTCTTCCCGCCGGGGAGGGTGGATTTGTGGAGCGCCACGGGCACCATATCCCCCGCGTGGATGTTCCAGGCGCCGGTGACGATCTGGACAGGCTCCTCCCGGCCCACATCCACCTGGCACACCCACATGTGGTCGGAGTCCGGGTGGCGCTCCATCGTCACGATGCGGCCCGCCACCACGCCGGAGATCTCCGCCCCCAGGTCACGGGTGCCCTCCACCTTGGAGCCGGAGAGAGTCATGGCCTCGGCAAAATCCCTGTCGGAGGCGTCCACGTTCACAAATTCATTCAGCCATTTTCTTGATAAGTTCATCTCAGCGCCTCCTTAAAACTGTTCCAGGAACCGCACGTCATTTTCAAAGATGAGGCGCAGGTCGTCAATCTTAAATCTCCGCATGGCAGTGCGCTCCAGACCGAAGCCGAAGGCCCAGCCGGACCACACGTCCGGGTCGATCCCGGCCATCTCCAGGACGTGGGGGTGGATCATCCCCGCGCCCAAAAGCTCGATCCAGCCCTCGCCCTTGCAGGTGGGGCAGCCGGCGCCGCCGCACTTGTGGCACTGGACGTCCACCTCGCAGCTCGGCTCGGTGAAGGGGAAGTGGTGGGGGCGGAAGCGGGTCTGGGTGTTCTCGCCGTACATCTTGCGGATCACGGTGTTCAGGGTGCCCTTCAGGTCGGCCATCGTGACGCCCCGGTCGATGACCATGCCCTCCACCTGGTGGAACATGGGGGAGTGGGTGGCGTCCACCTCGTCCTTGCGGTAGACCCGCCCCGGGGCCACCATGCGGATGGGTAGGGGCAGGGTGTCCATAGCCCGAACCTGCATGGGGGAGGTCTGGCTGCGCAGCATCACCCGGCTGTCCCTGTCAAAATAGAAGGTGTCCGACCAGTCCCGGCTGGGGTGGCCCTCCTCCGCGTTGAGGCGGTCAAAGTTCAGCTCGGCCAGCTCGATCTCCGGGCCGTCCACGACGGTGAAGCCCATGCCGATGAAGATCTCCTTCATCTCGTCCAGGGCGATATACATGGGGTGGCGGTGGCCAATGTCCGGGACCCTGCCGGGGATGGTGACATCCACCGTCTCGGCCCGGAGCTTCAGCTCCAGCGCCTGGGCGTCCACGCGTTTTTTGGCCTCCGCCAGCTTCTCCTCGATGGCGGCGCGCACCTCGTTGGCCAGCTTGCCCATGTCCGGCCGCTCCTCGGCGGGGAGGCGGCCCATCTGCTTCAGAACGGCGGTCATCTCGCCCTTCTTCCCCAGATAGCGCACCCGCAGCTCCTCCAGCTCGCCGCTGTCCCGGACGGCGGCGAGCCTCGATAAGGCGTCCTCGCGGATCTTTGCTAACTGTTCTCTCATGGTATCACTCCGTATATTATATTATAAATGTATAAGATTGGACAAACCTGTTATTTGAGGGGCGGCGCGAACCACTCGCACTTCGCGCCGTCCTCGCCCCGGTAAAGGGCGATGGCCCACTTGGCGGATTCCGCGATCTCAAGGCTTTGGGATGTGTAAACGCCGGTCATTTTTTCCTCCTCAGGCATTCGGCCTATCATAAAAAGGATGTAATAAGGTTCACGTTTTCCTCAACGGGCCGCGTCCCGTCCACACGCCTCACGGGGCAGCTTAAATGGCGCAGCCACTTTTTGACTGTATCCTCTTCCCTGGAGCGGACGAGGGCAAAGAAGCGCTCCTCCCGCTCATAATGATAGTGAAGTCTCCCCGCCAAGGCCCTTCCCAGCGTACTTTTTCCAGCGCCGTTCAGGCCGCATACGATAAGTCCCATTCCCATTCCTATTCCCCGCTCAACAAGAAAACGTCAGAAAAACAGCTCCCCCATCCCAGCATGGGACGGAAGGAGCTTCTCCGCGGTACCACCCAAATTCGCGCAAAGCGCGCACTCGACGCCCTTAACGCGGGCCGACGCCGGGGATTGGCCGGGACTCCAAGGCGAACCAAGCGGGCAACACCCGGGGGCTTTCAGCCAAGGCCCCCTCTCTGTCAGGGATCACGCGCCGCTATTTTCCTCTTCAACGCCTGTATCGTGCCTATTTTAGCACAGGATGTCCGGGTTTTCAAGGATAATTTGCGCTTTTTGCGGCGCGTAGCCTGTCGAAAAAGCCCTGGGGGTTTCCGACAGGCTCTCACACGGTCTGTCTGTGCCCCGGCATGTTTTCCCGGGCGCCGCGCCCGGCGTTGATGAGCAGGAGCTTGACGCACTCCATCACGGCCCTGCGGGTATCCTCGTCCATGTCCCCCACCGAGCGGGCGATGCTCACCACGGTGGAGGGCAGGTTCTCCCGCATCTGGTGGAGGGTGCGGGCGTTGGTGTCGGCCATCACCTTGTAGATGGCGTCCGCGAACAGCTCAAACTGCTCCGGCGTCATCTGAGCGATCCAGCCCTTCAGAGCGGAATCCACGAATTTGCTGCCCCCCGTGACGGTACCCATCTGGATGAAGCGGTTCCCCAGCATCTCCCAGGAGTAGATGTCGTGCTGGTGAAGCCCGCTCTCGGTGCTGTGGACCACCAGGGATTCCTCGTCCCGGCCCAGGAGCATCCCCACCACGGAAAACTGGGGCACAAAGGTGTGAATCCTGGGGTAGATCCGCTTGTAGGCGGGGGTCTCCAGGATGTTGTCGAAGAAGCCCGGCCCGTCAAAGTTGTAGACGGCCTGGATCCGGTCCTGAACCGGTTCCTCGCAGAAGGCCCCGGCGTAGCAGGCCAGGTTTCCGCCCTTGGAGTGACCGCCCAGGATGAGCCGTCCCTTCACCAGCCCGGCCACGGAATTGACGGTCTCCGCCGCCAGTCTCTGGCCAGGTATGGGGCACAGGTAGGACATATTCAGATCCTCCTTCCACCCCACGATGGTGTTGTCCGTGCCGCGAAAGGCGATGTAGCTCATCTCCGGGGAGAGCTTCACGGTGATGGCGGAGAACTGGGTCTGCACCTGCTCGTCAAACCGCTCCGTGAAGAGGCCCGCCTCCAGCGTGCCGAAGCGGCGGCTGGCCCCCATCGCCTCCATCAGCTCCCGGTCCCGGAGCTTCCAGCGCCCCTCCAGATCCAGGCGTCCGTCGGAGAGGGCGCGGGCCGCCAGCTCCGCCACGGGGAGGAAGCCCTGGGGCGCGGCGGCGAAATATTCAAAGGGCATGTAGGAAAACCGCGCCAAAATCGCCGCGTCCACCGGGTTGAACCCGTCCGCCTCCAGCGGCAGGTCCCCCCGCCAGGCGATGTAATCCAGCATACAGGACATTATAAAACCCCCACATGTTATTTTGCCCCCCGCTCAGGCCGGGCGGCCTGTCAAATCGGTTTGACCCTTTTCCGGCAGCCTGAGACCGGGGAGAAATCCCCCCTGGCCGTCAGGGCCAGGGGGGAGGTGAGATTTATCCGGGTGTGTCTCAGCCCTTGATGGCGGCCTGAGCGGCGGCCAGACGGGCGATGGGAACACGGAAGGGAGAGCAGCTGACATAGTCAAGGCCGATCTGGTGGCAGAACTCCACGGAGGTGGGATCGCCGCCGTGTTCGCCGCAGATGCCCACATGGAGCTTGGGATTCACGGGACGGCCCAGCTCGATGGCCATCTTCATGAGCTTGCCCACGCCCACCTGATCCAGCTTGGCAAACGGGTCGTTCTCAAAGATCTTGGCGTCGTAGTAGGCGTTCAGGAACTTGCCGGCGTCGTCACGGCTGAAGCCGTAGGTCATCTGGGTGAGGTCGTTGGTGCCGAAGCAGAAGAAGTCGGCCTCTTTCGCGATGTCGTCTGCGGTGAGGGCGGCGCGGGGGATCTCGATCATGGTGCCCACCTGATACTTAAGCTGGGCGCCGGCCTTGGCGATCTCCTCGTCGGCGGTCTTGACCACGAAGTCCTTGACGTACTTCAGCTCCTTGACCTCGCCCACCAGGGGGATCATGATCTCCGGCTCCACGTTCCAGTCGGGGTGCTTGGCCTGGACGTTGATGGCGGCGCGGATAACGGCACGGGTCTGCATGACGGCGATCTCGGGATAGGTGACGGCCAGACGGCAGCCACGGTGACCCATCATGGGGTTGAACTCGTGGAGGGAGGCGATCAGGGCCTTGATGGACTCCACGCTCTTGCCCTGGGCCTTCGCCAGGATCTCGATGTCGGCCTCCTCGGTGGGGACGAACTCGTGAAGCGGGGGATCCAGGAAGCGGATGCAGACGGGAGTGCCCTCCAGTGCCTCATAGAGGCCCTCGAAGTCGGCCTGCTGCATGGGCAGGATCTTGGCAAGAGCGGCCTCCCGCTCCTCCACCGTCTCAGAGCAGATCATCTCACGGAAAGCGTCGATACGGCCCTCGCCGAAGAACATATGCTCGGTGCGGCACAGGCCGATGCCCTCGGCGCCCAGCTCACGGGCCTTCCTGGCGTCGGTGGGGGTGTCGGCATTGGTGCGGACCTTCAGGCGGCGATACTTGTCGGCCCAGCCCATGATCCGTCCGAAGTAGCCGGAGATGGTGGCGTCCACCGTGGGGATCAGTCCGTCGTAGATGTTGCCGGTGGAGCCGTCGATGGAGATGGTGTCTCCCTCGTGATACGTCTTGCCGGCCAGAGTGAACTTCTTATTGGCCTCGTCCATGTTGATCTCGCCGCAGCCGGAGACGCAGCACTTACCCATGCCGCGGGCCACGACGGCCGCGTGGGAGGTCATGCCGCCGCGCACGGTGAGGATGCCCTGGGCGGCCTTCATGCCCTCGATGTCCTCGGGGCTGGTCTCCAGGCGGACAAGGACCACCTTCTCGCCGCGGGCCTTCCACTCCTTGGCGTCCTCGGCGGTGAACACCACCTTGCCGCAGGCGGCGCCGGGGCTGGCGCCCAGACCGCGGCCGATGGCCTGGGCCTTCTTCAGAGCGGCGGGGTCAAACTGGGGATGGAGCAGGGTGTCCAGGTTGCGGGGGTCGATCATGGACACGGCCTTCTTCTCGTCGATCATGCCCTCGTCCACCAGGTCGCAGGCGATCTTCAGGGCGGCGGGGGCGGTGCGCTTGCCGTTGCGGCACTGGAGCATGTAGAGCTTGCCGTTCTCAACGGTGAACTCCATGTCCTGCATGTCGCGGTAGTGGTTCTCCAGAATATCGCAGACGCGGACAAAGTCGGCATACGCCTCGGGGAACTTCTCGGCCATCTGGGCAATGGGCATGGGGGTGCGGACACCGGCCACCACGTCCTCGCCCTGGGCGTTGGTGAGGAACTCGCCCATCAGCTTCTTCTCGCCGGTGGCGGGGTCACGGGTGAAGGCCACGCCGGTACCGGAGTTGTCATTCAGGTTGCCGAACACCATCGGCATGACGTTGACGGCAGTGCCCCAGCTGTAGGGGATGTCGTTGTCACGGCGATACACGTTGGCGCGGGGGTTGTCCCAGCTGCGGAACACGGCGCGGATGGCCTCATAGAGCTGGACCTGGGGATCGGAGGGGAAATCGACACCCAGCTGCTTTTTATACTCGGCCTTGAACTCGCAGGCCAGCTCCTTCAGATCGGCGGCGGTCAGCTCCACGTCGAACTTGACGCCCTTGCGCTCCTTCATCTGGTCGATGAGCTGCTCGAAGTACTTCTTGCCCACCTCCATGACCACGTCGGAGAACATCTGGATGAAGCGGCGATAGGAGTCATAGACAAAACGCTCAAACTTGGGATCCGGGTTCCCGGCGATCATGGCGGCCACCACGTCGTCGTTGAGTCCCAGGTTCAGGATGGTGTCCATCATGCCGGGCATGGAGGCGCGGGCGCCGGAGCGGACAGAGACAAGCAGGGGGTTCTTCAGATCCCCGAACTTCTTGCCGTTCATCTCCTCCATCTTTCCCACATACTCGTTGACCTGCGCCATGATCTCGTCGTTGATGGTGCGGCCGTCCTCGTAATACTGGGTGCAGGCCTCGGTGGTGATGGTGAAGCCCTGGGGCACAGGCAGCCCGATGTTGGTCATCTCCGCCAGGTTCGCGCCCTTGCCGCCCAGAAGCTCACGCATGTTGGCGTTGCCCTCGGAAAACAGGTAGACATACTTTTTTGCCATTTTGTTTTATCCTTCCTCGTATAAAATTTTGTAATTTTAACGTGTCTCAAAAAAACCGTTCATTATTATACCAACGCGGATCGGATTTTTCAAGCGGTTGCAGGAAAAATTTCATGAAAATCTCCAAGTTTTCCGTTCCCGCCGCGGGGCCGTCCACCGTTTTCCCGCGTGGAGGCGGAAGGATTCGGGATTCCTTCTATTTCAGTAAAAAAGATTGAATAAAAGGTTGACTTTACTATCAGCGTCTGATAAACTATGTTTATAGACGTCTGTGTGAAATAGTGTTCGTGTTCGGTGTCCGGTGTATGCGACCGGGAGGTGGTGACGCAGGATGATCAAGTAGGAAAACCAAGTAGTCGGAAGTAGTTTTTTGTGTCTGTACGAATAGGAGGTTAAAGTGAAAAAGTTCTTCAAAAGCAGCTCTGTCCGGTTAGTTCTCTCAGGGCTTCTTGTCCCGCTGGTTTTCGGGTATATTCTGGAACTGCTTGTTCTCCATTTTTCGTGGGCAGTCGCCCAAATTTTCCTCCTCCTCTATACGATGGCGTTCCTGCTGATCTGGTCTATCTGCGCGACCTTGGCGGCCGATCCCGGCAGGGACGACCTGCTCCAGTCGTTTCTGATGTGTGCCCCGGGTCTGGTGCTGCTGATCCCGGCCCTTCTCCCGTCGTCGGTGGCGCTGTCTAATAATATCTGGCTCACCCTTCCTCTCGCACTGTCCAGAACTTATTATGAACCGGCCGTTTTTCTTAACATTATTCTTTCACCTTTTTACGAACGTGCGTTGGGCTTCATAGCGTGTGCGATTATCCTTCTCGTTATGTTCAGTCTGAGCCGTGTCTGCATTCGCGTGAAAAGGTAAAAACGCCGGCGCCCGGATCTCCGGCTCCGGCTCATAAAAAACAAGCGGTCAGGTCCCCACGCCTGGCCGCTTGTTTTTGTCCCCTATTCATTTCCCCACGCAGAACCGCTGAAAGATCCTCTCCGTCACGTCGCCGGCCAGCGTCCTCCCGGAGAGTCTGCCCAGGGCCGCCAGGGCCGCCTCGATCTCCGTCAGCACGGCGTCGGGGGTGACCCCGGCCAGAAGCGCCTCCCGGGCCGCCTCCACGCTGTCCAGGGCGGCGGCGACCTCGCCGGCCTGGCGGGCGTTTGTCAAAATCTCCCCCGCCGGCACGTCCGAACGCCCCGGCAGAAGCGCCGCCACGGTCTGGGTCAGGCGGTCTATCCCCTCCCCCGTCCTGGCGCTCACCGCCACGGCGGGGATCCGGGTAAGCTCCTCCGGAAGCTCCAGCCTCCGGGGCAGGTCTGACTTGTTCAGGGCCAGGACGCCGGCCCTCCGGGCCGGGGTCAGATCCTCCGGCGTCAGGGGCTGGGAGGCGTCCAGCACGGCGATGACCACATCCGCCGCGTCCATCGCCGCAAGGCTCCGCTCCACGCCCATGCGCTCCACGGCGTCGCAGGTGTCCCGCAGGCCCGCCGTGTCCACCAGCCGGAGCTTGACGCCCCCGGCCACGCAGGTGTCCTCCACCGTGTCCCGGGTGGTGCCCGGAACGTCGGTGACGATGGCCCGGTCAAAGCCCAAAAGGGCGTTGAGCAGGGAGGATTTCCCCACGTTGGGCCGCCCCACAAGGGCGCATCTGACGCCGTCGCGCAAGACCCGGCCCCGGTCAAACGTGTCAAGGAGGCCCCGGAGGGCGCCCCCGGCGGCGTTGAGGGTGTCCAGATAGGACAGCGCCTGAAAATCCTCAATATCCTCGTCGGGCCAGTCCACAACGGCGTGGAAATGGGCCGTCATGTCCAAAAGCCGGTCATACACCGCGTCGGTCTTCTTCCTCACGGCCCCGGCCAGCTGGGCCGAGGCGTTCAGGGCGGCCCCCCCGGTCTGGGCGTCGATCAGGTCGATGACGGCCTCCGCCTGGGTGAGGTCCAGCTTCCCGTTTAAAAAGGCCCGCTTGGTAAACTCCCCCGGCAGGGCCTGGCGCGCCCCGGCCCGGAAAAGCTCCCCCAGAATGGCGGCCAGCGCCACAGGCGAGCCGTGGCACTGAAGCTCCGCCGTGTCCTCCCCGGTGTAGCTGTGGGGGGCGCGGGATACGGTGCAAAGGCCGGTGTCCAGGAGTGCCCCGTCCAGGCCCTGGACTTCCCCGAAAATCAGCCGGTTTGCCGGGGCGTCCCCCATCCTACCCCCATTTTTGGGGTGAAAAAGCCTGTCCACGCAGGCGACGGCCCCGTCGCCGGAGAGGCGGATGATCCCAATGGCCGACCGGACGTTCCCCGTGGCCAGGGCGGCGATAAGCTCAGACATCCGTCTCCTCCAGCCCGGACAGCCACGCGCGGGATACGGCGTCGGAGGGCATCCGCCAGTCGCCCCGGGGGGACAGGGCCACGGAGCCAACCTTCGGCCCGTCGGGCAGGCAGGAGCGCTTGAACTGCTGGGCAAAAAAGCGGCGGACAAAGGTGCGCAGCCACTTTACGATGCACGCCTCGTCATACACCCCGGCGAAGGCGTATTTGGCCAGGCGGCAGATCTTCCGGGGGCTCATCCCCCACCGCACGAAATAGTACAGGAAGAAGTCGTGAAGCTCATACGGCCCCACCAGGTCTTCGGTCTTTTGACTGATCTCCCCGTCCTCCGCCGGGAGAAGCTCCGGGGACACGGGGGTGGCCAGGATGTCGTTGAGGACGCGGGAAAGCTCCACGTCGCCGCAGGTGTCGGCATACCAGCCCACCACATAGCGGACTAAGGTCTTGGGCACGCCGGCGTTGACGCCGTACATGCTCATGTGGTCGCCGTTGTAGGTGGCCCAGCCCAGGGCCAGCTCGCTGAGGTCCCCGGTGCCCACCACAAGGCCGTTTTGGGAATTGGCAATGTCCATCAGCACCTGGGTGCGCTCCCGGGCCTGGGCGTTCTCATAGGTGACGGAGCGGTCGGCCTCGTCGTGGCCGATGTCCGCAAAGTGCTGCCGGACGGATTTTGTGATGTCCACCACCCGAAGCTCCGCCCCCAGCTTCTCCGCCAGGATCATGGCGTTGGACTTGGTGCGCTCCGTCGTCCCGAAGCAGGGCATGGTGACGGCCAGGAGGCTCTGGGGGGGAAGCCCCAGCTCCCGCACCGTCATGGCGGAGACGAGCATGGCGAGCGTGGAGTCCAGCCCGCCGGAGACGCCCACCACCAGCTTCCGGGAGCCGGTATGCTCCAGGCGCTTTTTCAGACCCTGGGTCTGGATGGCGAAGATCTCCCGGCAGCGCTCCTCCCGCTGATCCTTCTCCGCGGGGACGAAGGGGCTGCGGGATATGGGCCTTGTCAGGACGGTGTCGGCAAGGCTCAGCGTGAAGGGGGAGCGCCAGAACTCGTCGGCAAGCTTTTTCGGGGTGAAGGTGGTGTTGCGGCGGCGGTCATAGGCCAGGCGCTCCACGTCGATCTCCGTGACGGTGAGGCCGGTTTTAAAGCGGCTCTCCGCCAGCACCGTGCCGTTCTCGGCGATGATGTTGTGTCCCGCGAACACCAGATCCGTGGTACTCTCCCCCTCCCCGGCGTCGGCGTAGATGTAGGCGCAGTGGAGCCGGGCGGACTGGTTCTTCACCAGCTCCCGCCGGTAGGCGGCCTTGCCCACCAGCTCATTGGAGGCGGAGAGGTTCAGGATGATCGCCGCCCCGGCCCGGGCGAGGCCCGTGGACGGGGGGTCCGCGGCCCACAGATCCTCGCAGATCTCCACGCCCACGGAAATTTCCGGAAGCTCCCTGCAAAAATAATACCCGTTGGCGCTGATTTGGTCGTCGAAGCGCTGACCGGCGAATTGCGCGTCGCCGGTCCACCCCTCGCCCCCGGCGCTGAACCAGCGCTGCTCGTAAAACTCCCCGTAGTTGGGGATATTCCTCTTGGGCTGTAGTCCCCGGATGTCCCCGTGGTTGAGGATCACGGCGCAGTTATAGGTCTTGCCGCACCAGCCCTCCCGCACGGGGCAGCCCACGGCGATGAGCATGTCCAGCTCCCGCGTCTCCTCCGCGATGCGTGTCACGGCCCGCATGGCGGCCTCCAGCAGCGTGTCCTGTAAAAAGAGGTCCCCGCAGGTGTAGCCGGTGACGCAAAGCTCCGGGAAGGCCAGGATCTTCACACCCAGGGCGTCCGCCTCACGGCAGAGCCGTATGATCTCAGAAGCGTTATATGCGCAGTCCGCCACCCTTATTTTCGGCGTGGCGGCCGCCACCTTGATGAAGCCGTCCTTCATTCCCGCACCTCCGTAAAAGTAAACAGTGCCTCGTCGTAGTAGTAGATAATGGCCATTCTGGCCTTGTGGAGAGCCGCCTGGCCGCCGGAGACGACTACCTTGTCCCCGTCAACCGTAAGCTCCACCCCATCCGCCCCGGCCATCGGCAGGAGGACATCCTCCACCTGGGCGCAAAGCTCCTGGGGGTGTTGGGCATAATACTCGTCGGTCTGGGGCTTCTCATACCCCTTCACCGGCGTGCCCCGGGCGGTGAACATCGCGGCCGTGGCGATGATGCCCAGCACCAGTACGGCAACGGCCCCGCCGACGCCCAGTTTTTTGGCAAATTCCTGTCCCGTGCCCACGGCGGTCCCTCCCTCCGGTCAGAAGCCGATCCGCTCCTGGATATAGTCCCTCAGCTCGCTGATGGGGATGCGCACCTGCTCCATCGTGTCCCGCTCCCGGACGGTGACGCAGTTGTCCGTCTCGGAGTCGAAGTCATAGGTGACGCAGAACGGCGTGCCGATCTCGTCCTCCCGGCGGTAGCGCTTGCCGATGGAGCCGGCGTCGTCAAAGTCCACCATAAAGCTCCTGGCCAGGTCGTTCCGGATCTCCATCGCCTTGTCCGACAGCTTTTTGGACAGGGGCAGAACGGCGCACTTGTAGGGGGCCAGGAACGGGTGGAGCCGCAGCACCACGCGCACGTCCTCGCGGCCCTTGGCGTCCTCCAGGTGTTCCTCGTCGTAGGCCTCGCACAAAAACGCCAGGGCCACCCGGTCACACCCCAGGGACGGCTCGATCACATAGGGGATATAATGCTCGTTCGTCTCCTGGTCGTAGTAGGTCAGATCCTTGCCGGAGGCCTCCTGGTGGCGGCCAAGGTCATAGTCCGTCCTGTCGGCGATGCCCCACAGCTCCCCCCAGTCGGTAAAGGGGAAGGCGTACTCGATATCCGTGGTGGCCTTGGAGTAGAAGGCCAGCTCCGCCGGCTCGTGATCCCGGTAGCGCATGTTCTCCTCGGAAAGTCCCAGTGACTTGAGCCAGTCGATGCAGAATTTCTTCCAGTAGGCGAACCACTCCAGATCCGTCCCCGGCTTGCAGAAGAACTCGCACTCCATCTGCTCAAACTCGCGGGTGCGGAAAGTGAAGTTGCCCGGGGTGATCTCGTTGCGGAAGGCCTTGCCCACCTGGCAGACGCCGAAGGGCAGCTTCTTTCTTGTGGTGCGCTGGATGTTGGGGAAATTCACAAAGATGCCCTGGGCCGTCTCAGGCCGGAGATAGCAGGTGGAGGAGGAGTCCTCCGTCACGCCGATGGCGGTCTTGAACATCAGGTTGAATTTGCGGATAGGGGTGAAGTCGTGCTTGCCGCACACGGGGCAGACCACGTCCTCGTGCTGGGCGATATATTTGTCCATCTCGTCGAAGCTCATGGCGTCCGTGTTCACCTCGGGATGCTCATCGCCGATGAGCTTATCCGCCCGGTGCCTGGACTTGCAGGCGCGGCAGTCCAGAAGGGGGTCGGAGAAGCTGGACACATGTCCGGTGGTGACCCAGGTCTGGGGGTTCATGATGATGGCGGCGTCAAGCCCCACGTTGTACGGGGACTCCTGCACGAACTTCTTGAGCCACGCCTTCTTCACGTTGTTCTTAAACTCCACGCCCAAAGGCCCGTAGTCCCAGGAGTTGGCAAGGCCGCCGTAGATCTCGCTCCCGGCGTAGATGAAGCCCCGGCTCTTGCAGAGGTTGACGATCATGTCAAGGGTTTTTTCAGCGTTTTTCATATTCTGTCCTTCCCGCGGCTGGCTGCCGCGTAATCATTTACGCCCGTGGGCGCATTATGGGTATTATATACCACCTTATCCGCTTTTTCCACAGTTTTTTTGAATAAATCCCGGGGCAAATCCCGGCCCCGCCGCGTCAAGTTGGCGCCTTCCGCCCTCTCCCGGCGCCGCGGGCCGCAAAGGAGGCGGTTTTGCCCTGAATGGGGGCCGTTCCGGGTGGTTATACTACCCTCACGGTAAGTATTTTTTAGTAAAGGAGAGGGAAAATGGAATCCATCGCATTTTTTGACGCCCGCCCCTATGACCGGGTGTACTTTGAGGTCCTGGCCCCCAAATCGGGGCTGGAGCTGATGTTTCTGGAGGACAAGCTCAACCCCCGGACGGCCGTCCTGGCCAGGGGCTGCCCCGGGGTGTGCGCCTTCGTCAACGACGACCTGGGGGCGGAGACCCTGGGGGCGCTGGCCGAAAACGGCGTCCGGGCCGTGGCCATGCGGTGCGCCGGCACAAACAATGTGGATCTGAGGGCGGCGGAGCGGTGGGGCATCCGGGTCTTCCGCGTCCCGGCCTACTCCCCCGCCAGTGTGGCGGAACACGCCCTGGCGCTGCTGCTGACCCTGACCCGCCAAACCCACCGGGCCTTCACCAGGACCCGGGAGCGGAATTTCAGTCTGGACGGCCTGGTGGGCACGAATCTGGAGGGCCGGACTGTGGGCGTTGTGGGCACAGGCCGGGTGGGGGCCAAATTTGCCGCCATCTGCCGGGGCCTTGCCATGAATGTCCTGGCCTATGACCCGGACCCCCGGTGGGGCGCCGGTGTGGAGTATGTGCGCCTGGACGAGCTGATCCGCCGCTCCGATGTGATCTCCCTCCACTGTCCCCTGACGCCCCAGACCTACCACCTGCTCAGCCGCACGGCCTTTCACGCCATGCGCCCGGGGGTGATCATCATCAACACCTCCCGCGGGGCGCTTATCGACTCCGAGGCCCTGCTGGACAACGTAAAGTCCGGCAAGGTGGGGGCGGCGGGCCTGGACGTGTACGAGGAGGAGGCGGATGTCTTCTATGAGGACGTCTCCAACAAGGTGATGCGGGACGACACCCTGAATCTGCTGCTCAGCCAGCCCAATGTCCTGGTCACCGGCCACCAGGCTTTTTTGACGCAGGAGGCGCTGCGGGCCATCGCCGAGACGACGGTGGAGAATCTCCGGAGATTCTTTTCCGGGGAAAAGGTGGAAAATGAGCTTCGGGCAAGCACCCCCACGGAGGTGTAAAAAAGTCCGCCTGAAAGGCGGGGGGATTCCCGGAGGGAAAAAGGTGTCCGCCCGTAGGGCGGACGGGGGCTCTTCCCGACGGGGGAATATGGTGTCCGCCCGAAGGGCGGACGGGGGCGATTTACGAAACTTGTCAAGATTAGTGGACACCTAAAAGAGAGAAAAACCTACTTGGTGCGTAGTATCCGATGCTGGAGTGGAG
>CANQFV010000024.1 GCA_947599875.1 uncultured Oscillospiraceae bacterium
AAAATCCCTCTTGCCGCGCAAACGTGCGCCCTTGGGCGTGCGCTGCAGCGCGGCAGCAGGAAAGGGCCACTCGAATTCCGCAGAATTCGAGCGGCCCTTTCCGCACGTTCCCCTTGGCAGAAAAAGGATTGAGGGTTCTCGTGAGAGAACCCTCAATCCTTTTTCGCCAGTTATTTTACTCGTTCCCCGGCTGCTTGCCGATATAGGCCAGGATGCCGCCGTCCACATAGAGGATGTGTCCGTTCACGAAGTCCGAAGCCGGGGAGGCCAGGAACACCGCGGGGCCGGCCAGATCCTCCGCCTCGCCCCAGCGGTTGGCCGGAGTCTTGGCGCGGATGAACTGATCAAAGGGGTGCATGGAGCCGTCAGCCTGCGGCTCACGGAGCGGCGCGGTCTGGGGCGTGGCGATGTAGCCGGGCCCGATGCCGTTGCACTGGATGTTGTACTGTCCGTACTCGGAGGCGATGTTCTTCGTCAGCATCTTCAGGCCTCCCTTGGCCGCAGCGTAGGCGCTGACGGTCTCACGGCCCAGCTCGCTCATCATGGAGCAGATGTTGATGATCTTGCCGCCGCCCTGGGCGATCATATCGGGGATCACGGCCTTGGACATGATAAACGGCCCGTTCAGGTCGATGTCCACCACCTTGCGGAACTGGGCGGCAGTCATATCACACATGGGGATACGCATGATGATCCCGGCGTTGTTCACCAGGATGTTGATGTGGCCAACCTCCTCCGTGACGCGCTTCACCAGCTCCGCCACGGCGGCTTCGTCGGTAACATCCGCCACATAGCCGTGGGCCTTGATGCCCTCCGCCTCATAGGCGGCCAGGCCCTTGTCCACCAGCTCCTGCTTGATGTCGTTGAACACGATGGTGGCGCCGGCGGCGGCCATTCCCTTGGCAATGGCAAACCCGATGCCGTAGGAAGCGCCGGTGATGAGAGCAACCTTGCCCTTCAAGCTGAAATCAACCATAAGAAACCCTCCCGTATTTTCGTTAGTTTGCAGGCATACACTCCCGCTAATTGTGTTAATTATAGCATAATTGTACAAAAAGTCAAATAGAATATACGTCGTTTTGCCAACACAATTCGGATGTTTCCCGAACTTTTCTCCCCTTGCCGCAAGGAAAGCTGCTCGTCCCCTGTGGGGCACGGAGAAGGGTTCGTCGTGCGTCTGGGGGAAGCCGGTGTCACGTCCCTTCTTTACCGACATTTTAAATGCTATTTTTCGCAGAATCGTACATATTCCGTAAATTGAAGCGTAACGCCAAGGCCACGGGCAAATTCAGCGATACCGCTGTCGTCCTCATCGGTCGTCCAGGTATCCGTTACCATGCTGTCAATCTTACGAAAGCCAGCCAAAACAGTGTCTTCGTAGAGATCGTTGAAAATATACGGATAGTCTTTCCATAGAGCCTGCTGCGCATACTCCGGCAGGGCGGCCAGGGCCTCTTTTGTAACAAAACCGTTCAAGCTGACGAGGACACCTCCGGGCTTCAATACCCGATAGCATTCTCGCAGAGCGGTGCTTTGATCGCCGATGCAGTTGATGATTCCGCCGTGGTCAGCGATCACGTCCACCGTACAGCTTTTAAATGGTATATCGCAGAAATCCAATGCTGCGCAGTACAAAAAAGGAGAGTCCAGTTCCTGATTCAGAAGGTGCTTCCACTCCTCCACGACGGTGCGGGACAGGTCGCTGACGATGATTTGTGCAGACGGGTCGGCCTGGAGGATAAACGGCATATATCCGCCGCCCGGCCCTGAACCAATGTCAAGGATCACACCGCCATGCTCCGCAATTTTCCGGCCGATTCTTAAATCGCTCGGCCGGCCCCGTTCACCGATAACATTTCTGCCATACTTGCTGTCCGCCCAGCCGCCGGGTTGGCCCCAGGCGTCGTGCCAGTTTCGCGTGATCCAGCCCTCTGTCCGCATATCCCGCTCCCACTGTACGATATCCGGGGCTGTTGCGTCCGGCACAAAACAGGCAATGCCCTCCTTCTCCCGAAAGGGACGGCTTGCCATACGGGCCAAAAGGCCGTTGCCCTCCAAAAGCTCATTCACGGAAACGCCGTACAGCTTGGACAGTTCAAGCAGCAGTTCCACGTCCGGAAGCGCCGCCGCTGTCTCCCATTTGCTGACCGCTTGGGCGCTAACGCCCAGTTTCTCTGCCAGTTCTGCTTGAGAAAGTCCCAATCTGCGCCGGAGATCCGCAGTCCGCTTTCCAAAATGCCGTTTATTGATCATGCCGTTCGCCCCTTTCCTGTCGTGTGATCATCATATCATGTCCGTGCAGGAAAAGGAAGCGACATGTATTCAATCATGTAAAAAAGAAACTCAACTACAGGTTGTCACATATCCACAGAAGAACGGCTTGTGGAGGAAGGTCTCAAGTTACCTGCATATGCTTTCCAAGGTGCGCACTTGCTCACCGCCGGCAGTGTCGGCGGTGGTACTGCCTGGCGGCATCTGTGCTACCGACCGGGGGGACGCTCCAGCGCGCCTTGACCCTCCTCAAGGAGTCGGCTTTGCCTTGCCTGCGGCGCACTTGACAGCTCTTCCCGATCCGGCGCCTGACAGCCGCCAAGAGGGGCTGACGCCCCTCCCTTTTCAGAATGTGAACTTTTGGGCGAAAGGCCCCTTGACAAATCGCTTAGTGCCAAGGTTTCAGGTTTGCCCCCGCAAAAGGCGGGACAGAGGGACGGGTCAGAGCCTGCGACGTTTGCGAAAAACCGGTGTGACACGGGGACGGTTCCTTAGTCACACCAGTATGCGCACTGGTGGTACAAAGAAACCGTCCCCGCTGTCCCACCTCCTCAAAAGGCGGACAATCCCCCGCCCCGCGTCCCCCCAATCCAAATATTTTTTCCAAGGACATGTGCCTTGGAAAAAATCCCTCTTGCCGCGCAAGTGACCAGTCCGCAGACTGGTCGCACAGCGCGGCAGCAGGAAGAGGGGGCGTGAATTCCGAAGAATTCACGCCCCCTCTTCCGCACGTCCCCCCCTTGGCAGAAAAAGGCCGTGGTTTCTCTTCAGAGAAACCCACGGGCCTTTTTCGCCAGCTCCTTCACCATCTCCCGAACCGTCCGAACTCGATCCCGCCGTACATGTCCTGGATGGCCTCTCCGCCGTCGCTCTCCCGGCGGGCAAAGAAGATGTTCCGCAGCTCCTCATACCGGCTCTGGTAGAAGCTTGCCGCCGCCGGGTTCTCGTCCACCAGCAGGTTGGCCGCCAGCCCGTACTCCATGACCCCCAGGGCGTAGGTGTCCGGGATCCGCAGCACCGGGTCCTCCAGCGTCTCCACCTGGGGAAAATGGCACCTGCCCCCGGCGAGGATCCCGTACTCCGCCAGCATCAGATTCACGATCCCCGGCGTGCGCCGCTCATACGTCTGGGTGTCCCAGTTCTGGGCCTCACCCTCTGACCCCAGCTCATCCATCAGCCCCATCGCCGCGGTGAAAATGTCCTTCACCGTCTTCATACCGGCTCTCCCTCCCCGCTTTTGGCCGCGTCTGCTTTGTCCAGAGCGCGCTTGACCATAATGGCCGCCTCATACCGGGTGGTGAACCGCGCCGGGTCCGACCCGTCGGTGATACCCAGCTCCACCGCCTTTTTGTACTCCCCCTGATCCTCAACCCACTGGGGCAGGTTTTTCCCCCGCAGGTACTCCGTCAGCCGTTTGTAGATCTCCTCACCGGTCATTTCCTCGTCCTCCTTTTCCGATAGCGCCCCGGCGATCTCCCCATACTTGGGGCAGATGAATCCCCGGATGTACCGGCCGTTGACGGCCATGCTCCGGGTCCCGATCCTCCCGCCGGCCGTGTTCCCCTCGGCCACCGTAAAGCCGCCCTGGGACACGGCGGACACGATGCCGATGTGTTCGGCTCTCCCCACATTGTCGCCCCTGCCGTCGTCGTCCCAGTCGTAGACGCAGGCGTCCCCGATCCCGGGCTCATACCCGTCGTCCTCCACCCAGATGCCCCTGGCCTTGGCGATCTCGATGAGCCTGTTGCAGGAACACTCCGTTCCGGTGTATCCGGCGATCCCCACGCGTATCCACGCCGCCGAAACCGTGGTTGCGCAGTAGGCGTCCCCCACCTGCACCCGGTATCCCCGGGCCAGAGGCTCGTGGGCGTTGTAGATGCTCAGGATCTCCTGATGCTCCGCCCCGCCCCGGAGGCCCCCCACCCAGCCGGACACCGTGTCCGCCACGGCCCGGCGCAGCTCACTCTCCGTCATCGTCCGCATCCTCCGTCATGGCCTGGCCCGTCCGGTCCACGGCGCTCTTTCCGGCGGCCAGGAGCCTGGGCAGCCACTTGGGCACCGGCGCACCCAGCTTCACGGCGTTTTCCGCCACGCTCCCCAGCTCCGTGATGATGTACCACACCAGCACCACCGGCGTCACCAGCCCCCGGAAGTCAAAGGGCAGCCGGATCACCGGCAGATAGGTGAGTACCGCCCACAGCACCAGATCCGTCCCCGCCGACACCAGCACCACCCAGACCATGCCCAGCTTGTGCCTGGCCCCGGCCCTGGCCGTCTCGGAGGACCACGTCCCCGTGAGCCACGCCCCCACGCAGCCGGTGATGTAGTCCAGCGCCATGCACAGGATCCACCCCGCCGCCAGCCATCCCAGCCAGCCCCACAGCCCCGTGAGTACACCGGCCAGCGCCGCCGCCCACAGCTTAAACTTGTTTACCGTCTCCATCTTCATTCCTCTCTCCTGCGCGCACTTCTGCCGCGTCAGGGCGTGTACTGGAGCCTGGACCCCATATACCTGTCGAAGTCCGGATCTCCATCGACATATTCCATGTAATCCACGGAGAAGTTGAACATGCCGCACATGTCCTTTTCTCTCCACATGCCCCCCACATTCAGGGTCCACCACTCACCCCCCGTGGATACGACCTTCAGATTGTCCGGGATATTCCCGCTCCCCTCCGTGGTGGGGCAGAAGGCCCAGTTCGCCGTCCGGCTCTCCGCAAGTCCCCGGATCGTCCCGGAGGCATTCGGCATCTGGACGTCAAGCTTCGTATACCCCTCCTGGGTGTCGTCCGCGAATTTCTCCGGATCCAGGCAGAAGTACACCTCCCCGTCCTTGACATTGCAGCCGTCCACCAGCTGCCTGATGCCGCCCCAGAGGCCCTCGATCCACCGGTACATCGTCGCCGTCCTGCCGTTTGTGCCCTGCGGCGTACCGGTGTGATAGGTCATCTCGTCGGTTCCGCCGGACACGGGGGCCGACCCGCCGAAGGCGCCGTAGTCAACGCAGCCCCGCCCGATCTTCCCCTGGGTGTCCCAGTCCGCCCACTCCAAAAGGATCAGGGCTCCTATGGCACACCAGGTGTCGTAGCTCCAAGCCGACCAGCCCTTCCCCTTGCTCCGCGCCCCGTTCCGGAACGTGGTGCGGGAGACGATGGCCTTGGGCTTCAGTCCGGACTTGGATACATGCCCCTCCCCGGTGGGATATTTCCCTACATAGCGGCCGGAGCCGGGGTGTTTGGGGCAGTCCTTGGTGGGGACGCTGGAGATGTAAAAATACACCTTCTCCTCCCCGTCAAAAATCGCCCTGTATCCGAACTCCGGGATGTAGACCACCGTGTCGTTGTCCTTCCGGGAGAACCGGGGATCCCCGGACTTCACCGCCGTCCCGTCCGCCAGGATGTTGTACTCCTCCATCCCCGCCCAGGGCATCATCGTGTCAAAGGGGCTGGAGCCCTCCAGCGTCCCCGCAGCCGCCACGGGGCCGGCGCCGATGGCCACGGTAACGAGCCTGTTGGGATCGCTCTCCGCCGTGAGACGTGTCAGCGCCGTGGAGCCGTCGGCCCTGTTCCAGCAGACGCCCACAACGCCCGCCTCCGGCGTCTCCTGCCCCTGGCCGCCGCCTCTGCCGGCCCTTCCCGCCAGCCACCGTCCCACGGCCATCCCCGCCAAAAAGCTGTTCTTGTCGTAATTCATACCGCGTCACCACTTGATATCCATAGATTCCCCGTCGGCATCCGTGATCTTCACCGGCCGCCCCTGGCCGTCGAACTCCACCTGATAGCTGCCCGGCTCCTGGATGCCGTCCATCGTCTGGGTAAACGTCCCGGCGTCCCAGCCGGAGAAGTCCAGTCCCGTGGGCCTCCGGAGTCCCAGGAGGTCAAGATGCCCCTGATCGTCCGCCACAAGCCCGATATCCCCCTTATCCGAGAGATGTAAAAGCTCCAGCCCGTCCTTCCTCTTCACGAGCCTGGACTTGTGCCTCCCCTGGGGATTTCCGGCCCCGAAGGTGTCCACCGGCGTGTACGTCCCGTCGATATTCTCAAAGCCGATGGAGCGCTTCACCTGCTGCGTGTACACATACACCTTCACCGGCCAATCGGATCTGGCGGTGGTGGTGAAGATCCTCTGCCCGTCCCGGTAGGGGTATCCGTCCTCCCCCAGCTCCGCCCCCGCCGGGTCGTCCTCCCAGTAGATGGGCAGGCCGGAGGGGTTCACCGCCTGTTCCTCGCTGCCGTCGGTGGAGCCGGTGACAAATTCGATGTACTGCTCGTGGATGCGCACAAAGTTGTCGTCCGTGGTATCCCCCGCCAGGTACTTGACGATCCGCCGGGAGGTGGACAGCCGGTCAACGGTGAGGTCGGCGATGTCGCCCAGGGCCGCGTACAGCGCGTCGGCGCTGAGCTGCCCGGACACATCCAGATTTCCCTCCGTCCTGATGTACCCGGAGTAGCTGTTTGGCCCCACCGTCAGGGTGATTTTGGCGCTGACCTGTCCGTCCGCCCCGGCCCCCTGGGTCACCTCCAGCTTGATGCCGTCCACCGTGGTCTCGATCTGCGCCGCCCGGCTGTCCAGCCCCTGGGATGTCTCCTCCAGGCTCTCCACCCGCTGGCTGATCTGTCCGGCCTGCATCTCCAGCTCCGCCTTGGCCTCACTCACCGCCCCCGTGACTTTATCCGTGACGGTACTCTCCACCTTGGCATCGATGCCGTCAACCGCCGTCTCCAGGGCGGCCGTCCGCTCCTGCAAGCCCTGGGCGTCCTCCTTCACGGAGGACACCTCCTGGGAGATGGCGTCGGTTGTGACCTTCAGCTCCGCCTTGGCCGCGTCCACCGCCCCCGTGACTTTATCCGTGACGGCGCTCTCCACACGGGCGTCGATGCCGTCAACCGCCGTCTCCAGCTCCCCCACGCGGGCCTGGAGGCTCCCGGCGCTCTCCTCAACGGACTGCACCTGCTGGCGGACCCCGTCCACCGCAACGTCCAGCTCCGCTTTGGCCTCGCTCACCGCCTGCGTCACCTTGTCCGTCACGGTCTTTTCCACAGTGACGGACAGCCCGTTGACCGTCTCCTCCAGGCTGGCGGTTCTGCTCTCCAGGCCGTCGGCGTCGGAGCGGAGCTGCCGGACATCCGCAGTGATCTTCTCCGTCGTGATCTCCAGCTCGGCTTTCGCCGCGTCCACTGCCCCCGTCACCTTATCCGTGACGGTACTCTCCACCTTGGCGTCGATGCCGTCAACCGCCGTCTCCAGCGCCGCCGTCCGCGTCTCCAGGGTCTCGCCGTCCTCCCGGAGCCTGCTCACCTCCTGGGAGATGGCGTCGGTTGTGACCTTCAGCTCCGCCTTGGCCTCTTCCACCGCCCCCGTCACCTTATCCGTGACGGCGCTCTCCACCTTGGCGTCGATGCCGTCAACCGCCGTCTCCAGCGCCGTCGTGCGCCGCGTCAGACCGTCTGTCGTCTCCAGCACCGTCTCAACGCCGCTCTCCAGGCCGTCGATCCGGCCCCGCAGCTCCTCCACACCGCCGTCGGGGACGAACATGTCCCCCTCCGGGTCAATGTGGACCTGGACTGTCTCCGCCTCCGTCTTCTCCGGCCCCATGACGCCGCCCAGGACTCCCCGGGCGGCCACCGGCAGCACATATTTCGGCGCCGGCAGGGCGCCCAGCGGCCCGATCTCCACCGTCAGCTCGCCCTGGGGGCTAAGCTCTGATTCCACCATGATTTTCCTCCTCTCCGGCCGAAATTTTCGTTAGATCACCGTCTGACTCAGGGCATCCGCCGCCGCGAAGACCGGCATCCTCCTGGTCCCCAGCACCGTGCCCCCGTTGAACTTCACCCGCACGTCAAAGGGCACGCCGTCGTCCGGCGGCAGGGAGAAGGTGTCCTTCTGGGAGAGGGGTACCTGAAAGCACCCCTCCCCCTGGTCATACGTCACCTCTCCCGGATACGTCTTCCGCACCCTGCCCAGGGTGAACTCGGCGGCCTCCACGCTGTGGATATCCACGCCCTCGCCGTTGAGAAGCACCGTCACGGGCAGGAGGAAGGCGTCACCCTGCTTTACATTATATGCCGGCATCTGACTTCCCCGCATAGATGCCGTTTTTCACGGCGTCCAGCACAAAGCAGTCGTGGAGGAGCCGTCCCTGTACCACCGCGCCGTCGATATCCGGATGCTCCTCCAGGATGCGGTACGTCTCGATCTTCTTGGGCGCCACAGCGCAGCCCCGGCGGACGATGAGGAAGACCACGTTCTCCGGCATGTAGTCGTCGGGCACCACCCGCACCTGCATCCCGTCAATGGTTCCGCACACCCCGTTGACCAGGGTCTCCTCCGCCAGCTTGTCCACGCCGACGACCTGGTCGGCCAGCTTCACCTTGATGGCCTCGCTCTCCCCGATGTACAGCACCCGGCCCTCCCGGGGCACCATCTGGTTGCTCATCTCCACGCCCGCCTTCATGATGGTCTCGATGGCGTTCTCCCGGGTCAGGGTGATGTTGGTGCCCGTGAGGCCCGCCCCCTGGGCCAGCTTCTTCAGGCGGTACTTGTCCACATAGGGGATGATCACCTCGTCGGTCTGGCGTCTCAGCACCGTGGAGGCCGCCTTGACCATCATCTGGCTGGTGTTGTTCCCCTTGTCGATGGAGCCGTTAAAGGCCTTGTCGTCGCCTACGGTCATCTCCTGGACGGTGTCCCCCAGCTCCGTGAGCTTCCCGAAGCGGCTGCCGTCCTCCTTCTCCCTCTCGTAGTCCTGCAGGGGCAGCTTGTCCACGCTGTACACCTGCACCGTGGCCACCCCCGTCCACTTGTACCGGTTGGAGAAGATCCCCTCGGTGCAGGAACCCAGCCTGAACCGCTCCACCACCTTGTCGGAAGCTCTCTTTGCCAAATTGATCGCCATAGTCTCGTCTCTCCTTTCAAAATTATCTCACTGTATTTTTGCTCCCGTCCTCCCCCACGGGGGACGGGTGTCAAAAACCGATGTCAGGCCCTTTCCCGGCGTCATGAACGCCGGGAAAAGTCCCTCTCGCTCCCCCTGCCGGAAAAAGACCCGCGGCCCTCTCCCGGCAGCCTCTCACAGGAGCGTGTCCCAGCCCTCGTCAAAGGCATCTCTCACCGGCCCCCCGGAGCCGGACATGCTCCCGGCGGAGCGCTCCCGGTTCACTCTCTCCCGCTGGCGGATGTCGTTCTCGGCCCGGAGCCGGGCGTTCTCCTGCCGCAGGATATCCGCCTCGTAGCGGGTGTAGGCCTCCGTCAGCTTCTCCCCGTCCCGGACCCGGTTCCACACCTCATCCGGCACATCCGACGCCCGCACCTCCGGGTAGGTCTGGGTAAAGCGCAGGATCTCCCTGCTCCTGTCCGCGTCCGCCTCCTCCGGGGCCTGCTGCGGGATCTCCTCCCCGGGCAGAGGCTCCGCCTCCCGCTGGTCGCAGATCACGCCCCCCGCCTCGTCCTCGAAGCCCTGGGTGAACACGTCCGTCCTCTCCTCACTTTCCATTCCGGCTCTCCTCTCTCTCCCGGCGCAGCTGACGGATCAGCCCGCGCCTGTCGTTTACATACCCGTCGGGTATCCGCTCCAGATACTGGACGATGTCGATCCGCCCCTGGCTCAAAAGATTGTCCAGCGTCTGGATGGACGCGATCTCGGAGTAATAGGCGCTGGCCCCCACGTCGATCTTCAGCGCCATCGGCATCCTCCGAAAGACGCCGAAGTCAAAATCCACCGGCTCGCCGCCCTCCGTGTCCACCGGCCGCGTCCCGTAGAAGCCGCCGATGAACTCCAGATAGATCCTGGCCAGCTCCTCCACGCACAGGCGCAGGTTCTGCCTGGTGATCTCGCTGGGCGTGGCCGCCGCCCTCTGCAGGGCGATAATGGCTGAGGTGTTGTCCGGCCTTGCATCCCCCAGGGCCACGCTGGTGGCCCCCAGATTGGCGTTTGTCTGCTCGATAGCCGCCTTCAGAAACTGGTTCACCTGGGGGGAGATCACCGCCGGTTCCATCGTCCTGGCGGCGCTGGCCAGATCTCCGCTGTTGATGCCGATGGCCTGCCCCACCTGGTTGGACCACCGTGGGATCCTGGTCTTGTCGTAGATCACCTTGGGGTACGCCGTGGTCATCAGCGAGAGCATCACCATCGACCACATCTTGTTGATAAAGATCTGGTTGGGGATCAGCCCCGTGATCATCGCCTGCCCGTGGTAGCAGTCCTGGACGTAGTCCCAGTTGAGCCACACCAGGGGATACAGCCGGATCCCCAAGGGGAAGGGCGGCCTCAGGGCGTGGCCCCGGACGCACTCATACCCCCAGATCTCCCCGGAGGCCCCGTCCCGCCACAAAAACAGCAGCTTGGTGGTCTTCCCGTCCACCTGTCTCTCCGGCCCGGCGGGGTGGGGATCCTCCTGCGCCTCGATGCTCTCCCAGTCCTCGTCCCCCCGGCTCCTGGCCCTGTTTTGCAGCTTCCTGACGCTCTCGCGGCTCTCCAGGATGATGTAGGGCTGCGTCTGCACCCGCCTGTCGTTGGGATCGCCGAAATACACCCTGGTGTTCAGCAGCACCTCGGACTTCACCGTCCCGCCGCCCTCCTCCGGATCCCAGTAGGTGTAGATGCACCCGTCCCCCCGGACGGCGGCGTCCCTGGCAAACTGCCGGATCAGCCCCGTGACCCGGTTGTGTTCAAAGAGACTCTCAAACTCCTCGCTCAGCACCCTGGCCGGGCCGTCCAGCCTCCCGGTGCCCGGCGTGGCCCGGAGGGGCGTGGCCTGCACCGCCAGGTTGTCGGAGGTGATGGAACTCACCACGAAGCACACATCCCGCTTCAGGATGTTGAACACCGGCGTGGGCAGGCCCTGATCCCGGACCCCCTCCCACTGCTTGCCGATGAAGAAATTCTCGTTCAGGTTCACGTTCTCGTAGAGCCCTATGGCATCCTTGAAGCTGCGCCCCCTCTCGTAGAGCCTCCACACCGCCTCCGGCGTCACCTCCCGGCTCCGGAAGGCCTCTCCGGCCTGCCCGGAGGGGCCTCTCTCCCGTTCACTCCTCATGCTCCAGCTCCCTTCTCGCCGCCCGCCTGGCCTCCGTCAGGTCGTAGCGCATCATCTGGTCAAAGCCCCTCTGCCACTCCGGCTCCCCGCCGGCGTCCCCGGGGCTTTTCCGCCTCTCCGGCCCTCTCAACGCAAGGGCCCCCCTGGCGGCCGCGATGCCCGCCAGGATCGCCGCCTCCGCCAGGAGTACCGCCGCCTCCGCGGCAAATATCCGCTTCATCTCCGTCCCCCCGCTCACAGGCCCATCCTGGCCGCCAGGTCGTCGTTCTTGGCCCGCCAGGCGTCGTACATGGTGCGGATCTCACTGTCCGTGTACCCCAGCGCCCTGTACCCGGAGAAATCCCCGAACTCCGCCAGGGTCTCCGCCCGTCTTCTGGCCCTCTCGTAGCTTTCGCTCTGGGCCTTGACCTGGGATTCGTAGCTGCGGTAGTCCTCATCCGCCTGCTCCCTGGCGGTACTCACCCGGGATTCCTCCTCTTTCCTGTACTCCGCCAGCAGCGCCTCGGCCCGCTCAAACTCCCCCTGGGCCACGGCCTGGGCCAGATCGTTCCGGTAGCGGACTTTCAGCTGCGTCAGGCTGTCCATAAGCTTTGTGGCGGCCTCCGCCTCCTGCCGGCCCAGGCTGTTGAGGTCGGCCTGGAGCTGATTTGCCCTGGCAAGCTCCGCCTGACCGCCGGCGCCGGAGGCAAGCCCCGCGGCCGACGCGTACTCCCGGAAATTCCGCCCGCTCTGCTCCGACAGGGCCGCCGCGGCGTTTTTCTGCTCCTGGTAGACCCCCGGCACGCTGCGCATCTCCTGCCGGATAGCGGCGTCGCTCTCCTCAAAGGCCCCGCGAAGCTCCGCCTCCCTGGCCTTCTGCGCCGCGTCGTACACCCGGTTCACCTGATCCGTCCCGGCCCTGTACCCGGGCAGCTGCGCCGGGGTATAGCCGTCTTTGACGGACACCTGGCCGTTCGCCTCCTGCCCGGATGTCCCGCTCCCGGCCCGGCTCCCCAGCTCCACGAACCCGCTGCCGTCCCGGGTCCCGGAGTAGTCGGCCTCCGCCCGGACTCTCTCCGCCGCGGCGTGGGCCGCCTCCATCCCGGCCTTGTCGCCCCTGGCCCGCGCCTGGTTCCAGGCCTGGGTGAAGGCCTGGATCTTCTTTTTCTGCTCCTCGTTGAGAAACTGCTGGTCATATGTGGACAGCGCCATATTTGCTCCTCTCCCCTCTTTTCATCGGACAAATCCCATGCCCCGCACCCGCATGTCCGCGGATACTACGGTACATGTCCTGTCCGCCGTGTTGTTGGCTAAAATCAGCTTGTAGTAAGTAAATTTCCTGGCCCGGAGCCGGACCCTCTGCGTCTCCGGCACGTCGCCGGAGGCCCCGCCGCGCACATCGAACACGGCAAAGTCGCTGTCCCTGTCCGTCTTGGCCGTCACCTCCAGGTATCCCTGATCCTCCGGCTTGATGCCCACCCAGATCATAGCGGAGTATTTCCGCCGGAAGTCCTCCTTGAAGCTCATGGCCCCGGACTCCCACAGCGCGTCAATGGCCTCCCCGTTGTCGGAGAAGTACTCCTCCGAAAAATGCCGGAGGAACCCGTCCCGTGTGCCGTAGTACAGCCCGTCCTTGTAGTTGATCATGCAGGTGGCCCCCAGCCCCGTGTACACGCTCCAGGCGTCCACGTCCAGATTCTGCACCAGGGCCGTGCCGTCCTGCCCGATGACGTAGTACTCGTGCTTATACTTGTCATAAAACGTCCTGGCCCTCTCCAGATCAAAGGTTCGTATGGTGTTGTCTACCCGCTGGCTGACCCGCTGGGCGTTTCGCTGATCCCCGGTGATGCCGGAGGAGCCGGTGGACATCCACTCGATGACGCTCCTGCCGTCCAGGGTCCGGGGCCTGTTCTGCACCAGCTGCGCCTGGCCCCAGGCGCAATTTCCGATGGCCCGGTTCACCGGCCTTATGTAGAACCCCGCCGTCACCGTCCCGTCCACCAGGGTGATGGTGTCGTAGGCGATGGCCCAGGCGGAGTCCGTCTTGAAGGCCATGAGCTTGTCATAGTGGCGGATCATCGCCGTGACGGGGGTGTTGGCGTCCCCCACCGCCACCTGGTAGAGATCCGGGAAGTAGTCCGCCCTGGGCCTGCCCTCGTAGTCCAGCCCGGAGTAGAGGGCCACGTTGGAGCCGTCGCCGTAGAGGAACACCCTGGTGTCCTGCGCCCCGTTGAAAAGCTCCGCGAACCGCATCCCCTCCACCTGGCCCCGCTGGTGGTTTGGGGCCGTCCAGCCGATCTCCAGGCTGTTGATCCCCCGCTTGGGGGGCGTCTCAAAGGTCACCGTCCCGGCCTCCGGGTCGGCGGAGTACCCGGGCACGGCCCCGCCGGAGGGGTCCTTCACCCAGTCCACGCTCACCGCCCCCGTCTCCGGCAGCCGGAAGACCGTGGCCTCCCCGTCCGGGGAGAACCGGCACCGTCTGGCCCCCGTCAGGCGGTTGACGTTCTCCAAGAGCGTCCCGCCCCCGCCGGGTTCCACGGACACCGCCACCATCGGCCTGTATCCCTCCACCTCCCGGAGCCGCTCCCCGTCCCACACCAGGTACTTCTTCCCGTTGAGGATGTAGAGCTTCTTGTCAAAGCCGAACATATGCACGTCCTGCCCGGTGTCCATCTCCCCGGCGGAGACCTTTGTCCAGACGCCGTCCTCCTCCCTCAGCTCCCACAGGGCGCCGGAGCAGGCCGCGCACAGGACCTCCCGCTCCCCCACGAAGCCGGCCCAGATCCCCCGGACTTGGGCGTCCTCCGCCTCTCCGGGGGCCGTGGCGTACACTTCGTTAAAGCACCACTCGTTGAGGTCCGCGCTCACCGTCAGGGGGAACCCCCAGAAGCTGTAGGCCCTCTCGTAGCTCTCCCCGGCCTTCGTGTCCCGGACGTAGCAGTAGAGCGTCTTGACAAGGCGCATCACCGTGTATGTCACCCCCTCCCGGGAGAAGGTGCCCGCATAGGCGTACCCCCTGTCCGCGTCGGGGTACTCCCCCCGGGGCGCCGTCACCTCCCCCAGGGCCTCCCCCGGGAGGTATTCGCCGCCGCTCTCCTGGCAGCTGTACTTCTTCCACCGGCTGATGAGGGTGAAGCCGTCCACCTTGGCCCCGTAGTAGCGGTACAGCCGCCCCCGCTCCAGCACATAGCCCCCCTCATCCCGGGTGACGAAGCCCGTCTGCGTCCCCAGGGGCCGCTCTCGCCTGGTGACGCTCCCCCGGACGCCCACCTGGTCGTCCCGGACATAGGCCTCCCCGTACACCTCCAGGGCCTCCGCGCCCTGGGCAGACCCCGGTGCGCGGGGATCTGTCCCCGTCTCCACGCCGGAGGCCAGCTTCTCCATCATCATGGGCGTGGCCCTGCCGCCGGAGATGGCCTCCGTCCCCGCCCCGGGGTAGGAGTCGCACCGGATAAAGGCGTACACCCTCCCGTTTTTGGGGAAGTAGTACCCTGTGTACTCCCCGGCGTTCTCCCTTGTCACCGTCACGGCCTCCCCCTGGGCCGTCAGTGTCCCCATGCCGTCCGCCGTGACTCTGGGGTACATCCCGTACCCCTGGGAGAGGCCCCGGTCAACCGCCAGAACGACCCCCTCCCCCTGTCTTGTCCGGGTCTCGTACCCGGTGAGAAGTCCCGCCACATTCCGGCTCCCCGGCCTCTTTTTCAACGCCCCGCCGGAGGTGACGCAGAAGTTGCGCATCTTCGCCGCCTCCCCCATCCGGAGTCTGGCCTCCCCCTCCGGCGCCTCGTTCACCCCGTGCCAGACGGAGATGTTAAAGATCTTCTCGCTGATCCTCGTGACTATCGATGCCATTCCCGGTCTCCTTTCATCCGTATTCGATATACCCCCTGGTGGGTTCCCCGCCAAAGAGGAAGGTGAGATCCGGCCCCTCCTCCCCGGTCTCCCCGGCGGGCAGGGACGGCGCCACCCGGCTGACGCAGTAGTAGCGCAGCGCGTCCACGGTGTGAGTCACCTCGTGCGGCTCCCTGGCGCAGTCGTTGGGATCCCTGTCGTCGGCCTGGATCACCGTCAGATCCCCGATGAGCCTCTGGCACGCCCGGGAAACCGTTAAAAACGGCCTCCCGTCCCGCCCGGGGGCCAGCATATCCTTCACCATCATGTGGCCCTGCACCCGGTTGTTGTCCGCCCGGGTCAGGGCCACTCCGCATTCCCGAAAGATCTCCTCCATCGTCCGCCCGGAGTCCTTCTGCCGGCTCCACAGGTCAGGCGGCGCGAAGGTCGCCGTGATCTCCTCCCCCGGCAGAGTCCGCTCCAAGATCCCCCTGGCCGCGTCCCGGACGATCAGCCCCTCCCGGGTCCACTCCCGGTAGACGTGGCTTCGCCCCTCCTCGTCCACGGCCACCCACAGCACCGCCAGCATGTCCAGGCCGTAGTCCAGGGCCCTGTACCGCCTCCAATGCTCCGGCAGCCTCTCGGGCTCCCTGGTGTGTACGTCGTACCGGAACTCCCGGAAGTAGCAGCCCCCCAGGGCGTCCCAGTCCCCGTACCTGTACGCCCTGCGCACATTCTCCGGCATCTGCGCCAGCATATTCAGGTAGTTTGGCGAGCTTTTCAGCAGGAAGACATTGTCCTCCACCGTGGCGGGGATAAAGCTGTAGTCCTCCGGCCTCTCGTTCTCCTCCGGATCCGGGGAGTCCGTCCTGAAATCCCTGTCCACAAACAGCCTCTTCACCCACCCGTGGCCCACGCCGCCCGGGTTGCAGGTGAGGTACATCCGCTTGTCGTAGGGGCTGACGCCCCTCAGGCACCCCTTTAAAAAGTGGAAGGCCCTCTCCGTAAACTGCGTGGCCTCGTCGATGAAGATCCAGTCAAACTCCTGTCCCTGATACTCCAGCTCCGAGGCGTCCCCGGCCCAGTGCCCGAATTTGATGGTGGAACCGTTGAAAAAAGTCATCCGTCTAACCGACGCGGTGTACGTCCCCATCTCCTTGGGCACCGACCGGACAAGGGGCCTGATGTGGTTCTCCTCCAGCTCCGGATACGTCCTTCGCATGATCAGGATCCGTATGCCGGGGTTGCCGATGGCCCCGCCCACGGCTTTGGTGCGCACGGCCCAGGTCTTCCCCCCGCCCTTGGCGCCGCCGTAGGCCACAAACGGGGTCCTGGCCAAAAAGAAGAGCTTCTGCTTCTCGTTGGCCGTGCCCCCGTCCCAGACCGCCCCTCCCCCCAAATTCCCTTTTCCCATCCTCAGCCCTTACTTCAAAGCCTCAACGCCCCCCAGCCCGTCCACCTTCACGGTGAACTGGGCCTTGTCCGGCTTTCCCGGCTTTTCCTCCTTCTCCTTGTAGCCGCCGTTCTCCGACTGCATCAGATTGAACCGGGCGAAGCTGGCCGTCTTTCCGTCCTTCCGCTCCCGCTCCAGCCAGAAGAAGGTGCGAAACTCCTCCCACCGCTTGGCCGCCCTGTAGCGGCCCATGATCTCCGATCCCCCGTGGGCCTCGCCCCGGTTCACGGCCTCGCCCCGCTCCACATACGCCTCCAGCTTCTCCTCCGGCACATCCGTGAATTTGTGGAGGACAAAGGCCACCGGCGCCTCCCCCGTCTCCATGCAGTGGGCGATGCACCTGTCAATGGCCTCCCCCAGCTCCCGGCTCCGGTACTCCCTGCTTTTTCCCATCTTTCTTTCTCCTTTCGTTTTTTTGCCGTTACGCCCGCTCCACGTCAAAGCCCAAAAGCTCCAGCTTCTCCCGGCCGGAAAGCCCCGCCCACTCCGCGTCCGCGCAGTCGGCGCACACGATCCTGCCCCGGTCTCGCCCGTACAGCTCCCCCGGCAGGATCTCGTTGAGACAGACGTGACAGCAAAGCTCGCCTCTCTCCGGATCGGGCATCCCCCGATCCCCCGCCGCCATAAAGCGGCCCGCCCAAAGATAATCTCCTAAAATGCCCACCCCTCTCCCGATCCGGGCTGTTGACTTTTTTCCGTCCCTCCGATATAATGAATCTGAGGAAAAGTCCCGTCGCAAGCTCCCGCTGCCGTCCTTTTTCCCAGGCTCCCCGGAGGAACTTTCCCGCCGCCCGGATCCTTTCCGTTCACGCTGAATCAAGTGATTTCTGCTTGACCTCCCTTGACTCTGGCTGTATTATACTTGATTTCAGCGCAAATGTCAAGTAGGAAATCAACTAAAATCAAGTATTTGTAGAGGTGCCCAAATCATGTATGAGATTTTTGTGCAGCTTTGCCAGGAGCGCGGCGTCACCGCCTACCAGGTGGCCAAGGAGGCCGGGGTAGATCAGGCCACGCTCACCCGCTGGAAGGCGGGGACAGTGAAGCCCCGGGACAGCACGCTCCGAAAGATCGCGGATTTCTTTGGCGTCTCTCTCGCCCGTCTGAAGGGGGAGTCCCCCGCCCCGGAGGAGCCGGAGCTTACGGAGCTTTTGGAGATGCTGCGCACCAGGAGCGAGTGCCGTATGCTCTTCTCCCTGGCCAAGGACGCCAGCCCCGAGGATGTCCGCCGCGCCGTGAAGATCATCGAGGCGCTGCGCAGTGCGGAGGGGAAGGAATAAGTGTGGACGCCTGACTATTTCCTCCGCTATGTGGACTTCCCTCCCGGGGTGGAGGGGGTTACGGTCCCCAACTCCGACGGCACCTTTGACATCTATATCAACGCCCGCCTGGGGGAGACGCGGCGTCAGGAGTGCCTGGAGCATGAGCTTCGCCATATCCGCCGGGACCACTTCTATTCCGGCGGCGATGTGGAGACGCTGGAGGCGGAGGCCGGCGGCCGGCGCCCCCGCTTCTCACGCCTGACGCTCTTCGATCACCCCTCCCCCACCCATATCCCCCTCTTCCCCTCTCTGGACGCCCTGGGGGACTATCTGGCCTTGATCGAGTCGGCTTTGAGCGCCCCCGCATCCCCGCCCGGGGCCGATTTTCCGGTGCCTTCGGGAGAAATTAAAAAAAAGTAATTGACAACCCCGTTTTGATATGATAGAATCGTAAAGCTTGTTGAGATGGTTAGACGCGGGTGTAGCACAACGGCTAGTGCACCAGCCTTCCAAGCTGGGGACGTGGGTTCGATTCCCATCACCCGCTCCAGCTTGACGAAAGCACAATGCGCCAATAGCTCAGCAGGATAGAGCAACTGCCTTCTAAGCAGTAGGCCGTGGGTTCGAGTCCCTCTTGGCGTGCCAAGCCGCCGGGGAACACATGGTGCCTCACCGTTTGGCAGTCGCCCGGGGCGTCTGCCTGGCGGTTCAGGCGCTGTGTACCCCAAGCGCCGGGTCTCATCCCCGGTGGAGGGCGTGAGACCCCTCCAAAATCCATATGGTGGGTGTAGCTCAGTTGGTTAGAGCACCGGATTGTGGTTCCGGGTGTCGAGGGTTCGAGTCCCTTCTCCCACCCCATGCTCCACTGACGCCATCAGCTTTTGGTGGCGTCAGCGTCACATAAGGGAAAATAGGGATGTCGCCAAGTGGTAAGGCACAGGACTTTGACTCCTGCATTCGTGGGTTCGAGTCCCGCCATCCCTGCCATCCCGCCGCGTCGGCCCGGGGCGCGGGGATCACGCTCCGCCTCTGGCGCCGCCCCGCCGCAAGGTATGACCTGGTAGCTCAGTCGGCAGAGCACCTGCCTTTTAAGCAGGGTGTCCGGGGTTCGAATCCCCGCCAGGTCACCAAAGGTCTGGCGAAAAAGGCGTTCGGTTTCTCCAAGGAGAAACCGAACGCCTTTTTCTGCCAATTAGATGCGTGCGGAAAGGGCCACTCGAATTGTGCGCAATTCGAGTGGCCCTTTCCTGCTGCCGCGCTGCAGCGCACGCCCAAGGGCGCACGTTTGCGCGGCAAGAGGGATTTTTTCCAAGGCACATGTCCTTGGAAAAAATATTGAAATTGAGGGGAGCGGGTCGGAAACCCTTCCGTTCATTGAGGAGGTGGGACAAAGGGGACGGTTTTTTTGTCACACCGCAGGTGGGGCTAAGGAACCGTCCCCGTGTCACACCGGCTCCCCGTAACGTCGGAGGTCTTGACCCAGCGTTTAATCTGTACGGGCCTCCGCCCACGGAGGCCCGCGTCGCGAGAACTGAGAGCCTCCATTGCCTCACGGGGACGGTTTTTGTGGGACACCGCAGCGCAGCGGAGGTGGTTCACAAGAACCGTCCCCTGTGGGGCACGCAGAAGGGTGGCGGCGTGCGTCTACGGGAAGCCGGTGTTATATCGGCAGGCGGGCCGACGAGGTCGTCGGCCCCTACTGTCTTTAAGAGACCCCCTGTAGGGGCCGATGACCTCATCGGCCCGGGTGGGTTGGGTGACAGAGCGGCTGCATTAAGATGGAAAACTTTATAATTTGCCGTAGGGGCCGCCGCCCACGGCGGCCCGCGTTGGTTGAGCGCCGCAAAATAAGCAGGGAAAGGCGGCGATGTGCATCACCGGGAAGCCGGCGTCCCAAAGGGACGGTTCTTGTGAGTCATCGTCGTCGCGAAAGCCGCTTAACCTCGCCGCCACGCCAGCGTGACGGCTCAGGCGCGGGCTTTGCTCCGCCTCTCCCCACGCAATCACGATTGCGTGGGGACCCCTGTGCCCCACGAAGAACCGTCCCTGTTGAACCGCCTCCTCAAAGAAACGAAAAAAGAGCGCCTCCATTGCCTCACGGGGACGGTTTTTGTGGGACACCGGAACGCAGCGGAGGTGGTTCACAAGAACCGTCCCCTGTGGGGCACGGGAAAGGGTGGCGTCGTGCGTCCCCAGAAAGCCGGTGTGACACGGGGACGGTTCCTTAGTCACACCAGTGTGCGCACTGGTGGTACAAAGGAACCGTCCCCGCTGTCCCACCTCCTCAAAAAAAGGAGAAAGGTATCGTCTCCAGGGAGCCGCCCCCGACTCCCGCCAACTCAGTCCCAAGGGCGCGCCACACAACCATGTGGCAGCAACAACCCATTCGTCCAGAAAACCCCCGGGGGACTCCCCGGGGGTTTCTCCAGTAGGGGGGCCGCAGACCCCCTAACTGGTCGTTTTTAAAAGGTGGGGTCCAGGGGAGGGAAAATCGAAATCCCTCCCCTGGTTGTTTTTCTCCTCTTTGTACCTTTCTCCTCTTTTGTCAACACAAAAGAGGAGAAAGTAAAATCCCTCGTCCGCCCTTCGGGCGGACACCTCATTCCCCCGTTGGGGAATCTCCCCGTCCCCCCGGAGGACTTTGCCTCCCGCCCTCCGGGCGGACACCTTATCCCCCGTCGGGGGAACCATCCGACGCCAGAAGCGCCCCCGCCCTGCGGGCGGACACCCCCCTTTCGGGGGGAGCGCTCCGGGGTGCCCCCCGGAGCTTAACCTTTCATGAGGCGTACTAATACCGCCTTTTGCGCGTGAAGACGGTTCTCCGCCTCCTCGAAGATGGAGTGGGCGTACTTCTCCAGCACCTCGTCGGTGATCTCCTCCCCCCGGTGTGCCGGGAGGCAGTGGAGGACGATGGCGTCGGGCTTGGCCGCCTCCATGAGCTTCATGGTCACGCAGTAGCCGGAGAAATCCCTTCTTCTCCGCTCCGCCTCCTGCTCCATGCCCATGCTGGCCCACACGTCGGTGTACACCGCGTCCGCGTCCCTGGCGGCCTCGTAGATGTCCTCGGTGATGGTGAGATCCCCGTTCTCCTTGGCCCACTTCACGATGTCCGCGTCCGGCAGGTACCCCTTGGGGCACCCGATAGCCACGCTCATGCCGGTCTTGATGCCGCCCACGATCAGAGAGTTTGCCATGTTGTTCCCGTCCCCGATAAAGGCCAGCTTCCGGCCCTGGAGCGTCCCCTTGTACTCCCGGATGGTTTGGAGATCCGCCAGCACCTGGCAGGGGTGGGCGTAATCCGTAAGTCCGTTGATAATGGGGATGGAGCCGTACCTGGCCAGATCCTCCACCTCCGACTGCTCGTAGGTTCGGATCATAATGGCGTCCAGGTAGCGGCTGAGGACCCGGGCCGTGTCCTGTACCGGCTCGCCCCGGCCGATCTGCAGATCCCGGGAGCTTAAAAACAGGGCGTTGCCCCCCAGCTGATACATCCCCGCCTCAAAGGACACCCGCGTCCTGGTGGAGGACTTCTGGAAGATCATCCCCAGGGTCTTCCCCTCCAGGAGGGGATGGGGGATCCCGTTCTTCCGCTCAAATTTCAGCTGATCCGCCAGCCCCAGAAGATCCAGGATCTCCTCCCTGGTCAGATTCCCAAGCTTCAGTAGATGCTTCATTCTCCGATCACCTCTTTCAAAATTTTAACAGCTTCGCAAAGCTCTTCATCCCGAATATTCAGCGGCGGCGCCAGCCGCACCTTCTCGTGGGCAGTGAGGACAACGACTCCCCGCTCCAGCGCCTCCCGGGCCACCTGAGAAGCGGGCTTCTCCGTGAGGATCCCCACCAGCAGCCCCATGCCGGTGACGGACTTCACTCCCGCCGCCCCGGTGAGGGCCTCCCGGATCATCTCCCCCTTCCGGCGCACATCTGCCAGAAGCTCCTGATCCAGCCGCTGCAAAATGCTGAGCGCCCCGGCGCAGGCGATGGGATTCCCGCCGAAGGTGGAGCCGTGATCTCCCCGGCCCAGCGTGTCCTTCACCCGCTCCCCAAGCAGGCAGGCCCCCAGGGGCAGTCCGCCCCCCAGGCCCTTGGCCGTGGACACGATGTCCGGCAAAAACCCGAACTGCTCAAAGGCGTACAGCGTCCCCGTGCGCCCGTTTCCCGTCTGCACCTCGTCCACGATCACCAGCATGTCCCGCTCTCTGGCGATCTCCACCACCTCGTCCACATACTCCCGGGTCAGGGGCACCACGCCCCCCTCCCCCTGGATCAGCTCCAGCATCACGGCGCAGCAGTCCCCCCGGTCGGCAAGAGCCCGCACCTCCCGGGCGTCCTGGGCGGAGGCGTGGTAGAAGCCGGGGGTGAAGGGGCCGAACTTGGTGTGAAAGGCGTCCTGCCCCGTGGCGGACAGCGTAGTCACCGTCCGGCCGTGGAAGCTGTTCTTCAGCGTGATGATGCCGGAGCGGCTGTAGTCCCCCACCCGGTCAAAGGCCCACTTCCTGGCGGCCTTGATGGCGCACTCGTTGGCCTCCGCCCCGGAATTGCCGAAAAATACCCGCTTCATCCCCGTGCGTTGGCACAGGGCCTGGGCCAGCTTCACACACGGCTCCGTGTAGTATAAGTTAGACATATGTTGAAGTTTTGACAGTTGTCCAACAACCGCCTCCCTCCAGACGGGGTCGGCCAGGCCGAAGCTGTTCACGGCGATCCCCGCGCCCAGGTCGATGTACCGGCGGCCCCGGTCGTCGTAGACGTTGGCCCCCTCCCCCCGGACGAACACCACATCGGCCCTGCCGTAGGTGTTGGCAATGTACTCCCGGTCAAGCTCTTTGATATCCATATGACACGCTCCTCACGATGTGAACATGGTGCCGATCCCGGCGTTGGTCAGCAGCTCCATCAAAATGGAGTGGGGCAGCCGGCCGTCGATGATAAAGACCTTGTGGACGCCCCGGCGTATGGCCTCCACACAGCACTGGATCTTGGGGATCATCCCGCCGGAAATCACCCCCTGGGCCACCAGCTCCGGCACGTCGGAGACGGACAGCCGCCGGATCAGGGTGTCGGGATCGGACTTGTCCCGCAGCAGCCCCTCGATATCCGTCATGGTCAGCATGGACTCCGCCCCCAGGTTCCCGGCGATCCGGGCGGCGGCGGTGTCGGCGTTGATGTTGTACAGGTTCCCCTCCCTGTCGCACCCCACGGTGGAGATAATGGGGATATACCCCATATCCAATAGATCAGTGATGGGCTTCACGTCCACGTCCTGGATCTCCCCCACGGCGCCCAGGGCGGGATCCAGCTGCGCGGCGCGGATCATATGCCCGTCCACGCCGGAGATCCCAATGGCCCGCCCGCCGCAAAGCTCCACCAGGTTCACCAGATCCTTGTTCACCTTCCCGGCCAGGACCATCTGAACAATGTCCATCGTCTCGGGATCGGTGACGCGCAGGCCGCCCACGAATTCCGACTTCTTCCCGGTCTTTTTCAGCATGTCGGAGATCTCCGGCCCGCCGCCGTGGACGACCACCACCTTGACGCCGATCATGCTGAGCAGCACAATGTCCCCCATCACATATTTCTTCAGCGTCTCATCGGTCATGGCGTTCCCGCCGTACTTGATGAGAATGATCTTCCCGGAGTATTTTTGAATATAAGGCAGCGCCTCCGTAAGCGTCTGCGCCCGCAGGGCGTGATCATGCAGATCCATAGAAATCTCCTTTCCAACCCTTGATAAGATAAATCAGACCCCCGAAAAAGGCGGGACAGTCAGCCGCCCCCAGGCACCCGAAAAAGGCGGGACTGAGGGACGGTTTTTTTGTCACACCGCAGCGAAGCGGAGGTGGTTCACAAGAACCGTCCCCTGTGGGGCATTCTGCGGCCCTCAATCAACGCGGCACGGGCCGCCGTGGGCGGCGGCCCCTACGGCAAATTTTAAGGTTTTTCATTTTAACTTAACGCAACCGCTCTGTCACCCAACCCACCCGGGCCGATGAGGTCATCGGCCCCCGTCCCCCACCAGCTCAGTCCAAAGGGCGCGCCACACAACCGTGTGGCTGCAAAAGCCGATTCGTCCCGCGTATCCCCGGGCAGCTCCCCGGGGGTTTCTCCAGTAGGGGGCCCGCAGGCCCCCTAACTGGTCGTTTTTAAAAGGGGAGTCCAGAGGGGGAAAATCGAAATCCCCCTCTGGCCGCTTTCCCTCTTTGTACCTTTCTCCCTTTGGCGGAACCAAAGGGAGAAAGTAAATCGCCCCCGTCCGCCCTTCGGGCGGACACCATATTCCCCCGCGGGGGAACCTCCCCGTCCCCCCTCTGGGGGTCTTCTCCTCTCCGCCTTTCAGGCGGACACCATATTCCCCCGTGGGGGAAACTCCGCCCTCCGGGCGAACCCCCTCCGCGGCCGCGGAGATCTCAAGTCCGGTAATCCCCGTTAATCTTAACGTAATCATATGTGAGGTCGCATCCCCACGCCTCCGCGGAGGCGTCCCCCGCGTTCAGCTCCACCAGGATGTCGATCTCGTCCTCCAGGAGGACTTTTTTCGCCTCGTCCTCAGAGAAGGGCACCCCGGCGCCGTCCCGGCAAACATCCACCTGCCCGGCCCTGGAGCGGAAGCTCACATCCACCCGGTCCACATCCACCGGCGCCCCGGAGTAGCCGATGGCGCACAGCACCCGGCCCCAGTTGGCGTCGGCGCCGAACATAGCGGCCTTGGTGAGGGAGGAGCAGATAACGGCCTTAGCCACCGTCTTGGCGGTCTCCTCGTCCCCCGCCCCGGTGAGGCGGCAGGTCACGAGCTTGGTGGCCCCCTCCCCGTCCTTGGCGATGCTGCGGCACAGCTTCACGGTGACGGCGTGGAGCGCCGCGCAAAAGATGTCGAAATTCTCCCCCTCCCGGTCGATCAGGGGATTTCCCGCCAGGCCGTTGGCCATGACGGCAAAGGTGTCGTTGGTGGAGGTGTCCCCGTCCACGCTCACCATGTTGAAGGAGGTCTTCACGTCCTCCGAAACGGCCCTCTGGAGCATCTGCGGGCTGATAGCGCAGTCCGAGGTGACAAAAACCAGCATGGTCGCCATGTTGGGGTGGATCATCCCCGACCCCTTGGCGATGCCCCCCAGGCGGCACTTGACGCCGGCAATCTCAAACTCCACCGCCGCCTCCTTGGGCACGGTGTCGGTGGTCATAATGGCGTCCTCCGCCAGATCCGAGTGGTCCCCCAGACCGGCGGCAAGCTCCTCCATCCCCGCCTCGATGGGCGCAAGGCTCATGGGCTGACCGATGACGCCGGTGGACCCCACGATCACGTCCTCCGCGTTGATCCCCAGATACCGCCGGGTCAGCTCGCACATCCCCTCCGCGATCTCCATGCCGTTGGCGTTGCAGGTGTTGGCGTTGCCGGAGTTGCAGATCACCGCCTGGGCGTACCCGTCGGCCAGATGGGCCTTTGTGACCCTGATGGGGGCGGATTTTACAAGATTCGCGGTGTACACCGCCGCCGCGGCGCACCGCTTATCCGACACGATCAGCGCCAGATCCCGCTTTTTGGAGCTGGCCTTGATGCCGCACCGCACGCCGTTGGCCCGAAACCCCCCGGCGGCGCACACCCCGCCGGGGATGAATGTCATATCCATAGCAATTCCTCCCGAATTCAACTGTAAGACCGCAAGCCCCGGCCCCGATGGGCCCCCGGAGAGGCAGTCTGTCAAAACCTCAACCCGAACATTTTTTCCGGCGGCATGTACGTCGGAAATAACCTTGTGGAAAAAGGCCGCCGGCCTTTTTCCACAGATATTTTACACATTCAGCCCCGTCAGCTCGTCCACGCCCATGAGGATGTTCATATTCTCCACCGCGGCGCCGGACGCCCCCTTGCCCAGATTGTCAAAGAGGGCCGTCACCGTGACACGCTCCTCGTTCCCGGCGACAATGAGCATCAGATCGTCCCGCCCCGCCATGCGGTTGGCGTCGATCATGGGCGTACCCCAGTTTACGGGCGCCACGTTAATGAGCCTCTGCCACTGATACCAGTCGTCCAGGGCCTCCCGGACGGTCTTGGCCGTGGCGGCGCGGGGCAAAAGCTCCGTGTGCAGGGTGACGGTGGTGGCCATGCCCTTATAATAGTCGTCCACAATGGGGGAGAACACCGGCTCCCGGGTCAACCCGCAGACCCGGGTCATCTCGGCCAGGTGCTTGTGCTGTTGTGTCAGGCCGTAGATCCGGGGCGAGTTGAACCCCTCCGGCTTTTCCGTCCCCTCATAGTCGGCTATCATCTTCTTCCCGCCCCCGGAGTAGCCCGTGAGGGAGAAGCAGCTGAGGGGATAGTCCGCCGGGACGATGCCCAGCTTCACCAGGGGGTACACCGACGCGATGAAGCCCGTGGCGTGGCAGCCGGGGTTGGCGATGCGTTTTCCCGTCTCGATCCGCTCCCGATGCTCTGCGGAAAGCTCCGGGAACCCGTAGGCCCAGCCCTCCTGCGTCCGGTGGGCGGTGGAGGCGTCGATCACCCGGACAGCGGGATTCTCGATCATCGCCACCGCCTCCCGGGCGGCATCGTCCGGTAGGCAGAGAAAGGCGATGTCGCAGCCGTTCAGGGCGTCCCGCCGGGCGGCGGGGTCCTTCCGCCGCTCCTCCGGCAGGGTCACAAGCTGAAGATCCCGGCGAAGCTTCAGCCGGTCGTAAATTTGCAGTCCGGTGGTCCCGGCGCTGCCGTCGATGTAGATTTTCATTGGATCAGCTCCAAAACGTATTCGATCTGCCGCTCCACGCTCTCCGGCGCGGGGCCGCCGTAGGAGGTGCGGCGCATAAGGCAGTTGTCGATGTTGATGGCGTCGTAAAGCTCCCGGTCAAAAAGCTGACTCTTGGCCCTGTAGACCTCCAGGGGCAGCTCCTCCAGGGTGGTCCCCCTGGCCGTACACTCCGCCACCAGCTCCCCGGTGAGCTTGTACGCCGTGCGGAAGGGCATCCCCCGCCCCACGAGCCAGTCCGCCAAGTCCGTTGCGTTGATAAAGCCCTCCGCCGCGGCCCTGCGCATATTCTCCGGCAGAAAGACGGCTGTCCCCAGCATGGGGGCGGCCACGGTGAGGCAGGCGTCCACCGTGTCAAAGGCGTCAAAGATCAGCTCCTTGTCCTCCTGCATGTCCTTGTTGTAGGCCAGGGGCAGGCCCTTCAGCACGGTGAGCAGCGCCATCAGATCCCCGTAGACCCTGCCCGTCTTGCCCCGGGTCAGCTCCGCCATATCCGGGTTCTTCTTCTGGGGCATAATGGACGACCCGGTGGAGTAGGCGTCGGACAGGCGGATAAACCGAAACTCCCAGCTGGACCACAGGACGATCTCCTCCGAAAACCGGGACAGATGCGTCATCGTAAGGGCCAGGCAGGCGGCCAGCTCCACGCAGAAATCCCGGTCGGACACCCCGTCCAGGGAATTCTCCGCCACGGCCTCAAAGCCCAGCAGCTCCGCCTCCATCGCCCTGTCCGTGGGGTAGGTGGTCCCCGCCAGGGCACAGCACCCGATGGGGGACACGTTCATCCGCTTCACGGCGTCCCGGAGCCGCCCCAGATCCCGCACGAACATCATGGCGTAGGCCATCAGGTGGTGTCCCATCGTCACCGGCTGCGCCCGCTGCATGTGGGTGTACCCCGGCATCACCATGTCCCGGGTCTCTTCGGCCCTCCGGCACAGGGTGCGCACCAGCTCCTTTAAAAGTCCCGCCGTCGTCTCCGCCCGCTCCCGCAGGTAGAGGCGGGTGTCCAGCGCCACCTGATCGTTCCGGGACCTGGCGGTGTGCAGGCGCTTTCCCGGCTCGCCGATGCGCTCCGTCAGCGTCTGCTCCACAAAGGTGTGGATGTCCTCGGCCTCCGTGTCGATTTTCAGCGTCCCCGCCTCAAGGTCTGATAAAATGGCATTGAGGCCATTCACAATGGCCTCCGCGTCCTCACCTGTTATGATGTTTTGCGCCGCCAGCATCCTGGCGTGGGCCACGGATCCCAGGATGTCCTGACGGTACATCCGGGAGTCCACACGGATGGAGCGGTTGAAGTCCTCCGCCGCGGCGTCAATAGCGCCGGAGGCCAGGCCTGACCAGAGCTTGGACATAGAGTACCTCCTAATTCGGTGGGCAATTTGGGGTGATGGGAAAAATGAATGATTTGAGATAATTTTCCGTGGGGGTCGTATGCGTTGATTGGGAGTTGGGCGATCATCCGACGCGGGCCGCCGAGGGCGGCGGCCCCTACAAGAGGATTAAAGGTTTCAGCCACAAATCCCCAGGGGCAAGGGGCCGCAGCCCCCTGCGATAGGGGCACCAAGTGGACGCGCAAACCTCCCGACGGCGCACAGCCCACCATTAGGGCTCCCCGGGGTGTCCAGAGGGGGTCCGCAGACCCACTCTGGTCGTTTCAAGGGGGTCCAGGGGGGAAATCGAAATCCCCCCTGGTCGTTTTACCTCTTTTGCTTCTTTTCTCACTTTGGCGAAAGCAAAGGGAGAAAAGAAGACCCCGTTGACCGAGTGCCCGGTCAAAAACGGCCCGCTGCCGTCAAGCGTTCTTTTTATCCACAGCGGCCTGGACTGAGATGGGCAGGCCGTAGAGGTTGATAAAGCCCTCGCTGTCCTTCTGGTCGTAATCCGACGCCCCGAAGGTCGCCAGCTCGTCGGAGTAGAGGCTCCAGTCGCTCCACACGCCGGCCTTGATGATGTTGCCCTTGTACAGCTTGAGCCGCACCTTTCCGGTGACCCGCTCCTGGGTCTTGTCCACGAAGGCGGACAGGGCCTCCCGCAGCGGCGTGTACCACTGTCCGTTGTACACCAGCTCCGCGAAGGTGATGGCCAGGCGCTGTTTCTCGTGCTGGGTCATCTTGTCCAGGCACACCGTCTCCAGATACTCGTGGGCCTTGTAGAGGATGGCGCCGCCCGGCGTCTCGTAGACGCCCCGGCACTTCATGCCCACAAGCCGGTTCTCCACGATATCCACAAGGCCGATGCCGTTGGCCCCGCCCAGCTCGTTGAGCTTCCAGATGATCTCCTTGGCGCTCATCTCCACCCCGTCGATGGCCGTTGGCACGCCCTTTTCAAAGGTCAGCTCCACATAGGTCGGCTCGTCCGGGGCGTCGATGGGGGATACGCCCATCTCCAAAAAGCCGGGCTTCTCGTACTGCGGCTCGTTCCCGGTGTCCTCCAGATCCAGCCCCTCGTGGCTCAGGTGCCACAGGTTCTTGTCCTTGGAGTAGTTGGTCTCCCGGCTGATCTTCAGGGGCACATGGTGGGCTTCGGCGTAGTCGATCTCCTCGTCCCTGGACTGGATGTCCCACACTCGCCAGGGGGCGATGATCTTGATCCCCGGGGCGAAGTGCTTCAGCGTCAGCTCAAAGCGCACCTGGTCGTTGCCCTTCCCCGTGCAGCCGTGGGCAATGGCGTCGCACCCCTCGGCCAGGGCGATCTCCGCCAGGCGCTTGGCGATGACGGGGCGGGCCATCGAGGTGCCCAGTAAATAGTCCTCATACACGGCCCCGGCCTTCATGGTGGGGATGATAAAGTCGTTGACGAACTCCTCCGACAGATCCTCCACATACAGCTTGGAGGCGCCGGTCTTCCGGGCCTTCTCCTCCAGCCCGTCCGTCTCGCTGCCCTGTCCCACGTCTCCGCAGACGGCAATGACCTCGCAGCCGGGGTAGTTCTCCTTCAGCCACGGGATAATGATGGATGTATCCAGCCCGCCCGAATAGGCCAGGGCAATTTTTTTCACCTTGTTGTCAGCCATGTAAAGCGCCTCCAAAAGTCGGTATTCCCCTCCCCGCCGCTGGCCGGCCGGTACAGGGATCACTCAAAATTATGCCTCTTTTTCCGGGGAAAGTCAAGCTTTATTCACATATCCATCGGTTTTTGGTAAACCGTCAAAGGGGCCGGAAGCCCGGCCCCTTTTTTTGTGTGTTTTATCGGACGCCCCCGGGCGTACCCCGGGCGTGTCTGCATAACCATCCACTTTGTCTGAATAGTTATTCAATCACGATGCCCACGCACTCCGACAGGGTCTCCCCGTTGGCGGACACCTGCCGCACCGTCAGCACCGGGTTTTCGCCCCCCGTCCTGTCCGGCCAGCGGGGGATGTACGCCGTCAGCGTCCCGTCCTCCAGCCTGGTTGTCTCGTACTCCCTGCCGTTCAGGGTGATCACGCTCCAGTCGGTAAAGCCCCGGCCCGTGACGTACACCGCCCCGTCCGCCGGGTCAAACTCCGCCCCCGTGACGACGATCGGCTCCACGCCCATCTGAAGATCCGTGGCCGTGTAGGGGTTCTCCCCGCCGAAGCAGTAGAAGTCCCCGTAGAGCATGTCGTACTCCAAAAGCTCCAGCCCGTCTAAGTAGTCCTCGGTGTCCTTCATCTGCTGGTGGTACTTGGTCAGCAGACCCGGGGCCATATCCAGCTCCTGAAGCACCTTGGCCGACAGCTGATACGCCTCCAGATCCTCGTCATGCTCCTCCATCGGGAAGTTGGCCCAGATCACATACTCCGTCTGAAAAATATCCCCGTTTTTCAGCTCGTCGGAGCCGATGTCGAAGCTGGGCAGGTGGTCGCCGTACATCACCAGCACCACCGGTTCCGCCCGGCGGCTGAGGGCGTCCACCAGCTCCCCGATAAACTCGTCCGTCTCCGCAAGCTGGCTGACGTAGTAGGCAAAGGCCCCCTCCTCCTCGGGGTCGCTGGCCCAGGTCACGTCCAGATCCTCCGTCTCCAGGCTGTCCACGCCCCGCTGGTACTTGCCGTGGCCCTGGACGGTGATGGTGAAGATCAGATCCCGCCCCTGGGTGGCGTCCAGCGCCTTCAGGATCTCCCCGGTCAGGCACCTGTCCCTGGCCCAGCCGATGGGGTTGAAGTCCACATCCGTCATATATTCAATGGAGGTGAAGTTGTCAAAGCCCAACTGGGCAAACACCTGATCCCTGCCGTAAAAGGTCCCCGTGTTGTTGTGAATGGCCGTACCCGTGTAGCCCAGGGTCTTCAGATCCCGGACAACGGACTCGCACGCCTCCTCCTTCAGGATGGTCTTGTAGGGGTACTCCCCCATGCCGAAGAAGTCCAGATTCATGCCGCTGAGGACTTCAAACTCCGTGTTGGCCGTCCCCGCCCCCACGGAGGGCACCGACAGGAACCCGGAGGTACACGTCTCCCGGATCCGCCGGAAGTTGGGGATGGGCGTCTTCTCCACCTCCACGTCGTCTAAGTAGCCCACGTCAAAGAAGGACTCCAACTGCATCATAATGATGTTGGGCCGGGACGCCGGCTCCGGCACGTCCTTCAGATTCCCCACCAGCCAGTTGACGGCCGGCTTGGAGTAAAAGTCCGGCTCGTGGACGCCCCGGTCCACCGCCCCGGTGCAGAAGCAGTACACAAACCCGTAATTGCCGTAGGCGTCGGCGATGTTGGCAAAGACCTCCGCCCGCTTGTCCTCGTGCCCCACCACCGTCACGGAGTAGGCCCCCACCGCCAGGAGAATGGAGGCGGCGGACAGCACGGCGGCCATGCGGATCTTCACCGGCTGCTTCCGGGATCTTATGTACAGCACCACCATCCCCGCTATGAACAGGAGGATCAGCACCCCCGCCAGCACCATCTGCCAGATCTCCAGATACACCGAGAAGATCCCCATCGCCGTGGGGATCAGGGCAAAGTCGATGGTGCCGAAGGGCGTCACCCGGAAAAACAGCATCACCCCGTTCACCGTCCCGGCGATCAGCCACAGCAGGGACAGGAAGGTGATGAAGAAGTTTCGCTTTTTAAAGAAGTGCCCCAGCGACACCGTACTCAGGACAATAAAGTAATTGGCCAGAAAGTTGATGGGGTGGACAAAGACAAACACCAGCCCCTTCCAGGGCGAGTGACGGGAGATCATCTCGATCAGGAGGGTCAGGAGAAAGGCGAGAATGGCGGTGAAGATCACCGGGTGCGTATCAAGAAGCCCGTTCAGCTTCTGCGTCAGAGCCTTGAACGGTTTTTTCTTCGCGGCCGCCGTGGGCATCGGCAAACATCTCCAAACTGAAATAGCGTTTTAAAGCGCCCCCTATGATAACAAAATCCCGCCGTCATTTCAACCGTTGAATGTTTAAAATTTCGTTAATAAAGGGCTATATCTTCGCCAAATTGCCGGGAAAGATGTTGAAAAGAGCAAATTCCTTCCAAAACGCCCCCTCCCCGCCCCCAAACCCCAAAAGAAATGCCCGCGTCACTTGACAAAACCGGGAAAAATCCATATAATAGCTTGTTATGACCAACATCTTTGAAGGAGTGACCAGCATGGCAGATTCCAACAGGTACAGAATGAGTTCCCAGCGTCTTGAGGAGCTGAAAAAGGAGCTTCTTTATATGCAGACCGTCCGGGAGAAGGAGGTAGCGGAGCAGATCAAGGAGGCACGTTCCTTCGGCGACCTGTCCGAGAACTCCGAGTACGACGAGGCCAAGACCGAACAGGGCAAGCTGTACTCCCGCATCGCGGAGTATCAGGACCTGATCGAACACGCCGTCGTGGTGGAGGAGAGCGAGGACAGCGACAAGGTGGGCATCGGCAGCATCGTCACGGTGCGGGAGCTGGAGACAAACGACGAGTACACCTTTAAGCTTGTGGGCTCCCAGGAGGCCAACCCGATGGACGGCCGCATCTCCGACGACTCCCCCTTCGGCCGCGCCCTTTATGGGCACGGGCTGGGCGAGGTGGTGGACGTGGACGCCCCCGCCGGCGTCATCCAGTACGAGATCCTGCGCATCGAGAAGTGACCGCGCCCCACTTTGCCAAGAGATAAGGAGACACACAAATGCCGGAAGTCAACACCCCCTCCGCCCCGGAGGAGGATCTCTCCCAGATCCTCCAGGTTCGCCGGGACAAGCTCGCCGCCCTGCAAAGCGAGGGCCGCGACCCCTTTGTCATCACAAAATTCCAGCGCACCGCCTTCTCACAGGACGTGAAGGCGGATTTTGACCGGTATGAAAACAACCATGTGGCTATGGCCGGACGCGTCATGGCCAAGCGCGGTATGGGCAAGGCCATCTTCGCCGATATCCAGGACGCCCAGGGCCGCATCCAGATCTATATCCGGGCCGACGCCGTCACGCCCCAGGAGTTCGCCGACTTCCGGAAGGTGGACGTGGGCGACATCGTGGGGGTGGAGGGCTACGTCTTCCGCACAAAGATGGGGGAGATCTCCGTCCACTGCGAGAAGGCCCAGCTTCTGGCCAAGTCCCTGCGTCCCCTGCCGGAGAAGTTCCACGGCCTGACGGATAAGGAGGTACGCTACCGCCAGCGGTATGTGGATCTCATCGTCAACCCCGAGGTGAAGCGGGCCTTCCAGATCCGCAGCCGGTTCATCAAGTTCATCCGGGACTATATGGACGACCGGGGCTATATGGAGGTGGAGACCCCCGTCCTCAATACCCTGGCCGGCGGCGCCGCCGCCAGACCCTTCGTCACCCACCACAACACCCTGGATATCGACATGTACATGCGCATCGCCACGGAGCTGCCCTTAAAGCGCCTGATCGTGGGCGGCATGGAGCGGGTCTACGAAATCGGCCGCATCTTCCGCAATGAGGGCATGGACACCAAGCACAACCCGGAGTTCACCACCATCGAGCTTTACGAGGCGTATGCCAACCTCTTTGACATGATGGACATCGCCGAGGGGATCCTGTCCGGCGCGGCTATGAAGCTGCTGGGCAGCTACAAGGTCACCTGGCAGGGGGAGGAGATCGACCTGACCCCCGGCTGGCGCCGGCTCACAATGGTGGACGCCGTCCGGGAGTACACCGGCGTGGATTTCGCCGCCGTCAGCGACGACGCCCAGGCCGTGGCCGCCGCCAAAGCCATCGGGGTGGAGCTGGCCGATTCCGCGGATAAGACCTGGGGCAGCGCCCTGTACGCCTGCTTCGACCAGAAGGTGGAGGAGAAACTCATCCAGCCCACCTTCATCACCATGTACCCGGTGGAGGTCTCGCCCCTCACAAAGCGCAGCCCCCAGGACCCCCGGCTCACCGAGCGGTTCGAGCTTTTCATCTGCCGCAGCGAGATGGCCAACGCCTATTCGGAGCTGAACGACCCCATCGACCAGCGGGCCAGATTTATGAAGCAGCTGGAGCTTCGCGACCGGGGCGACGACGAGACGGAGATGCTGGACGAGGACTTCCTCACCGCCCTGGAGTACGGTATGCCCCCCACAGGCGGCATGGGCATGGGCATCGACCGCTGCGCCATGCTCCTGACAGGCTCCGACTCCATCCGCGACGTCATCCTCTTCCCGACGATGAAACCCCTGGACTGAGGAGCTGAAAAGAAGGATCCACTATGACAGATATTGCAAAGCTGCAAGCAGTACTGATTCCTGTATTTCAAAATTTTGGTATTTCCCGTGCCGTTTTGTTTGGCTCGATTGCGAAAAAGACAGCTACCGAGAAAAGCGATCTGGATTTGCTGGTGACAAGCGATTTGCACGGCTTGCGCTTTGTCGGATTTATGGAAGCTGTTCGTAAGGCGGCGCAGATGCCGGTGGATATTTTAGACATCTCTCATATCGAGCGCGGATCCAAGATCCAACGGGAAATTGAGAAAACCGGGGTGATCCTCTATGAGAAATGAAATCATCGTGAGGAAGATGCTCGGCTATTGTGAGAAATTGATTTGCTACTGCGAAGGGTACTCCTATGAAACCTTCTCACAAGACACAAAACTGGTTGAAGCCTGCGTATTCAATCTTAGCCAGCTTGGCGAACTCTGCCACGCGGTGGACGAAGGCTTTACAGCAGCACACCCGGATATTCCGTGGATGGAAATGTACGGACTGCGAAACCGCATCGTACACGACTATGATGGCGTCAATCTCGTGCTTGTTTGGGAAATTATCAGCGGAGATATTCCTGAACTGAAAAAGCTGTTGCAAAACTTGTAAATCTGCATTTTCCCAGCACTGCGGTTCGTCATTTAGCTCTTGCGTTTTCCAACGGTGAAGCCCCTGGGCGAGTGAAAGAGCCGGAGCGGGATCTCACAGAGGAGACAGGAAAACAAATCGGAAGAAGATGAACAGATGAGAAAATGCGTTCGCTGCGGAGGAGAAATGGAGGAGGACTTCACGTTCACCGGCGGTTACGGCAACGTGATCCGCAAGAAGGGCTTGAGCGGTAAGGCCGTTTACCCAAAGGCGGCCGTGTGTCCCAAGTGCGGCGAGGTCTCCATTTATGTGGACGATGAGCAGCTGAAAAAACTGATAAAGTAATTCCGGCGCAGCCCGGCCCTCTGAGAGAGAAACGCTTTTTCAGAGGGCCTTTTTCGTTCCGGTGAACAAAGGTTTTTTCGCCGCGCACGTCGCCGGATCAAATGGAAATTGATTTTCTTGACAAACGAAAATGGGCACCCCTCGGGGCAGCCCATATACCGAAGGCGGGATACTATGAGAACCATTATCTACGCGCTGCTTGCCGCGGCCTTTTACGCCATCAATGTGCCCTTCTCCAAGCTCCTCCTGGATCATGTGGGCGCGGCGACGATGGCGGCGCTGCTCTACCTCGGGGCGGGGATGGGCATCGGCATCCTGTCCCTGCGCCAACCCGCCCCGCAAATGCTCCCCGATAGACACCCCCGTAGGCATAAGCACCGCAGGGCAAAGGGGAGCGCAGGCGTCACCACACAAAGGAAGGATCGAAACGCGGGGTCAAATCACACACGCAGTCTTAACAGAAGTGTTAAGCCGGTTGTCCCTTTGCGTTCTGGTCTATAAAATCCGTGGGTGCTATCATAGGGATACAAGGCTCAGGAGGTCATGAATGAATATTGGCAAAACGATAAAAGAGCTTCGGCAAAAGCGGGGGATCACCCAGGAGGAGCTGTCAGACACACTGCGGGTGTCCGTCCAGACGGTCTCACGCTGGGAAAACGGCGTAAATGCGCCCGATTTGTCTATGCTCTCGGAGCTTAGCGTCTATTTCAATGTGACCGCAGACTACTTGCTGGGCCTGGAAAGGAATAAGACTATGGCAAAGCTGATAAAGACCACGGAAACATTTGAGATGGCTTCCAGACGAGAGGCCGAGGAAATGGTACTACGCTTCCAGGGCGAGAAATTCCCTGTCCTGAAGGACTACAAGATCACCCCCGACGGCGATAAAGTGATACTGGAGGTCACAAAGGAGTTTGGGGCCGAGCTTGACAGCATGAAATTCAACTGAGACTATATAACAGCCCTGCAATAAAGCTCTCACAGGGCTGTTTGCCGTTCCTGCGGCAAATGATGTGGAGGCGTTATGGCAAACGGAAAAAGAGAGGAGCCGCGGCGAGCAGCTCCTTTTTTCCGCCCTTATCGACCGCCACAAAACGGCTCCGGCGGCTTTTGTCAATTTGGGGTGGAAATTTCGGCGATCCTGTGCTACCCTTATTATGCGGCACGTCGCGGCCTTGCCTATCGCTGCGCCAGGTGCCGGAAGATTATTGTGACAATGACGGGGGCGGGTACGGCATATGTATGAGATAAATCTCCGGATAAAAGACGAGAGCGAGCTTTACAACCCGCTGGACGAGAGCTGCCGGACGTTGAGCGGCGACGTGTCCGACTACCTCTCCGAGCAGTACGGCAAGAAGGAGTTGGACGATGAGATCGTTCTGAAGATCAAATGCGGCGGGCCGGTGGATTACGAGCGGGTGCGCGGGGCCTTTCAGGAGCTGATCCGGGAGCAGGAGGTCCACAACAAGAACCAGAAGCGCATCAACCGGATGAAGCAGCTGTGGCTTTTTTGCATCGGCGTCGTCTTTGTGGCGGCGGCGATCCTCCTGGACGGCATCCTCGGCTCTGTGCCCGTGGAGCTGATCTCCATCGTCGGCTCCTTCGCCGTCTGGGAGGCGGCGAACATCTGGATCGTGGAGAACCCCCGCACGCGCCTGGCGAATCGGACGCTGAAAAAGCTAAACTCCACCAGGATCGTGATCGAGGAGGCCCGCGGCGGCCAGTGAGCGCGCCGGGCAAATCTTTTTGCCGGAAAAGCCCTGCGGGCTTTTCCGGCAGATTTTTCTCCCGGGAGAGCAGGGTTCGGGGGTTGAAATAGCGCGGAAAAAATGGTAAAATAAAATAGAATAGGCGGTTTATTTGTCTTTTTTTGGTATTCGGAGGCGTGGAGATGAAAAAGAGACTGATTTTTATGGCGGTTATCCTGGCTCTGGCGGTGACAGCCGCCGGGGCGGCGCTGGCCGCCTCACCGGATATGGTGTCCTATGAGGTGGAGGGCGGGGCGATCCAGTTCAACAAGACCACGGGGACCGTGGTCTCCGCGGACATCGGCATCAAGTCCGCCCACATCCCGGAGACCATCGACGGCACGGAGGTGAAGGCCATCGGGCCTTCGGCCTTTTACGGGCTTGTCCTCTCCTCTGTGGATCTCCCCCAGACCCTCACCGGCATCGGGGACAAGGCCTTTATGTACTGCGCAAACCTCACATCCGTCACCATCCCCGACAGCGTCACCCGCCTGGGGAACCAGGCGTTTGCGGAATGTACCTCCCTCACGTCGGTGACGGTGGGATCCGGCGTGAAGGCGCTGGGGGACTCCGTCTTCTACCGCTGCTCCGAGCTGCGGGAGGCCGTCCTTCTGGGCGTCACCTCCATCGGAACCAACGCCTTTAACGACTGCACCCACTTAGAGCAGGTGGATCTTCCCGCCTCCCTGCGCTCCGTGGGCAGCGGCGCCTTTGAAAAATGCACGGCCCTCAAGAGCGTGAAGCTGCCGGAGGGCGCCACGGGGGTGGGGGCCAGGGCCTTCGCCCAGTGTACGGCCCTGACGAGCGTGTCCCTCCCCTGGACAGTCACCTCCATCGGCGAGGGGGCCTTCCGGGACTCCGGGCTGACCTCCGTCACCGTCCCCGCCGGGGTGCGGACGATGGGCCGGGAGGCCTTCGCCCAGTGCGAATCCCTGAGTGCCGTCACCCTCAGCCCCGGCCTTACGCAGCTGGGCGTCCGGGCCTTTTACAAGTGTTCCGCCCTCGCCGCCGTCACTCTGCCTGACTCCCTCACCTCCATCGGGGGGGAGGCCTTCGCCTTCTCCGGCATCACGCAGCTGACGGTGCCCGCCTCCGTCACCTACATGGGGGAGGAGGCCTTCGCCCGGTGCGATAAGCTCCGCTCCGCCACTCTGCTCAGCTCCGTCACGGCGGTGGAGGACGGGCTTTTCGCCTACTGCGGCGCGCTGGAGAGCGTGCGCCTCCCCGCTGGTCTGAAGGATATCGGCGACCAGGCGTTTGTGGAGTGCGCCGCCCTGCGTTCCGTGGAGATCCCCGCCGGCGTCACCCGCATCGGCATCCAGTCCTTCAGCGGCTGCTCCTCCCTCTCCGGCGTGAAGCTGCCGGAGGGCGTCACCTACATCGGGGACGAGGCGTTTCTCGCCTGCTCCTCCATCACGGAGCTTACGCTGCCCGACGGGCTGGAGACCGTGGGGCCCTTCGCCTTCCGCCAGTCCGGGCTTGTCTCCGTCGCTGTCCCCGCCTCCCTGGGCAGCGTGCCCAACGGGGCGTTTTACCAGTGTTTGAATCTTCGTTCCGCCACCCTGCTCACCGGCATCACCGCCCTGGATCTGGGCGCCTTTTACCAGTGTTCCTCCCTCCAGACGGTGAAGCTCCCCGGGACTCTTGTGACGGTGGGGGCCAACGCCTTCTCCGGCTGCACGAAGCTCTCCGGTGTGAGCTACGGCGGCTCCCAGGCCCAGTGGGACGCGCTGAAGGCCGCCAATCCCTCCTCCTGGCCGGAGGTTCTGGACGCGGCGGAGAAGACCTTCAACGCGGTGATCCCCGCCACCCAGCAGACCGGCTGGACGAACCCCTTCACCGACGTGCCCGCGGGCAGCTGGATGGAGGAGCCTGTGGGCTACATGAACTCCCGGGGCCTGATGCTGGGCACCGGGGAGACCGTCTTTGACGTAAAGGGCTCCGCCACCCGGGGCCAGATCATGACCATCCTGGCCCGGATCAACGGCGTGGATACCACCGGCTCCAGCCCTTGGTACGACAGGGGGATGAGGTGGGCCGTGGAGGCCGGCGTATCCGACGGCACCAACCCCGACAAGGCCGTGACCCGGCAGGAGATCGCCACTATGCTGTGGCGTCTGGCTGGGGAGAGGCCCAGTACCCAGTCTCTGACCTCCTTCGCCGACAGCCGGGAGATCTCCTCCTGGGCCGCCCAGGCGATGGCCTGGGCCGTGGAGCGGGGCATCATCACCGGGACGAACACCAACCGCCTCCTCCCCACCGGCACCGCCACCCGGGCGGAGGCCGCCGCCATGCTCATGCGCTACTGTATCCAGTACCAGAACAACAGGTGAGGGAGGCGTCAAGTGTCACCGGGGGGCCGGCGTCCCAAAGGGACGGTTCTTGTGAGTCACATTCGTGCCCCACGAAGAACCGTCCCTGTTGAACCGCCTCCTCAGGTATCGAAGATAGAGCGTTATCATTGCCTCACGGGGACGGTTTTTGTGGGACACCGGAGCGCAGCGGAGGTGGTTCACAAGAACCGTCCCCTGTGGGGCACGGCAGATGGTTCGTCGTGCATCACCGGAAAGCCGGTGTGACACGGGGACGGTTCTTTAGTCCCACCTGCGGTGTGACAAAAGAACCGTCCCCGCTGTCCCACCTCCTCAGGGAGGCGAAAAAAAGCGTTACCATCGATTCAATCTGTACGGGCCGCCGCCCACGGCGGCCCGCATTGTTTGAGTTGCGTTAAATCGATACCCGGTGGTAATCGGAACCCGGGCCGACGAGGTCGTCGGCCCCTACGGCAAGGACGAAGGTTTGTACGTTGACCGCGAGATGTTGGAGTATTTCGGCAGGCGGGCCGCCGTGGGCGGCGGCCCCTACAGTCTGTAGGAGTCCCCCTGTAGGGGCCGATGACCTCATCGGCCCGGGTAGATTGGGTGACAGAGCGGTTGCGTTAAGACGGAAAACTTTCAAATTTGCCGTAGGGGCCGCCGCCCACGGCGGCCCGTGTCGGTTGAGCGCCGCAAAATAAGCAGGGAAAGGCGGCGATGTGCATCACCGGGAAGCCGGCGTCCCAAAGGGACGGTTCTTGTGAGTCACATTCGTGCCCCACGAAGAACCGTCCCTG
>CANQFV010000025.1 GCA_947599875.1 uncultured Oscillospiraceae bacterium
CGTGACGGCTCAGGCGCGGGCTTTGCTCCTCCTCTCCCCACGCAATCACGATTGCGTGGGGCCCCTGTGACAAAAAATCGCCCCTCAAGTCCCGCCTTTGACGGGGGAACTTCCCGTCTTCTGAGGAGGTGGGACAAAGGGGACGGTTTCTTTGTACCACCAGTGCGCACACTGGTGTGACTAAGGAACCGTCCCCGTGTCACACCGGCTTTTCGCAAACGTCGCAGGCCCTGACCCGGCGTTACAGAGGGACGGTTCTTTTCGTCGTCGCGAAAGCCGCTTAACCTCGCCGCCACGCCAGCGTGACGGCTCAGGCGCGGGCTTTGCTCCTCCTCTCCCCACGCAATCACGATTGCGTGGGGCCCCGGTGACAAAAAAACCGTCCCTCAAGTCCCGCCTTTTTCGGAGGTCTGGGGACGGTATACAGGGAACCCAATACAACACCGGTTTTCCGTAGACGCACGAGTCCCCCTGTAGGGGCCGACGACCTCGTCGGCCCGCCTGCCGAAATTGAGTTTTTTGACAAACCGAAAAAGCGGGTAAGCGCGAAAATGCCGCTGCTCGTCAGACAGCATTAAAAGACCGCTGACTTTTTCACCGGGGAGCCGGTGTGTCAACGGTCTGATTTTCGGTATTCAGTTGTGTTCAGTTCGACAAATAGGAAAGTCATCAAACTTACTTCTTTTTAATCTCGCTGATTATCCAACAGGTGCAAACCACTATTACGACGCAAATCAACAGCCCAGTGAATCCAATTGCGCCATACACAAGGTCATTTGCGATAAACGGGAAAAAATTACACATAGCGCCAGCGAACCACAAGACAAAATATCCTATGATAATTAAAATTGCTAACCGTATCATGTTGTTCTTCAATTTGCATTCCCTCCACATGCACCAAATTATCTTAATTTCAGACTTGCCCGACAGGTAAAGACGCGAAGCGGGTTTATCTGTTCGGCAAGTACACAAGAGAGAGTCTTCCGAGCGCACGATACATGGTCGCCAGACCTATGTATAGAAGTGCGCCCTTTAGTTCCTAAAGGGTTTTGCAACTTCTCAACAAACGGGAAAATCACGGCTTTTTCTTTTTCAAAAAGCTAATCGTCCTTTTCACAATAAATATTACACATATCAACCCTACAGCTCCACAAATGATGGTATCCTTCAAGTCTGCAAAACCGCCTGTGTACCGCATTGCATAATAATAAATTGTCCATATCAGCATTAACACGAACGCACTAATACTTAACCAATAAGATTTCTTATTCATTTGATTTTTCTCCATACAAATCTCGATTGTCAAGCAGTCGCCCACTCGATACTTAATATTATACCACCCAAATGTGGAGAAATCTACTGTCCGTCAAGACGGTTAATCGAATTTTTTCCGAAGTTTCTACCCACCTCGAACAGAAAACGCCCCGGCGATTTTGGCATCAAGCAGAGCGTTCCTATCCGCTTCCCGGCCCGTCTGAAAGATAAGCTCAAACAACATGCTGCTTTATGACCAGCCCCCAAAGTGCCTGCCCTCTTTTTATCGCGCCAAATTTTGGCCGGGAAATCCCTATTTCAATGTTTTTTCCGTGGAAAAGGGGTTGCAAAAGCCGAAAAGCTGTGGTATAATTCACGTTGTAGTAAGGATTTGACTTGAGTGGGCTTCCATCCCACTCTTTTTTCTGCGAATTTTGGCTTGGGTAAAATTCCGGCGCTAACGGAGGGTCGCGCATGAACAAGGTGGTGGAGATCGTCTCCGGGCTGGCAAAGCCCGTGGTGGAGGCCAGGGGCTGTGAGCTTTGGGACGTGGAATTTGTCCGGGAGGCCGGCCAGTGGTATCTCCGGGTGTTTATCGACCGGGAGGGCGGCGTCTCCATTGACGACTGCGAGGCCGTGTCCCGCGCCCTGGACCCCCTGCTGGACGAGGCCGACCCCATCGAGCAGAGCTACACCTTTGAGGTGTCCTCCGCCGGGGTGGAGCGCGCCCTCAAGCGCCCCGGGGATTTTCAGCGCTTCATGGGCGCCTATGTGTGCGTCCGGCTCTACCGGGCCGTGGACGGGGTCAAGGAGATCCTGGGCCACCTGGAGGGCTACGACAACGGCCGCGTCACCGTGAGAACCGACTCCGGGGAGCTGCGGAGCTTTGACGGCCCGGAGGTGGCCGGCGTCCGGCTGAGAATGGAAAACTGACTGAAAAAAGCCCTGCGGGCTTTTCCCAAGGGGGAACGTGCGGAAATTTTTTCTGAATTTTGCGAAATTCAGAAAAATACTTCTGCCGCCGCGCCGCAGCGCACGCCCAGAGCGCGCACACTTGCGCGGCAAAATGAAATGTGAAATTAGTACCCGAGTTGACGCGAGGTAAAGCGATAGAAAGGATCGATCACCATGAATGCAGAATTTTTTGAAGCCATTGCCGACATTGAAAAGGAGAAGGGTATCCCCAAGGAGTATATGATCGAGCGCATCCGTATGGCGCTCCTGGCCGCCCTGCGCAAGGACAACCCCGACGCGGAGGAAAACGTGGTGGTGGACGTGGACGAGAGCAAGAAGAAGATCGACATGTACATCCAGAAGGCCGTTGTGGAGAACGTGGAGAACCCGGCCATTGAGCTTCTGCCGGAGGAGGCCAGGAAATACGCCAAGCGGGCGGAGGTGGGGGACACGGTGAACGTCCCCGTGGACACCAAAAAGTTCGGCCGCATCGCCGCCCAGGCCGCAAAGCAGGTGATCATCCAGGGCATCCGCGAGGCGGAGCGCAGCATGGTCTACCAGGAGTTCACCTCCAAGGAGCATGAGATCCTCACCGGGACCGTCACCCGCATCGACCCGGTGCGCGGCGCCGTCAACATCCACATGGCCGCTGGCAGTGAGTACGCTGAGGCCGTTATGCCCGCCGGGGAGCGGGTGTCCACCGAGGAGCTGCACGAGGGGGACACCATCAAGGTGTACGTCGTGGAGGTCCACAAGGTGGGCTCCGGCCCCCAGGTCATCGTCAGCCGCACCCACCCCGGGCTTGTGAAGCGCCTGTTTGAGCTGGAGGTTCCGGAGATCTTTGACGGCACCGTGGAGATCAAGTCCATCGCCCGTGAGGCGGGCAGCCGCACCAAGATGGCCGTCTGGTCGGCCGATCCGGAGGTGGAGCCCATCGGCTCCTGCGTCGGCCCTCGCGGCGGGCGCGTGGCCGCCGTTGTGGAGGAGCTGCACGGGGAGAAGATCGACATCGTAAAATATTCCGAGACACCGGCGGAGTTTGTGGCCGCCGCCCTGGCCCCCGCGGATGTGACGAGGGTGGATTTCCTGGACGATCCCAAGACCTGCCGGGTCATCGTCCCGGACAACCAGCTGTCTTTGGCCATCGGCAAGGAGGGGCAGAACGTCCGCCTGGCCGCCCGTCTCACCGGGTTCAAGATCGACATCAAGCCCGCAAGCTTCCAGGGCTGATTCCCGGGATCGGATTTTATTGAAGCTTCAATTTCATTTCAAGAGTTGATGGATATGCAGCAGCCCAAAAAGATCCCCCTGCGCCAGTGCGTGGGATGCCGGACACAGCGGCCCAAGCGGGAGCTTGTCCGGGTCGTCCGCTCGCCGGAAGGACAGGTGTGTATTGACCTGACGGGGAAAAAGCCCGGCCGGGGCGCCTACATCTGCCCCCAGGCGGAGTGCCTGAAGAAGGCGGTAAAATCCCGGGCCTTGGGTCGCGCCTTCGGGGTGGAGATCCCCCAGGAGGTCTTTGAGGAGCTGGCCCGTCAGCTTGAGGAGGCAAAATGAGCGCCGTGGATTTCCTGGGCCTGGTGAAAAAGGCCGGGAGACTGGAGACGGGGGAGGAATCCGTTGCCGCCGCGGCCAGGGCCGGGCGGGCCAAGGTGATCCTCGTCGCCTCCGACGCCGGGCGCTCCACAGCCGGCCGGGCGGAAAGCTCCGCCGCCGCCGGGGGATGTCCCCTGGTGGCCGTCCCCGCCACGCGGGAGGAGCTGGGCACCGTCACGGGCCGGGACGTGGTGAGCGTGGCCGCCGTCACGGACGCCGGCATGGCCGCCGCCTTCGTCCGGAAGCTGGCAGAGGCGGACGGGCGCTTCGCCCGGGCCGCACAGGAGCTTTCCCGCCCGGATCCCGCCGGGCAGACGCCCCGGGGGCGGCATAAGAGAGAACACTGACGTAAATCAAGCGCTTGCTGAAAGGATTGGTTATAGAATGGCAATTGTAGTAAAATACCGGGTGCATGAGGTGGCGAAGGATTTCAAGATGACCTCCAAGGTCATCACGGAGATCCTGACGAAGTATGCCACGACGCCCAAGAATCACATGCAGGTGCTTGAGGACGGGGAGCTGGATCTGATTTTCGAGTATCTGACACAGCACCACCAGATGGCGTCCATCGCGGATGTCTTTGCCGACACGGCAAAGCCCGCGGGAAAGCCGGAGGCTCCGGCCGCCCCCCAGCAGTCCGGCAAGCCCCAGCCCGCCCAAAATAAGCCGGGCCAGCAGCCCGCCCAGGCCCAGGCTCAGCCCCAGGCCAAGCCCCAGCAGCCCAAGGCGGAGAAGGAGTTCAAGCCCCGGCCGGAGAAGCAGAAGCGCGTTATCGACACCTCCGGCGTCACCATCAACATCGAGAAGTACGACGAGCGCTTTGACCAGATGGCGGGAGACCGGGCCAACAACATGAAGCGCGGCAAGGAGCAGATCAAGAAGAAGGGCGGCCAGCAGAAGACGAATCCCGCCCAGGACAGATCCGCCAAGCGCCGCCAGGAGGAGCGGGACCGGCTCCGCCGCCTCCAGTTCGAGGTGGCCAAGAAGGCCCCCGTCCGGGTGCAGATCCCTGATGAGATCAGCGTTGGGGAGCTGGCCAGCCGCATGAAGAAGACCGGCGCCGAGGTGGTGAAGTCCCTGATCAAGATGGGGGTCATGGCCTCCGTCAGTGACACCATCGACTACGACACCGCCGCCCTTGTGGCGATGGAGCTGGGCTGTAAGGTGGAGCGTGAGGTGGTCGTCACCATCGAGGAGCGGCTCATCGACGACCGGCAGGACCGGGAGGACGAGCTTGTCCCCCGCGCCCCCGTGGTGGTGGTCATGGGCCATGTGGATCACGGCAAGACCTCCCTTTTGGACAAGATCCGCTCCACAAACGTGGCGGCGGGGGAGGCCGGCGGCATCACCCAGCACATCGGCGCCTACCGGGTGCTGGTCAACGGCAGTCCCGTCACCTTCTTGGACACCCCGGGCCACGAGGCCTTTACCTCCATGCGCGCCAGGGGCGCTATGGCCACGGACATCGCCATCCTGGTGGTGGCCGCCGACGACGGCATCATGCCCCAGACCGTGGAGTCCATCAATCACGCCAAAGCGGCTAAAATTCCTATCGTCGTGGCCATCAACAAGATGGATGTCCACGGCGCCAACCCCGACCGCATCAAGCAGCAGCTGACGGAGTACGACATCGTCCCGGAGGAGTGGGGCGGGGACACCATCGTGTGCCCCATCTCCGCCAAGACCGGCGAGGGCATCCAGGAGCTGCTGGAGAATCTGGTCGTCCTGGCCGAGGTGCAGGAGCTGCGGGCCAATCCCAACCGGGAGGCCCGGGGCGTGGTCATCGAGGCGCGGCTTGACAAGGGCCGCGGCCCCATCATGACCGTCCTGGTGCAGAACGGCACCCTGAAGCAGGGCGACATCATCATCGCCGGCACCGCCGTGGGCCGCGTGCGCACCATGATGAACGACAAGGGCGAGCGTGTCACCCAGGCCGGCCCCTCCGTCCCGGTGGAGATCGCCGGTATGGGCGAGGTCCCCGCCGCCGGCGACATCTTCAACGCCGTGGCGGATGAGCGCATGGCCAGGGAGCTGGCGGAGCAGCGCCGCCAGAACCAGAAAAACGCCGGCGAGGGCGTGCGCAAGGTCTCCCTGGAGGATCTGTTCGCCCAGATCAAGGAGGGCGAGCTGAAGGAGCTGCCCATCATCGTCAAGGCCGACGTCCAGGGTTCCGCCGAGGCCATCAAGGCGTCCCTGGAGAAGCTGACAAACGAGGAAGTCCGGGTTCGGGTCATCCACTCCGCCGTGGGCGCCATCTCCGAATCCGACGTGATGCTGGCCGCCACATCCGGGGCCATCGTGGTGGGCTTCAACGTCCGCCCCGACAACGCCGCCCGGGAGAACGCCGCCAGGAGCCATGTGGATATCCGGCTGTACAGCGTCATCTACGACTGCATCAACGAGATCGAGTCCGCCATGAAGGGTATGCTGGCCCCCAAGTTCCGGGAGGTACAGCTGGGCCACGCCGAGGTGCGGGAGACCTACCGGGTCTCCAAGGTGGGCACCGTCTGCGGCTGCTATGTGCTGGACGGCAAGATCCAGCGCGGCTGCAAGGTTCGCGTCCTCCGGGACAACGTGATCATCTTCGACGGGGAGCTGGCCAGTCTCCGCCGCTTCAAGGACGACGTGCGCGAGGTGGCCTCCGGCTACGAGTGCGGTATGCAGGTGGATAAGTTCAACGATGTGAAGATCGGCGACATCATCGAGTGCTTCGTCATGGAACAGATTTAACTAAGCTGGCTTGGAAGGCCTGACGGCCTTCCAATGCCAAGGGGGACGTGCGGGGAAGCGGCCCAAAATTAGAATTTTGTGCCGCTTCCCCTGCCGCCGCGCTGTGCGACCAGTCTGCGGACTGGTCACTTGCGCGGCAAGAGGGATTTTTTGCGAGGCAAAGCCCCGCAAAAAATGTTTATATTATATATATTATATATAATAGAGCTTTTGAAAGGCTTTTTTCCAAGGCGCGGGTCCTTGGAAAAAAGTTTTTATGGGCCTGAACGGCGCTGTACGCCGCTCAGTTTCCGGATCTGTCTGACCGTCACGGTCTGAAAGGAACGATACTATGCCTTCTAACCACTTAAACCGCATCAACGAGGACATCCGCCTGTGCATGGACAAGCTCCTGCGGGAGGTGAAGGATCCCCGGATCCACCAGGGGCTTATGTCCGTCACCGCCTGCGACGCCGCGGGGGATCTGAAGACCTGCAAGGTCTACCTCAGCGTCCTGGGGCTGGAGGATGAGAAATCCCTGAAGCAGGGGCTGAGATCCGCCTCCGGCTGGATCCGGCGGGAGCTGGGCCAGCGCCTCAGACTGCGCAACACCCCGGAGCTTACGTTTATCATTGACCACTCCATCGAGGAGGGGGCACGGATCAACTCCATCCTGGCCTCCCTGGACATTGAGCCGGAGGAGGCGTCTGACCATGACGGTGAATGAGGCCGCCCGGTGGCTCTCGGAGCGGGACGGCTTTCTCCTCTTGACCCACGCCCGCCCCGACGGGGATACCTTAGGCTCCGCCGCCGCCCTCTGCTCGGCCCTGCGCCGCCTGGGCAAGCGCGCCGCCCTCTACCCGAATCCCGAGATCACGGAAAAATTTGTGCCCTTTGTCTCGCCCTATATGGCGGAGGGGGATTTTTCCTTTCAGCACACCGTCAGCGTGGACATCGCCTCCCCCAACCTGTTCCCCCGGGGCTTTGCGGGTGAGGTGGAATTGGCCGTGGATCACCACCCGTCCAACTCCGGCTTTGCCGAAAATACCCTGCTGGACGCCGGCCGGGCCGCCTGCGGGGAGATCGTCCTGGACATGATCCGCCGGCTTTGCGGCGGGATCACCAGGGGGGAGGCGGAGCTGTTGTACATCGCCGTGTCCACGGACACCGGCTGCTTCCAGTACGCCAACGTGACGGAGAACACCTTTCTGGCGGCGGCGGAGCTGAGCCGTGCCGGGGCGGACACGGCGGGTCTCTCCCGGCTCTTTTTCCGCACCTTCTCCCGGCCGCACCTGGCCCTGGAGGGGGCGGTCTACTCCGGACTACGCACCTTCCACGACGGCCGGATCGTGGCCGCCGTGGTGACGCTGGAGATGATCCGCCGCATCGGTGTCACGGAGGACGACATGGACGACCTGGCGGGTCTGGCCGGGAAATTGGCCGGCCACCAGGTGAGCCTCACCCTCCGGGAGAACGAAAACGGCTCCACCCGGGTGTCCCTGCGCTCCACCGGCGCGGTGAACGTCTCCCAGATCGCCCAAAAATTCGGCGGCGGCGGCCACGCGATGGCCGCCGGCTGTACCGTGGACGCCCCTCCGGAGGAGACTCTGGCCCGCCTCCTGCCCCCCATCGAGGAGGCCCTGAACGCCCGGGAGGCGGGTTAAGGTTGCGGCTTTGCCGCGTATTTGAACAGTGGGCCGCCGTGGGCGGCGGCCCCTACGGCGTCTAATAGAGCTGTTTCCTTAATGGCTGTACGGGCCGCCGCCCACGGCGGCCCGCCCTATCGAATTTCGCAACAACCCCGTATCCCCCCGGCTCAGGAGGCAAAAATGAACGGAATCATCATCATCGACAAGCCCCCCTCCTGGACAAGCCAGGACGTCTGCGCCAAGCTCCGGGGCGTCCTGCATGAGCGCCGGGTGGGCCACTCCGGGACTCTGGATCCCCTGGCCACCGGCGTCCTGCCCGTCTTTGTGGGCCGAGCCACCCGGGCCGTGAGCTTTGCGGAGAACCACCAAAAGCGCTACACCGCCGCCCTGCGCCCCGGCCTTGTCACCGACACCCAGGACATCACGGGCGAAATCCTGTCCCGGCAGGACTGCGCCGTCACGGACGGCGACCTCTTGGCGGTACTCCCGGAATTTACCGGGGAGATCCGGCAGATCCCGCCCATGTACTCGGCGGTGAAGATCGGCGGGCGGAAGCTCTACCGGCTTGCCCGCGCCGGACAGACCGTGGAGCGCCCGGCACGGCCCGTCACCGTCTATTCCCTGACGCTTCTGGGCCGGGAGGGCGGGGATTTCCTCCTGGATGTGGTCTGCTCCAAGGGCACCTACATCCGCACCCTGTGCCACGACATCGGGGCGCGTCTGGGCTGCGGGGCGTGTATGTCCGCCCTGCGGCGCACCCAGGCCGGCCCCTTCGCCATCGGGCAGGCCCACACCCTGGCCCAGGTGGAGGAGGCCGTAAGCTCCGGCCGGACGGGGGACGTGCTTTTGCCGGTGGACAGCCTCTTCTCCCTGCACCCCGCCGTCACCCTGGACGCCGGGCGGGAGAAAAAATGCCGCTGCGGCAACGATTTCCCCCTGAATGTCCCCGACGGCCTCTACCGGGTCTACGGCGAGAGCGGGGAATTCCTCATGCTGGGCCGGGCGGAGGGCGGAAGAATGGGTACCGTGAAAAGTTTTTTTGAACCGTGAGGTCATGCTGAATGGAAAAAGGTGAACGCGTCATCGCCCTGGGCTTTTTTGACGGGGTGCATCTGGGCCACGCGGCCCTTCTGCGGGAGGCCTCCCGCATCGCCGGGGAGACCGGCGTCACCCCCGCCGTTTTGTCCTTTGACACGCCCCCCGGCAAGACCATCGAGGGGCGCCTTGTGCCCATGATCAACTCCCCCTTAGACCGGGCGGACATCCTGCGGCGCCTGTTCGGGCTGGAGGATCTGATCTTCCTGCACTTCGATGACGAGCTGCGGCACATGGCCTGGGACCGGTTTGTGGAGTGGCTGAAAAGCGACTTCGGCGCCGTGTGTCTCGTGGCCGGTTGGGATTTTCGCTTCGGCTACGGGGGATACGGGAACGCGGAGCTTCTGCGGGAGAAGTGCGGCCGGCTTGGCATCGGCTGCCGCATCATCCCCCCCGTCCTGGCGGAGGGGGAGCCCATCAGCTCCACCAGGATCCGGGCGCTGCTGGAGGAGGGCAAGTGCCAGGAGGCCAACGCCCTGCTGGGCCACCGGCACCTTCTCACCGACACCGTGCGCCACGGCTACCGCTTCGGCAGGACTCTGGGCACCCCCACCGTGAATATGCGGTTTGAGGAGGGGGTCCTGGTCCCCCGCCGGGGGGTGTACATCGCGGAGGCCCACCTGCTGTCCTCCGGGGCGCGCTACCCCGCCGTCACCAACATCGGCGTGCGGCCCACCGTGGGGGGCGAGGACGCCGTCAGCGTGGAGAGCCACCTTCTGGGCTTCTCCGGCAACCTGTACGGCCAGCGGATCCGGGTGGAGTTTTACCGCTTCCTCCGGGACGAGCAGAAATTTGACCGGATCCAGGATCTGCGCGACCGGATCCGCCAGGACGCCGCCGTGACGCTGAAATTCTTCGATAAAAACCCCATCGACCCCTTCGATTACCCGGATTGGCGCTGACAGCCATCCGGGTTTTCCTGATCTATACGCCTGTCCCCGCCGCCCGGCACCTTTTAAGGATCGCCGGATTATGAATTTTTTGTAAACTACGCTGGTAGTGTTGACAAACGCCCGCGGATGTGCTACACTATGCTCATCCCCAAACTACTGGAGTCTTTTTGAAGGAGGAAACCGGTATGAATGTGAAGCTGTTCGATTCCGAGATCAAGGTCATGCACGTCTTGTGGCGGGAGGGGCCGGTGACGGCCAAGCACATCTCCGACGTTTTGAAGGAGGAGGTGGGCTGGAACATGAACACCACCTACACCCTGATCAAGCGCTGCATCGGAAAGGGCGCCATTGAGCGGAGCGAACCTAACTTCATGTGCCGCGCCCTGATCCCCAAGGAGGCGGTGCAGGAGGCGGAGACAAACGAGCTGATCAACAAGATTTACGACGGAAGCCCCGAGAACCTTTTCGCGGCGCTCCTGGGAAAGAAAAAGCTCACCTCCTCGCAGATCCGCAAGCTCCGGGAGTTTGTGGAGGATTGGGAGTGACGCCATGAGACTGCTTCAGATGAGTCTCTCCGGCGGCATCCTCATTCTCACGGTGGCGGTGCTTCGCGCCGTGGCGATGGATCGGCTCCCCAAGCGGATCTTTCCGGCGCTGTGGGCCTTGGCCCTGGCGCGGCTGCTGATCCCCGCAACTCTCTCCCTGCCGGGCGGGCGTGTTCCGTCGCTGGGCACGATTGGCAGGGAGACGCAAAAAATTTCCGGCGCTGTTCTCTCCGTTCTGACGGAGGGCGGCGGGGCGGCGGTACCCGCGGCGCCGGACAGGGGCCCCAGGCTCCCGGCGGAATTTCTGCTCTGGATCGTCCCGGCGGCGGTGCTTGCCCTTATCCTCACCGTCTCCTGGCTCCGGTGCCGGCGGGAATTTCGCACATCTCTCCCGGTGGAGGACGCCTTTGTGGCCCGGTGGCTCCGGGAGCATCCCCTTCGCCGGAAGGTGGAGGTGCGGGAGCTGACCGGTCTGTCCACACCCCTCACATACGGGGTGGTGAAACCGGTTATACTGATGCCGAAGGCCACGGACTGGTCGTCCCACAGGCAGGTGCGGTATATGCTCTTCCACGAGTACACCCACATCCGCCGGTTTGACAACCTGATGAAGGCCCTGGCCGCGGCGGCGCTGTGCGTACACTGGTTCAATCCCTTGGTGTGGCTGATGGCCGCGCTGATCAACCGGGATCTGGAGCTGGCCTGCGACGAGTGCCTGATCCGCCACTTCGGCGGCGGGGAGAGGAAGAGCTACGCCATGACGCTGCTGAGTATGGAGGAGCGCCGGGGCGCGGCGGCCCCCTTTGGAAGTTATTTCAGCAAAAACGCGACGGAAGAAAGGATCAATGCCATTATGAAAGCAAACAAGAATTCACTGGTTGTTCTGGTCGTCGTCCTGGCCCTTGTGGCGGCGGTGACCGTGACGGCCTTTGCGGCCTTTGGCGGCGGCAAGTCCGGCAATGATGCCGAGCCCCCCGCCGGCGATACCGTCACAGACGGCGACAAGGACGCCGAGACCCCCGCGGAAAGGGACGATGACAAAGACGCGGACGCCTCCGTCAAGCCCGAGGAGCAGCTCCCGGACGCGGCGGCGTATATCGGGGAGTACACCGACCCGGACTCTGACACCGTGGGCCTGGAGATCGCCGAGAATCCCGCCGGCGGGTATGTGGTGCAGATCGGCATCTACCGCCTGACGAGTCTCACCGACGGCGTGGGCCTGCTCACCTCCGAGGGGATGGTCTTCACCGCCACGGATGCCGATTCCAACCCCATCAGCGGGATCATCACGGTGTCGGACGGCACGGCCACCGTCACCTTCACGGACTCCACCTGGAACTACCTGCCCAACGGCACGGCCTTCCGGTATGTGAAGACCTCCGGCACCCCCAATCTGTGGAGCGAAAACTGATAGGAACAACGCAAGCCTGCCCGGAAAGATCTTGAGGTGATCTGATGAAACAGACTGTAGTATGCGTACTTGTGGCGGCTCTGATGCTGGCCTTCTCCGGCTGCGTCCTCTTTGACCGGGACGCCTCCGGCGGTCTGGCGGCGGATGAGAACCTGCCTCAGGAGGGGGAGAACACCCCTGACACCCCGGAGGAGGGGGAGAATACCCCCACCGCCCCGGAGGAGGAAAAGACGGAGAGCCGGCGGGACAACATCCCCTGGGAGGGGGATCAGCTCTACGCCGTGGCGCACCTGGGCTATCAGGAGATCCAGGAGCTGGACTACTTCGCGGGGCTGTATCTGGACAGCGCCGACGTGCCGGTCCACACTGTGTCCGACGGGGACTACTACCTGATCATCCCCCGGTATGACGGGATGACCGTGGCCCTCTATAAAAACGACATCGAGACCTCCCAGGCCTCCCTGATCTATGAGACCCCGGACGCCAAGCCCTTTATCGTCCAGTGCAACGTCAGCGACGTGTTCGCCGACCTGACCGTCCACTTCACCCGGGACGGGGAGACGGCGGAGTTCTCCCCCTTCATCTCCCTGGAGAACGGAGAATTGGACGTGGGGGAGAGAGGACTTGAACTGGCGGGGAAGGCCTAAAGGCCCAGCTGGCGGGGAAGGCCTTTAGGCCTTCCCCTGCCAAGGGGGAACGTGCGAAAGGCCCGGCGTGAATTCTGCGGAATTCACGCCGGGCCTTTCTGCTGCCGCGCTGTGCGACCAGTCTGCGGACTGGTCACTTGCGCGGCAAGAGGGATTTTTTCCAAGGCACATGTCCTTGGAAAAAAGATTGAAACGGGGGGAGCGGGTCGGGGGTTGTCCGGTGTCTGCAAGAGTCCCCCTGTAGGGGCCGATGACCTCATCGGCCCGGGCGGGTTGGGTGACAGAGTGGTTGCGTTAAGATAGAAAACTTTAAAATTTGCCGTAGGGGCCGCCGCCCACGGCGGCCCGTGTCGCGATGATTGAGGGCCGCAACAACGCCGGGTGGAGGCCTCCAACGTTTACGGGAAGCCGGCGTCCCTGTTGAACCGCCTCCTCAGGTATCGAAGATAGATCGTTGCCATTGCCTCACGGGGACGGTTCTTTGGTTCCACCAGTGTGCGCACTGGTGTTACAAAATAACCGTCCCCTTTGTCCCACCTACTCAGTAGAACAAACGCAAAAAGAATCTATCAATAAGGAAGCACCTTCCCGCGGGACTGAGGGACGGTTTTTTTGTCACACCGGAGCAAAGCGGAGGTGGGACTAAAGAACCGTCCCTCTGTCACGCCCGCAGGGGGTTGGATTATATTATGTCAGGCTGTGACGAAGTTGGGACAAAAGAACCGTCCCCTTGTCTCTCATCTTTTCTGCTTTGAAATCAGTGGACATTGAACGTTAGCGTTATTGTAAACCCACTTCCTTTATATGTTCCTTTGCAAGTTACTGTAGCCGTACCCGAACGAAGAGCTTCAACTGTCATACCATTTATCTTTATAATACTTGTATCGGTTGTAGTTAATTCAGTGATCACAATGTCACTACCGCCCGTAACTGTGCAATTTATTTTATTTTTGCTGCATATTTGAATCGAACCCGTCAATGTCTTATTGTTATACTGTGGAACATTCTTGTTCCCAAGTGGAATATGTGCAATTGTTATCGCTTCGTGGTGTATTGTCTCTTCACAGGTGCCAATTTCAGAAGCGGTAGTGTTATTATCCGTCCTCGGATTAGCATCTTTAGGCCAAACGTCAAAGGATAGCACCCCGCCGCTCTTGGTTGCGGATACGCGGACAACAGAACCTTTCGTGTCTTTCATTGTATCAAAAAGGGTAAGCTCCGCATTAATGTCATCAAGCGAGGTTGTCCCGGACGAAACGCTTCCGGTAAGGCTTACAATTGACCCGATTTTATCCAAATAATCATCGCTTTTCGGGTCGTACTTTCCGTCCTCAGTGCCAGACATATTAACAACGCTTTGCATCAACCCGTAATAAACCATACCGTCTACATAGGCCTGTGTGTACGTTGTCTCCCCTACTGTGTAAACGGCGTTATTTAAATAATCGTTTGCCGCTTTATGTAGTTCGGCCCAATCCTCAGACTCAAACGGATTTACATCTGATTGCCCACCTGGCCGGGCTTCGGTTGCAATATAGCCTGAAAGCAAATCCGTTTTATTATCAGTCGAATGGAGGAAATCCAGCGTTTCCTGGCTTATATTGTATTTGCTTCCGCTTTCCGTAACAAATTCCGCAAAAGCATTGTTCCTTGCCATGCAGGCCGCGAGAAGGGCAGCCGCCTGTTCCTTGCTTGATCCGGCATCTGCAAAAGATGTAGTCAGGCCATTAGTTTGCCATGCCGTTCCCATTGCGGCTCCGCTGTTTGTGCCTGTCGTGGTCGTATACTGTGCCGCCAATTGCAGATATTCACCGGGCGTCTTTTCGCCTTTACCAGCTTGTTCAGCAGCCGTTTTCAGGACTTCTTCCCACATCTCGTCTGCGCTCGCTGCATACCGCGCAACAGGTATGTTTCCGTTCGCGTCAACAGCTCCGCTATCCCATAAGGCCTTCAGTCCAATTGTATCCGCCAGTTTGGCGAGTTGAGCTATTTGAGACCCAATATCAGCCCCTTTCTGCCATTTGTCATACTTTAAACGGGTACTGCTCAAATCCATCGCATCCGAAAGCGCAGTCTGTACCTTCGGTATAGCCTGCACCCCGCTGTTGGTGAGGTAAACGGACAGCCGTGCACCTTCCCCAAATAAGCTCGAGTCCGCGTAGTCCGCCAGCTCCAGTGCGTGCATGATTTCCCCCACGGTCTGCTTATCCAGCCCCTTTTTCGTGTGTTCGATGTACCCCGTGTAGGCCACCGCGCCCACGGCGGAGAGGATCGCCAGGATCGCTATGACGACGATCAGCTCCACTAAGGTGAAGCCCCTGTTTTTGCTCTTTTCTGTTGAAGAATTTTGTTTCATGTCTGCCCTCCTGATGTTCTTTCCCGGAGGCTCCTCCTCCGGCCTCGTCTTGGTGCATAAAAAGATGGAAGAATCGCCTTTTGACCTGCCCCTCCCCACGCGAAAAATGGACATTATTGATATAATGTCCATTTTTCTGTCGTTCTCTTGGGTTGTCTTAGGTACTTCTTCCACTCGTACTTTAGCGAGGTGAACACCTGAGGGTACGCTGACGCTCACCCTGGCCCCTTTCCGTTTTCCGGAAAGCTCCAGAGTGCGTCGCGGCGTGGTCTTTTTCATTTTTTTCGGGGAATTTGCCTAACGGCACTTGACATTTTAAGGTTTTCGGCTATAATAAGTACCGAAGAATTTCGTTAGGCTTGCGCTTCCCCATCGCGACCTAATGGACATTATATCAATAATGTCTCTTTTTCTTCTTCCCCCTCCTGGACTTCTTCCGGGAGGGGTTCTTTGTTATTGTTTTTGGCGTCTCCTCCTCCCGGTATAGGAGTCCTAAGCTGTTGATGAGCTTCCGATGTTCATCTCCCGTGGATTTGATATAGATTCGAGTCGTTTCGATGCTGCTGTGGCCTAAAACGTCAGAGAGCTGGGGCATGTCCCCGCCGTTCTTGAGGAAGGTTCTTGCAAAGAGCTTGCGGAGGTTATGGGGATGCACTTTGGAGGCCAAAACCCCGGCCCGCTCGGCGGTCTCCTTCATAATGGCCCAGATGCGCTTCCGGCCCAGGGGGCGGCCCTTCTGCCCCCGGAAGATGACCCCGGATGTGATGCCCCGCTCCTTTGCGAATTTCTCAAGCTTGACGCAAAGCGCCTCCGGCATGATGACGCTTCGATTCTTGCGCTTACAGAGTACGCCCACGTCCCGCCGTTTCACGGCCTCCACGGTGAAGTAGCGAAGTTCAGACACTCGTATCCCGCTGGAGCAGAGGGTCTCTAAGAGCAGCCGGTCCCGGGGATTCTTGGCGGCTTTCAGGAGCTTCTCATATTCCTTCTCGGTGAGTACCTTTTCTTCCGGGAGGTAGGTGGTTCGCTGAATGATCATCCGTTGCGTTCCGCAGTCAATCCACTTCATAAAACTGAAGAACGCGAAGAGTGAGGCTAAAATGGTGTTGATGCTGGAGGGTTTGTACTCCCGGTCAACCAGGCTCTGTTTGTACGCTTGGGTTGTCTCCGACGTGACCTCCTGTCCGCCGAGAAAGGCGGAGTAGCTGATGACGTCGTGGAGATACCGCCCAATGGTGTGGACGCTGCACGAGTTGGAGATGAGCTGTGCCCGGAATCCCGCCACAGCCTCCGGTGTGATGGTGCGAGTTGTCATGGTAAAGTCCTCCTTTGTGTTTTGACACAGATTATTTTCTGATGACTCCACTGTATCATGCAAAGGGGGTTTCAGGCAAGGGGATTGTAAAGCGGGGGAGGATGTGGTAAAATAAGCGGGCGGGGAATCCCCCGGAGCAAACGAATCGCAAGGAGCAGAGCATATGAAAAAAGATCTTGGTGTGAAACCCTATCTCTTCCCCATGCCGGCGTATATGATCGGCACATACAACGAGGACGAGACCGTTGACGTGATGATGATGGCCTGGGGCGGCATCTGCGCGGAGGACATGGTGGCGCTGAATCTGGAGGCCGACCACAAGACCGTGGCCAATCTCCGCGCCCGCGGTGCCTTCACCCTGGCCGTCCCCGGGCGGGACACGATGGAGGCCTCCGACTATCTGGGTATCGTCTCCGGCAACAAGGAGCCGGACAAGTTCCGCCGCACCGGCCTGCACGCGGTGAAAAGTGCCCGGGTGGACGCGCCGGTGATCCAGGAGTACCCCCTGACCCTGGAGTGTGTGGTAGAGCGGATGGAGGAGGAGCCTTACGGCCTTCGGGTCCTGGGCAGGATCGTCAACGTCCTGGCCGAGGAGAGCGTACTGGACGACAAGGGCCGCGTGGACGCGGGGAAGCTGGACACCTTCCTCTTTGACCAGATGCGAAACGGCTACTACGCCGTGGGCCAGGTCGTGGGCAAGGCGTGGCACAGCGGCGCGGGATTCATCCAGGACAGCCCGTCCAAATAGGCCGCCTGCCGAAAAAGCCCTGCGCGGCTTTTTCAGCAAAGGGGGGCGTGCGGCTTTTCCCCGGCGCACATGCCGCCGGGGAAAAGATGGATTGCGCGTTTTTGAACAGACAAAGACGGCGGGGATCACTCCCCGCCGTCTCAATTTGTCAAAAAACTCAATATGAATATTTTTTCCGGCGACATGCGCGTCGGAAAAAATCCCTTTTGTCACGCAAGTGTACGGGCCCTCTGGGCCGTGCGCGCAGCGTGACGGCAGGGAAATTTCCCTGAATTTCGCAAAATTCAGAGAAATTTCCCGCACGTTTCCCTTTGTCGGAAAAGCCCGCAGGGCTTTTTCGACAGGCTGAGACGGCGGGGATCACTCCCCGCCGCCTTTCTGCCCGGCCCATGCCGTTATTGTCTTTTTCCTTACTTCTTGGGGTTGCCCTGGCCGTCAAACAGGGGCAGGGGAGCCAGGAAGGTGATGTCGTCCCGCTTGGCGGCATCCCCCTCCGCCAGAACGGCCAGGCGGCCGGTGACAATGCCCCCGGCAGTGCGAACCAGCTCCTCCACCGCGGCGATGGAACCGCCCGTGGAGATCACGTCGTCAATGATAATGACCTTCTTCCCCCGCATCTTGGCGGCGTCGTCGCCGTCCATGTACAGGTACTGGGTGCCCTCCGTGGTGATGGAGTGATCCTCCACCTTGAAGACGTTGCGCATGTACGCCTTGGCCTTCTTGCGCACGAGGAAGTAGTCGTTCCGGCCGGCCTGCTTGGCCATCTCATGGATCAGCGGAATGGCCTTGGCCTCCGGCGCCACCATGTAGTCATACTCCGGGGCGATCTCCAAAAGCGCCCTGGCGCACTGGCAGGTAAGCTCCACATCGCCGAAAATCACAAAGGCGGCAATGGAGAGGTCGTCGTTCAGCTTACAAAGGGGAAGCTCCCGGGTGAGTCCCGCCACATTGAGAGTGTAGGTCAATGGTGTCATCTCCTGAAAATGATTTTCCCGTCCCCCGGCGCTCTTGCCAGGCCCGGGCACAGGAATATTATACTCTCGCACCGCAAGGTTGTCAAAAGTTTTCGGTAAAATTCCCCGTGAGGTTGGGCAAATTTGCTAAGAATTGAAGCGGGACACGGGGAAGGGCGGCGCCGTGCGTCACTGGGCAACCGGTGTGACACGGGGACGGTTCCTTAGTCACACCAGTGTGCGCACTGGTGGTACAAAAGAACCGTCCCCGCTGTGTCAACGCGCAAACCTTCGTCCTTGCTGTACGGGCCGCCGCCCACGGCGGCCCATGTTTCGATTACCACCGAGTATCGATTAAACGCAGCTCAACCAACGCGGGCCGCCGTGGGCGGCGGCCCCTACGGCAAATTTTAAAGTTTTCTATCTTAACGCAACCGCTCTGTCACCCAACCCGCCCGGGCCGATGAGGTCATCGGCCCCTACGGGTTTCCCGGCAACGTCGCAGGCCCCGTCTACGCGCTCCCCGGGGGTTTCTCCAGTAGGGGGTCCGCAGACCCCCTAACTGGTCGTTTTTAAAAGGGGAGTCCAGAGGGGGAAAATCGAAATCCCCCTCTGGCCGCTTTCCCTCTTTGTTACTTTCTCCCTTTGGCGGAACCAAAGGGAGAAAGTAAATTGCCCCGTCCGCCCTTCGGGCGGACACCTTTTTCCCTGCGGGAACGCCCCCGTCCCCCTCCGAGGGACTCCCCCCCCCTTCACCCCCCGGGGTGAGAAAAAAGGAGGCCCCGCCGGCCTCCTTTCATTTAAGCTTTGGATAAGGAATAAAATCCTTTGGCTTTTCATCAGACTCCGTCAGGATCTTCTGCATCCACACCACGTCCACCCAGCGCCCCAGCTTCCAGGCGCACTTGGAGAACCGGGCCACCCGCTCAAAATCCAGGCTGGAGTGGAACTTGATGCTCTGCCGGTTGGGGTGGGAGATACACGCCTGCATACTGGCCACGTTCTGGAGCCGCAGTACCCGCTCAAGCTCCGCGTACAGCCGGCGTCCGATGCCCTGGCGATGACAGCCGTCCCGGACATAGACGCTCACCTCCGCGCTCCAGATATACGCTATGCGGGAGCGAAAGGCCCCGGCGTAGGCGTAGCCCACGATCCGGCCGCCCTGCTCCGCCACGAAGTAGGGGTATTTTTCCAAGGTGTTCCGGATCCTGGCGGCAAATTCCTCCACGGTGGGCACGTCGTATTCAAAGGTCACTGTGGTGCCCGTGACATAGGGGGCGTAAATCTCCAAAAGCTCCGGCGCGTCCTGGGGGCGGGCGGTGCGTATGGTCAATTCTTCTTCCATGACTGATCTCCGTCTTTCGCTGAAATGGGCCTTTATCCGCATTATAAATCATTTTTCCCCAAAGGGGAAGTGCAAAAGAGGAAAAACCGCGGCCCGCGGCGCGTAAAAATTTGTTGACTTGCCGATTCAGGGATATTACAATAGGTACAGAGAGTTTAAAAAGGGGAGGGGAGGAGCTTGCGGGTCATCCGTGTCTTTGATGTGATCTTGCAATATGTGTTCATTCTCCTGTTCGCCGGGTCGCTGGTGGCGGGGGTGTTCAACACAAAGCTGTTTATTCTGGCCGGGGCAGCCCTGCTGGCCTACTTCCTGTGGGGCGTTCTGCGCCTTCGCTGTCCCTGGTGCGGCGGGGCCATCGAGCTTTCCGCCCTCCTGCGGGGGATCAGGGGCCGGTGCAACTGCCCCCTGTGCGGTCACGACGTGGTGGTGGTCTGGTTTGTGAATAAAAAAGTCCCGGAGAAGCGCTCCGGGAGGGGGCGGAACCCCAATCAGAGGAGACAGGATACAACGGTGTCACACCGGGATCATATCAACTGAAGGGAGAATCACCATGAAAGATCAAAATTGCGGCTACTGCGTGGGCGGGGCGCCCCTGGACGCCTTCGGCATCAAGATCTGCGACCTCTCCGTTTCCCAGCTCATCCTCTTTAAGGAGCAGTCCCACCCGGGAAGGTGCATCGTCGCCTATAAGGACCACGTCAGCGAGATCGTGAATATCTCCGATGCGGAGCGCGACGCCTTTTTCGCCGACGTGAACCGGGCGGCTAAGGCCATCCACGCCGCCTTCCACCCCGACAAGCTCAACTACGGCGCCTACGGCGACACCGGCTGCCACCTGCATATGCACCTGGTGCCCAAGTACAGGGACGGCTATGAGTGGGGCGGCGTCTTCGCTATGAACCCGGGGGAGAAATTCCTCACCGACGCCGAGTACGCGGAGATGATCCGGAAGATCAAGGAACAGCTGTAAAACAGCGCTCTCCAAAAAAGCCGTGGACGGAAAGTCCACGGCTTTTTGTTGGTTTGTCGGTCTTATTTACTTGGCGTATTCCACGGCCTTTGTCTCCCGGAAGAGATTGACCTTGATCTGGCCGGGGTATTCCAGCTCCTGCTCGATCTTTTGGGCGATCTCCCGGGCCAGAAGCACCATTTCGTCCTCGGAGACCTCCTCCGGCTTCACCATGATGCGGATCTCCCGGCCGGCCTGGATGGCGTAGCTTGTCTCCACGCCCTTGAAGGAGCTTGTCAGCTCCTCCAACTTCTCCAGACGCTTGATGTAGCTCTCGATATTCTCCCGCCTGGCCCCGGGCCGTGCGGCGCTGATGGTGTCCGCCGCCTGGACGAGGCACGCGATGATGCTGTGGGGTTCCACATCGCCGTGGTGGGCCTCAATGGCGTGGACGACCTCCTCGCTCTCCCGGTAACGGCGGGCCAGCTCCACGCCCAGCTGGACGTGGCTGCCCTCCATCTCGTGGTCCACGGACTTGCCCAGGTCATGGAGAAGCCCCGCCCGCTTGGCGGTGGCCACGTCCACACCCAGCTCCGCGGCCAGGAGGCCGGCGATGTAGGCCACCTCCTTGGAGTGGTTCAGCACGTTCTGACCGTAGCTTGTGCGGTACTTCTGACGGCCCAGGAGCTTCACCAGCTCCGGATGCAGGCCGCGGACGCCCGTCTCGAAGACGGCGCGCTCGCCCTCCGCCTTGATGGTGGCGTCCACCTCCCGGCGGGCCTTCTCCACCATCTCCTCAATGCGGGTGGGATGGATCCGGCCGTCCTGGATGAGCTTCTCCAGCGCCAGCCGGGCGATCTCCCGGCGCACCGGATCAAAGCTGGACACCGTAATGGCCTCCGGCGTGTCGTCGATGATCAGATCCACGCCGGTGAGATTTTCAATGCTCCGGATGTTCCGGCCCTCACGGCCGATGATGCGGCCCTTCATCTCGTCATTGGGCAGGGGTACCACGCTGACGGTAGCTTCGGCCACATGGTCGGCGGCACAGCGCTGAATGGCCAGGGTGATGATCTCCCGGGCCTTCTCGTCGGCCTCCTCCTTGTAACGCGCCTCCACTTCTTTGATCTTCACGGCGGCCTCGTGCGTACACTCGGCCTCCACGTTGCGGATCAGATAATCCTTGGCCTCATCCACGGTGAAGCCGGAGATCTTCTCCAGCATCTCCATCTGGCCGCGCTTGACAAGGGCCACCTCTTCCTTGGCGGCGTCCAGCTCTGCCAGCTTCTTGGCCGCCTGATCGTTCTTTTTCTCCACCGCCTCGGTCTTCCGGTCCAGCGTCTCCTCCTTTTGCTGGAGACGGCGCTCCTGCTTGGAAAGCTCCGTGCGGCGCTCCTTTACCTCGCGCTCATACTCAGCGCGCTCCTTGTGGATCTCCTCCTTGGCCTCCAGCATAGCCTCGCGCTTCTTGCTCTCGGCTTCCTTGTAGGCCTTGTTCACAATACCCTTCGCCTGCTCCTCAGCGTCGGCGATGGTCTTCTCGTCCCGCTTGCGCTTCAGGAAATTGACAAGGAACATGACGCCCATGCCCAGGGCAAACGCGACGACTGCGACTATGGCATACCACATTCGGGTGAAAGCACCTCCTTATTCCATAAATTCGTTTGTTCAGGGAATTTGCGTTGATATGATGTCGAAATACCCCTAAAATCCGCCCGGGAAACCCCTCCGGGGACGGAACCTATTTCGAGAAAATACCATCGTTTATTTTACATTTATTTTCACGGCTTGTCAAGGTGTTTTGTCATTCTGATGAAGATCGCTCCATATCTTGAATCACCCGCCCCCCAAAAGGGGCATATTTTGGGCCGTTTTTGGCCTTTTGCAGGTTCGGGACAGGTTTGCCCGTCAGGATATTCGCGCAAAGTGCATATTATGTGGTTTTATGGCGCAAAACCCGAAGTAACGGCGGCCGCAAGCCCCCGTCAGCTCAGTCCCAAGGGCGCGCCACACTACCGTGTGGCTGCATAAAACCGATTCGTCCCACGCACTCCCGGGGGACACCCCGGGGGGTGTCTCCAGTAGGGGGCCGCAGCCCCCTAACTGGTCGTTTTTAAAAGGGGGTCCAGGGGGGAAGATCGAAATCCCCCCTGGTCGGTTTTCCCTCTTTGTTACTTTCTCCCTTTTGACGAAATCAAAAGGGAGAAAGTAAATCGCCCCGTCCGCCCTTCGGGCGGACACCTTATTCCCCGCCGGGGAACCTCCCTTCCGCCCTACGGGCGGACACCTTCCCCCGGGGGAGCCCCCGCCCCTCCCCCTTCGGGGGGACTCTCCGATGCGTGCTGCACTCATTTCGTCAAAATTTTTTTGATTTATGCAAAAGTTTTTGTTCATTTTTTACACAAGGTGTGTTATAATGCTTGTACGGAGGAAAACTTCTCCGCAAGATGAAAGGAGCTGACGAACAATGAGGTTTACTTTTACCGAAAAAAAGCTGCAGGTCTCCGAGGATGTCCGGGCATACGCGGAAAAGAAATTGGGGAAGCTTGACCGCTTTTTCAAGACCGAGGCCGACGCCGCCGTGACCTTCTCTATGGAGCGGGGCAGGTTCATTGCCGAGGCCACCATCCGTTCCGGCGGCATGATCTATCGGGTGAGCGAGATAACGGGGGATATGTATGCCTCAATTGATTCCGCCGCCGCCAGCATTGAGCGGCAGATCCGCAAAAACAAGACGCGCCTGGAGAAAAAGCTCCGGGACGGGGCCTTTGAGCGGGAGATCAAGCCCTCTGTCATCGCCCCGGAGGACGACGCCGAGGAGCAGGATTTTGAGGTCGTGCGCACCAAGCGCTTCTCCATCAAGCCCATGACCGTGGAGGAGGCTATTTTGCAGATGAACCTCCTGGATCACGAGTTCTTCGTCTTCAAGAACCAGGATGAGGAGGATAAATTCGCCGTGGTGTACAAGCGCAAAAGCGGCGGATATGGATTGATTGAAAGCGACTAAGACCGGCGAAAAGGCCCTCGATTTCTCTTCGGAGAAATCGAGGGCCTTTTTCTGCCAATAGGACGCGTGTCCAAAGGGCTTTCGATCCAGCTTTTTCACAAGGTTATCGTCGCGTGTCTCGTCACATGGCAGCCGATATTCACCACGCAGGCCGTGCCGGCGATGTGGGCGGCGAAGGCGTTGATGTTCACGCCCAGCGCCGTGGTGCGCCCGCCGAAGCCCTGGGGGCCGATCCCGAGTCGGTTGATCTTTTCCAAAACCCGCTTTTCCATATCGGCGTAGAAGGGGTCGGCGTTGGGCACGTCGATGGGGCGAACCAGGGCCTGCTTTGCCATCATGGCGGCCTTCTCCACGGTGCCGCCCAGGCCCACGCCCACGATCACCGGCGGGCAGGGGTCCGCCCCCGCCGCCTCAACGGTCTCCACGATAAAGTCCTCAAACTCCGTAAGCGCGGCGGAGGGGAGGAACATCTTCATCCGGCTTTTATTCTCGCTGCCGAAGCCCTTGGGGGCCACGGTGAGGGTAAGGCTGTCGCCGGGGACGAGACTGACCCACAGCACCGGCGGGGTGTTGTCCCCGGTGTTCACCCGTCTGAAGGGGTCGGCCACCACGGACTTGCGCAAATAGCCGTTGACGTAGCCCCGGCTCACCCCCTGGGTGACGGCGTCCTCCAGGAACCCGCCCACGATGTGGCAGTCCTGGCCCACCTGGGCGAACACCACGGCCATGCCGGTGTCCTGGCAGATGGGAAGCCCGTCAGTCGCGGCGCAGGTGAAATTCTCCGCCATATCGTGGAGCGCCGCCCGCCCGGCGGGGCTCGGCTCCGTCTCCTCCGCCTGCCGGATGGCCCGGCACACGTCAGGCGTCAGCACCGTGGCGGCGCGGATGCACAGCTCCTCCACGGCATCGGTTATCCGGGAACAGGGGATCTCTCGCATAGCTCTCTCCTTTTTAGTAAATCCAACTGTGACTATTTTCAATTTTTTGCGGGGCCTCGCCTCGCAAAAAATCCCTGCCGTCACGCAAGTGTATGGCCCCGCGGGCCATGCGCGCAGCGTGACGGCAGGGAACCCCCGGGTGAATTTTGCGAAATTCACCCGGGAGTTCCCGCACGTTCTCCCTTTCGGGGAAAGGCCGCAGGCCTTCCCCCGACTTATTCTACGATGTCATATGTGGTGGAGTCGGTGAAATGCCACCACTCCGCCTCATAGGGGATAAAGCCGTGGGCGGTCATGATCCGCTCCAGCATCAGGGCGTTCTCTCCGGCCTGGGGGGACACGTCGGAGTAGTCCCGATCGGCCAGGGCGCTGAATTCGTCAAATCCGCTGGGCATCTCGACCTCGAACCCGTCGGAGTACACCAGCGTCAGATCCACCGTGCCGCCGCGGCTGTGGGTGGAGCCTTTGTTGTTGGGGTTGGCCACATACCTGGAGTCCGGGCAGATCTCCCAGAGCTTATACTGGGCGCTGACGGGCCGCAGGGCGTCCCAGATCTTCAGGGAATACCCCTCCTCCCGCAGCTCCTCCATGACGGCCATCAGCTTCTTCACCGTGCCGTAGCGCAGGCGGGCCTGGGTGAAGTCGTAGATGACCTGGCCGGTGAAGTTGTCCTCCGTGGCGTAGCGCAGATCCACATAGATATCCGGGATGTAGTCCAGGACATTTACAAGGTCGGTGTCCGCCGGCTCCGGCACCTCCCCGCCGCTGCCGGGGGGGAGGGATTCCCCGGGGATCGTGGGGTTGTCCGTGGTGTCCTGGGAGGTGGGGGCATAGGGGGCAAGCTCGCTCTGCCCGTCGCTGCCGTCGGGCTTGAGGGAGTCCCCCGGGACCTGATCCACGAAATCGCCGTCCTCCGGGGCCGGGCTGTCGTCCGCCTCGTCGGGAGGCGCCTCCCGGAGATCCCCGTCCATACAGGGGGAGGGGGCGGCGTCCTCATCCCGGGCCATGCCGGCCGTCAGGCGCAGATAGCCGGGGATCAGGGTCACGGCCAGGATGGCCGCCGCCGAGGCGACGCCCACCAGGACACCCACCGTCTTCTGACGGCGCTGGCGGCGCTGGCGGTTCTCCCGCCGGACGGCGCCCATGACGCGGGCCTCCAGCTCCGGCGGAGGCGTCACCTGGAAGTCCAGCGCCCCCCGGGCCTGGACAAGGCAGGCGTACAGCTCCCGGCACTGGGGACAGGAGGCCAGATGCTCCCGGAGCCGTCTCTCCCCGGCGGCATCCAGCGTCCCGTCGAACCGCTGGCCCAAAAGCTCAAAAAAGATCTCATGCTCCGTCACATCCTGTCCCTCCCTTCCTTTTTTCCCATTTGTTTATTAGACTGGGTTTCCCCTGAAAAAGTTCCGTTCTTTTTCAATTTTTCCGCCAGAGCCATTCTGGCCCGGGCCAGACGTGACTTGACAGTGCCCTCCTCCACCCCCAGGGCCTGGGCGATGGCGGTGTAGCTCATGTTCTGGTACTCCCGCATCAGGATGATCCGGCGCTTGTCCGGATCCAGCTCCAGAACGGCCCGGCGCACGGACTCCAGCTCCTCCCGGCGCTGGACGGCCTCCTCCGGGGGCGGGGCGTCGTCGGGGATGTCCAGCTCCGACCCCTCCTCGTCGGTGGGCAGGGGGACGATCCGCCCGCGGCGGGACTTTTTGATGATGTCCATGCTGGCGTTGTAGGTGAGCCTGTAGAGCCAGACGGACACGCGGCTTTCAAACCGAAAGCTCTTCAGATTCTGGAAGGCCCGCAGGAAGGCGTCCTGGGAGGCGTCCAGCGCGTCCTCCTCACTGCCCGTGAGCTTGAAGGCCAGATTGTACACGTTTTTCTGATGCTCCCGCACCAGAAGCTCAAAGGCCTGATCGTCGCCCCGCTGGGCGGCGGCGATCACCGATCTCTCCTGAGCTGCCGTCACTTCTCCCGCCTCCTCTCATCCCGAAGAAAGTCAAGAAGCTCCAGCTCCACCCGGTCAAGATCCGCTAAGGTGGAGACGGACATGATCCGCGTGCGGAAAAAGGCCGCCCGGGGCATCCCCTTTAAATACCAGGCCAGGTGCTTGCGGGCCTCCAGACACGCGGTCTTCTCCCCCAGATTCCCGGCGGCCAGCCGGATCTGCCTGGCGGCGGTGCGGATCCGCTCCTCGTGATCCGGCGGCGCGGGGATGCTCCGCCCCTCCAGGGCGGCCCGGGCCTCCCGGAAGATCCAGGGGTACCCCATAGCGCCCCGGCCGATCATGGCCGCGTCCGCCCCGGTGCGGGCCAGGAGCTTTACGCAGTCCTGGGCGGTAAACACGTCCCCGTTGGCGATGACGGGGATCCCCAGGGCGGCCTTCACCTCCCCGATAATGTCCCAATCCGCCGTGCCGGCGTATTTCTGGGCGGTAGTCCTGCCGTGGACGGTGACAGCCCCGGCCCCGGCGCTCTCGCACATCCGGGCAAACTCCACGGCGTTCACATGCCCGGCGTCAAAGCCCTTGCGGAACTTGACGGTGACGGGCCTGTCGGCGTTTTTCACGACGGACTCTATGATCCGGCCGGCAAGCTCCGGGGTGCGCATCAGGGCGGAGCCGTCCCCGGCGCTGACGATCTTGCCCATAGGACAGCCCATGTTGATGTCGATGATGTCGCACCGGGAAACGGCGCAGACCTTGGCCGCCGCCTCCCCCATGCAAACGGGGTCGGAGCCGAAGATCTGTACCGCCGCCGGGGTCTCCCCATCGTTCAGGGTCATCAGGGACAGGGATTTCCTGTCCTGCATCATCAGGGCCTTGGAGCTGACCATCTCCGTGACGGTGTATCCGGCCCCCTGCTCCCGGCAGATCAGCCGGAAGGCCGCGTCCGTGACCCCGGCCATAGGCGCCAGCGCCAGACGGGAGCCGATCTCCCTATTCCCGATCCTCACGCGGACACCTCCCTCTCTCCGGCCCGCCGGGCAGACCCCGGACTGTAATGCAATTACCAGTCTAAAAGAAGACACCGGGCGGCAAAAACGGCCGCCGCAAATGTCCTGTCTTAATTGGATGTTAGTATAAGCTTTTTTCCCGCTGATGTCAAATAAAACGGCGGCGGGAAGGGGCTTTTTGTGTATTTCACCACTTGCTTCCCGCCGGGGAATCCTGTATGATGCTGTTGTGAAACTGTGCAGAGTAGGGCGGCGCGCGTAAAGTGCCCCGGAAACGGAGAGTTGTTCCGGGGACGAAGAGGTTCATGCCTCGCGGTGCGCCTTCCGCATCCCGCTGCGACAGAGGGATCCATACTTATCTTCCCCCGGGGAAGGAATAAGTACCGCCTCCTGCCTTGTGGACATTTCTGCATGGAGGGAGGCTTTTTCTGTGAAAAAATTCAAGGAAGATCTGGTCAGCTCCGCCCTGGAGTTTAAAAAGCTCCGGGTGCTGTGCGTCCTGGCGGTGATGGGGGCGCTGGCCGTCGCCCTGGAGGGCGTCGCCAGTATCCGCATCACGCCCAATATCAAGATCGGCTTCTCCGGCTACCCAAACCAGGTGGTGGATCTGCTGTTCGGCCCCGTCACCGGCGGGGTGTTCGGCGCCGTCATGGATGTTCTCAAGTTCTTCCTCATCCCCACCGGCTACCCCTTCCACCCCGGCTACACGCTGGACGCGGCGCTGGCGGCCTTCATCTACGGGTGCTTCTACTACCGCCGCCCCGTGCGGCTGTGGAGGATCCTGGCGGCCAAGGGGATCGTGGCGCTGTTCGTCAACGTGGGCCTTGCCACCTACTGGCAGACCTCCACCTTCGGCCAGGGCTTCTGGGCGCTGTTTCCGGGACGGGCGCTGAAGAACCTGATCATGTGGCCCATCGAGTCCGGGATCTTCTACGTCATCGCCAAGGGCCTGGAGAGCGCCGGGGCCTTCCGCCTTCTGGACAGAAAGTGAGCTTATATCCCGTAGAGCCGCCGGCCGTTTTCCAGGGTGATCCGGGCGACCTCCGCCGTCTCCATCCCCCGAAGCTCCCCGATCTTCTCCGCCACCAGGTGGACGAGGAGGGAGGAGTTGCGCTCCCCCCGGTGGGGAACCGGGGCCATGTAGGGGCTGTCCGTCTCGATGACCATCCGCTCCAGGGGCATCTTCTCCACCACCTCCAGCACCCGCCGGGCGTTTTTGAAGGTGACGACGCCGGTGAAGCCCAGGTAGAACCCCATGTCCAGCAGCACCCTGGCCGTCTCCCAGCTGCCGGAGTAGCAGTGGACAACGCCCCGGATGCCGGGGTGGGCCTTCAGAATGTCCAGGTTGTCCTGCACCGCCTCCCGCTCGTGGATGATCACGGGCTTATGAAGCTCCAGAGACAGCGCCAGCTGCTCCGCGTACACGCGCCTTTGCACCTCCCGTGGGGAGAAGTCGTAGTGGTAGTCAAGGCCGATCTCCCCCACCGCCACGCACTTGGCATCCCGGGAGAGAGCGCGGATCTCGTCCAGATAGTTATCCCCCGCCTCCGACGCCTCGTGGGGGTGGACCCCGGCGGCGAAGTAGACAAAGCCGTACTCCCGGGCGATGGACTGGGCTGTTTTGGCGGAGGTGATGTCCGAGGCGGGATCTACGATCAGCTCCACCCCGGCGCCGGCCATCCGGGAGAGGATCTCCCCCCGGTCAGGGTCAAAGCGCTGGTCGTCATAGTGGGCGTGTGTGTCGAAATACATGGGCCGTCCCTCCGAAATTCCCATAAAATTTGAAAAAAACTCTTGCAATATGCCGCAACTTATGATACCATAAAAGTCCCGCGATTAAAAGACTAAAAATACTTGCCATAAAGGATTGATTATTTTGACTATCGCAATTATCGTGATCCAGCTTATCGCGTGCGTGGCGCTGTGCGCCGTCGTACTGCTTCAGAGCGGCAAAAGCTCCGGCCTCTCCGGCGCCATCGGCGGCGGCAGCGGCGACACCTTCCTGGCCAAGAACAAGGCCAAGACCCTGGATGCCCGCCTGGCCCGCCTGACCAAGTGGGTGGCCGCCGTGTTCATCCTTCTCACGTTGGTCTTGGACTTCATCATCAAATAAGAGCTGGCGAAAAAGGATTTTGGGTTCTCTGACGAGAACCCAAAATCCTTTTCCTGCCAAGGGGATGCGTGCGAAAGACCCGGTGTGAATTCTGCGGAATTCACGCCGGGTCTTTCTGCTGCCGCGCTGCGCGACCAGTCTGCGGACTGGACTACGACTCGCTAAGAGCCGCCCCCAAAGGGGGCGGTTGCTCGCTTGCATGGCGTCTGCGGACGCCAACTTGCGCGGCAAGAGGGATTTTTTGCGAGGCAAAGCCCCGCAAAAAATGTTTGATTGGGGGTGCGGGTCGGGGGTTGTCCTGTGTTCGGAGGTCTTGACCCGGCGTTACAGAGGGACGGTTCTTTAGTCCCACCTCCGCACGGCTTCGGTGTGACAAAAAAACCGTCCCTCAGTCCCGCCTTTTACGGGGGCCTGGTGAACAGATCTCAATTCCCAACTCAAATTATTTGCCTTTTCCCGGCAATGGCGGTATAATGGGGAAAACTCTTGAAAAGGACGGCGGTTTTCATGCTCAACATCGGTTGTCACCTCTCCGTCTCCGGCGGGTACGCCGCTATGGCCCGGGACGCGCTGTATACCGGCTCCAGCTGCTTTCAGTTTTTCACCCGGAATCCCCGGGGCGGCGGGGCAAAGCCGATGGACGACGGGGACATCGGGGAGTTTCTGCGCATCGCGGCGGAAAACGGTCTCAACTCCTTCCTGGCCCACGCCCCCTACACCATCAACCCCTGCGCGGCCAAGCCGGAGACGCTGGATTTTGCCCGCCGGACAATGGCCGACGATTTAGAGCGCCTGGAGCTGCTCCCCGGGAGCTATTATAATTTCCACCCCGGCTCCCATGTGGGCCAGGGCACGGAGCAGGGCATCCGGCTGATCGCGGAGTCGCTGAATCTCACCCTGAGGGAAGGCCTTCACACCACGGTGCTGCTGGAGACCATGTCCGGCAAGGGCAGCGAGGTGGGCGGCCGGTTTGAGGAGCTGCGGGAGATCATAGACCGGGTGGAGCTTTCGGACAGGCTGGGGGTGTGCCTGGACACCTGCCACGTCCACGACGCGGGCTACGACGTGGTGAACGACCTGGACGGCGTCCTCGAGGAGTTTGACCGGGTGGTGGGGCTGGAGCGGCTCCGGTGCATCCACCTGAACGACTCCAAAAACCCCTTCGGCAGCCACAAAGACCGGCACGAGGTGATCGGCGGGGGCAATCTGGGCCTCCCGGCCATCACCCGCATCATCAATCACCCGGCCCTGCGGGCCTTGCCCTTCTACCTGGAGACCCCCAACGACTTGGAGGGGTATAAAAAGGAGATCGCGCTGCTGCGCGGGTTGTATCAGGAGTAGAATTCTGAAAAACAAAGAATAGCAGGGGCCGTTGACCCATAGCTGCGCCAACCGTAAAATCCCCTTGCATATGGGGCTTTGACGTGGTAAAATATGCGTATCAATAAAAAATATACGGAGGTCATGTCCTATGGAAATGATTGAAAATCTCAAGAAAAAGCTTCAGGGCGCGGGGCGGCGCATCGTGTTTACCGAGGGCACGGACGCCAGGATCCTGGAGGCCACGGACAGGCTGGTGAAGGAGGGCCTTTTGCAGGTCGTCCTCCTGGGCAATCCGGACGAGGTGAAAGCCGCTGCGGCCAAGGGCGGCTTTGACGTGGACGGCTGCCAGATCGTGGACCCCGCCAATTATCCGGATATGGACAAGATGGTGGAGACGATGGTCGCCCTGCGCAAGGGGAAGATGACCGAGGACGAGTGCCGCGCCGCTCTGAAAAAGGGCAACTACTTCGGCACCATGCTGGTGAAGATGGGCGTGGCGGACTGCCTCCTGGGCGGCGCCACCTACTCCACCGCTGACACCGTGCGTCCGGCCCTCCAGCTCATCAAGACGAAGCCCGGCGCGCACCTGGTGTCCTCCGCCTTCATCCTCACCCGGGACCACGGCGAGGAGAATCTCCGGGCCATCTGCATGGGCGACTGCGCCATCAACCTCTCCTATGAGGACACCCTGGACAAGGAGGGCAACGTAGCCGTCTCCGGTGCCCAGAAGCTGGCGGAGGTGGCCGTTGAGACGGCCAAGACCGCCAAGCTCTTCGGCATTGACCCCAAGGTGGCGCTGCTGAGCTTCTCCACCAAGGGCTCCGGCAAGGGCGGCACCGTGGCTCTGTCCGCCGAGGCCACAAAGCTGGCAAAGGAGATGGCCCCCGACCTGGCTATCGATGGCGAGATGCAGTTTGACGCCGCCGTCAGCCCCACCGTGGGACAGCTGAAATTCCCCGGCTCCACCGTGGCCGGCTATGCCAACACCTTTATCTTCCCCCTCATCGAGGCGGGCAACATCGGCTACAAGATCGCCCAGCGCCTGGGCGGCTACGACGCCTACGGCCCCATCCTTCAGGGCCTGAACGCCCCCATCAACGACCTCTCCCGCGGCTGCAACGCCGAGGAGGTCTACACGATGGCGATCATAACGGCGGCGCTGGACTAAAACCGGCTGGCTTGAAAGGCCGCAGGGGGCTAAGCTGGCGTGAAAGGCCACAGAGGTCTTCTGACGCGGGCAGCTTTTAGCGCCTCTCCCACCCTGACGGTAAACCCCTGCGGCCTTTCAATGCCAAGGGGATGCGTGCGAAAGCCCCGGCGTGAATTCTGCTTAAATTCACGCCGGGTCTTTCTGCTGCCGCGCTGCGCGACCAGTCTGCGGACTGGTCACTTGCGCGGCAAGAAGGATTTTTTCCAAGGCACATGTCCTTGGAAAAAATAATTGAAATGGGGGGAGCATCGCCGGGAAGCCTGTAGGGGCCGATGACCTCATCGGCCCGGGCGGTTGGGTGACAGAGCAGTTGCGTTAAGATGGAAAACTTTAAAATATGCCGTAGGGGCCGCCGCCCACGGCGGCCCGTGTCGTTGATTGAGGGCCGCAATAACGTCGGGTCAAGGCCTTCGGTCAACGGACAATCCTCCGACCCGTTCCCCTCATTCAATATTTTTTCCGGCGGCATGTACGTCGCAAAAAATCCCTTATGCCGCGCAAACGTGCGCCCTTGGGCGTGCGCTGCAGCGCGGCAGCAGGAAATGCCCCATCGAATTCCGCAGAATTCGATGGGGCATTTCCGCACGCATCCCCCTTGGCAGAAAAAGGATTTAGGGTTCTCTACGAGAACCCTAAATCCTTTTTCGCCAGCCTCACGCCCACGGGTTTTCCGTGGCGTAGGGCAGGGACTTGGGCTGATTGTAGGCGATATCCTGGACGCCCAGGTACTTCAGCACCTCGAAGAGGGCCTTGCCGCAGTGGGCGAAGGCCACGGCGCCGTGGTGGGGATAGCGCTTCTGGATCAGCACATGGCGGTAGAAGCGGCCCATCTCGGGGATGGCGAAGATGCCGATGCCGCCGAAGGAGCGGGTGGCCACAGGCAGAACCTGGCCCTCCGCCACATAGGAGCGCAGCTTACCCTCGCTGTCGCACTGGAGACGGTAGAAGGTGATGTCGCCGGGGGCGATGTCCCCCTCCAGGGTGCCGCGGGTGAAGTCCGGGTCGGATCCCTCCGGCTCCAGAAGGCGGTGCTGGATCAGCTGGTACTTGATGGCGCGGCTCTCGCACATCTTGCACTCCGGGGTGTTGCCGCAGTGGAAGCCCATGAAGGTGTCGGTGAGCCGGTAGTCGAACTTTCCCTTGATGTCCTCGTCATAGATGTAGCCGGGGACGGAGTTGTTGATATCCAGCAGGGTCACGGCGTCATTGGTAACGCAGGCGCCTATGTACTCGGAGAGGGCGCCGTAGATGTCCACCTCGCAGGCCACGGGGATGCCCCGGGCGGCAAGGCGGGAGTTGACATAGCAGGGCTCAAAGCCGAAGGCCTCCGGGAAGGCGGGCCAGCACTTGTTGGCGAAGGCCACATACTTCCTGGCGCCCTTGTGGGCGTCGGCCCAATCGAGAAGCGTCAGCTCAAACTGGGCAAGGCGCTCATTCATCTCCGGGAAATACCGGCCCTCGCCCATCTCGGCGGCCATTTCGGCGCAGACGGCGCTGATGCGGGGATCCCCGGCGTGGGCCTTGTAGGAGACAAGCAGATCCAGCTCGGAATTCTCCTCGATCTCCACGCCCAGCTCATAGAGGCCCCGGATGGGGGCGTTGCAGGCGAAGAAGTCCTGGGGCCGGGGGCCGAAGGTGATGATCTTCAGGTTCTTGACGCCGATGATGGCCCGGGCGATGGGGACAAACTCCGCGATCATCTTGCAGATGTCGTCCTTTGTGCCAACGGGGTACTCGGGGATATAGCCCTTCAGATGGCGCATCCCCAGGTTGTAGGAGCAGTTGAGCATGCCGCAGTAGGCGTCGCCGCGGCCGTTGATCATGTCGCCGTCCCCCTCGGCGGCGGAGACGTACATGCAGGGGCCGTCAAACTTCTGGGCGATCAGGGTCTCGGGCGTCTCAGGGCCGAAGTTGCCCAGGAAGACCACCAGGGCGTTGCACCCGGCGGCCGTCACGTCGGCCACGGCGCGCAGCGCGTCGTTCTCGTTCTCCACGGTGATGGGGCACTCGTAAAGCTCGCCGGGGTAGGCGGCCACGATGTTCTTCCGCCTCTGGGTGGACAGGGCGATGGGGAAGCAGTCGCGGGAGACGGCAACGATGCCAAGCTTTACCTCAGGGATGTTTGTGGACATGGAAATGACCTCCTTATATAAATAAAATGAATAAGATTTCCCCAAAAAATCCGGTGTCAGGCGTTCTCTATGGCCGTGAGGACTTCGTCCAGCATGTTCGTCTCGATCCCCTCGATGTCCCCGGCGTCGGCGGCCTGGGGGATAGCGGGATCGATGGGCAGGCGGGCCGTGGCCTTGACGCCGTGGGCGGCGGCCACCTCCTCCAGGCGGCTGCGGCCGTAGATGAAGTGCCTCTTTCCGCAGTCGGGGCACTCAAACCAGGACATGTTCTCCACCACGCCAAGAACGGGGATCTCCATAAGCTCCGCCATCTTCAGGGCCTTCTCCACGATGACGCCCACCAGCTCCTGGGGGGAGGTGACGACGACGATGCCGTTAACCGGGAGGGACTGGAACACCGTCAGGGGCACGTCCCCGGTTCCCGGGGGCATATCCACGAACATGTAGTCCACGTCGCCCCAGTATACCTCCTTCCAGAACTGCTGGACCACGCCGCCGATAATGGGGCCGCGCCACACCACGGGATCCGTGGGATCGTCCAGAAGCAGGTTCATGCTCATAATGCTGACGCCGGTGCGGGACTGGGCGGGGATGATCCCCTCCTCCACGCCGGCGGCCCGCTCCTGGATCCCAAAGGCCCGGGGAATGGAGGGGCCGGTGATGTCCGCGTCCATAATGGCCGCGCTCTTGCCCCGCCTGGTCATGGCGCAGGCCAGCATACTCGTCACCATGCTCTTGCCCACGCCGCCCTTGCCGGAGACCACGGCGATGACCTTCTTCACATGGGAGGAGGGGTTGCCCGCCTCCTGAAAATCCTCTCTGCTCTTTTTCTCCCGGCTGGAGCAGTTGGCCCCGCAGGTGGAGCAGTCATGGGTGCATGTTTCGCTCAAGAGGAAAACCTCCCTTTAAAGGTATTTTAATTCTGATAAAAATACTATACCCCTTTTTCCCGGTTTAGTCAATCGGGCGCGGACAAAAAGTTGTGGGGAAGCTCTGCCGGAGGCCTTGCGCCGGGCGGGGGAGGGGTGGGGGGAATATTTTTGCCGCCGGACATCCCCCGGCAGGAAAAAACCGGGCCGAACCGGGGAAGAATAAGGGAAATACCGTCCCGCCCCGGGAAAAATCCCCCGCCAATCCCCCAAAACGGGGCAGGATTGAGAATTCCGGCGCATTATGTAGACCGGATTTAAGCGGAATTGCCGAAAACCTGTTGCAAAAATTCCGAAACAATGGTATAATTCCGCTTGAATGGTTGTACGCTGACTTTGAAAGGTTTTTCCGCCAAAGATGGCGCGATCACACGACATCAACAACAAGTACGGGAAGGTGAGCCTTTGACAAGGTACATTATCAAAGGCGGCAAGCCGCTTAACGGCGTAATCGAGATCAGCGGCGCGAAAAACGCCGCTGTGGCGATCATCCCCGCCGCCATGCTGGTGGACGGGGCATGCCGCATTGAGAATATCCCCCAGATCTCCGACGTGACCATGCTCCTGAACATCCTAAAGCGCATGGGCGCCCGGGTCCGCACGGTGGACAGGCACACGATGGACATCGACTGCTCCGGTGTGCGCCGGGCCAGGGCGGATTTTGACATCATGACCAGGATCCGCGCCAGCTATTACCTGATCGGCGCCCTCCTGGGCCGGTTTGGGGAGGCCGTTGTGGCTATGCCCGGCGGGTGCAATTTCGGCAGCGTCCGGCCCATCGATCAGCATGTGAAGGGCTTTATCGCTATGGGCGCCCAGGTGGAAGTGAAAAACGGCCTTGTGATAGCCAGGGCGCCGGAGGGCGGCCTCCACGGGGCGGACATCTATCTGGACGTGGCCAGCGTGGGCGCCACCATCAACATCATGTTGGCCGCCTGCTTTGCCCGGGGCGTCACCCGCGTGGAGAACGTGGCCAGGGAGCCGCACATCGTGGATGTGGCCAACTTCTTAAACGCTATGGGCGCGGATATTCGCGGCGCCGGAACAAACGTGATCAAGATCCGGGGCGTCAGCCGCCTGAACGGCGGCAGCTACGCCCTGATCCCCGACCAGATCGAGGCGGGGACTTATATGGCCGCCGTGGCGGGGACCGGCGGGAGCCTGCTCATCAAAAACGTGATCCCCAAGCACATGGACTGCATCACCGGCAAGCTGGAGGAGATGGGCGTCAGCGTGCGGGAGGGGGAGGATCAGATCCTGGTCAGCCGCACGGGACCCCTGCGGCGGATCAACGTGAAGACCCTGCCCTATCCCGGCTTCCCCACGGACATGCAGCCCCAGATCGCCACGGTGCTTTGCCTGGCCCAGGGGACAAGCGTGATCACCGAGGGCGTCTGGGACACCAGGTATAAATATGTGAACGAGCTTCTGAAGATGGGCGCCCAGATCACGGTGGACGGCCGCCGGGCCATCATCGAGGGCGTGGGCCAGCTCACCGGCGCGCACCTGAAGGCCTGCGACCTGCGGGCCGGGGCGGCTATGGTCATCGCGGGGCTGTGCGCCCAGGGCGTCACGGAGATCCAGGGCGTGGACTATATCGAGCGGGGCTACGAGGATCTGGTAGGCAAGCTGCGCCGGGTTGGCGCGGATATCCAGAGCGTGGAGATCCCGGAAAACGAGGAAGCCCAGGTCATCAAAATCGGATAGGCCTGGCGACTGTCGAAAAAGCCCTGCGGGCTTTTTCGACAAAAGGGGAACGTGCGAAAAATTTCTCTGAATTTTGCGAAATTCAGAGAAATTTTCCTAAGGGTACTGTAACGGATATGGATGTCACCCTGATCTGCGTGGGCAAACTGAAGGAACGGTATTTTAAGGACGCCTGCGGCGAGTACATAAAGCGCCTGGGGGCGTTCTGCCGGGTGAACGTGGTGGAGCTTGGGGAGGAGCGGAAGGACGCCGACCCCTCTCCCGCCCTTGTGGAGGCGGCTCTTCTGCGGGAGGCGGCGGCCATTATGCGGGCCGTGCCCAAGGGGGCGGCGCTTATCGCCCTGTGCGTGGAGGGGCGGGAGATGTCCTCGGAGAAGCTGGCGGGGAAGCTCTCGGAGCTGATGCAAAGCTCCTCCCGGCTGTGCCTTGTCATCGGCGGCTCCGACGGCCTGCACGAGAGCGTCAAGGCCGCGGCGTCCCTGAGGCTGTCCATGTCCCCCATGACCTTTCCCCACCATCTGGCCCGGGTGATGGTGCTGGAGCAGCTGTACCGGGCGTTTTCCATCCTGAACAACGGAAAATACCACAAGTAGGTGAGGTTTTTATGGGCGATTGGTCTTTTGACCGGGACCGGGGCGTCGTGGGGCAGTGGCCCAGGGACGCCCGGGGGGAATATGAGAGGCCGGCTTTTTTGGAGCATGTCTTCGGCTCCGAGCCGGAGCTGGCGCTGGAGCGGAACATGCTCCTGTCCTTCGGCGTGCCCACCGTGTGCCGGTATCCCCTGGACGGGACACTGGGCAAGGTGGTGCTGGGTATGTCCGGCACGGGGATGGAGATCTTCGTCCCGGAGAGTATGCTGGAGGACGCCAGAAACATCATCAGCTATAACGCCAATGACGAAAGCATAAACGAAATCAACCATGAGGAGGAGTAAACTATGAGTTACCGCGAAGCTTATGAGAAGTGGCTGAATTCCCCCGCCCTGAGCCAGGCGGAGAAGGAGGAGCTGCGCTCCATCGCCGGGGACGAGAAGGAGATCGAGTCCCGGTTCATCTCCCAGCTGGAGTTCGGCACCGCCGGCCTGCGGGGCACAATGGCCGTGGGCCTTGCCCGTATGAACGTCCACGTCATCCGCCACACCACCCAGGCCTTTGCCCAGGTCATCCTGGCCGAGGGGGAGGAGGCCTGCCGACGGGGCGTGGCGGTGTGCTACGACTGCCGCAACAATTCGGAGACCTTTGCCCATGAGGCGGCGCGGGTCATGGCCGCCAACGGCATCTTTGTGCGGCTGTTTGACGAGATGCGCCCCACGCCGGAGCTGTCCTTCGCCATCCGGGAGTACGGCTGCATCGCCGGCATCAACATCACCGCCAGCCACAACCCCAAGGAGTATAACGGCTACAAGGTCTACTGGGAGGACGGCGCCCAGCTGCCCCCCAAGCACGCCGACCAGGTGGCGGCCAAGATGGCTCAGCTCGACGTCTTTGACTGCGTAAAGACGATGGACTTTGACGAGGCCCTGCGGGAGGGCAAGATCGTCCTCATGGGTGAGGAGACGGACGAGAAGTTCCTCTCCCATGTGATGGCCCAGCGCAACGACCCCGCGGTCATCGAGAAGGTGGCGGACACCTTTAAGATGGTCTACACCCCCTTCCACGGCACGGGACGCAAGCTCATCCCCGAGGCGCTGCGCCGCCTGGGGCTGAAGCACGTCTACTGCGAGGAGAAGCAGATGGTGAAGGACGGCGACTTCCCCACCGTGGCCTCCCCCAACCCGGAGAATCCGGAGGGCTTTTACCTGTGCATCGACCTGGCCAACAAGGTGGGCGCGGACTTCATCCTCGGCTCCGACCCGGACGCCGACCGCGTGGGCATCATGGTGCGCGACCACGACGGGAAATTCATCCCCTTCACCGGCAACCAGACCGGCGTCTTGCTGCTGGACTATGTGATCGGCGCGAAGCGGCGCGCCGGAACCATGCCGGAAAAGCCGGTGGCGCTGAAATCCATCGTCTCATCCGAGATGGCCCGCGCCGTGGCGGAGAAGAACGGCCTGCAGTTCTATGACACCTTCACCGGCTTTAAGTTCCTGGCCGAGAAGAAGAACGCCCTGGAGGAGTCCGGGGAGGGGAAGGTCATCTTCTCCTTTGAGGAGTCCTACGGCTACATGTTCGGCGATTACGTCCGGGATAAGGACGCCGTCACCGCGGCCCTGGTCATCTGCGAGATGGCCGCCTGGTACGCCTCCCAGGGGATCGCCCTGGTGGACGCCCTGGACGCCCTGTATGAGAAGTACGGCGCGTATCTGGAGAAGACCCTGAACCTGGTGATGCCGGGCCTTGACGGGCAGAAGAAGATGAAGGCCATGATGGACGGCCTGCGCAGCGATCCCCCCGCCCAGGTCGCCGGTCAGAAGGTGAAGCTCTACCGGGATTACGCCGACGGCACCCAGCGGGACGCCGAAACCGGCCAGGTGGAGAAGATGGAGCTGTCCGGCTCCAACGTGCTGTCCTTCGTCCTCACCGACGGCACCGTCCTCATCGTCCGCCCCTCCGGCACCGAGCCGAAGGTCAAGGTCTACGTCCTCTGCCGCGGCGAGAATATGGCCGAGGCCCGGGAGAAAACCGCCCTCTATGCCGATTGGGCACAGTCACTGGCTTGAAAGACGCTGGCTACTGGCTTGAAAGGCCGCAGGGGGTTAAGCTGGCTTGGAAGGCCACAGAGGTCTTCTGGCGCAGGAGCCTCCCGCACCTTCCTGAGCTTTTGCGAAACCCCTGCGGCCTTTCAATGCCAAGGGGATGCGTGCGGAAAGGGCCGCTCGAATTCTGCGGAATTCGAGCGGCCCTTTCCTGCTGCCGCGCTGCGCGCACGGCCCGGAGGGCCGCACACTTGCGCGGCAAGAGGGATTTTTTGCGAGGCAAAGCCCCGCAAAAAATATTTGAATGGGGGGTGCGGGGCGGGAGATTGTCCGTCTTTTGAGGAGGTGGGACAGCGGGGACGGTTTCTTTGTACCACCAGTGCGCACACTGGTGTGACTAA
>CANQFV010000026.1 GCA_947599875.1 uncultured Oscillospiraceae bacterium
TTGTGTTGCCTATTTTTACCGCCACTCTTTATTTGAAATTTTTCGCGTTTGTTGTTGACTTTTTATTTGCAGGCTTTCCGGGCAAGCCGGTACAGCAGTACAACAATACCGCAGGGCTTGCCCGAAGTCTATACTTTTTTCAAACTTTTTTGAGGTCGCTGTCTATAACGTGAAAGAGGCTCTCAGTGGGCGTGCGCTTAGCGCCGGCCTCAAAGACAGAGCGAATGCGGAACAGCCTGCCGCCGATGTACATCTCGCGGTAGATTTGGGACTTGCCATTGTCGCTCTCGGAATACTCCGTGTGCTTGAAGCCTGGGAACATCTTGTTGTCGCCCATGTAGCGCCATTCCCTCGCCCCCTGGGACGAGCTGGTGGGGAGCGACATCTCTTTCGACCCCCGCCATCATTTTGAGACTATGCAGTTTATCGACCTCGGCGAGGAGAACTTGCAATGGAGGACCATCACCGCGAAGGAGCGGGAGCTGGACGCCAAGCAGGGGAAGGTGAGTCTGAGGGAAAAGTATAAGAAATAATTATACGCAGACGTTCATGCGTATCTGGAAGGCAGAATGTGCATCTTGGATAACGGGTGGGGTACGATGAAGGAATTCCATTGACCGTTTTATTTAATTGCCTTTCCGTAACATCAGATAGTACGATGGGGAATCGCCAGGCATAGGCCGTACCTGGCAGGCTCTCCGTCTTTGTGCAGACGTTTTCCCCTTTTTTGTATTGACAGTGCGCAGCTAATTTTATCATTTCTTAAAAAATGATAAAATTAGCTGTTGCTTTTACTGCCTTGCTGTGATATAATAAGTGTAATCTCGGCATATGTTGCCTAAAACGAGGTGTCTTATGCGACAATACGACTATGCGGCGGTCTATCAGAGTCTGCTCATCCCAGACATTGTGGGGATGGTTGGGCAGATTCATGAGTACAAGGGAGAGCAGAACCTTTTTATCGAGGCAAAGGCGGATACGCTTTCGCAGTTACTGGAGATTGCGAAAATCCAGAGCACCGAGGCTTCCAACCGCATCGAGGGGATCTACACCTCCAACGAGCGCTTGGAACAGCTGGTCAAAGAAAAGACTATGCCAAGGACAAGAAACGAGCAGGAGATTGCGGGCTACAGGGACGTGCTGTCAACGATACACGAAAGCCATGATTTTATTCCCCTGAAGCCCTCGATTATTCTCCAGCTTCACCGGGACCTCTACCGTTTCAGCGGCACATCAGTTGGCGGCAACTATAAAAGCATGGACAATATCATTGAGGAAACCGATGCTCAGGGGAATAAGTTCGTCCGTTTTCAGCCGGTGCCTGCCTGGGAAACGCCGGAGACTGTTGAGCGGGCCTGCCAGGCGTATAACAGCGCTCTTGACTGCGGAGAATACGACCCCCTTCTGCTCATGCCTGTTTTTATTCTTGATTTCCTCTGTATCCACCCCTTCAGCGACGGAAACGGTAGAATGAGCCGACTTCTGACACTCCTGCTGCTCTATCGTGCAGGGTATATTGTGGGCAAATACATCAGTATTGAAAAACTCATTGAAAAGACCAAGGAAACCTATTATGACACCCTGCAAGAGAGCTCTATTGGCTGGCATGAGGGCGCGAACGCATATGTCCCCTTTACCCGCTATCTGCTTGGTGTGATTCTCGCGGCATATCGTGAATTTTCAAGCCGGGTGCAGACACTGATTACCAGCGATCTCAGCAAGCCGGAGCGGGTACGGGAGATCATCCGGGGCACCCTTGGCAAAATCACCAAGGCGGAGCTTATGCGACAGTGCCCGGACATCAGTCAGGTCACGGTACAACGGGCTCTGAACGACATGGTCAAAAGCGGTGAGATTATCAAGCTCAGCGGCGGGCGCTACACATCTTATATCTGGAACAGGGAGAGAGAAACATGATCACTGGGGGACTTAAAAACAAAATCGACGGGCTTTGGGACATATTCGCGGCGGGGGGGCTGGTGAACCCTCTGGATGTCATTGAGCAGATTACGTATCTCATGTTTATTCACGATCTGGATGAGTCTGACGACAGAAAAAGCCGGGAGAGCGTCATGCTGGGCCTGCCTTTTGAGAGTATCTTCGCCGAGGAAGTTAAAATCGGTGACAGGACTGTACCGGGGCGCCAGCTCAAATGGTCCGTATTCCGGGACTTCCCCGCGGGACAGATGTACAGCGTCATGCAGGAGTGGGCGTTTCCCTTTATCAAAAACCTCCACGCGGACAAGAACAGCGCCTATTCAAAATATATGGGGGACGCCATCTTCAAGCTCCCCACGCCGCTGGTGCTGTCAAAGGTAGTGGACTGCCTCGATGGAATATACAGCCAGATGGCCCAGGTCCAGGACACGGACATCCGCGGCGATGTATATGAGTATCTTCTAAGCAAGATTTCCCAGTCCGGCCTCAACGGTCAATTCCGAACACCCCGGCACATCATACGCATGATGGTGGAGCTTACGGCACCGACACCGGATGATGTGATCTGTGACCCCGCCTGCGGCACATCGGGCTTCCTCATCTCCGCCGGACAGTATCTAAAGGAGAACTATAAGGCTGAGGTGATGTTCAATAGGGAAAAGCGGGAGCACTATATGAACCGCATGTTCACCGGCTACGACATGGATCGGACCATGCTGCGAATCGGCGCTATGAACATGATGACCCACGGGGTGGATAACCCCTTCATCGAGTACCGGGACAGCCTCAGCGAGCAGAACGCCGACAGGGACAAATACACCCTCATTCTGGCTAATCCCCCCTTCAAGGGCAGCCTGGACGCGGACACCGTGTCCCCGGATCTTCTGAAGGTCTGCAAAACAAAGAAAACGGAGCTTTTGTTTCTGGCGCTGTTTTTGCGAATGCTCAAAATCGGCGGACGGTGCGCCTGCATCGTGCCGGACGGGGTGCTGTTCGGCTCCTCCGCCGCACACAAGGCCATCCGGCAAGAGCTCATCGACAATAACCGCCTGGAGGCCGTGATCTCCATGCCCTCCGGCGTCTTCAAGCCCTACGCCGGGGTGTCCACTGGCGTCCTGGTCTTCACCAAAACCGGCCACGGCGGTACCGACAATGTTTGGTTCTACGACATGCGCGCCGACGGCCTCTCCCTGGACGACAAGCGCACACCTATAGCGGAGAACGACATCCCCGACATCGTGGCCCGTTTTCATAATCTGGAGGCCGAAAAATCCCGTTCCCGCACGGAGCAGTCCTTCCTGGTCCCCAAGGACGAGATCGTTGCCAGCGGGTATGATTTGAGCATCAATAAGTACAAAAAGACCGAGTACGTCCCCATAGAGTACCCGCCCACAAGCCAGATCATCGCGGAGCTCAAGGAGCTGGAGGCGGAGATACAGAAAGGGCTGGAGGAATTGGAGGGGATGGTGTAATGGCGAGATTGAAGGATGTTTTAACCATTACGACCAGTTCTCAGCAAATTGATGATGATACAATTTGGCTGCTTAACTTGGACATGGTTGAACAACAGACCGGAAATATTATTGCCTATAATTTCGTGCCAAGAAGCGAATTGAATGGTTCAATTATTCAATTTGATACGAATAATGTTTTGTACTCAAAATTACGTCCTAATTTGAATAAAGTTGTCGTTCCAACCACATATGGCTTTGCCACTTCTGAAATGCTACCACTTCTGCCAAATCCGCAACTTTTAAGCAGAGCGTATTTAGCCGCCTTTCTGCGTTCGGATTCATTTGTTACATGGGCAGTTTCAAAAACAGCAGGCGCGAAAATGCCTCGCTTGAGTACACAAGAATTGCTGAACAAAGAAATTCCCTTGCCTTCACTGGACGAGCAGAATTACTTTTCTGCTTTACTCGATAAGACCTGCGCTCTAATCGCCCTACGCAAACAACAGCTTGCCAAACTGGATGAGTTGGTTAAGGCGAGGTTTGTGGAGATGTTTGGGGACCCATTGAAAAATGACAGAGAATGGCCAACCGCTTCACTTGGAGAGGTAGCTGAAATTCGCATTGGACCGTTTGGCTCCATGCTACATAAGGACGACTATATTGAAAAAGGGCACGCGCTCGTCAACCCGTCTCATATCATAGACGGGAAAATAGTCATAGACCCCAAGCTGACAGTTTCTGACGAAAAATATTTTGAGTTATCATCGTATGCTCTGCAACCAGGTGATGTTGTCCTTGGACGCCGGGGAGAAATGGGGCGATGCGCAGTTGCCCGCGAGGAAGGATTGCTATGCGGCACCGGAAGTATGATAATCCGTTCAAAAGGTAAAATGTTACCATACTTTCTTCAAAACATTCTTTCAAGTCCCGGATACAAGAAAATCATCGAAGATAAAGCTGTTGGAGTTACGATGTTAAACTTAAATATCCCCATCGTTTCTGCACTGGAAGTGCCACTTCTACCGTTAAGGGAGCAAAATCAATATATCTGCTTTTTGAAGAAAGTTGACGAAATAAAGTTGACAACCCAACAGGGATTGGATAAACTGGAAATGGCAAAAAATGCGTTGATGCAGGAGTATTTTGAAGGAGGTAAAAGTTTGTGAAAATACAACTAATAAGTGGGGGAAATATATTAGATCAATTCTCCTCTATAGCGGTGTGTACTAAACTTGGATCTCCCAAATCTCTTGACGAATTTGACATCGATATTATTTATTTAGGGGATAAGCAACTATGGTACAATAATGGGGATACATATCAGTCCATTAATGAAATCAATAATTTTAAAAGCCTTTCCGAAATGATTGCAAGGAAACACGCAGCAAAAGTAGTCATCGTTCTCCCGGCTAACACTGAATTAATGTACAACAAGTATGTATCAAGTAACTCGTATTACTATCGCGTCCAATTAAAGGACATTCTTGATACAGTAAAAAACAGGATATTGTCTAAGTTGATTGACTGGAATAAAACATTTACAAATATTCTGTTTGAAAACACCCGGACAGATGTTAATTCATTAGAGTATGAAGCGGATTTTTATTTCGAGACGCTCGCAAATGTTTTAACGTTCTCTCGTTCAAGCAAAAAACCAACCACAATTGAGTTAGCCGCGGGAAGCGTTTATGCGACTACTCTGGACATAGTAAAAGACATTCCTCACCTAACAAATTACATTAGCGCTTTGTTCAGCCCTAAACAAGTTGAGGCTGTTCCCGGTTGGATGGAAAATGTTTTATTTGCGGATGATTCGAGGCAAAAGGCACTCATTGAGGAGATGAAAGCGCATATATCTGATGCGCAAGATAAGATAACCGAAGCCAATGCTGTTTTGGAAAATAATCAGAGATATAAATCCATCCTCTACACAAATGGTGAGCAATTGGTAGAAATAGTGTTTGAAATTCTTGAACGACTTCTTGACTGTGACTTGTCTGGATTTAAAGACGAGAGAAATGAGGATTTTCTGATACGGAAACCGGATTGCACATATATTGGGGAGATTAAAGGAATAACTTCAAACGTCAAAAATGAGCACATTTCTCAGCTTGATGTTCACTATCAAAAGTATTTGGAAAAGCTTGAAGAACAAGGCACTGAGGAAGATGTCCATCAAATTCTTATTATCAATCCTTTCCGTACTAAGCCTCTTGAGCAACGAGACCCAGTAAATGAGCAGCAAATTGCACTTGCCAAAAGAAATGGATGTCTTATTATCGAAACAGAAACGCTACTAAGAGCGTTTGAAAAATACCTTTCCGGCAATATTACATCCGAACAATGCATATCTGCTTTTTCTTACAATACTGGGTTGCTAAAATTAGATGATTTTTCCAAGCCTGGTTAAAAAAACGAACACCACATTTTTTGGGTAGTTCATGTCTAGCGCCTCCCCCTTCACCGCCTTACCATCGCCGCGGAGCGGACTCCGTCACAATATATTGATTGGGAAAATTGTAAATATTGAAAAACATTGATGTAGAAATGTCGTGAAGGTGATAAATGATGAAACAATATAGTTTTGGCGAATTCCTTAAAAAACACTGGTACATAATTTTGTCGCTGGCACTGGTCATTCCTTCATTATTTGTTGGTGGCGTCTGGTGGAAAAGCGCATTTTGTTTTAAACGTTCAGATTGGATCGCATTTTTTGGGTCAATTCTATCTTATTTGGGTACTGTATTGGTTAGTCTGGTTGCCGTTTACCAGTCAGGGAAAGCGACTCACCTGAGCGAGATGGTGTATGAGCTTAGTGAGCAAGATCGCTATACATTGTTTGCGGTTGAAAGTGTTGAATCAAGTACACCTACAAATTGTTGCAACGATGTAGTTGCGAGGCCCAATGTCCCGCTGTCAAAAATGCCATTCTGCGAAGTTGATTCTACACCTGAAAAATGTCAAGGGTTTCGGATTCGGGTTTTGAACTGCGGTAAATACCCAATAACATATGCAAAAATAAAAACCACATATTCCATTGGACGAAATCAAATGAAGGAAACTCTCGAACGTGATTGCAACAGCGTTATTCCATCAAACGGGGAACAGGATTATTTTATTTGCAATTATCCATATTTTGCCTCATGTGGGCTTGGACCTGAATTTGAAATTACATGTAAGAACATATTTGATTATTGCATGACTATAAAGCTCAGTATTGATAATTGGAGCAAACAAAACGCCACAGGAACCGTTGAGTATTCGTGCGAGGTTTTGAAAGTCGGGGAAAAGCACAAAGAACGTGATAATTCATAACCGACTTCCCCGCATGGTATTATGACGTGTTTTGCAACACGCCAAGAGATGTACATACGTGTGTATGGAAAAATGTAGAAATTCGCTTTTTTATTATTTTATTGAAATTCGCGGAGGTGACTCCAATGTCCAACTTCTCCTTCCTCCAATCCAATAACGATTTTGTCCCCTTCTCCGCCCCTGCCATTGCCGCGGAGAAGATCATACACATTGACCCCGCTGCGTGCATATTGAACTGCCGACGGTCTATGGAGGCGGGGGTAAAGTGGATGTACTCGGTGGACTGCGCGCTGAAGGTTGGTGGGGATGAGCGGCTGGCGGCGCTGATGGACTGCGAGGACTTTCGGGACATCGTGGGGCCGGACATCTGGCGGAGGATGGACCTTGTGCGCAAGTTGGGCAATCAGGCGGCGCGCTCCGGGCGGAGGCTGACGGAGGAGCAGGCCGTCGCATGCCTTGAAAATCTCTACACATTTCTGGACTTCGTGGCCTACTGCTACGGCGAAAACTATGTAGAGGGGCATTTTGACCGCGACCTTCTGACGGCTCCAGCCGATACGCCCACGTCGGCGCCCGCCCCAGAGATTGACCTTGCAAAGCTCATAGAGGAGAACCGGGCGTTGCGGGAGGAGCTGACCCGCCGAAGGGAGAATCAGCAATCCACTTACAGCCCCAAGCCACCGGAACCCAGTGAATATGAGACGCGGAAGATTTACATAGACACCATGCTCATGGATGTGGGCTGGACTGAGGGGCGGGACTGGCTTAACGAGGTAAAGCTGCCCGGTATGCCCAACAAGTCCGAGGTGGGCTACGCCGACTATGTACTTTACGACGACGCCCTCCGGCCCCTGGCGGTCATAGAGGCGAAGAAAGCCTGCGTGGACGTGGCGAAGGGCCGCCAGCAGGCCAAGCTCTATGCGGATATTCTGGAAAAGCAGTGCGGCCGCCGTCCCGTCATCTTTCTGACCAACGGCTTTGAGACACGCATCGACGACGGGCAGTACCCGGAGCGCCGTGTCGCCGCTATATGGTCCAAACGGGATCTGAAGAAGCTTTTCAATCTGCGCTCCATGCGCCTGAGCCTGAAAAACGCCCCAATCGACCACGATATCGCCGGTCGATACTACCAGGAGGCGGCCATCCGGGCGGTGTGTGACACCTTGGAGATAAAAAACCGCCGGAAAGCGCTCCTTGTCATGGCCACAGGCTCCGGCAAGACCAGGACGGTCATCGTCCTGTGCAAGGTGCTTTTGGAGCACGGCTGGGTGCGGAACATCCTTTTCCTGGCGGACAGGAACGCCCTTGTGACCCAGGCCAAAAGGGCGTTTGTGAACCTTATGCCCGATTTGTCGCTGACGAACCTGTGTGAAGAGAAGGATAACTACACCGCCCACTGCGTCTTCTCCACCTATCAGACCATGATGAACTGCATCGACGAGGCCAGGGACGAGGAGGGGAAGCTCTTTACCTGCGGGCATTTTGACCTTGTTATCTGTGACGAGGCCCACCGGTCGATTTACAATAAATACAGGGATATTTTCACCTATTTTGACGCTCCCCTCATCGGCCTCACAGCCACCCCTAAGGACGAGATTGAGAAGAACACCTATGAGATTTTCGAGCTTCCCGCCGGCACGCCTACCTACGGCTACGAGCTGGCCCAGGCGGTGCAGGATGGGTATCTGGTGGACTTCCTGTCCGTAGAGACGAAGCTGAAATTTATTGAGGAGGGCATCGTTTACGACGAGCTTTCCGAGGAGGACAAGGCCGCCTATGAGGACACCTTCAGTCAGGACGGCGATATGCCTGACCGCATCGGCTCCGCGGCTCTGAATGAGTGGGTTTTCAACGAGGACACCATCCGCCAGGTTTTGAACGTTCTTATGACCGATGGTCTGCGGGTGGATTACGGGCAGAAGATCGGAAAAACCATTATCTTCGCTAAGAACCACAACCACGCGGAAAGAATACTGGAGGTTTTCGGGAAAGAGTACCCGCACCTTGCCGGTCAGGCCAAGGTCATAGACAACCGCATCAACTACGCCCAGAGCCTCATTGACGAGTTCTCTGACCCCAAAAAGCCGCCTCAAATCGCCATATCGGTGGATATGTTGGATACCGGCATTGATGTGCCGGAGGTCATGAATCTGGTGTTTTTCAAGAAGGTCCTGAGTCGGGCGAAATTCTGGCAGATGATCGGCAGGGGCACGCGCCTGTGTCCGGGGCTTCTGGACGGCGTGGACAAGAGCAAATTCTACATCTTTGATTTTTGCGGCAATTTTGAGTTTTTCCGTATGAATAAAGGAAAGCCCTCGGCCAATCAGGTGGCGGTGCAGAGCGCGATTTTTAATTTGAAAGCTCAAATTGCCTCCAAACTTCAGGATTTGGCCTATCGGACGCCGGAGCTGATAGAGTTTCGGAAGTCCCTGGTGGAGGACATGATCCGGAAGGTTCAGGAGCTCAATCGAGAAAATTTCGCCGTAAAGCAACACCTGAAATATGTGGAGCGGTATTCCGAGCCTGAGAGCTATACCACAGTGACCTACGAGGATACATTGATCATAGCTGAGGAGCTGTCGCCGCTCATAGTGCCTGATCAGGACGACCCGAAGGCCATGCGGTTCGACGCACTTATGTACGGGATTGAGCTTGCGTATCTGGCGGGCAAGAAGTACACCCGTGCCAGGAACGACCTTCTGCGAAAGGCGGAGGCGATCGCCGGCGTGGCGAACATCCCGGCTATCATGGCACAGGGGGAGTTTCTGGACAGGCTCCTGCACACAAACTACCTGGACGGCGCGGGTATCAACGAGTTTGAGGAGATTCGGGAGCGGCTGCGGGATCTGATCAAATATATCCCGGTGGAGTCCGCGTTGTACACCACCGATTTCGATGACAGAATCCTGTCTGTGGATTGGAATGAAGCGGAGCTGGACAGCGACGACCTGGCGGGCTACAAGGCGCGGGCGGAGTTCTATGTCCGGGAGCATCAAAACGAGCCGGTCATCGCCAAGCTCCGGGAAAATGTCCCGCTGACAAAGTCGGACATCGACGAGCTGGAGTCTATCCTCTGGAGCCAGGTTGGGACGCGGGAGGAATATGAGGCCGTCTACGGCGCAAAACCCCTGGGTGACTTCGTCCGGGAGCTCACGGGCCTGGATATGAAAGCGGCGAAGGAGGCCTTCGCCGCCTACCTCAACGACACAAGGCTGGACGCCCGGCAGATCTATTTTGTCAATCAGATTGTTGAGTACATCGTCCATAACGGCGTTCTCCGGGACTACACCGTTTTCCAGGAGCCCCCATTCACCGACCGTGGCAGCATCGTGGAGGTCTTCACCGACATGACCGTCTGGCTGGGGATTAAGTCAGTCATTGACCAGATAAACGCCAACGCCGCAGCATAACCGGTGTCCATCAGCCACATCCCGCGCGCAAAACTGTCTAATGTGTGAGAACTATAGGAAGAGATAAGGTAAATTATGATGCAGGCAAACCAGCTTTTGACTACTGTTTGACTCCTATTTTTAATATGCCCTCTCTTCCCTTACTCCACAAAGGATTTGAGATTTATCAAAAGGTTTCGCGAGTTTGGTTATAACGCCAAAGATCTGCGCTTTTCACTCTAGCATAGTAACTCCGACTTTGGGTATTTTGCCAGCAAAGTTGCCCTTTCACACAAACCGGAAGCCGACAAGCGAATTGCCTGCAATCGAATACATTTCTGCATAGACTGGTGCTCCCCCTAACATGCGGTGACCGCATGATTGCTTTGCAAACCCTTTATGATACGGGTAAACCGCCCACGAGCATCTCGGCCATCAGTCTCGCCCCCAGTGTGAAGGCTTCACGGAAGAGTTTTTCCTGAATGATACAGGCAGCCTCCAGCCGGTCATCCTTAATAGCATGGAGCAGGGCTTTTTCCTGCTCGTTCAGGCTTCCTTCAAGCTTGTCCTCGTTTTCATGCATCCGCTTTAATATAGCCTTTACCTCCGGGGTAAGCTTGCCCATCTGTTCGACCGGGCGAATATTGCCGTAGTATAGTTCGTTAATAATGCTGTTCATATTAACCCCTCCCTTTGGCAACACACAATACCGCAGAGAGGCGGAAAAGTCGAGAGAAACATGATTGTCAAAAGGGAGAATCTCTTTGCGTCCCATAAATGCGCATCGCCCCACGGAACCGAAGGTCAGAGATAATAATGCATAATTCCTCACAGATACTAAAGACTGAAAAGACGTAGTCGGAATCCCAACTACATCTTTTCAGCTTGCCATACCGTCTTGCCCCCCGGTTCACTTTCTTTCCCTATCACACGGGACTGCTCGGTGTCTTCTTTTAAATGAATATTAGTATAACTTCAACGGTGATACTTTTTCCGGCAATGACTCCATCTCCTTTGCTGCCCTGCTGTAGTTCATGTAAAAATACAGCGAGGGCAGATATATCACATCCATCCTTTTGCTGATTGTGACGGGCGAGAGTCCTATGTCGGTGAAGGCCGCCAACAGCCGGTTTGGTTCCCGGTAGCTCATCGCCTTCTGAGCGAGAAGCACGGATTTTTTCTCCGATATCAGTTCGATTAACCGCAACATTTTTCTTTGCTGCCGCAAATCCCTGACCTTTTGGCGAACTATGTTGACAGCTTCGCCTTTTTTATAGGAATCACCGCTTGGTATTATTTGAGAAAATATGCCCATAAAGATCTTTTCACTTCTTCCAGACAATTCAAGAATTTGCCCGGCTATGTTGTCCCTGTTGCTGTGATTGCGGATCGCTTTTGATGATGTCAAACACACCTCCGCCCGTAGAATACCTTTTGCATCTCTGATACCTGACCTGTTTGCCAACGTCGTGTGAAGATCGTAAAGGAGAAAGCTGACCCCGTTGCTGTTCCCCTCCAGGCAGAAGTTCTTACTCGCATCAAGCCCTTCATAGCGGACCTGTGAAAATCCTTTGACCTTTCCGACCCGACGTATGACCCTGATATACGAGGCAACCATATCTTGACTTCCAACATTGATGTCCGCTGTCAATGCCAGCTCGGTCAATGTGAAGTCCTTCAAACTATACTTGCCTCCGAAGTATTCGCAGATCCGTTTCTCCAACTTGTTAATGAGTTTATGGGCATCCAAGCCCTTCTCCTTCAGCACAACGGCAGAATCCACAATCAGGCTCACCTTCTTTTTGTACCGGCTGTCTCGGTATAGAACTGTGACCCCTTTGTGAGCCAACGACGTATCTATGTACTCGTCTTTGTCAGCCTCCAAAAGATCGCGTTTTTTGAAAATGCGGTCAAATCTGTCAGTGTTAAGTACCATTGTCAGCTTGAAAACTTGGTTTATGTACATGTAAAACTCCTCCTGCCTCTATCAGTTATGCAGAAAATTCAGAAAATTGTATGCAATATTTACAAATATGTTTATCCTTCTATCATTTTAAAGTGAAATTTCCAGCAGGAATCGCAATCAGACCTTCCCGCTGTTTTCTACTTGAACAAAAAATACTCTTTACGCCACGCTTGATTTGTAAACGAGTCAGGAATAGATACCTGTTTATTTTGAAATGATGATATATCTAATATTGTGTCGTTTCCACCAACCGATCTGTTTGAATAAGCTTCTGGTTTGAAATAATAAAAAGTAAAAATAAAACGTCATGGGCGATATCGCCCATGACGTTTCTTGGTAATATAAGTATTATTATGTGTACACTTTATATGGTAACTAAAAAATGTTTCTTATTTCTATTGCATTTGTAACAGGTTGCATATCAGTATCAAGTATTTATTTTTAATACTAAAATTGCGTATTACATTTTTTTAATTTAGATTATGACTGTTTGGTTTATCATAGGCTGCTGTTACAGTAATAAACTACTGGTACAAATTGTGTTGACTTATTCCACGAGAGGTGAAAAAATGGAGAACTCTATATTACAACCCGCATTAGAATCACATATGCGATCTTCGTTGGGGTTTCATACCTTGACTTTATCCAAGCCCTCATATTTATGCAAAGGACATGAGTTGATTGGGCAGTTTATGGAAGTCAGTAAAAAAACAGGAAATCTACAGATATATTCGGATAAGTATGGAAATGTAAAAATAAAATTCTATAAGAGAGATATGGGTATTGAATGGTCGGTTCGCTTTAATGTTTGGAACGAAAGGTTAAAGCTACCATATGATGTTGTTGAGGTAAAAATAAATCCGAAAACTCTCTGCGGAATTTATGACTATATCACTGCGGCAACAATTCGAGATTTTTACAGGGCTATTGAAAACTTTGATAACATTTCTGAATCCATATCGCCGTTGCTTGAAACCTTCAGAAATTACGAGTTAAAGCGTATCGATTACTGTGCCAATTTTTCAGTGAACGAGCTTGCGCCAGGATGTACCTCTGAGCAAATAATAGACTTGATCAAGCGTAGTGATATTCCATCGGCATTCACGGAGTACACGGAATACGATGAAATATCCCATCGAAAGAAACCAAAGAGTGACAGTTTTTACTTGATGTGTCAATCCGTACATATCAATTGTTATCGAAAAGTGGTGGAACTTCAACAGCGGGCAGAGATCGGTAATAGGAGAATGACTTCCTGTGTCTCACAGGCAACAGTAGATGAGGCACGGGACATTATCCGCTTTGAGGTGCAATGTAAGTATCTAAAAGTGTATTCGTTATCAAAGGAGGCAAAAAAGGCTAAATACACTGTAGCTACTGAGTTTGAATATTTGCTTGGAGATAGAATGTGCAGAAACATAATAGAGTATTATTTCAAAAAGACAATTGGGTACGGCGATTGGTATTCCCTAAAAGACGCAATTGCTAAAATACAGTCACACAACTTCAACAGGCAAAAAGAAAACCGCTTAATTGAGGCTCTAAATTGTGTAAATCAATGTAGAAGTCTGGCAAAAGCGAAGGCGCTATACCAAGGTAACGACTTATTGGCTTTTAACCGGACACTTAACGATTTGTCTGATTTAAATATCAACCCTGTTACCATTCCGCGAGACTGGGGGATAAAGCAGATTCCAAATCTCCTTTGTGAGTATTACCGGCAAAAACGATTAGAGCAAAGTATGTACTGCCTCGAACTTCTTGAGAAGGAAGATCCAAATTATTTCCGGAAAATGATTAGAGAACAATGCCGTTCAGAAGGTTAAACATACCGCCCGGACGGCATTGTTACATGGGAATATTCTGCCTAAGAACCGTTATTTACTCTTCCCAATATGCAGATTTCTATAAAGCGTTGCCTTCTTCACCCCCGCCAGCTCCTCGATCTCCCTGACGGAATACTGCCCGGTGTTGTAGAGCTTCACAGCCTTTTTCACCTTCTCTGGGTCCGTTCTGGGCCTGCCGCCGGTTCTGCCTCTTGCTCTGGCGGAGCGAAGGCCCTCTCTGGTGCGGTCGGCGATCACGTCACGTTCAAACTGGGCGATGGCGGACATCAGCGTGAACAGGAGCTTGCCCGTGCTGGTGCTTGTGTCGATGGACTCCTTGAGGCTGACAAGGTGGACGCCCTTTTTCTCAAAAATCTCGGTGAGCTCGATGAGGTCTTTTGTACTGCGGCCAAGTCTTGACAGGCTCTCAATCACCACGGTGTCACCCTCGGTCACGCGGTCCAGGAGCTTCGTGAGCTCGGGCCGGTCCCGTCTTGTGCCGGTCATTTTTTCGTTGTAAATAAGGTCACACCCATACTTTTTGAGCGCGTCCAGCTGCCGGTCAAGGTTTTGCTGTTCTGTGCTAACGCGGGCATAGCCAAAGATGTAGTTTTTCATGGTCCCTCCTGCCGTTTCATAAACGAACGTTTGCGCAACGCTTTCTGAACAAGGAATAATCCCCTCAAAATCACTGATTTCAAGGGGATTTTCGCCTCAAAACCCGTTTCAAAATCTATGTCTCATAACTCACACGTTTTTGGAACACCCCTTTTCATACGAGGGCAAAGCTGTTCTCGTAAAGGTATTCCTCAATCTCTTCCGGCATAAACCCCTCCATCAAGAACCGGTCAATCATCTGTGGGGAGTACCCGTAGGCCCCGGCCACAGCCTTTAGTTCGTCGATATATTCCGCCTCATAGTGCGAGTTGTGGCGGGACAGAGGGGGATAGTACAAATCATAAGACACGCTGCTGTCATCGAACCTGGACCATGTGGGCTTGCCCGCGGAGGTGAGTTTAAGGATGTCACCGCTGTTCATCGGAACCTTAACAGGTGTCTCCGTCAGGAAACCGATACGCTTCAAGGCCCTTGTCAGGATCTGCTCGGTGGATGCGTAGACGTAGAGGCCGAGGTCCGGGTAGTGAATCAGCGCCATAGGGTTGTCGCCCCGGACGAAGTAGAGACTGCCGTTCTCATCTAGCACAGTGACGGTGAAGGAGCCCAGGAGCTCTTCCGCCATGTTCCCCAGAGCCTTCGCACTCAGCTCTCCGGCGGCCTTCAGGAGTTGGACACAAATATAGCTGTCCGTTTCGATCTTCGTCTCCGGGAGCCTGTGAGAGCGTCTGAGGGACGTGTCATTGAAGATCACGCCGTTGTGGGCCAGGGCGAAGTGCGTACTTCCCGCAGTGGCCTCAAAGGGGTGGTTATTGTAATTGAATGTAATTGAATTTCGCGTTCCCCTGCGTGGTCATGCGGGTGTGCCCCATGACGATATTGGCATCTCCGGGCAGGACGAACCTCATGTTGTGGGCAGGAAGCGGGCGTTTGTAAATGTGGAGACGGTTTCTGCTTATGTAGGCGATCCCGGTGGCATCGGTGCCCCGGTCCTCGGCGGAGACGGCAAGCTCCGTAAGAAGGCGGGTCTTCTGGCGGAGGGAGAGTCTGTTTTTGTAGTCGAGGATTCCAAACAGGCAACACATTATATCTCCACCTCCACATTCACGGGCTCACTCACGTAGAGGCGGCGCTCCTTGAGGTACTGCACAAGCTCCGGGGAACGGCAGAAGTCCGTTACGAACTCCGTCCAGGTGAGGCTTTTCAGCGCCTCGTCAGGCAAAGAAAGAGCCACATCACAGATGGCGCTGACCATCTGCAACGTGGCGAAGAAGGTATTGAGTTTTAAGGTTCCCCGGAACATGCGGAACTCCACTGTGGCGCAGTTGGTGAGATTCACGCAGGTGTACCGGCTTAACGAGCGGGATTTGGCCTGGTCCAGAAACGCTTTTGGATCATCCTTCCTTCCGTATCTGTCGGCCCACTGTTCCATCTGGCGCTGTGTCCTTCGGCTGAAGCGCAAAAGCTCGTTCCAGTGGTTCTCCGCGAAGAAAAGGATCCGGGCAATCACCGCCTCCTGATCCTTTTCACAGGCGCCGAACGACGAGCGGTTGACGTGGACATGGAGCCCGCAGGTGCCGCACTGATGGCTGAGATAGCCCAGATTAACGGCCTTCCTCAGCACCTCCGGCCAGGGCATATCGCTCATGTGGTACCTGAGCGTCATGGGGTGGGACACCAGCTCGATGCCGTCATGGAGAGAACCGTCGTGCTTGCAGTAGAGATGGTCGTGTCTCCTGTTGGCTATGGCCATTATCTCCTGCGCCGCGCTGTCGCTTTCGCCAGCCTCATCGATCTCCAGCTCCACGCCGAAGTAGCGGTTCCCTTCACCGTAGAAGATGGGTTCGGGCTTGTAGTAGTAGTCTCTGACGCCTCCGTTTTGGTCATGGTAGCATTCGGAACAAAGGGGGTAGTCCTCATCCTCGTCGGAATCTCTGTAGCAGGCATCATCCTGTTCGATGAGCCTTCCGCAGTGGTCACAGTGGGTGTAGTAGTTCTCGTAGCACCTCCAGCAGAGGAAGGTGTTGTCGTCCCCGGCGTCATCGTCCAGCCAATATCGCTCCCCACAGTGGGAGCAGATGGCGGTGTGCACGGAAACACAGTGTTCACAAAGATCCTGACCGTCAAATTCAGTCAGTTCGTTGATATCGCAAACGTGACCGCAGTGGTCACAGGTAAATTGTTCGCTTGTCATTCTCTCATCCTCCATATACAAATTCAGCCGGCCTCCGAAAGCTCCGGGACCATCTCAGATGAGCTGACGATGTCCATGAACTGTCGGGCGTAGGCATTGGCACGGGCGGCCTCGTCGGGATCCAAGGCGCTCACGGCCTCAAAGTTAAAAACCGCATAGGGCTTTCCGGCTTTGCTGGTGGCACGGGTCAGAGTGATCCTGGTGACAACACTGCTCAGCGGCGTGAGTGTGCTGAGCAGCCGTGTGGCATATTTGAGAAAACGCCCCTTGCTGGTCACGGGGATCCGAACAAGCAGGGGGATGATGCTGTTGGGTCTGAGAAGGAACAGCAGTACTGACTCCTTGCAGGCCTTGGCAGCGCTATCGCCGTCTTTGGAGCCGAAGTCGTTGTAGGGGCAGTGGGCACAGGCCTTCCCGTCCTGGGAGATGATGCTGTTTTCGCTCATGCAGACAGGCGGTGTCCCCTCCACCGGGTCGGGGGTATCCCAGTAGGCCCTGGGCGTGGTGTAGTTCAAGACGATCCCGGTAAGCTCCCTCTCGGCCTCGTCGCCGGAAAGACCGGGCACAGAGAAGACCGTGGACCCACCGGAGGGCGACTTGACCACATCGAACAGCTCAAGGGAAATGGGCTGATTTTTCAAATTGGATCGGATGATCTCCAGGGTATTTCCGGTCAGGGCGAGATAATGGGAATCGCTGACGGTCATAGCTGTTTCAGCGGCGGGATGGGTCGCCTCTATGTCCTGCGCCGCCTGAACCTTATCGCCAAGACGGGATTTCAATTTTGCGTTATCCATTGATATGAACCTCCTTTATACAGCCGCTCTCACAGAGAATCTGCGGTAAGATGTTTTGTTCGTGTATTTCTGATACAATGCCGGATGCTCGACCTTCAAGGTCCTGCTGTCCAGCCTCTCCTGGGTGACGCTCTTCCAGGTGATGATCCTGCCGCCGGATATTCCAGCCTCGTTTTCCCCCAGCATCTGCTTCAGCCTGTTCTCGGCCTCCTGCTTTCGCTGTGTGACCGTCTCCAATTGCTCGCTGGCCTGGTCATACAGGTCGAGGACCTCGGCGGCCTCATCGGGCAGGGTGATTTGGGACCTGGGGACACTGTCCGGGTAGAGTCTGGCAAGAAATCTGGCGGAGGCATCCGAGCCGTCCAGGGCAGGCGGCGTTACATTTTGAACATGGTCCCAAAACTGGGCCTCCAGTTCAATGAGCATGGCGATCAGCTCATCGTCCCTGGGGATAAACCTCCACTTGAACGTGTTGCCGCCAATGAGAACAGCGATGTAGGCACCCTTGTACCCGGTGACAGCCATGTAGTGCTGGACCTGGATCATGTACTCGTCAGGGATGGTGTCATCCCATTCCCCAACTTTGTATGCCGAGGCGGTCTTTGCCTCAAAGATGCAGGTGCCATGGTCCCCCGTCTCACACACGCCGTCCAGGTTCGCCAGCATGAAGGGGTGTTCCTCGCTCTGGAGGATCTGCTTGACCAGCCTCACATCAACGCCGGTCCTCCTGGTAAATTCCGCCCTCACCAGCGCTTCAAGCTGTGTCCCCCAATAGGCCGCCTCTCCCGCCTCCTGATGGGGCATCTGGCCGGTCTTCTCCATCCACAGCTCCACGGGGGACTTGTACCGGCTGACACCGCAGACCACGGAGGCGTCGGAACCGCCGATACCAAGTTTCCTGTATTCCAGCCATTTCTCATAGGGCATATTTTCTGTGGAGACAAGTATTTTTGCCGGCATGATCTCACCTCCCCATGCAGAGTGCCACTGTCTTGTCCATGATCGCGTGACCGTCCATGATGCGCCCCCAGTTGTTGGCGGCGTAGTTTTTGGTGTTCCTGTGGGGCATGGAGTGGGTGACAAGATTGCTGGCTGCGTTGATGACGCCCCAGGCCGTACCCCGGAACTTCTCAATGTCCGGTGCGTAGTAGCAGACCATGAACTCGGTCCTGCATCTCTCGGCGTTTGCCTTTTCCCGTTCAGTGGATCTCTCCGTGACAGGGAACAGCTCATTGAGGATAGCCTTGATATCCTCATCCAGTAGCCGGAGCTTAGCGGCACGTTCGGCGTACTCCGCAAGGCCGGTCATGTACTCATTGGCCCGGAAAAGGCAGCTCCTGGCCTCGTCCAGACGGTCATGGACGTTCTCCGTGTGGCGCAGGGTCCAGATACGTCTCGCGGAACCCAGCGCCAGGTTGAGGGTGTTGTTGCAGACCACCCGGATGGGCGTCATGCAGACCTTGATACCGCCGCTCCCGTCATGGGAATTGATGAAGCAAAGGTACGGCTCCACCTCGTCCCCGGCGATCAGGCGCTCTGGCATTTTGGCGAGCAGCCATATCTGCCGCCCCTCCCGGAGAGAGCCGGCCGTCTCATACCTGACACCGCCGCCGATCAAATCGTCGGTGAAGCTGAAGGCGTCGGCGTTCTGGACCACCTTGTAACGCTCCCCGACGATCCCCAGAACGCTGCCATCCGAATCACGGACATTTGCCCTGTATCCAGGGATGACTCGGCCCTCACCGTCAAACACCGGCTCCTGCCTCACCGTCCAGTCAAGTCCGGCGAGCCTCAGAGCGTCGGCACTGACAGGCGCCTCCTCCACCATCGTCCCCAAGCCGTGCCAGGGCTTTTCTCGCACATACATCATCGTCTCCACATTTGCTGGCATTGAAAGCATCTCCTTTACTATGATTTGAGCACAGAAAGAAGAGAGGGCCCCCGCAAGGGGAACCCTCTCTCTGGACGCTATTCACTTTCCTCAAAGATCTTCTCCGCCCCTTTGATCACTTCTCCAGCCGCCAACAGCGCCGAGAGGATCAGCAGAACGGTTTCCAGGATCTTTTTAAAGGACATCGGAACCGCCTCCCTTCCTGTATACTCGTAGTGAGAATATATAGGTGTGGGGAGGGCGGATGCGATGAGGAGCCTATAATTGAAAGCGGCTAATAATTAGCTCAGCATGTCTAATGTGATAACCTCACGACTAATTTTGTATTTTTCGGGAAGGGTTGTATTATCTGAAGTGAGTATTATAGGATTATCATCATCATGTAAAGTAGTATCATCACCCTCAGTATACATACACAAGCGATAACAAATCTGGTCAACTAAATATAACCATTTGTTTTCATTGTTAAATTCATCGTGACCATCAAGAATAACTTTACTGATTGGCATCCTCAATGTATAGCAATAATAAGTACTCACTTCTTTATACTTTTTCATAATTGTGCCATTCTTTAAGTAGTGGGCCAACTTTACCAAAAACTCTGGCCCGTCATATAATTCGCGTGCATAATAATTCCTCATCAGCAAATCTCTCATGGCAAACCCGTTAAAACAATAGTCTTGTCGGCCAGGATTGTATCCAAATCTACTTCTTAAATAACAGACATCCGAATTCATTGTATTATCGAGGGGCACCATTCTGTCCTGATAATATAAAGTCAGATGGTTATTTTGCTCTTGGAATTCTACTGAATATTTTTTAAGAAAACGAACCAACTCATTGTCGGAAAGAAGCAATTGTTTTAAATCGTATATTTTCAAATCATCGGGCTGCGAATTTAAACGACGTGAAAGGTGAAAGCACATTATCTCGTCAATTGTTTTGACAGGTTGGAGATCACTGATAATTGTATTCAATTCTGAATAAAATATATCAGTTTGAAATGCCAGCGTCTCTTCTTGAGCCTTTTTAGCTGCAAAATCGATATATTGGTACAATTCATCCAGCGTAATATCGAGGAATGCCATCATGTCTCGTTCCATGTTGCATTTCGATGTTGTATCTATAACCAATGGATATCACCTCGTTTTTTAATAATCAGAATAATTCCGAGGGCACTCTGCGCTGTATCGTCATAAATCAACATTTTTATTATATCCGAAATCAAGGTTACAATCAAGGATTTATCAAATCAATTTTCATGTATAGCGAATCAGATAGAATTGTCCGCAGAGAAAAGCGGCCGCCCCCATATCCGGGGAACGGCCGCCTCGTTTTATTTTTCTCTCGCTTTTCTGTACTTCATCACATAATACCCCAACTCATCCAACGCCCCTTCGCCCTTGTATAGCATACTTGCCATCAGGAGAAGGACATCACGCGTCCCCTCCGCTGTATCGTCGGGACCCCATTCCGGTTCGTAACGCTCCAGGTGCAGGGGGAGGACGTGGTCATGGCTGAAGGTTCCGTCGCCAGTCAAAAACTCAACTCGGATATCGTCATCCTCAAACTGCGGTGGAAGTAAGCGCGTCCCGCTCTTTAGACGTTCATGGAACTCTCTCATCTGCTTCTGAGAAGTCCCCACGACACCGTAATCGTCCGCGCCGATGGGAGAGACGCGCTTTACGATGTCCCCCTGTTCAAATGGGTTGGGGAGCGGGAAGAAGGTCCTTGTGAAATCATCCTCCACGCGGTCAAACTCCGGGTCCAAATAGACGAGCTTGCCGTCCCTGTCAAAATCGGCGCCTGAGACGGCGCGGCTCTCATCCAGTTCCGGGCGTTCCGCCACAAGGAACTTCTCAATACGGAAACGTCCCCCGCTCCTCCTGCCGCACGCGCAGGCCGTCTCCCAATTAAAGAAATACGCCGCAGGTGGGGCATCGCAGTCCCTCTCAAGCGTCAGAGCATAGACGCAGCGCCTGTCCCGGTTGTCCTGAAGCTCCCGAATGATCTGCTCGATCCAGTCCACATAGACCGCTATCTGCCGATGAAGCTCCTCGTCAGCGGTCTGCCCGCTCAACCTCCCCAGCAGCGCGATCCTGTCCTCCACCGGCCGCCGGCTGTGGGCCAGGAGCGTCGCCCTCTGCCAGTCGGTGAAGGTCCAGCCGGTTTCCAGAACATATTGTCGCACTGTCTCGGACGGGATAATAGCCTCCAGTTCATCTTGTTCCATCAAATTCTCCTTTGGCCCCTTCTCCACTGGGAACCTGCCCGGCTTTGAAAAGCTCGTAGCTTCGATACCCGTTGGCCTTGCACTGCGGGCAGGGATTGACGGGTGCGCGTACCTGTCCCAGCGTATATGGGCACTTGGGGCAGGGAGGTTTGATTTTATACATTATTTTTTTGAGTTCCATTTTAATATGACCTCCAAAGATAAAATGTATTGTACGATTTATATGAACAAAAGGAGACGTCTGCACCGTCCCCTTTTGTTATGGTCAAATTATTTCAACCAACAAAAGATTTTGCCGGTCTCACTTTTTGGAAGCTTTCCTTTTTAGTTTCAGGAAATTTTCTCCCTTCTCCACGATATCGTATCTGTCTCTCAGAGTATTCAAAGCGCCGATTCCACCGGCGCAGACTCCAATGGAAATGGCGGTGACTGCTGCTGGCCCAAGCGCAGATGCAGCAACAGCAGATACGACAGCCCCTCCGGCAAGACTAAACGCTCCGGCTGGAGGAGCTGCTGGGATGGCCGCAGCACCTACGGCAATAAGTGCAATTGCAGCTGCCAACGAACCCGCACACAATCCCCAAGCGGTCTTTCCTATCGCTTTTATTCGGATGACCTTCTTTGATAAATCTCCTTCAATGAGAAATTCGTCAACATTGTCCTTCACGGCCTCAGAAACTTCCTTTGTTGTCTTGCAGATACGCTCTTCGTCGGGCATCTTCGTTTGCTCCCTTCACTTTATCTTAGTACAAAAATATGGTTTTGCCTAATTATCCCTCATACCCCTTCGGGTACTTAATATCCAGAAGCGGTCTTTCATTGGGGTTCTTAACCTTAACCGCCATGATCGCCCTGTGACAGGCCATCAGCTGGTCACGGATCATCTCCAATTGCGCCTTTGTCTGCGGGACGATGTATTTATCCGACCCGGTCTCCAGAAGCTCCAGATACCAGTTGACCGTCTCCAGCTTGTTTATGCAGTAGGAGGAGATCATCTGCTTGTCCGTGAAGTCACGGATGGCCTCGGTCTCAATTTGGATATAGGGGACCAGGTCAGCGGGGATGCGTTTCAACATTTTGGGCATTACATTCACCTCTTCATAACCATTTCATTTTTCCAAAGGCAATGATGGTCTGCCATAAGTACCGTTTTTGTGCTTTTTGTATCCACGGCCCTTCAATATTTTTTCAATTATCTTTTTGTCCTCTTCCGGCGTAGTGCTCCTGTTATATTGTTTCAATAAGGCACCGTCGCTTTGCCGTCTGAATGAATTCTCATGGTCTTGCTCACGTTGAGTAACGGTCCGATATGTGCTGTGTGCCATTCTCTCTGCGCTTTTTTCACTCTCTTCTTCAAAGCCCTTTTTGAAGCTGTCGAGAAAACTTTGAAAACCTCCCATATATATTCCCTACCTCAATTTTGATTCTGAAAGTATCCTCTGTCTGTGAGTACCATTTTTACCGCCTTAAGACGATTTTGGGATTCGCTATCGCGCTTCCCTTTTAAATCGTTATATTCTCTCTTAAGATCATAATCGCTCATGCCTTCATATTCGCTTTTATACGTCTGAATTTCTTGCATACGTGCAGCCATCTGCCCCATAAAACTACCTAACTCATCTAATAATAAGCCCATGAGAACAACTCCTTTCCATGGATAAACGTTCCTCTTATATTGCTTTCATTCTCCTTGCCGCCGCGTTCGGCTCATATTTAGTGCAGCCGGAATAGGTGTATTTGTTCTGATTGTTTCTCATGCACTTTCCTACGGCCATTGCTTCGTATTCGTATCCAACAGATGAGTTGACAAATACAAGGCCAGCATCACCTGTCCAATACTCACAAAACACACAGATTTTTGACCTTTTGGGATTTCCTTTTGTCCTTGCCATTATGCGTATCTCCTTTTTATATTTATTGAGCTGACAGAATATAATTGCTTATTTGACAATATTATACCAATAATACCCCTATAAGTCAATATTAAAACCTCTTTCAGATGTTTCTTGCCCCCGCTCCCATTGGCTACAATAAATATGGGTGATACTATGGAAAACGTGGATTACAAGCGTCTTGGGGAGCGGATACGGGAGGAGCGGCTGCACCTTCGGCTTACACAGGCGCAGCTCGCGGAGGACATCGACATTTCGGACACCTACATGGGGGCCATCGAGCGGGGCGAGAGGGGACTGTCGCTGGATACGCTGATCATGCTGGCCAAACGGCTTGGGGTAACGGTGGATTATTTGCTGTCCGACGCCGTCTCCGGGACGGACGACAACATCATGGACCAGTTCCGCCAGCTCATGGACGGGCAGCCCCTGGAGCGCAAGCGGATGGCCATCAACGTGCTCCGGGCCGTGTTCGCGTACTTCGGCAGGGAGGGGGACTGAGCCTCAGTCCCCGCCGATTCTGCCCCGCCGAAGCGCTCTATATAGCTCCACATCATCAACGAGCCTCTTTACCGCAAGCTCAGTCAATGCCTCCACGGGCAGTGAGTACTCCGCCGCCAGGCGGTTCAGCTTGTCGTAGAGCATCCCGTTTGTGAGATAAACCGCGAAAAGCTCTTTTGGCGGGCGGTTTCCCGCGCCGTTTTGTGTGGATGGTCCCATGCTCATTTTCTCGCCTCCTTCCGACGCCGCCCGAAAGGGCGGTTTTTTCATATGTAAAATTTCTCCGAAAGCATGTCCTGACCGTTCTACCTTATTGCATCGCCCAACCCCATATAAGTCGTCTGCCGGGAGCGGACTTTTCAAAACCGCTTTTCTTTTTTCTGAAACTCTGGTATAATTCTCTCAACACGAAAGAGGAGGCCGGACAATGGATGGGTTCTCGACCACAAAAGGGGAGGGCGGTATGGCGGAATACCGCTGTACCACCGACACCGTGAAGGATAGTCTTATGAACGCCGATACTATCGGCGGTTTTTTTGAACAAAATCGGGATAAGATGGTGGGCACCCTTCCTGGTTTTCTGTCATCCCGGCTCTACGAGAAAAATCTGAGCGTGGCGGATGTGATCCGCGATTCCGGCCTCACAAAGGCCTACGCCTACCAGATCTTCAACGGCGAAAAGAAGCCCTCCGGGGACAAGCTGATTGCCATCGCCTTTGGCCTCCATTTGGACCTTGACAACACCCAGCGGATGCTGAAGATCGGCGGGTGCAGCGAGCTCTACCCAAGGATCGCCCGTGACGCGGTGATTCAGTTCTCCATCGTCCACGGGAAGAACATCTCGGAGACGGACGATGCGCTCTATGAGAACTGCTTCCCAACGATTTTGCCGCGATAACAGAAGGCCTCCCTGTGCCGGACGCGGCACGGGGAGGCCTTAACCTTATAAGTTATATCTTATAAAACGTCAAAAACCGATTGACTAAAAGCTATGCTTTGTGATATACTCTTATTGAGAGGAGCTGAAAGACGTGATCATTCGGGAAAGCTATTTGGAAAAGATCCGCCCCTTTATCGGAAAGGACATCATAAAGGTGTTGACCGGCATCCGCCGTGCCGGGAAAAGTGTATTGCTGGAACAGATTCGCGATGAAATCAACAGCCCCAACTCGCTCTATCTGAACTTTGAGGATCTGGGCAATCAACACCTCTGCGACTATCAGGCACTGCACGACTATGTCTGTGAGAAAATCGGGGACAGCCGGGAGCAGTTTTATCTGTTCTTTGATGAGATCCAGGAGGTGGAGGGCTGGGAGAAGGCCGTCAACTCTCTGCGGGTCAGGTTCCATGCGGACATCTATATCACGGGCTCCAACTCCCGGCTCCTGTCCGGGGAGCTGGCCACCTATATCGCCGGGCGGTATGTGTCCTTCGTGGTCTATCCCTTCTCTTATGCTGAGTTCAAAACGATAAATTCCGGCTTCACTTTTGAGGACTACATCCGATACGGAGGTATGCCCTTCCTGTCCAGCCTCAGCTACGACCCGGACCTTAGCAGGAGCTATCTTCAGGACATCTTCAACTCCGTGGTGTTGAAGGACGTTGTCAAGCGCAACAACATCCGGGACGTTGACCTTCTGGAGCGCATCATCGCTTACGCTCTTGCCAATGTGGGCCGGAGCTTTTCGGCGACAAGTATCTCCAAATTCTTCAAGTCCGAAGGCCGTACAGTCGCCCCGGAGACGATACTCAATTACCTGAAAGCCTGTGAGGACGCATACCTGCTCTACCGCTTCAGGAGCCAAGATATCAACGGCAAGAAGATCCTGAAGGTCAACGAGAAGTACTACGCGGCGGACCACGGCCTTCGGGAGACGATCATCGGCGCGAATCTTCAAAATATGGAGATCATCCTTGAGAACATCACCGCCCTTGAGCTGCTTCGCCGGGGCTTCACAGTCAGCGTTGGCCGCGTCGGTGAGAAGGAAATCGACTTCGTGGCGGAGAAGCAGGGCGAAAAGCTGTATGTCCAAGTTTGCTATCTGCTGAACGATGAGTCCACCGTACAGCGCGAATTTGGTTCTCTTCTGGATGTTCGGGACAACTACCCCAAGATCGTCCTGTACAAGGAGGGCTCCTTCCGGGGCAGCTATGAGGGCATCCCGGCCATCAAAATCGAGGACTGGCTGATGGACGTAAAATGAGGGCACACAATGAAAAAAGCGCCGGGCCTCCTGCTGGGATACCCGGTGCTTTTTTCACATATTTTTTGTTGCAGGGTTCCTTCGGCGATAAACCGTCCGCCACATTTCCGCCACATTTTGGCGTGGCGGTTTGTGTTGAGACATAAGAGTACATGAAGAGGCCAAATCCGTTTTCCCTTGGGCCGCAAGGCTTTATGACACCTCGTTGAGATTTGGCCGCATTCGTAAAAACGCTAAAAGGCTACGATGCCTAATTTCATATCGTTGTCTCCTGTTTCGTTCGTATGAGTTGGGGGATCATTCAAAATGCTCCTTGGAATACATATTCGGCATCAGATCCCTGAGCTTGTAGCTCACATACCGCCCGTCGGAGCGGACGCACAGCAGCTCCACATCCGGGGAAAACTCGCTGAGGACCTGACGGCATGTGCCGCAGGGGGTGCAGTAGGCCATGCTGTTGCCGGAGTAGACGGCCAGCCGCCGGAACCGCCTCTTCCCCAGGGCCACGGCGGCGCAGACGGCGGCCTGCTCGGCGCAGATGGTGGAGCCAAGGGCCGCGTTCTCCACGGTGCAGCCCGTCACCACCGTCCCGTCGGAACATTCCAGCGCCGCGCCCATCCCCAGCTTGGAGTATGGGGCGTAGGCGTTTTTCGCGGCCTCCACAGCCCGGTTAATCAGATCTCTGTCGGTCATCTCTATCCCTCCCGCGCTGATTTTATCTCTTTCAGCTCCGTCCGGCAGACAGATCCACTGTCCACCCGGCGGCGCCGGAGTATATGTTGGAAAGTCCCGGGTCGATGCCCTGGATCACCCCCAGGTGGGTGAGTACCAAAGACTGCTTGTAGAGGATGGGCAGGATCGCCGCGTCCTCCGCCGCGTACAGGTCAAGGGCGTCGGCGGCCTCCTGCCGCTCCCCCTCGGGGCTGGAGAGATAGGCGTTGATCAGCTCCCGGTACTCGGGGTCCGTGATCTTGCCGTAGTTCAGGCTGCCGGTGAACAGGGCCGACAGGTCAAAGTCCGCCTTCAGCCGAACCTCCCCTAAATACAGGGAGAAATTCCCGGATCTCAGGGCCGACTGATACTGGGCGAAGGTAAGCTCGTCCAGCGTCACGTTGATCCCCATGTTGCGCATGTCCGTGGCGATGCGCCTGGCGGCGGCCAGCTTCGTCTCCGACTCGGAATTGACGATGAACCGCAGGGAGAACACGTCCGTCAGGTACTCCAGGTTCCCGTCGGAGTCCGTGTCCTCCAGCCCCGCGATCATGGCGAGACGCTGGAAGTCCCGGCGGGAGTAGCCGTAGCCGGTGGCGTCGGAGTCGTCGTAGTAGCCCAGGGCCGGGCTGAGGATAAAGGCGGATTTCCGGGCCGCCGCGCCGTAGATCTCATCGGCGATGGTGTCCCGGTCCACAAGCCTGACCAGCGCCCGGCGAACCAGGGTGTCGCTTGTCACCTTGGCCGCGCAGTTAAAGCCCAGGAAGAGCAGATCCGTGGTGTCGTAATACCTGGTCTCGTGGACGACGTGGATGTTCAGCTTTGCCCCGCCGTTGGGGTCGTAGCACAGCAGATCCACGTCCCGCTCGGAAAAGGACTCCGCCAGCTGATCCACGGCGATTTCCTTCAAATAGATGTTCCCGGGGATGTTCCCGGCGTAGTCCCGGTGGCCGGTAAACACCGTGAGGGAAGAGACCCCCATCCGGTACGGACCCGTCCCCGGGGGCGTCTCCTCCTGGGCCGTCCCCTCCGGCACGACGGGGATATCCAGCAGGGCGGGGAGGCCGTAATCGGCCCGCTTCAGGTGGATCTCCACCTGCCCGTCCTCCCCCACGCCGGCGTAGGATATGCCGTCAAGGCGGGAGGAATATTTGGCGCTGTTCCGGGCCTCGTTGATGGAGTACACCACGTCCGCGGCGGTGAGGGCCGCGCCGTTGTGGAAGCGCACCCCCTCCTTGAGGGCGAAGGTGTAGCGGATCCCGTCCTGGGTTTCGTAGTCCCGGCACAGCACGGGCCGGGGCGCAAGATCGCCCCCCAGCTCAAAAAGTCCCTCGTACACCAGGCCCAGAAGCTGCTGGTTATACACATTCGTGGCGGTAAAGGGGTTCAGGGACTCGTCAGGGTCGTAGTTTACGGAGAACACGTTGTCCGCCCGGGACACGGTCTCCGGCGTCTGGGGCGTCACGGACGGCGAATCCGGCGCGTCCGGCGTGTCCGGGGAGTCCGGCGTCCCGGAGGGATCCCGCAGACAGCCCGACAGCAGTATCGCCAGCGCCAGGAGGGGCGCTGTAAGCTTATGAAACCGTCCCATGCGGTTCTCCTTTCCCCGTTATCTCAATGCGATGACGGCCCCCTGGACCCCCCGCTTCCCGGCGGTGGCCCGGTGAGACCAGAATGTTTCCTTTTGGCAGACGGTACACACGCCCGAGACGGCGATGTTCTCCGGCCGCACCCCGGCCCGGATGAGCAGCGCCCGGTTCACGCCCTTGAGATCCACATAGTATTTCTCCCCGCCCCTGCCGGGGTCACGGATGTACGCCTGCCCCTCCCGGCCCAGGACGGCGGTGACGGCCTCCGGCACCTGGGGGCCGGTCTCAAAGCAGCAGGCGGAGATCCCCGGCCCGATGGCGGCCCGGATGTCCCCGGGGCGGGAGCCTATCCTCTCCATAGCCCGGACGCCCTCCCCGGCGATATCCGCCACGGTCCCCCGCCAACCGGCGTGGACGGCGGCGATCACCCCCTTCACCGGGTCGTGAAGGAGCAGGGGGATGCAGTCCGCAGTAAAGCAGATCAGGGCGAGGCCCGGAACGTCGGTGACGAGGCCGTCGGCCTCATAGGGCAGGGGGTCATACGGCTCCCGGGCGTCCGCCTGCGTCACATATCTCACGGTGTTCCCGTGGACCTGCCGGGTGAAGCACAGCTTCCCGATGCCCAGGGCCGCCTTCAGCCGGCGGTAGTTCTCCCGGACGGCGCCGGGGTCGTCCCCCCGGCTCTCCCCCAGGTTCAGGGAGGCATAGATCCCCTGGCTCACCCCGCCGAAGCGCGTGGTGAAGGCGTGGAGCGCGCAAATGTGCGGGCTTGTCAAAAAAGATATCCCCTGAACGCTTTTTTCAACAAAATCCATAGGCAAAGGTAAATCTCAAAATTCCGAATATTTTTCCCGGGAAGTCCCCCTTGGCATTGAAAGGCCGCTCCGCGGCCTTTCAAGCCGGCTCACTCCGGGTGATACTCCTTGCAGGTACACTTCTTCCACTTCAGGCCGCTGCCGCAGGGGCAGGGGTCGTTGCGGCCGATCTTCTGAACCTTGACGGGCTTTTTCTTCGTATCGCCGCCCACGTTGGCCCCGGCGGTGGCGTTTTTCGCCACGCTCCTGCGCTGGATGGGCTGCTCCTTTGTGACCCGCACCAGGAACATGCGGCGGACGACCTCCTCCCGGATGCCGTTGATCATGGCGTCGAACATGTCGCCGCCCTCCCGCTTGTACTCGTCCACCGGGTTCACCTGGGCGTAGGCCCGCAGGCGGATGCCCTGGCGCAGCTCGTGCATGGCGTCGATGTGGTCCATCCAGTACTCGTCCACCACCCGCAGGAGTACGACGCGCTCCACCTCCCGCATCAGGGGCTGGCCGGAGTCCTCCGCCGTGCCCAGGGCGGCCTCCCGGGCGTCATAGACCTTCTCGGCCCTCTCCATCAGGTAGTCCGTGATCTCCTCCGGGGACATCCGCTCCAGACGGTCAGCGGGGATCTCCAGATCCGCCGGGGTCAGGAACAGGCCCATAAAGGGGGCGGCGATCTTCTCCAGGGCCTCCCTGGTGGGGTGGGGAGTCTCCTGCTTGTGGCGGCCGGCCTCCTCCGCCTCCTCCGGGGCAAGGCCGGAGTGGACGTTGGCGGCGATGACCTCCCGAATCCAGGAGCGGATGTTCCCGCTCACGTCCTCCCCGTCCAGAACGCGCCTGCGCTGGTCATAGATGATGCCGCGCTGGGTGTTCATCACGTCGTCGTACTCCAGCACGTTCTTGCGCATCTGGAAGTTCTGGCTCTCCACCTTCTTCTGGGCGTTCTCAATGGCGCCGGACAGGATCTTCTGGTCGATGGGGGTGTCCTCATCGATCTTCAGCGTCTCCATAAGGCCCATGATCCGGTCCCCGCCGAAGAGGCGCATGATGTCGTCGGTCATAGCCAGATAGAACCGGGTCTCGCCGGGGTCCCCCTGGCGGCCGGAGCGGCCCCGCAGCTGGTTGTCGATGCGGCGGGACTCGTGGCGCTCGGTGCCCAGGACGAAAAGTCCCCCGACCTCCCGGACGCGCTGGGCCTCCGCGTCGGTGACGGCCTTGTGCTTCTTTAAAAGCTCCGCGTACTGGGCGCGGGCGGTCAAAATGTCCTCGTTGTCCGTCTCGGCGTAGCCCACGGCCTCGGCGATGACGGCGTCGTCAAAGCCGGCCCTGCGCAGATCCGCCCGGGCCATAAACTCCGCGTTGCCCCCCAGCATGATGTCCGTGCCGCGCCCGGCCATGTTGGTGGAGATGGTCACGGCCCCGAAGGCGCCGGCCTGGGCGATGATCTCCGCCTCCCGCTCGTGGTTCTTGGCGTTCAGCACGTTGTGCTTCACCCCCCGCTTGGACAGGAGGCCGGAGATATACTCGCTCTTCTCGATGGACACGGTGCCCACCAGGACGGGCTGGCCCTTCTCGTGGCAGTCCACGATCTGCTGGATGATGGCCCGGTTCTTCCCGGCGTCGTTTTTGTAGACCACGTCCGGGTGATCGACCCTGGCCAGGGGCATATTGGTGGGGATCTCCACGATGTCCAGGTTGTAGATGGCCCCGAATTCCTCCTCCTCGGTGAGGGCGGTGCCCGTCATGCCGGAGAGCTTGTCATAGAGGCGGAAGAAGTTCTGGAAGGTGATGGTGGCCAGCGTGCGGTTCTCGCTGCGCACGTCCACATGCTCCTTGGCCTCGATGGCCTGATGCAGCCCCTCGGAGTAGCGGCGCCCGAACATCAACCGGCCCGTAAACTCGTCCACGATGATGATCTCACCGTCCCGGACGATGTAGTCCACATCCCGCTTCATGATGCCGTGGGCCTTCAGCGCCTGGTTGATGTGGTGGCTCAGGGTGGCGTTTTCAATGTCCGCGTAGTTCTCCAGCCCAAAGGCCTGCTCGGCCTTGGTCACGCCCCGCCCCGTCAGGGTGGCGGTGCGGGCCTTCTCGTCCACGATGTAGTCCGCGTCCTCGTCGGTGGTGTCCGTCTTCTCGTCCACCGTGGCGTAGACCTTCTTCTTCAGCCTCGCCACAAAGTCGTCGGCCTGGCGGTAGAGATCCGTGGACTCGTCCCCCTGGCCGGAGATGATCAGGGGCGTGCGGGCCTCGTCGATGAGGATGGAGTCCACCTCGTCCACGATGGCGAAGGCGTGGCCCCGCTGAACCATGTTCCGCTTATACAGCGCCATGTTGTCCCGCAGGTAGTCAAACCCCAGCTCGTTGTTGGTGCAGTAGGTGATGTCCGCGTTGTAGGCCTCCCGCCGCTGGGCGTTTGTCAGGCCGTGGACGATAAGACCCACCTTCAGCCCCAAAAAGCGGTAGATCTTGCCCATCCACTCGCTGTCGCGCCTGGCCAGGTAGTCGTTGACCGTGACGATGTGGACGCCCCGCCCCGCGATGGCGTTGAGGTAGGCGGGGAGCGTGGCCACCAGGGTCTTGCCCTCGCCGGTCTTCATCTCCGCGATGCGCCCCTGGTGCAGTACGATGCCGCCAATGAGCTGGACGCGGAAGTGGCGCATCCCCAGGACGCGTACCGACGCCTCCCGGCAGACGGCAAAGGCCTCCACCAGCAGGTCATCAAGACTTTCGCCCCCGGCGAAGCGGGCCTTGAACTCCTCCGTCTTGGCCCGGAGCTGGGCGTCGGACAGGGCCTGCATCTGCGGCTCCAGCGCCTCGATGGCGTCCACCTGGGACGTGAATTTTTTGATCTCCCGGTCGCTCCGGGTTCCGAACATTTTCGTAAAAAGTGACATATCCGTAAAGCCTTTCGGTAGAATAACGCTGTGTGAACGCATCAACTGATTATAGCACACTTTTTTCATAAAAAAAAGAAGAAAAGTATGAATCGGGCTTGTTTACAAAATATTCACATTTGCCCAGGCTGTTTTCGGTATAATCCAATTGTTATTGATTCCTATTTGGAATGTGTGAGGTTTTCCTATGAATTTGAAAAAATGGACGTGCTTTTTCCTGGCCCTTGTGCTGGTTCTGGCCCTGTGTGCCTGCCAGAAGGGGAGCCTGGACGACAAGGTGAACGAGATCGTGAACGGCCAGGACGGCTCGGGGGAGGACTCCGTCCCCGACTACACCGCCTTTTCCGACGGCCTGGACGAGAACGGATTTTATCAGGGCGTCAGGGCCCTGGACACCGTGACCCTCCCGGAGTTTGACCAGGTTGCCGAGCCGGAGTTTCCCAAGATCACCGACCGGGCCATTGAGGACGGGGACTTTGTGAACATCGACTATGTGGGCAGCGTGGACGGCGTGGAGTTTGAGGGCGGCAGCACCCAGGGCAACGGCTTCGATGTGATCATCGGCTACACCAGCTTTATTGACGACTTCATCCAGCAGCTGGTGGGCCACACCCCCGGGGAGAACTTTGATATCGAGGTGACCTTCCCCGACCCGTACCAGAGCGAGGAGCTGGCGGGCAAGGACGCGGTGTTCAATATCACCGTCAATTACATCTGGGACATCACCGAGGAGGCGGCCAACGCCATCGGCTTTGAGGGCCGGGACGGGATGGCCCAGTATCTGGCGTACAACAACTACTCCGTGGGGGACGTGATCACGGACCCCGAGATGTCCGTCTTCCTCTCCTCCTCCCAGTGCGGGGACATTCCGGAGTCTGTGGAGCAGACCGTGCGCGCCCGCATGAGGAAGCAGCTGGAGATCCAGGCCTCCCAGTACGGCCTGGACGCCGATACCTTTGTCCAGTATATGACGGGCGCCTCCTCCGCGGATGAGTACCTGGATGTCCAGGTGCCCTTCCAGGCCCAGCAGGATATGATCATCCAGGCCATCGCCGAGCGGGAGGGCCTCACCGCCACCGATGAGGATATCACCGAGCGTGAGTACGAGGCGTATGTGGAGGTGTACGGCCTTCCGTATGTGAAGTACGCCGTCCTCAGCGAGAAGGCCGGGGAGTACGTCACGGAGAAACTTGGTCTGGCTTGGAAGGCCGCAGAGACTTAATGGCGCGGCAGCTTCCAGCGAATTTCTTACCCTGAGATTAGACCCTGCGGCCTTCCAATGCCAATTAGGACGCGTGCGAAAGGCCCGGCGTGAATTCTGCGGAATTCACGCCGGGCCTTTCTGCTGCCGCGCTGTGCGACCAGTCTGCGGACTGGACACTTGCGCGGCAAGAGGGATTTTTTGCGAGGCAAAGCCCCGCAAAAAATATTGGAATTGGGGGATACGGGACGGGGCCTGCGACGTTTGCAGAAAGCCGGCGTCCCACAGGGACGGTTCTTGTGAGTCACATTCGTGCCCCACGAAGAACCGTCCCTGTTGAACCGCCTCCTCAGGTATCGACAACTGAGTGTTACCATTGCCTCACGGGGACGGTTTTTGTGGGACATTGGAGCGCAAGCGACAATGGTTCACAAGAACCGTCCCCTGTGGGGCACGGAGAAAAGTACGTCACCCGGCAGCCGGTGTGACACGCGGACGGTTCTTTGGTTCCACCAGTGTGCGCACTGGTGGTACAAAAGAACCGTCCCCTTTGTCCCACCTCCTCAAAAAACGGAGAAGGGTGTCGTCTCCGTGAAGCCGCCCCCGTCCCCCACCAGCTCAGTCCAAGGGGCGCGCCGCACCGCCGGGTGGCTTATTGCGCCGATTCGTCCAGAAAACCCCCGGGGGATTCCCCGGGGGTTTCTCCAGTAGGGGGCCGCGGCCCCCTAACTGGTCGGTTCAAGGGGGTCCAGGGGGGAAATCGAAATCCCCCCTGGTCGGTTTTCCCTCTTTGTTACTTTCTCCCTTTTGACGAAATCAAAAGGGAGAAAGTAAAATAGCCCCGTCCGCCCTCCGGGCGGACACCTTATTCCCCCGTCGGGGAAAGCCCCCTCCCCGCCCTGCGGGCGGACACCTTTTCCCCCTCCGGGGACCTCCCCTCCGCCTTTCAGGCGGATTTTTTCTTGGGGGGCTTGGGTTACTCCACCGCACGGTGGAGCAACTGCCCCAAAACGAGGGCATGTTGCCGCTCGCGGGCGGCCAGCCCGGTAAAAAGCTCCGCCAGCTCCGGGAAGCTCCCCGCCGCCGCGTCGTATTTTTCAGCGTTCTCCAGCTCCGCCATTCTGGCGTAGGTCAGCGCCCCCAGGGCCGACCCCCGCCGCGGCGGATTTGGCGGCAGCGCCAGGGTGTCCCCGGTGCGCGCCAGATACTCCGCCTGGAGCCGGCGCTCGGTATCCAGCTCCTCTCGGGCCAGGGTCGCCAAAGCCCGTCCCATCTGCCCTATGGTTTTAGCAAGGGCGGCGTAGGTCTCCCCCGCCGTCCAGGCGCTCTTGATGAAGCCCCGCAGGGCGTCAGGGGGCTGGGGCGGACGCCTGTCGGGGATCCGGGCGCCTCCCGCCCGCTCCAGTGCGGCCAGGATCGCCCCCGTATCGGGTTCGCTCTTTCTGTCCATGTTCCCACCTCCTTCGCCCGATACATTATATTCCCGCCGCGGCCGGGACGCCTCCCGCCAAAAGAGGGCCTGCCGGCGGAAACCCGGCGGGTGTCGGGTTTACAATGATGTGTGACAAGTAACAAAAAAGGTAGCGAATAGGAAGTACCCGTGTTAAGGTATAGCTGC
>CANQFV010000027.1 GCA_947599875.1 uncultured Oscillospiraceae bacterium
AGTTACTACTCTTTTGGGCTACTTCTTTCGCAAATTTTCTCTTATTGCATTCTTGACTTCACACCATTAGACTTTTTAAATTTTGAAGTTTAACTCATGTGCTTTTTGATGCGATGCCTTCCTTCTTTTTGCGATAGATGTGCTGTGTTACGCCTTGTCGATCTGAATAAGCTGGGCGTTGAGGGTCTGAAGGAACCCGTCGGGCAGAAGCCCCGCGGCAAGGCCCATCATCTTCTCCGGCGACATGGCCTTCATCATGTCCCACATACCCTCGCCGGGCTTTATGTCAAAGTTGGTGGCAAGCTTCACGGCCTTGGACACGATGGCGTAGGCCTCCGGGCACGCTGCCATATCCCCCAGGGTGTCGCGGACGGACCACTTGCCCTCCGGGAACTCCATGGGGGCGGTGAGATCCATGCTCCCAGCGGTCTTGAACCAGTTGGTGACGCCCTCAGCCCTTTCTTTGGCCTCCGGCAGAGTGTAGATGTCGGGCTCGTGCTCCACCTTTTCCAGAGTGGCGGTGTCGCACACATCCCCGGCCACAGCCTTGAGGATGTTGAAGCCGTCCTTCAGGGCAACGGTGAACGCAAAGACCTTGTCCGCCTCCTGCTCGCCCACCGGTTCGCCGTTCAGATAGAGCGTTACCTTGGGCTGGTTGGAGTAGACCTTCACCACCGTAGTCTCCCCTGCCCTCTGGGCGTAGCGCTTGCCGCAGAGGTGGACCATGGGTTCGGGATTCCAGTAGGCTTTGTAGATGTAGTAGCTGTCCTTCTTCGTCTTTCTGTCCATGGTGACAAGGCCCTTGTTGTTCCGGCCCGCCACGCCGCCCTCGTTGCGCGCGGCGCACCCGAAGTCGAACATGTTCCACACGTGGCTTGACCATATCCAGGGCCGGTCATGGAGGACCTTCGCCATATGCTCGTGATAGAGCGCCTGGTACTCCTCGGAGTAGTCCTTGCACTTGGGGTCCGGGCCGTGGTAGGTGATGATGCCCTCACAGCCGTACTCGGAAAGCCCCAGGCAGATATTTGGGTTGACCCTGTGGAAGTTATCCAGCCACGGCCCGTTGTCCTCCATCTTGCCGCCGTACCAGCCGAAGTAGTGGTTGTAGCTGACCACGTCGGTGATGTGTTGCATGGGCGAGTCGATGGGCGTCATGGAGACCTGGGCGATGGTGGTCAGGCGCGTGGGGTCCAGCTTGTGGGCCAGGGCGTTCAGCTCCACATGGTTTTCCACCAGCTTTTCGCTGATGCCGCCGATGAGGATCTCGTTAGAGATGCCCCAAAAGCAGATGGACGGGTGGTTGTAGTTCTGGACGATGAGCTCGGTGAGCTGCTGGACGCAGTTTTCGTGGGCGGCGGGATCCTTGTTGAAGACGGAGATAAAGGGGATCTCCGCCCAGACTACGAATCCCAGCTCGTCGCAGGCGTCATAGAAATCCTGGGAGTGCTGATAATGGGCGAGGCGGATGGTGTTGGCCCCCAGCTCCTTGATGATCATGGCGTCCTCGTAGTGGTCATCGGCGGTGAGAGCGTTGCCTATGTAGAGCCTGTCCTGATGGCGGGAAACACCCCGGAGCGGCGTGGGTACACCGTTGAGGATGAAGCCCTTATCGGGGTCACAGCTGAAGGAGCGGACTCCGGCCTTTACCGTGAGCTCGTCATACGCCTCATTGCGGCGCTGGAGAGTGGCGGTGACGGTGTAGAGGTACGGGTCGTCGGGGCTCCACAGAAACGGGTCGGGGACAAGGAGTTCGATGGCGGTGTCACCGGCGGGCCTGCAGCCGGAGGCCACCTCCACACCGTCCTCGTCCTTAACGCTGTAGAGGACCGTAAAGTTGGGGTCGGGGTTTGTGACAAAGGTCTCGATTTTGAATTTCCCGTCGCCGCACTTCTCGCAGACGGTGGGCGTCACCTGGATGCCGGGGCCGCCGTGGTAGTCAAGGTCGAAGTGGGTCGCCGGCACGGAGATGAGGTTGACGCCCCGGTAGAGGCCGCCGTAGAAGGTAAAGTCGGCGGACTGGGGATACACGCTGTCCTTGTACTCGTTGGAGCAGTTTATCACCAGCAGATTTTCCCCCTCCGGGACGCACAGATCGGTGACGTCCGCCCGGAAGATGGAGTAGCCGCCCTCGTGGTAGGTCACCTTCTGGCCGTTGAAGTACACTGTGGCCTGCTGGCCGGCGGCCAGGACCTCCACGTAGACGCGCCCTCCCGGCAAGGGCTGTTTGGGCGTGGGAACACTCCTGGCGTACCAGTAGCTGCCCCGGTCATAGCTTCCGTTCCCGTCATGACCGTCCACTGCGTTCCAGGTGTGGGGCAGGTCCACCTCCTGCCAGTCAGACGGGAGTGACGCGGGAAGGCCGGCATTCTTCTGAATGAACCTCCATCCCTTGCTTAAGTTGATGACTTGTCTCATTGCTCTCCTCCTTTTATTTGATGCGACAGGGCGCCCGTGGCCTGGGTACTGCCCTTCATTTGGCGACCCCGGACGTGCTTCCGGGACTGGAAGGCTCGTCCAGATTCTCTATTTCGCCGATTTTCTGAGTCTATATGGATATTTTAATGTATAAATTGTCCCGAAACAAATAACTTTTTCGGCGTTATCTATATACAAGCAGGAATGGATGTGATATACTGGAAAAAAGGCAGAAGGGGGACGGATCATGAGCTTCACACTGACAGCCATGCGGTATTTTGTAGAGGTGGCGCGATGCGAGAACGTCACCACTGCGGCGGCACAGCTATACACGGCCCAGCCGAACCTCAGCAAGAGCATCTCCGGCCTGGAGCGCTCCTTGGGCGTGGAACTTCTGCGCCGGGACGGGCGCTATGTACGGCTTACCGACGCCGGGAAGCTGCTCTACCGGGAGTGGTCCCAGGCCCTGGAGCAGATTGATCGGTCCGTCCTTCAGGTACAGAAGCTGGAGGAGCGCGTACCAACGGCGTGACCATAGGCATTCTGGAGGGGATGGGCATCGCATCCGGTGCGGCGGAGCGGTTCAAGGAGCTTCAACGGCTCAGCCCCGGTGTGACGATTCGGCTGGAGCGCGGGGACCTGAAGCACATCTGGCGGGAGTTTGAGGCGGGGAGGTACGATCTCATCGTCACCAGCGAGCTGCGGCAGTTTCCCCGCGCCGTGCCGCCCTCTTGCGTCAGGCATGTGGCGGACACGTGCCCGGGTGTGGCTGCCATCAACAGGGAGAACCCTCTGGCCGGATACAGCGCCCTGACGCTGTCCATGCTCCGGGAGGAGAGCTTCGTATCCCTGTCCAGATCCTACTCGCCGGAGGGGTACGCAATTTTGCGGGAGGCGTGCCGGCAGGCGGGCTTTGAGCCCCGAGTAACCCAAGAGGCGTCAACCTTCGAGACGCTGATACTGTATGTGGAAATGGGCGTTGGCGCGGCCATACTGGGAGAAAACAACCGCCTCGCCATCGATTCCAATATCCGTCTCATCCCCCTGAAGGATATCCGATTCGACACGGTGGTCTATTGGCGCGCCGGCCCCCTCTCCCCTGCTGTGCGCACGATCATAAGCCTTCTATAGCCCCGCCCGCCGGAGGAATTATGGGACATAATCAAAACGGGACACGGGATATCCATGCCGTCAAAAAATCTCTCTCAAAAATCTGATTTGCTCTTGAAATTTCAGTGTGAATCTGTTATATTACTTCTTGCGCCAAGCAAATGCGCCCGCAGCTTAAGCTGGATAGAGTGTCAGACTCCGACGTTTCAGGCGATTGCGTGAGCGATTGTGTCCAAACTCCTTGCGGCTCTACAGGTTACAGATTTGCAGAGGGTGAATAATTCGCGTCGTTGACTACTGTTCGACTACTAATTTTTGAGAATTTACTACCGCTTGTTTCTCCCCTTTTCCAAAATATTTTGGCACGTCGGATCAACCGGCGTGCTTTTTTCAGTCTTCTTTTTGAAACGCGAAACGCGGAGTTCCTTGACGGCAGAAAACCTCTCTTAAAAACTGATTTAGTCGCTAGCAGGCGGTCCACGCTCCCCTTGACAAGCTTAGCCCCGATTTGTATAATTAAGATGTTTAATTATGTCCTTGCGATGGGGGGTAAGGGTGCATGAATAGAAGGATCGCCAGTCTAATCCTGGCCTGCCTTTTGGCCCTGCCGCTGACGGCCTGCGGCGACGCGACGGCCGATTTGCCGGACGGTCCGGTGGATGGGTCCTCAAAGCGGGTCCCGGTGACCATGCTTTATACGATGGATCTGACCAACTTTGAGGCGCTGGTGGAGCAGGCCTGTCCCGGGGTCGATCTTCAGATCGAGCGCAACGCCATGGCCACCATCGACGGGGAGAGCGAGCGCCGTCTGCGCACGGGACACGGCTCTGACATCATCACCACCTCCATGCCCACCGGGGATGTGCGCAGCTACGCCATGGATCTCAGCGCCATGGAGTTTGCCTCGGCCTACCAGGCGGGTATCTCCCAGAGTCTGCTCATGGACGGCAAGACCCTGTTTCTGCCCCTGCCCGGACAGTACTCCGGCTACATCTACAACGCCACCCTGGCCGCCGAGGCCGGGGTGACCGAGCCTCCCGCCAACACCGGGGAGCTTTTGTCCATGCTGGACGCGGCGGCGGACCGGGGCCTGGGCGTCGGAAGCGACGGCGTGGCCTTCGCCATCGAGTCCACCGACATAACCACCGTATCCTCCTATCTCGTGGGCACACAGATCCCCGACTTTCTGGGCCGGGCCGACGGCATCACCTGGCGGGAGCGTCTCACCCGGCGGGAGGACACCTTCGCCCAAGGTATGGCCCGCTGTCTCAGTCTGTCCTCCGCCATGGTGGAGAAGGGCTATCTCGACCCCACCCGTCTGAGCAACGCCCGGGGAAACGCGACCCCCGTGGAGGAGCGGATGCTGGACGGCACCCTGATGCTCACATACAGCACGGTCCACTTTCTGGACGTTCTGAACGCCAAAAGCGAGCAATATGAGTTCGCTATGCTCCCCTTTCTCACGGCGGAGAACAGCCACCCCTGGACTACCGCCGCGCCGGCGGCCTATCTCGGATTGAACGCGGCGCTGGCTGAGCCCGGCAGGGAGAAGGTGCTGGACGCCGCCAAGCAGGTCCTGACGGTACTGTCCACCCCCGAGGGACAGGCCGCCTTTATCCAGGACTTGGGGGCCTCCCAGTCCTACCTGGCCGCGGAAGTCCCGGTTTACAGCCAGATCCCCGCGGGGATCGCGGACTGTGTGGCGGACGGGTATGTGTACAACATCCAGTTTCCCGCGAAGCTTCTTAACTACTTTGGCCAGAGCATGGTATCCGCTCTCAACGGCAATATCTCCCTGGAGGAGGCGCTGTCCAACGTGGACCGGTTCTTCCTGGAGGGGGACGAGGAGATCGAGTACGACCAGACGCTCATCGGCGTTGTGGCGGGGGATATGATCTATGAGGACTACAACGTCCGCCGTCAGGAGACGGGCATCGGGAACCTGGTGGCCGACGCCATCCGGGAGATGGCCCAGGTGGACGTGGGCTTTGTCAACGGCGGCGCCATCCGGGGCAGTCTCTACGAGGGCAACGTATTCGGCAGCGACCTAGACGTGGTCTGCCCCTATGACAACGGCGTGGTGGTGCTGAAGGTGAAGGGGACCGTGATCCGGGAGATGTTGGCCAACGGGTTGACCCTCATCGACCAGGAAAGCGGTATCCCCGGTGGCCGGTTCCTGAATGTGTCCGGCCTGTGTTACTCCTTCCGGGCCCCCACAGAGCAGAGCCCGGCAGAGCTCCTGGATATCACCCTCCCGGACGGGTCGCCCTTTGACGAGTCCAAGACGTACACCATCGCGGTGACCTCCTATATGTGCGGCGCGAATGGGTATCTGGACAACAACGGTGACGGCTTCACCATGCTCAACGTATACAGCGACACGGCTCCCCGGGCCAAGGATGTCACTCTGGTACGGGAGACCGGCCAATCCTTCGGGGATGCCCTTCGGCTTTACTTCCAGACCCACAACGGCGAGGCCATCCTGGCCCAGCCCGAAGGACGCATCAAGGTGGTGAACGGGGATGACTGAACAAAAAAGGCAGTCCAAGCTTCCCTATTTTCTGCTGACAGCCCTGATTTTCGCCATCTGCGCGGGAGGGTTCGTGTGGCTCATTCTGTCCTCCGCGCAAATCACCATGTCCTCTGGCACGGAGATGAACAGGATGTACCTGCGGGAGATGACGGCCCAGATCGGCAGTCACCTCGACACCGGCCTCAATGCCCGGTTTTCGTCCCTGCACACCATTGCGGAGAGCGCCAACGAACGGGATCTCGAGGATCTGGACTCCCTGTCGGTCTTCCTCAACAAGGCGGAGGAGCACAATGATTTTCAGTTCCTAGCTTTTCTGGACGACGACGGGCTCTATTATTCCGCCGATGGCGTCCGGCCAGCGGCGTCCAGGTTGAGCTTTCTGGGGGCCCTGCTCCAGGGGGAGAGTGATCAGATCTCCTACAGCGAGGCGCTGGTGGACGAAAATATGATCATCATGGCCGTCACCATCAACCCAATCTCCTTTGGGGACAGGACCTTCGTGGCCATCCTGGCGGGGCTGACCAACGAGGCCTTCAGCTCCCGGCTGGCCCTTCAGAATTACGAGGCCCAGACCTACGCCAGCATCGTCACCCAGAGGGGGAACTTCATCATCCACAATACCTTCAACAGCGACCTCCCGGCGGGCACCAATATCCTGACGAAGCTGGAGACATACGCCTCCTTCAACGAGGGCTACTCCCTGGAGCAGATACGGAGCGATTTCGCCTCCCGGTCCCCGGGGATGAGCATCTTCCACGCCGGGAGCCGCCTCCAGTGTATGTACTATGCCCCCATCCAGGGGACCGACTGGTTCATGCTTTTGGAGATCCCCTACGAGGTGATCGACCAGATGGTGAGCGCCCAGACGAGCCATCTGAACCGGAACGCCATCATCGTTCTGGCCATCATCCTGGTGTCCATTTCGATCCTGTTTCTGGCCTACTATTTCAACCTCCAACAGCACACCCGGGCCCTGGTCCAGGCCAATGAGGCCGCCGTGGCCGCTCAGGAACGCGCGGAGAGCGCCAACCGGGCCAAGAGCGAGTTCCTGAGCCGTATGAGCCACGAGATACGCACACCCATGAACGGCATCATCGGTATGAGCACCATTGCCCGGCAGAATCTGAACGACCCTGCCAAGGTGGAGGACTGCCTGAAGAAGGTCTCCCTGTCCTCCAAGCACCTGTTGGCGCTGATCAACGACGTGCTGGATATGTCCAAGATTGAGAGCGGCAAGCTGGAGATGAAATACGAGCCCTTCGACCTGCGCCTCTTTCTGGAGAGCTTGGTCAGCGTCTACCGGACCCAAGCGGAGTCCAAGGGCATCACCATGGACGCTGTCCTCACCGGGCGGGTGGACGAAACGCTGGTGGGGGATTCCCTGAGGCTGAATCAGATCCTGTCCAACCTGCTGTCCAACGCCATCAAGTTTACCTCCCCCGGCGGGAAGGTCACCCTGCGGGTCTCCGAGGCCCAACGAGAGGAGGGACGCCTCTGGCTGCTGTTCCAGGTGGAGGACACCGGCGTGGGGATCAAAGAGGAGAATTTCGACAAGGTCTTTCAGGCCTTTGAACAGGAACACTCCGGCGTGGCCCACCAGTTCGGCGGTACCGGACTGGGGCTGTCCATCGTGAAGCGATTTTCCGAGATGATGGGCGGCAGCGTGGAGCTGGAGAGCGTCTACGGGGAGGGCAGTACCTTTTCCGTCCGCCTCCCCTTCCCCACAGTGGAGGGGGCCCGGCCCATCGCCTGGAGCGAGAACCTGACGGCCTCGGATGCGGGGAAGCCGGAGAAGAAGGTTGACTTCCACGGAAAGCGCATCCTCCTGGTGGAGGACAATGAGCTCAACCGGGAGATCGCCGTGGAGCTCCTGGGGGCCGAGACCGGCGCGGAGATTGAGGAGGCGGAGGATGGCCAGCGCGCGGTGGAGATCTTCCGGGAGTCGGAGATTGGCCACTTTGACCTGATCCTCATGGACATCCAGATACCCCGCATGGACGGCTATGCCGCCACCAGGGCCATCCGCTCCATGGACCGGCCGGACGCCGGGACCGTTCCCATTTTAGCCATGACGGCCAACGCCTTCGCCGAGGACGCGGAAAAGAGCCTTAAGGCGGGTATGGACGCCCACATCCCCAAACCGCTGGAGATCGATACCGTGTATGCCACCATGAACGACATCTTGACCAGGCAAAAAAGCAGCGGGAAATAGACAGCCGTGGCCAACAAAATTGCTACCCATAGGCAGTCCGGCAATCCATTCCCGCAAGCGATTTGGAACCTCCCCGCCGCAAGGTAATGCTCTCGGCGGGGAGGTTCGTCTTTGCCCTGGACTCCAAAGAATTGCGCTGGCAGGCGGTCCATAAAAAAACTCTCTTAAAAATCTGATTTGTACTTGAAATTCATGGTCAAATTTGCAGAGAGTGAAAAATTGCGTCGTTGACTACTGTTCGACTACTAATTTTTGAGAATTGACTACCGGGGTTTTGAAGTTGATTTTTTCATATATACTTAAAGCCGCGCCATTTTTTGGCGCGGCTTTTTTGCTTGCCTTTGATTGATCAGTCATTCGGCTTGCGGGAGATGATTTCCCAGGCCTCATCGTCGATCTCTTCCCTTTTGAAAAGATACCGGCGGTCAGCCTCCGTGACGGCACGGAGGACGCGGCAGGGGTTCCCCGCGGCGACGACCATATCGGGGATATCCCTTGTGACGACGCTCCCGGCGCCGATCACCACATTATTCCCGATGTGTACGCCCGGCAATATGGTGGTGCTTCCCCCAATCCACACGTTGTCTCCCACGGTGACGGCGCGCCCGTACTCAAAACCGCTATTTCTTGTCTCCGGGTGAACGGGATGCCCCGCCGTATAAATGGACACATTCGGGCCGAGCATACAGTTGTCGCCGAACTCGATCCGGGCTACGTCGATCATCACGCAATTATAGTTTGCGAAAAAGTTTCTGCCGGTGCGGATATGGGTGCCGTATTCGCAATAAAAGGGCAGGATAACGCCTATTTCCCGGGAATCAGGAATGACCTCCTTCATAAGCGCGTTGATCTTTTCATATTCCCAGGGGTCAAGGTCGTTGAGCCTTTTGAGCTTCTTCTTGCACTCCCCCATCTCGGCAAAAACCTTGCTGTCGCCCACATAGGCAAGCCCCCTGTCCCGGCGTTCCGGATTCGTCATGGCAAAGTCTCCTTTTATTCTCTGTATTTGTTCCTGTACTGCATCAGGGTAAGGCCAGTGGCGTTTTTGAACACCTTGCCCAAGTGGCTCTGGGACGAAAAGCCCAGATACGAGGAGATGTCGCTGTAGGAATAGTCGGTGAAGGTCAGGAGGTTCTTGGCTAAGTCCAGCTTCTCCTGCATGATGTAATCGTAGAGGGTAACGCCGGTGTCCTCGCGGAAAAGCGTGGAGAGGTAGTTGGGGTGGATCCCCAGAGCGTCCGCGATGGCCTTGACGCTGAGCTTTTCCTGTAGATGCTTATAGATATAATCCTTGCAGCGGCGGACTGTGGGGTTCTCCTGCTCCTGGCGGCTCTCATCCCGCCGCCGTTTGGCATCGGCCACTAAGAGCGTCAGCTCCATCTCGGCGCGGCGGGCAAGCTCCAGGGTTTCTAAGATGCGGGGCGTAGTGTCGATCTTCTGCATATACACGTCCCCCAGGCTCAGCGCAATCTCCGGCAGAACCCCGCCCCGGATGGCGGCGCGGGTGGCAAAGGCCACGGTGACGATGCCCAAATTGCGCTTATCCCGGTCCGGGTCTACGGAGGTGGTGCCGAAGTCCCCGGCAAACTGCTCCGACCAGGTAACTTTCAGCTGATAGGCGTCGCCGTTTTCGATGCTCATCATCTCCCTCAGCTCATGGTCGTGGGGGTTGTGGCGGCGCTGGATCTCACGGTTGGCAAAGACCTGCCTTGTGAACTCCGAGCGCATCTGCCCGCTGTCGTCCGCGGCGTTGGCGGTGAGACAGGGCTGGAGCGGCAGGTTTACGTCGCCCAAAACGTCATGGAGGAGAAGGAGCTTGTCGGTAAAGGTCTCCAGGGAGCACTCCGGCAGCCAGGAAAGCTCCTCCTCCGGCGTCTCCTCCTCCCATTCGTTTTTTAACGAAAGGGGATCTGCGCAGAAGACAGGCCCCGCGAGAAATACACTCTCCGCAGTCTCCACCACCCCAAAAAGCATGACGCCGTTTATACGGACAAGCACGGGGTATTCGCGGGTCGCCAGGGCGAGGAGGCGCTCTCTCCACTCCGGCCTAAGCTCGTCGCGCACGTCCACGCGGAGCGTGAAGGTCTCCTCCTCGCCGGAGGCCTTGTCATAGACGCGCAGGAACGAGCGAAGCTCATGGGCTATGTAATAATACAGTGCCGTCACATTCAAGGTAATCCCCTCCCCTATGTGATATTACGATTATAACATGAGGAATTTAATATTTAAAGTGGAAATTTCGTTTTTTATTTGGACAGATTTTAGTAATCTGCTAAAATGCTTCTAAATCTGATATATCCGTTTTGGCAAATCCTCTATAATAAAGACACAGGAGGTGGGGATTCGTGGACAATAAGCTCAGCAGAGTCCTCTCCGGCGCGTTAGAGCCCAATATTTTCCCGTTCCTCTGGCTCCACGGTGAGGACGAGGCGACGCTGCGGGAATATATGGGCGTCATTTACAACGCAGAGTGCCGCGCGGTGTGCCTGGAGTCCCGGCCCCACCCGGACTTTCTCGGCCCTGGCTGGTGGCGGGATCTGGATATTCTTCTTGATGAAGCCAGATACCGCGGCATGAAGGTCTGGATACTGGACGACGGACACTTCCCCACCGGCTGGGCTGGCGGCGCTCTGCGCGGGGCGAATCTCTCCCTGCGCCGGAAATTCATCACAAGAACGATCATCGAAAGCGGCGAGCCCGTCCCGCCCTCCGCTCCGCCCTGGCGTCCCGGACGGTTTGAGCGGGGGCTGAATCCCCCAACCATCGGACGGGACACAGTTGTGAGCGTCGCGGAGCTCCCCGGTGGGCATCGGGCGGTATGTCATGTGACCTATGATCGGGGGCCGCACCGGGACTATATCAATATGCTGAGCCGGGACTCCTGCCGGGTGCTGTTGGGCACCGTCTATGAGGCGCATTACAGCCATTACAAGGACGATTTTGGAAAGACCATCGCCGGTTTTTTCTCCGACGAGCCGGAGCTTGGCAACGACCATCTCTATGAGTACGGCAAGCGGCTCTGGGAGCTGGACGACCTTCTCTGGAGCGATGAGCTGGAGGAGCTTCTGCGGCAAAAATGGGGAAAGGATTTTGAAAGGAATCTCCCGCTCCTCTGGGAGCCCTCCGGGGAGGTGACGGCCAAGGCCCGGTACGCCTATATGGATTGCGTTACCGGTCTTGTATCAAAAAACTTCTCTGAGCAGATCGGCTCCTGGTGCCGGGAACATGGTGTGGAGTACATCGGACACATCATCGAGGACAACAACCAGCACACCCGCACAGGGAGCAGTCTGGGTCACTATTTCCGGGGCCTTGCAGGGCAGGACATGGCGGGAATAGACTGCATCGGCAATCAGGTTCTGCCCCAAGGGGAATGGAACGGGTGCGCCGGGCCCTGGGGAGATTTCCGGGACGGGCTATTTTACCACTATGTCCTGGGAAAATTGGGTGCGTCGGCGGCGAAGCTGGATCCCAAAAAACACGGGCGGTGTATGTGTGAGATTTTTGGGAACTACGGCTGGTCCGAGGGGGTGCGGTTAGAGAAATATCTGGCCGATCACTTCCTTGTGCGGGGGGTCAACCGCTTCGTCCCCCACGCCTTTGACCCCGCTTCCTACCCGGATATGGACTGTCCGCCGCACTTCTACGCCCATGGCCATAACCCTCAGTACCGCCACTTCGGGGAGCTTGTTAAATATATGTCCCGTATGTCCACGCTTCTGGACGGAGGACGGTCTGTTGCTCCCGTGGCAATTCTCTATAACGCGGCGGCGGAGTGGACGGGAGACTACCTTGACCTTCAGGCGCTGGCCCAGCCGCTTTTTGACAGGCAGATCGACTACGACTTTATCCCGGAGGACGTGGTAAGCGGAGAAAATGAGGCGCTTCTTGCCGGGTACCAGCTTATTTTGATACCGGGAACCCAATACATCCCCTTGAAGGCGGCGCGGGAACTTATGGCGTTGTCGGCTCTCGGCTCTGTCATTTGGTTTGTGGGCCGCCGTCCCAAAGCTCTCTGCGACGGGGATGGGGACTTTGATTGGAGCGGCTTTCCCCTGGTCGCGCCGGAGGAGCTTGGGGATAGGGCCGTTGGCTGTGTCACCGGCTGCGCCCGGCTTATCCCGAAAAATGACCGTATCCGCGCCCTGCATTATAGGAGCGGCGCGGATATATGGTTTTTTGTAAACGAGGGGACCACCCCCTGGCGCGGAACCTTGAACATACCTGCTATCGGAAATATGTGTGAATACGACGGCTGGGAAAATAAGCTCTACCGCGTCGTCTCCCGATCCGTACCGGGCGGAACCGAGATCGTGGCGGAGATCGTCCCCGGCAAAAGCCTCTGTCTTGTATTTGGGGACGCGGACGGGCCGGTTTATTCCCGTCCCGACCTTAAGAAATACAAGAAAGATGACTTGTCCGGCCTCTGGCGGCGTTCCGTCTGCCGGAGCATTGATTACCCACACTTCTCCGGGGAGAAGGCCGTTTGCCTGCCGGACGATCTGGCGTCGGAGCGCCCGGATTTCTCCGGGTTTGTCCGCTATGAGCGCACGGTCTTATATGGCGGCGGGGAGTCCCTTCTGGAGATCACAGACGCCCAGGAGGGTGTGGAGGTATTTGTGAACGGCACAAGCGCGGGGATACAAATCGCACCGCCCTTCCTCTACAATTTGACTGGCCTTCTGCGTCCCGGAGAAAACGAGCTTGCCGTAGAGGTGGCAACCACACTGGAGCGGGAGACGGCCACGCTCCGCGGCGCGTACCCGGAGGGATATAAAATTCCCGTTTCCGCCTTATCGGGGATCACGGGGAAAGTATGGCTCTACACTAAATCTGAACAGCAAGGAGAATGAACATGGAAAAACTGCGCGGGGTCAATCTGGGAAATTGGCTTGTACTGGAAAAATGGATGTCCGAGGCGCTTTTCTCTGGCACCAGGGCGATGGATGAGACGTACCTCTGCCTGGAGCTGGGGCACGAACGGGCCGCCGAGCGGCTGAAGGTCCACCGGGACGAATTTATCACCGAGCGGGATTTTGAGGACATAGCGGCAAAGGGCTTCAACGCCGTCCGTATCCCGGTCCCCTTCTTTCTCTTTGAGGACATGGGGCCATATATCCACTGCTATGAGTATCTGGATCGGGCCTTTGACTGGGCGGAGAAATTCGGGCTTAAGATTTTGGTGGATCTGCACACCGCCCCCGGAGGTCACAACGGTACGGACAACTCCGGCATCTGCGGCATCTGCACCTGGTCCACACGTCCCCGGTATGTGGAGCTCACCGTTGAGGTCCTGGAAAAAATCGCCCAGCGCTACGGGCGGCGTGAGGCCCTGTGGGGCATCGGCGTCCTCAATGAGCCCATGTGCAGCGATACGAAGGCCGGGGAGACGCTGAATATCCACAATTTCGTACAGTTTTATATTCCCGTGGACAAGGAGCTGGCAAAAAACAACGAAAACTATACGCTGGAATTTCTCAAGAGGTTTTATCTGGACGCCTACGCCGCCATCCGCCGTCACACGGACAAAACCGTTGTCTTTGCCGACGCCTTTGAGTTGGACATCTGGGACGACTTTATAAACGCCCTCCCCGGCGCGGTGCTGGACACCCACAACTACCTGATGACCCCGGATATGACCATGTTCCGCGAGAGGAACGCAGAAGTCTACTCTGAGTATCTGAAAAAGCTGGGTCAGCGCGTCAACGCCGCCGCCAAAAGAGTGCCGCTCATCGTGGGCGAGTGGAACGCCCAAAATCAGGCGGACGGGCTGGCCTCCATGACGAAAGCGGAGAAGGACCATCTATACACCACCGTGGCCGACGGGTTCCAGGAGAGCATGAAAGACGCCATGGGGTGGTTTTACTGGACCTGGAAGGTCATTGCGGACGGTCTGGACGCTCAGGTGGACGACGCCGGAAGGTGCGTAAACCAGGGTTGGCTCAGGTTTTGACGGCATCGTATTTGAGAACAGAGGTATAAAGCAATGAAGAAACTTCTTTGGAACACGCTCTGGACCGTGGCGCCGGGTATGCCCAACCCCTTTGGCGTGATATTTGGCGACGTGGCGCCCGGAAAGCCCGTGACGCTCCCCCACGACGCGCAGATTTGCGAGGAGCGCACGCCCGACAGCCCCAGCGGAAATCAGACCGGGTATTACCCCGTGAAGTCCTATACATACGAAAAGCACTTTTTCGCGCCGGAGAGCTGGAAAAGCGAGCGTCACATCATCGAGTTTGATGGTGTGATGGCTCAGGCGCTTGTCTATTTAAACGGCGAGCTTGTGGTATCCAACAAGTACGGCTACAACGTCTTTTTCGCGGATTTAGACCGTTTTTTGCGGTACGGTCAGGAAAACGTTCTCCAGGTCCAGACCCGCAATTTTGAAAACGCCTCCCGCTGGTACCCCGGCTCCGGCATCTACCGGGACGTATGGCTTCTGGAGGGCGGGAGGGCTCACATAGAGCCCCAGGGCGTCCGGCTGACGACGGAGGATCTTGAGGACGGTGGAGCGACAGTCGCGGCGCTCATTTCCGTAAAGAACGACGGGGCTGACGCGGCAAACACCGTCCTTCGCCTGACCCTCACTTCCCCCGACGGGCGGGAGAGCTTCTGCGAAAATGCCGTCTCACTCCTTGCCGGCGAGAAGGCGCAGGCCCATATGAGGCTCTTTGCCGAGAAAGCGGCGCTGTGGAGCCCCGACGAGCCGAATTTATATACATACGCCGCCGTGCTCACAGCCGATGGACGGGAGCTTGACCGGACGGAGGGCACCTTCGGTATCCGCACCCTGAAGCTGGACGCCCGGCACGGCCTTCGTATAAACGGGGTGGAGACAAAGCTCCGGGGCGCGTGTATCCATGCCGACCACGGTCTCACCGGCGCGGCGTCTCTGCCGGATTCGGAGGAGTTCAAGCTCGGCAGGCTCAAGGCGGCGGGCTTCAACGCCATCCGCAGCGCCCACCATCCGGCCTCTCCCGTCCTTCTGGACGCCTGCGACAGGCTGGGGTTCCTGGTGATGGACGAGCTTACGGATATGTGGGAGATGCCCAAAAATACCGCAGACTACGCCCTGGACTTCACCCGTGAGTGGCGGGAAACCATGGAGCGGATGCTGGCAAAGGACTATAACCACCCCAGCGTGGTGCTCTACAGCCTTGGCAACGAGATTCCCGAAATCGGGCGCAGGAGCGGTGGGCGGAGAAACAGGGCGCTGGCAAACACCCTCCGCGCTCTGGATCCCACCCGCTTTATCACCTGCGGCATCAGCGGATTCTTGGCTATGACGGACAGGCTTGAGGAAATGACTGCCCAGATGGCGGACACCGAGGCCGCCCTACGCGCCGAGACAGCGTCAAACGCCGGAAGCGAGGCACTGAACGCCGCGATGGCGAAGATGGAGCAGCGCAAGCTGGACGCCTTCGCCACAAGTACGGGGCTCAGTGAGGCCATGGAGGAGGTGTCCTGCGAGCTGGACGTGGTGGGCTATAATTACCTCACGGCCCGCCATGAATTTGAGCACACCCGTCACCCGGAGCGCGTGGTCGTGGGAAGTGAGACTTACCCCACGGATATCGCGCGGCTCTGGGGGATCGTTCGGCGCAATCATCACGTCATCGGCGACTTTACCTGGACGGGTTACGATTACCTGGGAGAAGCCGGTATCGCCTGCTTCCACTACACCTTGGAGCGGCACGAGCAGGGCTGGTACCCGGACAGGCTAGCCTACTGCGGCGACATAGACATCAATGGCCACCGCCGGCCCATGAGCTTCCTGCGTCAGATCGCTTACGGACGGCGTCGGGAACCTTACATCTGCGTGGAGCGGGTGGACAAATATGGCCTTCCTGACAACACCAACGATTGGAAGTATTATGACGCGATCTCCTCCTGGACCTTCCCCGGCTTAGAGCACCGGCCCACGGCGGCGCACGTCTTTTCCGTCTCGGAGGAGGTGGAGCTTCTTTTAAACGGCGTCTCACTGGGCCGGAAGCCCGCCGGGGAGGCCGCCGGCTTTGATGTCTCATTCCCCCTCTGCTACGTCCCCGGCGAGCTCACCGCCGTGGGGTACACGAACGGCGCGGAGGACGGACGCTTCACCCTGAAAACCGCTGGAAGTCCATGTCAAATGCGTGTCACGACAGATAAGACCGCCCTCTCCGCCGATGGCAGGAGCGCGGCATACTTAACAGTGGATCTGACGGACGAAAACGGGACGCTCAGCCCCTTTGAACCGAAGGAAGTGACCGTCACGGTGAGCGGCGCGGCGTCCCTGGCGGGTCTTGGCTCCGCCGATCCCCAGGCAGAGGGTTCCTACCAGCAAAACACTTGGAAAACCTATGACGGGCGCGTTTTGGCCGTCATTCGCGCCGGGATCGAGTCCGGGCCTGTCCTGGTCAAGATCTCAGCGGAAGACTGCGGTCAGCGGGAAATCAAGCTATCGTGCCAATGAACGTGGAGGCAGGTTTTATGAGCAGCAACGATCTCCCCAGGCTTACCTGGGATATGTCCCAACCGTTCCTCTATGATTTCAACGACCCGGACAGTCAATTTGTGATGTTTGACCGCCGTCTGGATGGCTGCGCTGTACTGTCCTTTTCAAAACCCATGTGTGAAGAGAGCGGCTTCGCCACAGCTTCAGGCCGCCTTGTCCCCGCTCGTGTATGCTCCTTCACCGTGGATGGCAAACCCATGTGCTGGCTGGCCCTCCGGCTTTCCGGTTTGCTCTGTGAGTACGGACAGACAGCAGAAATTCAAATAAGCGGGTATCAGGACACCGAGGGCAACGTCATGGAGCCGGTCACGCTGACGGTCAAAGCCAGGGAGAAGGCCGCTCCCCTGCCCCGGTATGCCGAGCATGAGAAGATCGCCTTGGAGGCGGCAAGGGACGGTATCGTTCTTATGAAAAACGAGCGGGACGCCCTGCCCTTACGTCCGGGTACGGTGAATCTTTTTGGGAGCGGTATGTACGCATTCCGCCTCTCGGCAGTGGGGGCCGGGAAGATCACGCCCCGCTATGCCGTGGGTCTCATGGAGGCGGCGCGGGGTGAGAGCGCATATACGCTCAATGAGGAGCTTTGCGAATATTTCCGATGGACGGACGCCGTCCCCCCGGCGCAGCTTTTGGTGCGTGCGCGGGAGCGCTCCGACACCGCCATTTTGGTGCTCTCCCGTCCCTCCGGGGAGAATACGGACAATTCCACCTGCCCCGGGCAGGCCCGTCTCACCCCGGAGGAGGAAGCGTTGCTAACGGCGGCGCGGCAGGGCTTTGAAAAGCTCGTTGTCATTCTCAACGTGGGCTATCCCATGGAGCTTGATTCTGTGGAAAAATACAGCGTGGACGCCCTTCTCTACTGCGGCTTTGGCGGTATGCTGGGCGGCATGGCGCTGATGGACGTCCTCACCGGGCGCGTAAATCCCTCCGGGCGGCTCACGGACACCTGGCCTGTCAGATATACCGATAATCCCGTCTCCCGCAATTTTTTGAGGCTGGCAGTGGGCGTCCGCGTATTCCCTCCGACAGTGCGGTATGGCTCAACACCGTCTATGAAGAAGATATTTATGTGGGGTACCGGTATTTTGAGACCTTTCCCGAAGCTCAGAAAGGCGGCTACCCCTTTGGCCACGGCCTTTCCTACACGCGCTTTGAGCGGAAATGCGAGGAGCTGGCCTTTGACGGGAATACGCTGCGTCTTTGCGTTTCGGTGACCAATGCGGGGAAGGTTCCCGGACGCGAGGTGTTAGAGCTTTACCTTTCCAAGCCAAACGGGGTGCTGGAACAGCCGGCCAGGGAGCTGGCGGCGTTTGAAAAAACACAGCTTCTATCCCCTGGCAGAAGCGTTTATATTTCCCTGGCCGTCCCCCTCTCCCACATGGCGAGCTTTGACGAGGCACGGAGCGCCTTTGTGGTCTGCGGCGGGGAGTACGGGGTCTACCTGGGCGGATCGGTGCGGGAGGCGGTGAGGATCGGGAGCTTTACCGTCCCCACGGATATAACTGTCCGGGAGGTAAAGGCGCGAATGTATCCGAATATACCCTTTACGCGCCTATCCCGACGCGACGCGGCAAACACATACCCCACCGGTAAACTCTCCGGCGTTGCGGAAAACGTTCACGAGTTAATGCCAAAGCGGCGGGAGGCGGAGCGCTTTTCCCACCCCGTTCTTCCAAGGTCGGGGAAAAGATTGACCTTTGCGGATGTGCTGGCGAATGAGAGCCTTTTGCCGGAATTTGTGGCCGGTATGGACGTCCATACGCTGGCGAGGCTCGCGATCTGCGCCGGTCATGGCTGGCGCGTGGAGGCCCGGGGCGAGGCGGGGAGGCTCTATCGGGCAGACGGGCTTGACCTTCCCGAGATGATCGTCGCCGACGGCAATAGCGGCGTCAATCTAAAGGAGGGCAACATCGGGATGCCCTCCGGCGTGACGTTGGCATCCTCCTTTGACAAAAAGCTCATGGAAAAGGTGGGCCGCGTCATCGGCGAGGAAGCACGGGAGCTTGGGGTGCAGCTCATTTTGGCCCCCGGCATGAACCTCCACCGAAACCCCCTCTGCGGGCGTCACCCGGAGTATTTCTCAGAGGACCCGTATCTTGCCGGCGTCATGGCGGGCTCCTTTTGCCGTGGGCTCGAGAGCGCCGAGGTGGGCGGATGCTATAAGCATTTTCTCGCCAACAACGCCGAGACAGGGCGCAAGCGCAATCAAAGCGTCCTCTCTATTCGCGCCATCCGCGAGCTCTATTTCCGCGCCTTTGAATACGCCCTGGAAATTCACGAGCCCGTCAGTGTGATGACAAGCTACAATGCCGTAAACGGGCTTTTTACCTCCTGCGACCCGGAGCTCATAGAGGGCCTGCTCTTTGACGAGTGCGGCTTTGAGGGCTTCGTCATGACCGACTGGAACAGCTACGACTCGGCAGATATGGCGGAGATGGCCGCCGCCGGAAACTCATGGATCACCCCCGGAAGTGAGAACGATACATACGTCAGGGAAATCGAGGCGGCGGTCAGGGACTTAAGGCTTCCCCTGGGACAGCTTCAGGAGAATGTCCTTCGCCTCATGCGGGGGCTTATTAAGTTTGAGAGGTTGAGGCAAAATGCGTCAGTATGAGATGGCACGGTGGAGCCACGGGCCCGTCCGCGCCGACGGAACGCACTTTCGGTATGAGGACGGGACCCCGTATTACCCCTTTGGCACCACCGTGTATGCCTTGATACACCAGCCAAAGGAGCTTGTGGACAAAACAATGGAGACGCTTCGCGCCTCGCCATTCAATAAGCTGCGGCTATGCGTGTTTCCAAAGGACTTTCCGTACAACAAAAATGAGCCGCCCCTTTTCCCCTTCGAGCGGTCAGCCGACGGCTGGGATATGGAAAGGCCGTGTCTCCCCTTTTGGGATGAGTTAGGCAGACGGATCGCCGGGCTGGGGGAAATGGGCATCGAGGCAGACGTCATTCTCCTGCACCCCTACGACCGCTGGGGGTTTGCCCATCTTTCCGTTCCCGACGTGGTGAAATATCTCAGGTACGCCGTCAAGCGCCTTTGCGTCTTTCCCAACGTCTGGTGGAGCCTTGCCAATGAGTATGACATCATGGAATATACCATGGACGACTGGCGGCTCTTCGCGAAAACAGTCTCGGAGGCGGATCCATACGGGCATCTCCTCAGCAATCACAACATGGTGATCCCCTGGGATTTCGCAGAGCCTCGCACCACCCATATCTGTCTCCAGCTCAAGGAAGTGGACGAGGTAAGCCGAGTCATTCGGGAATTTGGCAAACCCCTGATGGTGGACGAGTGCCGGTATGAGGGAAACATCCCCTGGGAGTGGGGAAATGTTTCAGGCCGGGAGCTGACGGACAGGTTTTGGAAAATCGTCTGCCAGGGCGGATACGCCAGCCACGGCGAGACGTTCCTCGACCCGGAGGACGTCCTGTGGTGGAGCAAGGGCGGTGAGCTCCACGGCGAAAGTCCCGCGAGGATAGGCTTTTTAAGGAAGCTCGTGGAGGGGCTGCCCGGACCGCTCACCTACGGGGGCACAGATTTTTCAGATGCCGAGCTTTTGGATATTCTCGCCGCCCCACAGGACTATTTTCACAACGAAGCCTTTGGCAATCTGGCAGGAAAAATGACTCTGTCACAGCTCCGCAGGATGCTTCTGGACGGGCGGGAATTTCGTGGCGTTTGCGGCGATGATGCGATCCTTGTCTATTTTTCCCGTTCCTGCCCCGGCATATATGAGTTTTCCTTACCGGCTGAAAACACATACCGCATTGAGCTGATCGACGCCTGGAATATGTGGCGAGAGTCCCTTTTCTCAGGTGTCAGTGGGAAAGTCATCTGTCCTCTCCCTAGCAGAGAATATATGGCCCTGCTTGCCACAAAAGAGTAAAATTTCGGCCCCCAACGTTTACCGTTGAGGGCCGTATTTTTTATGGTTCAATCTATTTTCAAGATAAGCTCCAAAACCCGTTTGGCGCAGACCGTCAGATCCTCACGCTTCACGAGGCCAAGCTTCATGGCCTCACGGACACGCTCCGGCCAGCCTGTGGCCATTTTCAGGTCGTTCCCCGCCAGGATCTCCTTATAATGCTCGCCCCGGTTCCACCAGTCGGTCATGACAAGCCCCTCATAGCCCCAGTCGATACGCAGGATATCCGTGAGAAGCTCCCGGCTCTCGCTGGCGCGCCGGCCGTTGATGATGTTGTAGGAGCTCATGACGGCCCAGGGTTCGGCCTCCTTGACGATGATCTCAAACTGTTTAAGGTAGAGCTCCCGGAGGGCCCGTTGGCTCAGACGGGAGTCTGAATTTTTTCGGTTTGTCTCCTTGTTGTTGCAGGCAAAGTGTTTCACCGTGGCTGCCACGTTCTGAGACTGTATTCCCCGGACCATGGAGGCCGCCAGCTTCCCGCACAAGAGAGGATCCTCGGACCAGTACTCAAAATTCCGCCCGCACAGGGGGCTTCTGTGGAGGTTCACCGCCGGGGCCAGCCAGACGGAGATGTTGTTCTCCTTCACCTCCGCGGCGGCCGCCGCGCCCACGGCACATGTAAGCTCCCCGTCCCAGCTGGCGGCCAAAAGCGTGGCGCACGGCCAGGCCGTGGCGGTAAGCCCCGTCTCCGGCTGGAGCCTCAGACCCGCTGGGCCGTCGGCGGTGGTAAGTGTGGGGACGCCGTACTCCGGGAGGTTCCCCATGCCGAAGGTGTTGGACACGGAGACATTGGGCTGACCGCCCAGAAGATGGAGAAGGTCGTCGTCTGATAGCTGCGCGATAAATTCATCAAGAGTTATCTTCCCCTCCGCCGCGTCGAAAAGGGGCTTCCCCTCAAAGGGCTTGAAGAGCATGTACTTCTCCCTGCCCCGCGCGGCAGGGGCGACAGCCTCTTCGGAACCATTGGGCATCCGCTCCAGGGCATCCTCGTTGGGGTCGTGATCTAAGCCCTTGGGGACCGGCTCATAGGTACCGTCCGCCTGAAGACGTTTAGAAAGCCTGGAGGGGGCCAGGGCGTCGGAGACGCGCTGCGTTACGCGAGTCTCCGCAAGCTCATAGACATAAGCGAGCTTTTGGGCGTCCCGGACGGAAGTGCCCAGGTAGAATTGATATCTGCCCTTATCCATAAACCACGCCGAGCGCTCCACGGCCCCCGTATCGTCAAAGGACGCCATATCAGTGACCGAAAAACGGAGGATCAGCGTTTCGCTCTCCCCCGGAGGCAGGAGCTTCGTCTTTTGAAAGGCCGCCAGAACGCGACTGGGCTTTTGGATAAGGCCCTGGGGGGCCTCAAAGTACAGCTCCGCCACCTCCCGTCCGGGGCGTGAGCCGGTGTTGGTCACCCGCACTTTGACCTGGATCTCCCCGCTTTTCTCCCCGGCGGAGACGGGGGTAAGCGTAAAGGTCGTGTAGCTGAGTCCAAAGCCAAAGGGGTATACCACCCGCTCCCTGGCGCCGGGGATCGTCTCGAAATACCGATAGCCCATATAGATGTCCTCGGTGTAGTCCACATACCAGGGGGAGTCATGAAAACACTCCGTGGAGGGATAATCGCCCAGATCCCGCGCCAGCGTGTCAGGGAGCTTGCCGGAGGGGTTGTCAAGACCAAACAGCAGCTCCGCCGCGGCATCCCCGCCCTCCATACCGCCCTGGTATGCGAGAAGCAGCGAGGAGATTCGCTCATCGTCGGCAAAGAGGCTCACATCCATGCCGCCGCCCACATTGAGTACCACTGCTACCTTTGGAAAACTCTCGCAGACGCGCCTGATCAGCGCCTTTTCCGCATCGCTCAGATACCAGTCGGAGCCTCCGAAGAGCCGCCCCGCTCGTTTGGGCATGGCGTTCTCGTCCTCCCAGGGATTCTGCGGATCTACAAATCTCACATCGGATCGGTCCCAGCCCTCGCCTGAGAAGCGGGAGAGGACGATGACGGCGGTATCCGCATACGCGCGGGCAGAGGCAAGAAGCCTCTCCGGGAGCTCCGGCTCCACCATCATACCGGGGACGGTGCCGTTTTGATATTCCCTGGAGACATAGTCCCTGTAGAAGTCGCAAAGGGGTGTAAAAACCGGGACGTCCATCGCCGCCATTCCGTCCAGAAGCGTGTGAACATAGGCCACGGTCACGTCGCCGCTGCCTCCCCCGCCCTTGACGTAATCGGCGCACCCCTTGCCGAAGACCGCCACTTGCGTGGAGGGGTCTAACGGCAGAAGTCCATTTTCATTTTTCAGAAGAACCGCTCCCTCCCGCGCGGCACGGCGGGATAAGGCGATATGCTCTTTGGAGGCGGTGACAAAGCCGGAGGGATCCAGCGGCAGATTGGGCTGATAAATGGCTCTTGTCCATTTTTTCATGTGAAGGACTCCTTTCCGGGATTTGATACATTATACACCCATTCTCCCTTTAAGAAAAGACGCCGCCTGAAGTGAGACGGCGTCTTTTTGGGGAGGGGCTGAAGACTCAAGGTCTACGGTTATCTGGCAATAAATTTATCATAGGCCGCCTGCTTGATGGTGATGTACTCGTCAACGCCCAGGGCGTGGATCTGGTCCTGATACGCCTTGAAGGTATCGGGGGTCAGCTCCTCACGGCCCATAATAAACTTGACGATCATGCTGTTAGCGTAGTCGGTGATGTTGGTCTGGAGGGTGGTGGCCCTGGCATTGTCCTCGGGGGACAGGGCAATGGAGAGCGGATAGGTATTGGCATTGCCGTACTTTGTCCAGACCTGGTCGCCGATCTCCTCGTAACTCACGCCGTCCACAAGCTCATAGGCCCTGTAGGGAAGCTGGATGGAGACGCCGGGCATACGGTCCGCGTTGGGGACATCATACGTATCGGCGCTGGCGGCGTTCGCCACCTCGTCCACCCACTCCCGGGTGCCGTCCTTGCGGGCGCCGTTGGGGAGACTCAAGTCCTGATACGCCTTGTAATCCCCCGCTCCCTGCTCAGCTGAGAGGCCCATGGTGCGGGTGATCATGCCCTCCTCGGTGAAGAACCAGTCAAATGCCTTCAGGAGCCTTAAGAGCTTGGCCTCGCTGCACTTGGTGGAGATGGCAAAGCCGGAGTTGGCCTGGGTCCTGCCGGAGTCAAGGAGAATGCCCAGAGGCGTGGTGACGCCGTTGGCCGTGTCCGCCGGGGCAGCCATGGGCTGAACATCCATAAAGAGGCCGTAGTCAGGCAGGGACATGGCCCCGCCCAGGTTGGCGGTGAGGCCGTACCAGCAGCCCGCCGCGCCGCCATAGGTAAGCTCGGTGTTGGGCAGGAAGAACATATCCTGGGTGCGGCTGGCAAAGTCCGCGTACAGATAGCCCTTGTCGAACCACTCCTTCATCTTCGTGAGGTAGTTGTAGAAGTTGTCCTCGCAAAGACCGAACTTTACTTTTCCGTTGTCGATGTACTCTAGGGCACCGATGCCGAAGCCGTTCAGGAACTCGCCGGTGGCCACATAGCCCACAGCGGGAATGATAAGGGGCGCGCTCACCGCCATACCGGCGGCGTCAAAATACTGCTTCATGAGGCCCAGCATATAGTCCATGTCCTCGATGGTGGTGGGCTCCGAATTACCGGAGGGGAAAGCAATGTTGCCGCCGGTCATTGTCTCCAGAATGTCGCGCCTGTAGACTAGGCCTCCCCAGGCCATGGGGTGCTCCTGCACGGTGGCGACGTTGTAGATGTGGCCCGCGTCGTTGTAGAGAATGGAGCGCACGTCGGCGTTGGCGGGATCCTTGAGATATGCGTCGTAATTGGGCATATACTCCTCGATGTAATCCGTCAGGTCATAGATAACGCCGTCGTTGCACATGGCCTCCAGGTTTTCGGTACTGAAGCTGAAGGTAATGACGTCGGTGTAGTCGCCGGTCCCCAGCATCATGGTAAGCTGCTCTTGCTCGCTGCCCTGGGGCGGGAACTGCCATTCGATGTCCAGATTGAACATCTTCTCCCAATACTGGAAGATGGGGTTATTCTCCACCTGGTCCATGGTCACATCATCCGCCTGCTGGAAGATGGTCACGGTCATAAGCTCGCTGTCGTCTACATCATCCTTGGAGCCGCAACCCGCCAGAAGGCAGACCGCCATGACGAGACATAAAAGCAGGGAAAGAATTCTCTTTTTCATGTTGTTCCTCCTATAATTTTTGAAAATTGTATGATTCGGCTCAGTGCCGGAATTCACTCCTTTACACCGCCCATGGTGACACCCTTGACGAAATACTTCTGAGCGAAGGGGTAGGCCAGAAGGATGGGGGCGGTGCCAACCACAGTGACGCAGTATTTCACAAGGTTCCCTGTCATGTTGACCATGGCGTTGGCCTCGTTCCCGGAGGTGACGATACGGGATGTGTCGTTGTTGATCAGTACCTCACGCATAAAGAGCTGCAACGGCCACATATCGCGGGCCCTGGGCAGATAGATGGATGCCTGATACCAAGAATTCCACTGCATGATCACCGTAAACATGATGATGACCACCAGCGTTGGCATCACCATAGGAAGCAAAACTTTAAAGAGGATCGTCAGCGGCCCCGCCCCGTCGATGCGAGCGGCCTCCTCGTAAGCCGGAGAGATCTGCTCAAAGGCGGATTTCATCATGATGACGTAGTAGGCATTCATCAGCGTGGGGATAATGATGGACCAGCGTGAATTGAGCATTCCAAGAGAGCGGACCACCATGTAGAGTGGGATCGTTCCGCCGCTGAAAATCATGGTGAACATGATAAAAAGCGCCAGGGGCTTCGCGAGCTTGAAGTTTTTCCGAGACACCAGATACCCCGCCAGTGCCGTCAGGACAGTGCCAGCCACGGCAGTAGCCACCACATAGAATATGGTGTTCAGGTATCCGCTCCATATGTCCGGGTTTTTGAGAACCAGCTTGTAACCCTCCAGCGTCGGCTTGCCAAGGGGCCACAGCACAAGCCCGGAATTGCCCATGAGGAGCCGGGGATCGCTGATGGAGCACATCAGCACGTGCCAAAAGGGTATGAAACAGGCAAGGCCGAAGCCGATCATCAGCGTGTAATTGATGATGTTGAAGACGATCCTTGAAGGTGTATTGCGTTCTATCATTTTACCTCTCCCCCTTTCTCAGACGATGGAGGTCTCAGCGTACTTGCGGCTGATGTGGTTGGACAGGAAGAGCAGAACGGTCCCCACCACGGAGTTAAAGAGTCCCACAGCCGTGGCGTATCCGTACTGGGCCTGACCGATACCAAGGCGCTGGACATGGGAGCTGATAACATCGGCTGTGGAGTAGATGCTGGGGTTGTAAAGAAGCAGGATCTTTTCAAAGCCAACATTCAAAAGTGTCCCACACTTGAGGATCAGCATGGTGACAATGGTTGGCATAATAGAGGGAATTGTCACGTGCCAAACCCGCTGGAACCGGTTGGCCCCGTCCAGCGCCGCCGCCTCGTGATAATCTTGATTGACCGAGGTGATGGCCGCCACAAAGATAATGGAGCTGTAACCCAGGTTTTGCCAAATATCCAATATGAGGTTGATGGCCCAGAAATAATCCGGGTTTGTAAGTAAGTTCTCCCGCGGAATATGAAAGACCGACACCATTAGATTGGTGATAAACCCCCTGGAGGAGCAAAATTCCGTCACCAGACCGCACAGCACCACGATTGAAATGAAATAGGGCATATAACTGACAGTCTGGGTAAGCTTTTTGACCCACAGGACGTTCATCTCATTGAGCAGCAGGGCGAAAATGATGGAAAGTGGGAACGCAATAGCCAGGTTTAAAAGGCTGATCACCAGCGTGTTCCTCAAAATCGTCCAAAAGCTGGGCCCCATAAAGAAGTCTTTGAAGTTTTGGAGCCCCACCCACTGGCTTTTGAAAAGCCCCAGAGCGGGCTTGTAGTTTTCAAAGGCCATCAATAGGCCTGCCATGGGCAGGTAGTTGAATATGAGGAAAAATGCCACCACCGGGATCGTTAAGATGTAGAGCCACTTGTTCATTAGGAAATCGTGCTTCCAGCTCCCTCCGGTTTTACCGCGCCTTTTCCGCTCTGCTTTCTTTTCCGGTAAAGGTTGGGCTGTTTTCACGCTCATGGAACCTCCTCCTCTCTGATGATTGAACTCTACTGGCTCTTATTTTAGGCAAACCGCAAAAAGGAATATATCAAATTTCTATTGCTTTTAGCAAAATGATTAGTTTCTTTTCCCCGTTCCGCTCCAAAATGGAAATTTGCGTTGACATCTCTCCCCTGCCTGTGGTATCATTCGCCCGAACGAGGAGGGACTTTTATGCGTTATCACAATCCCGTCATAAGCGGTTTTTATCCCGACCCAAGCGTCTGCCGGGCCGATGGTAGGTATTATCTCGTCTCCAGCTCCTTTCAATATTTCCCCGGTGTTCCGCTTTTTGAGAGCGCGGACCTTGTAAACTGGAGACAGATTGGCCATGTGCTCACGCGGGAAAGTCAGTTAGAGCTTTTAAACGCTGCGAGCTCCGGCGGGATCTTTGCCCCGACGATACGCTTCCACAATGGCCGGTTCTATATGGTTACCACCAACAGCTCAACGTGGAAAAACTTCTATGTCTATACCGATAATATTTACAGCGAATGGTCGGATCCCATTGAGGTACCTCAGGGCGGGATCGACCCATCCCTCCTTTTTGACGGTGAAAAGGTTTATTTCCTCTCCAACGGCGGCAGCGACGACGGTGACGAGGGGATCACGCAGTGTGAGATCGACATTGAGACTGGCCGTCGCCTCACCCAAAGCCGCGTCATATGGCACGGCACCGGCGGACGTTACCTGGAGGGGCCACATATGTACCACATAGGCGAGTGGTACTATCTTCTGGCCGCGGAGGGCGGCACGGAATACGGCCATATGGTCACTTGCGCCCGAAGCCGATCCCCCTGGGGGCCGTTTGAAAACTGCCCCGATAACCCCGTCCTCACAAACAGGAACAAAGCCCCCGCCATCATACAGGGGATCGGACACGCGGAGCTTGTGGAGGACTATGGCGGCAAGTACCACCTTGTGACCCTGGGCTTTCGTCAGATACACCCCTGGCAGCCGTACCACACATTGGGGCGCGAGGTCTTTTTGGCTCCGGCGAACTTCACCCCGGACGGATGGATTTCGGCGGGGACGGACGGCGTCATGGAAGAGACCTACGAACTCCCAGGAAATTTTGAGCAGTTGAAGAAGCCCCTCTTTACCTTTGAAAACACGGGCTGGGCCATAGATTGGTGCTGTCTGCGCCGTCCGGCGGGGGATAACTATCTCTTCTCCCGTGAAAGCCTTACGCTCCGGGGCTCGGATACCACACTTGACGGGACGGACCCCACGTTTATCGCTCTGCGCCAGAAGGGTTTTGATTTTGACTTGGGTGTGGATGTGTCCCTTGACCGGGGAGAAGCGGGCGTGAGCGCGTATATCAGTGAGAATGAGCACTACGACCTGTTCCTTTGTAAAAGGGACTCAGGGCTTTTCGCTGATCTGAAGCTCAACATCGGCCCCGTAAAGCATCTTCAGTGTTCCCTTCCCCTGTCCTCGGGGAAAGTGCGACTCATTCTCCGGGGCAGCGCCCTTACATACAGCTTCTATTTGGTTCAAAACGGCTCGGAGCGGTGTTTAGGCAGCGCCGAAACCAAGTACCTCTCCTCCGAGGTGTCCGGCGGTCACACCGGCACAATGCTGGGACTATACGCCGTGGGAGGAAATACAGCCGTATTCCGTTCCTTTGCGTTATGCTACAAATCATAAATTGGAAATTGCCATGAAAAAGAATTATCAGGGGACCATCTATGCCTGCTTTGTGGCGTATGTCGTCCAAGCTATCGTCAATAACTTCGCCCCGCTTCTCTTTGTGACCTTTGAGACAAGCTATCGGATACCGCTGACCAGGATCACGCTTTTGATCACGGTGAATTTCATCGTGCAGCTGCTGGTAGACGCGCTGTCAGCCGGGCTCATTGACCGCTTGGGCTGCCGCGTCCCTATGGTCGCGGCCCACCTTTTCGCCGTGGCAGGTCTTACCTCCCTCACCTTTTTGCCGGAGCTCATGCCGGATCCTTTCGCTGGTCTTTTCCTGTCCGTCTGCTTCTACGCTGTGGGCGGCGGTCTCATTGAGGTTCTGGTGAGTCCCATTTTAGAGGCGTGTCCCACCGGCAACAAGGAAAAGGCAATGAGCCTCTTGCACTCCTTCTATTGCTGGGGACACGTGGGCGTTGTGCTTTTATCTACCGTGTTCTTTTTCGCCTTTGGAATCCATTCCTGGCGGATATTGGGCATCATTTGGGCGCTTATTCCCGCCGCCAACATGCTTCTTTTTTTCAAGGTCCCCATCGCGCCATTAAATCCTCCCGGAGAAAAGGGTCTGACGGTACGGAAGCTCATTCGCGATAAGCTCTCTGGGGCCCTCCTTTTGATGATGCTCTGCGCGGGGGCCAGCGAGCAGGCCGTCAGCCAGTGGGCGTCCGTTTTGGCCGAAAAGGGACTTGGCGTCAGCAAGACTGTTGGAGATCTGGCCGGACCCATGGCCTTTGCCACGCTTATGGGAATCTCAAGACTGATCTATGGGAAATTTGGCGACAGGATCGATCTTGATAAATACATGACCTTCAGCTGCGTTCTGTGTATAGCCTCGTATCTGTGCATCGCTCTCGTTCCCGTACCGTTTTTCGGGCTTCTGGGGTGCGCGGTCTGCGGCTTTGCGGTGGGGATCTTCTGGCCGGGGACGTTGAGCCGCGCCTCCGCCCTCATCCGGGGCGGCGGCACGGCGATGTTCGCCTTACTTGCCCTGGCGGGCGACCTGGGCTGTTCGGCGGGTCCCACCTTTGCTGGGCTTATATCCGGCCTTTCGGGGAACGATTTGAAAGCGGGCATCCTTGCCGCCACGGTTTTTCCCATCGTTCTCTATACAGCAACCGTACTGTTAAAGCATAAAAAGCGTAATTTACCAAAGCAAAAATAAGAAAGCCTCCGGACCGTCCGGAGGTTTTCTGGTTATTTAAGCATTTTTCTTATTGCCTTTGCTATCCCATCGGCGGTAAGGCCGTAGTAGTCGAATACCTCCCGGCTGGTTCCTGTGATGACAGGGGCATCGGGAAGAGAGAGGTTTTTAACAAAGCGGGGGCAATGCTCCCCTATTTGCTGGGCCACCATGGAGCCGAGGCCGCCGGTGGGGGCGTGCTCCTCCACGGTGACGATTAGCTTGGCGCTGCTTGCGTATTTCAAAAGCGTCTCGGTGTCCAGTGGTTTTACGCAGTACATATCGAGGACGGTACAGCTTATCCCCTCCCCCGCTAAAAGCTCCGCAGCATCAAGGGCGGGGCGCACCATCTCGCCGCAGGCGACCAAAAGCACGTCTGTACCCTCCCGGAGAACTGTGGCCCGGTCGAGGGCAAAGGGGCAGTTATCTTCGGAATATATGTCCTCCACGGGGTTCCGGCCAACACGGATGTAGGCGCCCTTTTGATCTTGCAGAAGCGCCTCCATGAGCTTTTTCGTCTGGTGCCGGTCCGAAGGCAGATAGACGCGCATGTTGGGGATGGCGGCCATGGCGGCGATGTCCTGGGCGGAGTGGTGGCTCATGCCCAATGCCCCGTAGCTGACACCGCCGGATATGCCGATGAGCTTCACATTGGTGTCCGAGTAGGCCACGTCCACCTTGCACTGCTCATAGCTTCTGGTGGATAGGAAGGAAGCAGGAGAGAAGGCGTAGGGCTTCTTCCCGCAGGAGGCCAGCCCCGCCGCGATGCCGACTAAGTCCTGCTCGGCGATACCCACCTCCACGGACTGCTCCGGGAAGGCCTCAAAAAACGGCGTCATGGAGGCAGAGCCCCGGGAATCGGAGCACAGGGCCACGATGTCCCGGTCAAATTTGGCGTGTTCCATCAGTGTCTCGCAGATGGCCTGGCGGTTGGGGATCTTATTGGGCATGTCGCGCCGCCTCCTTTCTCCGTAAAAAGTCCGTCTTGATTTGCTCGTACTCCTCCGCCGTGGGAACCTTGTGGTGCCAGCCGGCCTTATTTTCCATGACGGGAGAGCCGTACCCCTTGATAGAGTTTGAGATAATCATCGTGGGCCTTCCCTTCACTGTTTTTGCCGTCTCAAAGGCCGTGTCAAGAGCGTCGATGCTTGTGCCGTCCACGCTCAGGACATTCCACCCGAAGGCCGCCCAGCGCCGATCTAAGGGGTCCTCCGGCATCACGTCCTCGGTGGAGCCGGAGATCTGGAGGCGGTTGCGGTCAATGACGGCGCAGAGGTTATCAAGGCCAAACTTTGCAACCGCCATAGCCGCCTCCCAGACGGAACCCTCCGCCAGCTCCCCGTCGCCCATGATCGTGTAAACGCGGTAATCCCTCTTGTCCATCTTTCCCGCCAGGGCCATCCCCACGCAAACGGGAAGGCCGTGGCCGAGAGAACCGGAGTTCATTTCGATTCCCGGCAGGACGTTGTGGGGGTGGCCGATGTAGGGGGAGCCCAGCTTGTTAAAGCGGGCCTTCACGTCCGCCAGGTCCAGGAACCCGCAGTCGCACAGGACGGCGTAGTACGCCTCCATGGAGTGGCCCTTGGAGAGAACGAACCGGTCACGGTTCGGGTCGTCCACCGTCTCCGGCGTCACGCGCAGGTGCTTTTTGTAGAGCAGGAGCAGCGGCGCTAAGACGCTCATATCCCCGCCGATATGTCCGCCGCCTCCAGCCATCACGATGTCCAAAATATCCCGCCGCAGATCCCAGCTGTGAATTGTCAGTTCCCTGTTGTCCATGTTACTCGCCTCTTAAATATGCCTTTACGTCCTCCTCAATGGGGTCGTAGAGGTCGGGCTTGATACCCATGTACTTGCACGCCTCGTAGAGCACCGGCACCACGTCCTTGTGGATGCCGACGCAGTGGTGTATGTAGGGCCCCTCCACGATTTTGGCCTCCAGGCGCTTGATGTTCTGTACCTCCACCCAGAGGTAGGTGCCCATGCCCTTCGGCCCGTCCACACCCTTGGCGTTGCCCAGAAGCAGGCTGTATTCCCCGTTATCCCCGTCAAAACGTGCCAGGGTCAGGTCGCCGTGCTTTGCCTCGGCGGTGATGGCTCCGGGGAAGTCAAAGGCCAGGGGGTAGGTGATGCAGGGCCGGCACCCCGCCACGGAAAGGGGCCAGGGGCCGCAGTGCTGCAATAGCTCGCCGTTTTCGATGTCCGGGTGGCGGATGGTCCAGTCGGCGAAGAAGCTCCGGCGACCCTCCAGATCCGCGGCCTCCACCAAAAGCGCCGTTATCGCGCCGTGGATGTCCGTCTCGCAGACGATGGGGATGCCCTTGTCGTTCAAGATCGCGTTGGCGGCGCATGGCATGATGCCAAGCTCGTCCTGGAGGGCGTTCCAGCATTGAATGGCGCCGGCGTTGCAGTGGTACTTTTTGATAAGCCGCTCCATAGCCACGGCGAGGCCCGCCACATTGGTGAGCTGCCCGTCGGAAACGTTGATGTCCATGTGCTCCCGGCAGTAGGCGATGGTCTGCTGTACCTCGTCCCCGTCGGCGATAGCCCGCTTCACCTCGGCGGTGAGTTCCGGCAGAGGCACCGGGGAGAGTTGGATATTGAAGCGCTCCAAAAGCTCACCCTCGTTGCACATGGTGGACCAGAAGTCAAAGGGGCGGGGGCCAAGCTGGAGAATACGGATATTTCTGAATGTCTTCACCACGTTGCACACCGCAAAAAAGTCCCGCACGCCCCGTTCAAAAACGGGATCGCTGAGGCGGCAGTTGGTGAGATACGTAAACGGCACCCGGAACCTGCGCAAAACCTTGCCGGTGGCGAAAAGGCCGCACTGGGTATCCCGAAGGCGGACACCGTCAGGCTCCGGCCGTTCGTCCAAAGGGCCCCACAGCAGTACCGGCACGCCCAGATCACGGGCCAGGCGGGCGCAGACGTACTCCGTGCCGAAGTTGCAGTGGGCCAGGAGGATACCGTCCACCTTCTCCGCCCGGAACTTCTCCAAAACCTTCAGACGGTCGTTCTCATCGAAGAGAAGCCCCTCATCGTTTATATCGTCGATGTCCACGAAGTCCACGCCCATCTCCCGAAGACGTCGGGCGGTGAGGTCCCGGTATTTGAGGGCGTCCGGGGCGCTGAAAATGCTCCTGCGGGTGGGCACGTAGCCAAGCTTGATAGTTGCCATATTCATTTCCTCCCTATCGTTTTATGGACGGCATTTTTCCAGCCGCTGTATTTCTTCTTGCGCTCCGCCTCCGTCATGCGGGGCTCATAGATCTCCCGGACGGCGATGCGCTCCAGAAGCTCCTCGGAGAACATTCCCGCGCCCATGCCCGCCATAGCCGCCGCGCCAAAGGCGGACAGCTCCGCGTTTACCGGCACCCGGAGCCTCACACCGGCGATGTCGCTCTGAAACCGCATGAGATAACGGTTTGCCGTGGGGCCGCCGTCTACCCGCAATTCGGAAAGTGTAAGGCCCGCGTCGCGCTCCATGGAACGAAGCACATCCGTCACCTGAAAGGCGATGCACTCTAAGGCCGCCTTGACGATCTCGCGCTTTCCCGTGAGGCGCGACATTCCGGTAAGAGACGCCCTTGCCGCGTCGTCCCAGTAGGGCGCCCCGAGACCGGTGAAGGCCGGGACGAGGTAGGTGGTGTCCTCGAGATTTGCCTCCTCCGCCAGCCTTTCCGTCTCAGCGGCGTTCTCAATGAGGCCAAGATTGTCCTTGAGCCAGGTGATAACGGCACCCGTGTAGTTTAAGTTTCCCTCCAGCACATAGCTCACCGCGCCGCCTCTGCCCCAGGCCAGGGACGTGACAAGGCCGCTGGCGCTGTCGATAGGTCTATTTCCCACGTTCATCATGACGGAGGAGCCCGTACCGTAGGTGGCCTTTGCCATTCCGGGCCGGACACAGCCCTGGCCGAAAAGCGCGGCGTGGGAGTCGCCCATCATGGCCAAAACAGGCACGGGGCGGTCAAAATATCCCTCCAGAGTCGTCGCACCAAAGTCCCCGTCAGAGCTTTCCACCTGTGGCAAAGCCTCCAGAGGAACGCCGAAGGCCCGGCAGAGCTCCGCATCCCAGGAAAGCTCACGAATGTTGAAAAGCTGTGTCCGGGAGGCGTTGGAATAGTCTGTTTTGAACACCTGCCCGCTGGTGAGCTTATAGACGAGAAAAGCATCCACCGTGCCAAGGCAAAGGCGGCCCGCTTTTGCAAGCTCCCCGGCCCCTGTGTGCCGCAGGAGCCACGCCGCCTTTGCCGCCGGAAAGTACGGGGAGAGCGGTATACCGGTTTTTTGCCGGACTCGGTCACGAAAGCCCTCGTCCGTCAGCGCGTCGGTGATCTCTCTGCCCCTGGCGCACTGCCAGACCACCGCGTGGGCGGCGGGCTTCCCTGTTTTCCTGTCCCAGGCAAGTGTCGTCTCCCGCTGGTTGGAGATACCGATGGCGGCCACGGCGCTCTTATCGATCCTCGCCTCCTCCACCACCCGTCGGATGAGCTTCACGCAGTTTTCAAAAATCTCCTCCCCGTCGTGGGAGACCCAGCCTTCGGGACTTATAAGCTGTCTATGGGGGGCATAGGCTCTCGCAACGATTCTCCCCTCGGTATCGAGCAAAACAGCCTTCGTCCCCTGGGTACTTTGGTCAAGACCGGCCACATACGTTTCCGCCATACGCACACGCTCCTTTTTCTTTTATCATAAGGCATGAAGAGC
>CANQFV010000028.1 GCA_947599875.1 uncultured Oscillospiraceae bacterium
GCCCAAGGGCGCACGTTTGCGCGGCAAGAGGGATTTTTTGCGAGGCAAAGCCCCGCAAAAAATATTTTGATTGGGGGGCGCGGGGCGGGGCAGCTTCCGTTGACCGGAGGTCTTGACCCGGCGTTACAGAGGGACGGTTCTTTAGTCCCACCTGCGGTGTGACAAAAAAACCGTCCCTCAAGTCCCGCCTTTCACGGAAACCTGGCGAACGGTATACCGGGGCCCCACGCAATTATGATTGCGTGGGGGGAGGAGGAGCGAAGTCTGCGAGTGAGCCGTGCCGCTTGCGGCACGGGGAGCTATCGCGACTTCCGCGACGACGAAAGGAACCGTCCCCGTGTCACACCGGCTTCCCGGTGACGCACGACGCCACCCTTCTCCGTGCCCCACAGGGGACGCCGGCTTCCCGTAAACATTACGTCCCCCTTTTCAGATAAAGCTCCGACACCCTGGTTGAGATGTTGAGGCGGGTGTTTGGCAAAGGGAACATTTGTCCCTCCAGGCAATTCCTACCAATTCCCTGCCCTTTCGGGTGGGAGATATCTATTGACAGCCGGAGGCAAAAGAAATATACTGGGGGAAAAACCTTGGAGGCGTGATCATGGCGGAGATATTAAAGGGCGCGCCCGCCGCGGCGGCCATCAATCACAGGACGCAGGAGCGCGTTCTGGCCCTTCAGGCCCGGGGGATCCAGCCCACTCTGGCGCTTTTGCGGGTGGGGGAAAACGACGCGGATCTCTATTATGAGCGCGGGGCCGTAAAGCGCTGTCAAGCCCTGGGGATCCGGACAGTGCAGGCCGTGTTCCCCGCCGGCGCCGGGGAGAAAGAGGTGCTGGACAGGCTGGCGGAGCTGAACGCCGATCCCGCCGTCCACGGCATCCTGGTCTTCCGTCCCCTGCCACCGCAGATCTCCGACGCCGCCGTGCGGGACGCCCTCTCCCCGGAGAAGGACGTGGACGGCATAACCGACGGCTCCCTGGCCGGGGTGTTCACCGGCAGCGGCAGGGGCTTTTGTCCCTGCACGGCCCAGAGCTGTGTGGAGCTTTTGGACTACTACGGGATCGACTGCACCGGGAAGCGGGCCGTTGTCCTGGGGCGGAGCCTTGTCATCGGCAAGCCCGTGTCCCAGTTCCTCCTGGCCCGGAACGCCACCGTCACCGTGTGCCACACCCGCACCCGGGACACCGCCGCCGAGACCCGCAGGGCCGATATCATCATCGCCGCCGCGGGACACCTCCACACCCTCACCGCCGGTATGGTCTCCCCCGGCCAGGTGGTGGTGGATGTGGGCATCAACACCGACAGCGACGGAAAAATGGCGGGCGACGCGGATTTTGCGGATGTGAGCGCCCAGGTGGCATCCATCACCCCCGTCCCCGGAGGCGTGGGCAGCATGACCACAGCCGTCCTGGCCTCCCACACGGTAGAAGCGGCGGAACGCCAGAACCCATAAAAAATGGTTAGATATAAGATTATGTAAACCACCGGGGCGGGCCATTGACCCGCCCCGAAATTTTTATTTTATATATTTTTTGCAAGGACATGTGCCTTGCAAAAAATCCCTCTTGCCGCGCAAACGTGCGCCCTTGGGCGTGCGCTGCAGCGCGGCAGCAGGAAGAGGGGGCGTGAATTCCGCAGAATTCACGCCCCCTCTTCCGCACGCATCCCCTTGGCATTGGGAGGCCTTAAGGCCTTCCAAGCCAGCTTTCATCCTTTTTCGCCAGGGAATATTGCTCTTTCCCCTGCCGGAAAATATCCCCGCCGTGGCAGTCGATTCCCACGATCAGGGGCATCCTCTCCACATAGAGGCGCTTCACGGACTCGCATCCCAGCTCCGGGAAGGCGATCTCCTCCATCGAGCGGATGCACTTGGCGATCAGCGCCCCGGCCCCGCCCACGGCACACAAATAGACCGCCCCGTTTTTCACGATGGCGTCCGAAACCGCCTGGGAGCGCAGGCCCTTCCCGATCATCCCGGCCAGGCCCAGATCCAAAAGGCGCGGGGTGAAGGCGTCCATGCGGCTGGAGGTGGTTGGCCCGCAGGCCCCGGCCGCCATCCCGTCGTGGCCGGGGGTGGGGCCGGCGTAGTAGATCACCGCCCCGGGGATGGGAAAGGGCGTGGGCTGATTCTCGTCCAGCAGCCGGAAGATGGCCATATGGGCCTGATCCCGGCTTGTGTATATCGTTCCGCTGAGCAAAACCCGGTCCCCGGCGCGCAGCTGGGGGGCAAACTCTTTAAGCTTTGCCGCGTCGATCTCAAATACTCTCTCCAAGGCTTACTCCCTCTCCCCCAGGCCGTTTCGGAGGGCGCCAAGCCGCTCCCCCGCCGCCTTCAGCGTCTCGGTGAGCTTGTCCAGCTTCTCGCAGACACTGCGTAGCTCGTCCTTTGACTGGCTGACATTGATGCGCACATCGCCTAAAAGGCCGTCAAAATCGGCCCGGAGGGTGTCCAGCGTCTCCAGGGCTTTGTTCATCGCCTCGTCCATCTGCTCCTGGGCGGACGGCTCCTCCTGGGCGGCCTCCTGCTGGGCCAGACGCTCCTCCAGAGCCTCCAGCTTCCCGCGGAGGGTCTGGTTCTCCTGGGCCAGCCTGTTCCTCTCCCCGGCCAGCGTCTCGATATACCCGATGACGTCCCGCCTGTCAAAGCCGAAAACCCGGCCTTTAAAGTTTCCCCGCTCCTTTTCCACGGAAAAAACACCGTCCTCTCTCTTTTCCTCCCCCATCTTACCACATTCGTCAAAATAAAACAACAAAAACACGCCGTTCAGCCGGATTTTTTTCCGAAAATCCCGGGCTGCGGGCGGGCACTTGACAAATCCGGGAAGTTGTGCTACAATAGTTAACACTATTAGCTTTCTGGGGGGCATCCCTATGGACTACCGGGAGATGGCCGGGGATTTCCTTCGGCTCCGGGCCGAACACATTAAGAGCGCCGTGGGGCGTGAGAGTGAGAGGAACAGCCACGGGGAGCTTTTGGCCCTGTCCCTCCTCTACAGCCGGGATGAGGGCGTCTACCCCCGGACGCTCAGCCGGGAGCTGGGGGTCAGCTCCGCACGGGTGGCCGCCATGCTGGGGGACATGGAGGAGAAGGGCTGGATCCACCGGGAACCGGATCCCGGGGACAGCCGGCACATTCTGGTCTCCCTCACTCCCCTTGGGCGGGAGGTAGCCCTGGCCCGGCGGCAGGGGGCGGTGGAGGCCCTGGCCGGGATCTTTCAGCGCCTGGGGCCGGAGGACACCGGGGAGCTTATCCGGATTTTAAAACGACTGAACGAGATCTGCACATGACCGCAAAGAAAAATGGCCGCAGCTCACGGGGAGGCTGCGGCCATTTTGTCAAATAAGGCCTGGGCCTTCTTTGACAAGGGGGAACGTGCGGGGAACAGGCCCAAAATCAGAATTTTGTGCCTGTTCCCCTGCCGTCGCCCTGCGCGCACGGCCCAAAGGGCCGTACACTTGGGCGGCAAGAGGGATTTTTTGCGAGGCAAAGCCCCGCAAAAAAATGAATCTGAGTTATTTGTTATTCTATTAGGTAAACCGTTTTTGGAGCTTTTGGGAAAGGAGCGGAACATGGAGGATTTGAGAGAATATTTGGCCGCGCAGGCGGACAAGTGTGCCGTTGGGGACCGGATCAGTCCCCAGCTATACACGGAGTACGGGGTCAAGACGGGTCTGCGGGACGAAAACGGCAAGGGGGTACTCACGGGTCTGACCAACATCTCCGAGGTGAAGGCCTTCCAATATGTGGACGGGGTGAAGACCCCCTGTGACGGGGAGCTTTTGTACCGGGGGTACGATGTGCGGGATCTCATCGCCGGAAGCTCCCGGTTCGCCTTTGAGGAGGCGGCGTATCTTCTGCTGTTCGGGGAGCTTCCGGACGGGGGGCAGCTCCGGGATTTTCTGGACGCCCTCTCCTCCCTGCGCCTGATGCCCACCAATTTCACCCGGGACGTGATCATGAAGGCGCCCAGCTGGGACATTATGAACTCCATGACCCGCAGCGTCCTGACGCTGGCCTCCTACGACAGCCTGGCCGGGGATCTGAGCCTGCCCAACGTGCTGCGCCAGTGCCTCCAGCTGATCAGCGTCTTCCCCATGCTGGCGGTGTACGGCCACCACGCCTACAACCACTATGAGCGGGGCGGGAGCATGTACATCCACCGGCCCGATCCGGAGCTTTCCACCGCGGAGAACTTTTTGCGGATGCTCCGGCCCGACATGGGATACACCGATCTGGAGGCCCGGGTCCTGGACGTGGCGCTCCTCCTCCACGCGGAACACGGGGGCGGGAACAACTCCACCTTCACCACGCGGGTGGTGACCTCCTCCGGATCGGACACCTACTCCGCCACGGCGGCGGCGCTGTGTTCCCTGAAGGGGCCGCGCCACGGCGGGGCCAACATCATGGTGATGCGGATGATGGAGGACATGAAGGCCAACGTACACGACTGGGAGGACGAGGAGGCGGTCAGCGCCTACCTCACGAAGCTCCTGGAGGGGGAGGCCTTTGACCGGAAGGGCCTCATCTACGGCATGGGCCACGCCGTCTACTCCCTGTCCGACCCCCGGGAGGTGGTGTTCAAGGGCTTTGTGGAGAGCCTGGCCCGGGAGAAGGGGCGGGAGCGTGACCTGGCCCTGTACAACGCCGTGGAGAAAAACGCGCCCCGGCTCATCGCCCAGAAGCGCCGGATCTACAAGGGCGTCAGCCCCAATGTGGACTTTTACAGCGGCTTTGTCTACGACATGCTGGGCATCCCCGTGGAGCTGTACACCCCCATCTTCGCCGTGGCCCGGGTGGCCGGGTGGAGCGCCCACAGGCTGGAGGAGCTTGTCAGCGCCAACAAGATCATCCGCCCCGCGTACAGGAGCCTGTGCCGGAAGCGGGAGTACAGGAACCTTGAGGACCGATAAAAGGAGCGAACAATGGAGCAGAACAATTTTACGGGGTCGGAGGAGATCTTCTTCTTTGAGCCTTTCAACACCGACATGCTGTTTAAATCCCTGCGGCGGGCCGACTACATCCCGCTGTACGCCATTCGCCGCCACGCCGGGGAGCGGGGCCGCCCGGGGCGGGCGTATCTGGCGGATCTGGCAAAGCACCTGAACATGCCCCTCCCCGCCCTGTCCCGGACGATGGAGCGCCTCCAGGACAAGGGCCTGGTGACGTGGAAAACCGACAGGAACGCCGGGGCCACATACGTTAAGCTCACCAGCAAGGCCGTGGAGCTGATGGAGGACGAGCATCGCCGCCTGAGCCAGGCGTACCGGCGGATCCGGGAGGAGATCGACAGCCAGGAGCTGGAGAGCGCCATGAAGACCGTGAAAAAGATCACCGCCATCCTCCGGGAGTCGGAGCCCACCCCATAAGTCAAATTCATCCTTGTGAGAAGACACCCGCGACGGCCCGCAGCGCCGTCCGGTGTCTTTTTATATTGATGACCCTTGATGTATATTCGTATAAAATGCCTTTTTCCCCTCTTCCCCGCCATTTTTTCAAAAAACAGAAAAAATTTGAAGAAAAATGCAAAACTATATGGACAGCCAAAAGAACATGGTGTATAATGAGGTAGTCAAAGCCCTCCGGCGCGCAGGGGGCTTAGGCAAAATCTATTTTATCAGGAGGTTCTCCCTATGAAAAAGAAATCCTTCAAAATCATTTCTCTTTCCCTGGCCCTTCTCCTGCTGGCTTCAATCATCGTCCCAACAGCCCTCGCAACCCAGTGCTTGCACGTCAACATGCAAATTAGTAGTGATTTAATTGATGAGTATATTTTGTTTGACGATTATCATCAACACAGAACAGGTCACTACTACACATGCAAAGACTGCGGCGCTGAGCTTTTTGTCGCCCTTACTTTAGATGAGCCTGAGGATCATGACATGGTTTCTTCAATCATTAGTCAACGTCATGATTCTGCACATCACCTTCATCAATATGTGATTAAGCATCGGTGTACTGTATGCGATAGAACTATTGTAGAAACCCAAGTGGTGCCGTGCATGGGTCCCCCCTGCATAATTCCCGATACTTGATAACTTATTTATACTTGTAACTCAGAGGGGGATGGGTTTTTATTGCCCGTCCCCCGGACAAAAGAACTCTTCCGGGAGGTAACAAACTATGAAGCCATTGAGGCAGCTGCTACGGCAGCCTCTTTTTGCGGCGGCGCTGATCCTCCTTACGGCTGCCGCCGCCTTTCTCTGTCTGGGCTGGGGCGTGCTGCGCTCCGCGCAGGCCACGGCGGATAAAATCAACGAAGAATTCCTTAACCTGTCCTTCTTCAGCCCCCACTGCGGCGCAATGCAAAATCCAACCCTGACCCTTGATCCGGACACAGGCGAGTATTATTACTCCTCTTTGGGGGAGGAATACATCACCACGCCGGAGGAGGTGATCAAGGAGGGCGTCGGAATCGTCTACGAGGATAAAATTTCGGATATCACGGTGGACAGTTTTCTGGACGCCGTGGAAGAAAGCCCCTATCTGCGCCGGGTTTACCAGCAGCAGTTTCTCAGCGCCTTCGTCCCCGGGGTGCGCCCTGTCAACATCCCGGAGCTGTTCGCTGACGAGGATCAGGGCAGCGTCGTCAGCCCCTACGACCGCGGCGCCGTTCTCTTTAAGCCCACCTCTCTGCCGAAGGAGCCGACTGTTGATGTCACCGGGAACCGCCGGGTCTCTCTGGAGGGGGACATCGTTGAAACATTGGCGATTCACCCGGATCGTACCCCCCGCAGCCACATAAAGCTGTCCCTCACTTTTACCTCACAGGAGGCGTTCGATTCCTTTCGCGGGAGCCTGACACTGGACGGGACGTATATCCTCCGTCTGGATGACTATGTAGACGACGATCTTCTCCTTCGCCGGGACATCGCCGATAAGCTCCAGATGTACATGCCCGGGGCGGAGGCCAGGACGGCGGACGACATTGACCTGAGTATGCTCACGCCGGAGACTGATCCTTCCGGGGAAATGTGGTATCGGTACAAGGATCCCACGACATCGATTTTCGTCATTTTGTCTCCCTCTAATGTGGAGGGACGTGTCGATCACTGCACCGCCTCCGCGGATGGGGCGTGGTTTCAGGCGATCCCGAGGGGGCAGTCCCTGGAGGATTTTCTGGCCGATCCGGAAAACGCCGGTTGGGTTGACCTGCTCCAGGCGCTGGACTGCCAGTACGAGTCCTTCTCCGTCCTGGGGACGGATCTTTTGGAAAGTCTCTATCTATTCCACGAGAACATCGCCACTGTGGTCGAGGGGCGGGGCTTTGACAGCGCGGATTACGCCGACGGGAACCGGGTGTGCCTGATCTCCCAGACCCTGGCCCAGGCCAACGGCCTCCATGTGGGGGACAAGCTGGATCTGAGCCTCTATAACGGCGTATTTGATCTGCCGAACTCCATCAAAATCGGTGTGAATACCCAGCTTCTGGACAGCCTTGACCAGATCCAGGACACCAGGGAGTATGAGATCGTCGGCGTGTACAAAAACACCAGGGAGTGGGAGTCCCTATTCCCCAACTCCTCCACCTCCTACAACTTCAGCCCCAACACCATTTTTGTCCCCAACGCCTCCCTGGCGGGGCTTGAGACCTACCAGCACGAGAGCATCTACACCGGGAACGTCAACAAGCTGCTTCTCCGGAGCTACGTCTTCCAGTGCGGCGCGGAGGAGGCCGTAGCGGCATCCTTCGCCGACAGGGGTTGGCCCACGGATCTGTTGTATTTCTATGACGACAGCTACCCCACTGTTGGGGAGGCGATGGGCGGGTTCATGGACAGCCCCCGTCAGCTCTTTGTGCTGGCCGTGGCGGCGTTTTTGGTGATCCTGACGGTCTATGTGGCCCTGTTCGTGATGAAGCAGCGGCGAAACGCGGGACTCATGCTCTCCCTGGGGGCCGGCAAGGGTCGGGCCGGGTGGTTTGTCTTCTCCGTCTCCGCCATCCCCGCCGTTTTGTCCTGCATTTTAGGCGCGGCGTTGGGCGCGGTGCTGCTGCGGGGGGCCGTCAACCGGGTTCTGGGCGACAGCGTGGCGTATGTGAAGGACTATCTGGACTTCAGCCCCAACGCGGTGTTTATGGCCGCCGCCGTCATGGCGGGCGTGGAGATCGCGGTCTTGGGCGTCGTGTCTATCGTCCTCTCCCGCCGAAAGGCCGCTTCGCTGATGAAAAAATGAAATTTTTCCCCTTTTTTAGGTTATTGGAGGGAAATACTTATGAAACCTTTTAGGCAGCTGCTTCGGCAGCCTGTGCGCGCGGCGGCGGCGCTTATTCTCCTCACCGCCGCCGCGGCCTCCCTCTGTCTGGGTTGGGGCGTACTGCGCTCCTCCCAGGCGGCTGCCGAAAGAATCGACAACAGCTTCGTTTGTCTTTCTCAAATATCCCCCAATTATGAAGTAACTTCCAGGTTTGATGTAGAATTTGATGAAAACGGTCTTGGAATTGTGACAGACAGCTGGGAGGTTATCGCGGAGAAGTCCTCATCGTTTTCGCCCGAAGAGGGCGATATTTTAGTGTCGGACTTTGAGGCCGCGCTGGAGGAAAGCCCCTGCCTGCAAGGGATATACCACCATCAGTATCAGGGCGCCTATGTCCAGGGCCTGCAGAGCGTCACGAGCGTCCACACGGGAAGCAAGTACAACAGCCACAACAGCACGCCGTACAACCGGGCAGTTTTAACCTTTGTTCTCACCAGGGTTGGAGAAATTGATGAAAAAGAGTTCGGCGCCCTTACCGTAAGCTTATACGGCGAGGTAAAGGACTACCTGGCCATTCATCCGGACTTTGAACCCCGCAGTAAAATTCAGCTGGAAATCTCTACCGGTCAGTACCTGGCGGAAAAAACAAGGGAGCTGATCAACAGTCTGGAAGTCGGGAAGACGTACATTGTCAATATGATGGCCTACAACGACTTGGATCTGGGAACGCGCACATACATCCTGAACCAGACCAGTATGGGTCGAAGGGGCTATACGGCGGAGGACGTCAACCTGGATTGCCTGGGAAACAATATAAACGGCCAGTTCGGGTATTATGACCCGGAAATAGGCTCCGGCATCACCCTGGCCGAAAGCGCCCTTGGGGATGTTGACTGCTGCTACAGCAGTATTGATATGAATGTTGGAGGGTGCGGCCTGTCCCCGGTGGAGGGCAGCGTGGAGGACTTCCTGGCCGATCCGGAAAACGCCGATTGGGCGGCGCTTCTGGACACGGTAAAAACGCAGTACAGCACGGTTCCCGTCCTGGGGACGGATCTTTTGGACAGCTTCTACCTGTTCCACGAGAAGACCGCCTATGTGGCCGAGGGGCGGGGCTTTGACAGCGCGGATTACGCCGACGGGAACCGGGTGTGTCTGATCTCTCAGACCCTGGCCCAGGCCAACGGCCTCCATGTGGGGGATAAGCTGAATCTGGATTTCTTTGATAACTCCTTTATAAGTCAAAATCCCGGCCAGTCAACCCACGGGACCGAGGGATACAGCGCCCCCTACTTATACCCTAATGTTGAAGAGTTTCAGGAGTCCCGGGAGTATGAAATCATTGGCCTGTACAACAACACCAAGGAGTGGGAGAATCTGGACTACAACATCCTGCCCAGCATGGTGTTTGTCCCCAACGCCTCCCTGGCGGGCCTGGTGACCGTCACGGACAACGACTTTTTGAAGAGCATCGTGATCCGCAACGGCGCGGAGGGGGATGTGGAGGCGCTGTTCGCCGAGAAGGGTTGGCCCACGGATCTGCTGGTCTACTTTGACGGCGGGTACTCCGCCATCAAGGAGGCGATGGTCGGGTTCATGGACAGCCCCCGTCAGCTCTTTATGCTGGCCGTGGCGGCGTTTTTGGTGATCCTGACGGTCTATGTGGCCCTGTTCGTGATGAAGCAGCGGCGAAACGCGGGACTCATGCTCTCCCTGGGGGCCGGCAAGGGCCGGGCCGGGTGGTTTGTCTTCTCCGTCTCCGCCATCCCCGCCGTGATCTCCTGCGTCCTGGGCGCGGCGTTGGGCGCGGTGCTGCTGCGGGGGGCCGTCACCCGTGTTCTGGGTGACAGCGTGGCGTATGTGAAGGACTACCTGGACTTCAGCCCCAACGCGGTGTTTGTGGCCGCCGCCGTCATGGCTGGCGTGGAGATCGCGGTTTTGGGCGTCGTGTCTATCGTCCTCTCCCGCCGAAAGGCCGCCTCGCTGATGAAAAAATAAAGGGTGGGATCTTATGCCGTTTCTGTACTTAAAAAGCCGTCTCACCAGAAGCGCCTCGGGCCTTGTCCTCACGCTCCTGCTGGCCGTTCTGGCCTGGTTCTTCTGCCTGTACGCCGGGCTTGAGGCCCGGAAGGCGGAGGAACGGGAGGACGCGTGGGATATCCCGGTGGAGCTGGTGATCACAGACCTGCGGGGGACGAAATCCGACCAGCTGCACGTTTACGGCAGCGCACTGTGGGCCTTTATGGACGCGGAAAGCGAAACCGATCAGTTTTTCACCGTGCCGCGGGTGGATCTGCCCGCCTGGTTCAGTCAGATCCGGGTCAAGTCCACGCTGTATTTCAAGATCCGGCAGCCCGGCGCACCGGCGGATTTCCGGGAGCTTGTGGGGATCACGTCCCTTGACACGGTGCAGGACTTTGACCCACGGCTGGGGACGGCCAAGGCGGAATTCTTTGACGGCGCGTCCACGGAGTTTTATGAGGCCCACGGCACGGCCCTGATCATCCCCGAGACGTACCTGGAGCTGACGCGGGAGGGCGAGGACGGGCGGCTCTATCTGCCCATGACGGTGTCCACCACGTTAAACGGCTCCGGTACCACCTTCTCATGGGAGGCGGAGGTCACGGGGGTCTACACGGGGTCGGATTCCACGGCCATCTACTGCGCCTGGCCCCTGGCGGCGAAGCTTATGGAGCAGGCGGGCATTGACGCCTTCGCCGACAGCATCTCCGCCACGGTGGCGGACGCAAGGCGGCTTGACGAGCTGGGCGAGCTGCTGAAATACTACTTCACAGACCCGGATCCCGCCGGGGCGCCGGTGGAAAATCCCCACGACTATCTGCACATCAACTACGCCTTCGCCTCCGTCATCCACGACGAGACCCTGCAGGAGACGCTGAAGAGCTTTGACCGGAGCATCGCGACGCTGAAAAGGCTCCGGCCGCTGCTGCTGATCCTGGAGATGAGCGTCGCGGCCTCCGCCGCCTTCTTCTCCGTACATATGCGCAAGCGGGAGCTGTCCGTGGCGCGCAGCCTGGGCACACCCCAGACCGCCGTGGTGCTGACGCTGCTGGAGGAGACGCTGATTTTCAGCGTCATCGCCTCCGCCGTGGCCGTGGGGGCGTCCCTGGCCGTTCCCCTGTGCGTCCTGTCCCCATTTTATATGGCCGCCATTGATCTGGCGGCGCTGGCCGGAACGGCGGCCGGGGGCCTGAAGGTCACCGGACGTTCCGGAATACTCAGCCTCAAGGAGGAAACCTGAATGACACTCACACTGGAAAATGTCTCCTTCTCCTATCGCACAAGATATCAGACCGTCAACGCCGTGAAGGACGTGTCCTGCGCCTTTGAGGCGGGGACCTTCTCCGCCCTGGTGGGCAGGAGCGGAAGCGGCAAGACGACCCTCCTGTCCCTGATGGCCGGGTTGGAGAAGCCGGACAGCGGAACCATCACGGTGAACGGGGAGTCTATGGCGCAGGCGGATATCGACCGGCTCCGCCGGGAGCAGGTCAGCGTCATCTACCAAAATTACAACCTCTTTCCCCTGCTGACGGTGCTGGAGAACGTGATGTATCCCCTGCTGCTGAAGAAGATGCCCCGGAAGGAGGCGGAGCAGCTGGCCCGGAAGACCCTGGCCCGTGTGGGGCTGGACGCCGGGTATTATAAGCGCCTGCCCGCCATGCTCTCCGGCGGCGAGCAGCAGCGGGTGGCCATCGCCAGGACTCTGGCCTCCGGGACGGAGATCATTCTGGCGGACGAGCCAACCGGGAATCTGGACGGCGAGAACGCCAGGAATATCGTGGATCTCCTCAAGGGCCTCGCCCACGAGGACGGCTGCTGTGTGGTGGTCGTCACCCACGACACCGGCATCGCCGACCAGGCCGACGCGGTTTACCGCATGGACAGCGGCGCGCTGACGCTGGATCAGGATCTCGGCTGACAGAAAACACGCGAAAGGCCCGGCGTGGATTCCACGGAATCCACGCCGGGCGAACTTGTCGAAAAAGCCCTGCGGGCTTTTTCGACAAGGGGGAACGTGCGAAAAAAATCTCTGAATTTTGCGAAATTCAGAGATTTTTTTCTGCCGTCGCCCTGCGTGCGTCGCAAGCGACACACTTGCGCGACATAAGGGATTTTTTCCGACGTACATGCCGCCGGAAAAAATACTGATGTGTGGTTTTTGGCAAAAAAACGCGGGCATGCACTTGCGCGACAAAAGGGATCATCCCGGCGCACATGCCGCCGGGATTGAATCGGTCTATGAATTCCGAGGGCCGGAGGGGAGGCTCTTCAAGGCCCTGCCGGCCCGGCAGATCATGTAGATTGCCATTGCGATGACGGCGGTGCAGACGCCGCCGCCTGTGCAGGCGGTCATTGTCCGGCGGAAGGCCGGGTCGTCCTCCCCGCCAAATTGGGCCAGCATGGCGGTGGTCAGGGACAGGAGGGAGACAAGCGCCGCCACAAGGTTGACGGCCTTGGCCGCCGAGAGGATCGGGCTTTTGTGGCGCCGGGTCTTGACGATGTTGATGACGGCGACGGTGACGGCGTAAAAGGAGTAGGCGGCCATCGCGTAGATGAGAAAGCCCGGATACGCAAAGCCGCGATCCTGATGTACCATGAAGACCACGATCCCCGCCAGGGCCTGGTTCATCAGCAGAAGCAGGATCCCGCACAGCCTGTACCGGCGCAGCTCCGACGCCTCGTCCTGCACATTTAGCCGCCGCACCAGCAGAAAGCGCATCGCGGCCAGCAGGATGTAGTACACCGCCAGGGCGATGAACCAGGCGGAGCGGTAGTAGACCCCGGCGGCCAGCTTGAGGACGATGTAGGCGAGATTGACGGCAAGCCCCGTGTAGAGGGAGACGCGGTTGCGAAAATAGGCGTCCGTCAGGTACCGCTCCCCCACCGCCGTGGAGCGGAGGAGGCCCGTCAGCGGCCTCTTTCGGAAAAAGCGCACCGCCGCCGAAACGGTCACGGTCAGGGCGTAGGCGGAGGCCAGATAGGAGGCATAGCGTAAAAAGGGGTCCTGAACGTGGAAAACCGCCACAGCAATGATCAAACCGTAGCCAAACAGCGCCGCCGCAGCCGTCCAGAGCGGGGGCGGGCAGAAACTCCTTTTAAGAATCTTTTTGAACTTCTCCATTCGCCGCCCTCTTAATCTTTACCGTAAAGGTGCTGCCCTCTCCGGCCTGGCTCTCCACGAAGATCTCCCCGCCCACGATGTCCATCACGCGCCGGACTAAGCTGAGGCCCAGGCCGTTGCCCTGGGTGGCGTGGGAGGTGTCGCCCTGGTAAAATTTTTCAAAGATGTGCCGGCTCACCTGGGGCGTTATGCCGCACCCGGTGTCGGTGACGGATACCAGGATGCGGTCCCCCTGGGTCTTCAGGGAGACGAAAACTTTCCCCCCGGCGTCCGTGAATTTCAGGGCGTTGGAGAAGAGATTGCTCCAGACCAGGGCCAAAAGCTCCTCGTCCGACTCCACAAGGACGTCCTCCTCCAGGTGTGTGTCGATGTCGATGCCCTTCTCCTCCCAGGTGTCCTCAAACTGCAAAAGGCACTGGGCCAGCTGCTCCCCCAGGTCGTACCGGCGGATCTGGGGGTAGATCTGCTGGTTTTCCAGCCGGTTCAGCTTCAGGATGTTGGTGACGAGGCCGGCAAGGCGGCGGGACTGCTCCGTGACGGCCTTGGCGTATTCCACCCGCTGTTCCTCCGTAAGCTCCGGGCTTTGCAGGAGGGTGCCGTAGTTTTGCATCACCGCCATCGGAGTTTTCAGCTCGTGGGAGACGCTGGCGATAAAGTCGGTGCGCAGGGTCTCCACGCCGGAAAGCTCGGCGGCCATCGTGTTGAAGCAGTCGATGATCTCGTCAAACCCCTGGGAGGCGCCCACGGCCGCCTTGGGGCTGATCCTGGCGGAGAAGTCGCCGCCGGTGATCCGGCGGGCGGCCTCCACAATGGCCCGGACGGGCCTGTCCACCATCACCTTTCGCCGCAGGATATCCACCGCGGTGCAGATGAGGGACAAAAACACGGTGTTCCCGAAGGTCACCAGGGCTGCGGCGAACAGATTGCTCCGGGTGTACTCCACCCCGGCACTCCGGGCAAAGTAGTTGAGAAACAGCAGCATGGAGGAGGTGATGACGAAGGCCGCCAGCAGGAAGAAGGCCAGAAAATAGCTCCACGCCGGGTGATTCTTTGTGGTTTTCATTTCACCACCGCCTTATACCCCAGCCCGTGGACGGTTTTGATCTCAAACTCCGGGCAGTTTTCAAACTTCCCCCGGAGCTTTGTCATGTACACGTCCACCGCCCTGGGGGTGGTGTTGGTCTCCACGTCCCAGAATTCGTCCATAAGCTGAGATCTGGTGAAGGTCTTGCCGGGGTAGCTCAGGAGCTTGTAGAGGATGTTGAACTCCCGGGCCGTCAGGGGGATCTCCTGCCCGTCCCACACCGCCGTGCGCTGATCCATATCCAGGCGCAGACTGCCGATCTCCAGCTTGCGGGAGGCGGCGATCCTGGCCCGGCGCAAGAGCGCGCCGATGCGCAGGAGAAGCTCGTCTAAGTCGATGGGCTTCACCATGTAGTCGTCGATGCCCAGGCGAAAGCCCCGCTGCTTGGAGGCGATGTCGTCCCGGGCGGTCATAAAGAGGATGGGGATCTCCTCATTGAGGCTCCGCACGGTCTTGGCAAACTCGTACCCGTCGATCCCCGGCATCATAATGTCGGAGACGATCAGGTCAAAGGGGCTGCCGTACATGGCGTCAAAAGCGGAGCCGGCATCCGGGCACCCCACCGCGTCATAGCCGCTCTGCTTTAAAAAGGCGCACACCGCCCGGTTTAAGTCCCTGTCGTCCTCCACCACTAAAAGCTTGAACATTCCCATCCCCCCGGCGTTTTTTCTCATTATACCACGCAATTGTTAAAGTTGTGTTTGCGTTTGGGAAAAATGTTGTCGTTTTTGCGTTTAGCTGGTGAAATGGGTTTTATTGCTTCTCCCCGGGTTTCGAGGCCTGAGCCAGGCGCTTTTCGGCCTCCTCCACGCTCTCCCCCTCATGGGCGAGAAACTTCCCCACGAAGCCGTCCTCCACCCTTTTGAAGCCGCCGGTGACGCCCTGCTCTATCTTTTTGTACCCCTGAACGACGCCCTCCTCGATCTTCTTATAGCCGCTGACAACGGCGTCCGCGATTTTCTCGTTTGCTTTGATGAATTTATCCGGCATTTTACTTTTCCTCCTTTGATATTGCGGCGCTTATTCCAGCCCCTTGCAGACGGGGATGAGGACGATCAGCAGGACGATGCCAACGATGCCAACGATGATGCCGGGGATCATCATGTCCCAGACCAGCACCATGCACATCCCCACGCCGAAAACCACCGTGCCCAAAAGGCCCAAAAGCGCGGCGCCCACAGCCCTTCCGCTCAGCTTGACGGCGGGCTTGCCGTCCATTTTCCGGCGGATGAGGAGCATGGCAAGCAGCACCAGCACGCCGGCGGCCCCCAGGACGATGCCGGGGATCATGGCGTCCCACTCCGGCAGCAGGGCCATACACATCCCCAGGGCGAAGAGCAGACCGCCCACCACGCTCATAAGCAGTGTCACAAAGTTTTTCTTCTTCATTTCTTGTACCTCCATCGATTTTTCGGTGATCTCTCACCTTTTGGAGGGATTATAGCGCCTCAATATTTCCGAAACTTTTGCGGAATGTTTGAGAAATGTGAAATAAGCGCTTTTTTCACAAAAAAATCTCCCAACGGGCTGTTGGGAGAATGGATAAAGGCTTATGAGGCAGTTCGCCGCCGGTTGGGCTTGCTTTCTTTCATTTCAAATACTCCCGGAAAAACGCCTCCAGCTTATCAAAGGGGATGGCGTTCTTCCCGCCGCCGTCGTACAGGTCGGTGTGGACGGCGTCCGGGATGATCATCAACTCCTTGTTGCCGGCATACGGGTTGTCCCTGACCATATCGGCGTAGGCGTCCCTGGAGAAATAGCAGGAGTGGGCACGCTCCCCGTGGACGATGAGGACGGCGCTGCGTATTTCGTTGGAATAGCGCAGGATCGGCTGGTTGAGAAAGCTCATGCACCCGGTGACGTTCCAGCCTCCGTTGGAGTTGAGGCTCCGGGGGTGGTATCCGCGGGGGGTCTTGTAGTAGTCGTAGTAGTCCTTCACGAAAAACGGCGCGTCCTCCGGCAGCGGGTCCACCACTCCCCCGCCCAGGGCGTAGGTTCCGGATCGAAAATCGGCGATGCGCTGGGCGTTCAGGGCTTTTTTCTTCTCATACCGGGCCTCCTCGGAGTCCTCCGCGTCGAAGTAGCCCCTGGCGTTGACCCGCGTCATGTCGTACATGGTCATGGCCGCCGTGGCCTTCACGCGGGTGTCCAGCGCCGCCGTATTCAGCGCCAGGCCGCCCCAGCCGCAGATGCCGATGATGCCGATGCGCTCCGGGTCCACGTTCTCCTGGACGGAGAGGAAGTCCACCGCCGCCTGAAAATCCTCGGTGTTGATGTCCGGGGAGGCCATAAACCTCGGCGCACCGCCGCTCTCGCCCGTGAAGGATGGGTCAAAGGCCAGCGTCAAAAATCCCCGCTCCGCCATTGTCTGGGCGTACAGCCCCGCCGCCTGCTCCTTCACCGCACCGAAGGGGCCGCACACGGCGATGGCCGGGAGTTTGCCCTCCGCTCCCTTTGGGGTGTACACGTCAGCTGCCAGGGTGATGCCGTAGCGGTTGGGGAAGACCGCCTTCCGGTGATCCACCCGGTCGCTTTTGAGAAAGGTCTTGTCCCAGTCGTCCGTAAGAGCCAATTTCGCTGTTTTCAAGGTCATGTTATGCCGTCCTTTCCGCATATGTGGCGATTTTTCTCTATCCTTATCATACACCCTTGACGGGCGCGGCGCAAATAGTTATAATTTATATCATGTTATTCAATTTTGGAATATTCCAAAGAGAGGGGCGCCCATATGGAGATCCGCACACTTCGCTATTTTCTGGCCGCCGCCAGGGAGGAGAGCATGACAAGGGCGGCGGAGCTTCTGCATGTCACGCAGCCTACCCTCACCAAGCAGATCCAGGCCTTGGAGGAGGAGCTGGGGAAGCGGCTGTTTATCCGCCGCAGCTCCCACATTGAGCTTACCCAGGAGGGCCTTCTGCTGCGCCGGCGGGCGGAGGATCTTGTCTCCCTGGCGGACAAGATCACCGGGGAATTCACGGCGCTGGATGACATCACCGGCGGGGACGTCACCTTCGGGCTGGCGGAGTCCTGTCAGATCCGGGTTCTGGCCCGGGAGGTCAAGCGCTTCAAGGCGCTGTACCCCGGCCTGCGCGTCCACATCAGCAGCGGGGATACCCAGCAGGTGACGGAGAAGCTGGACAAAGGCGTTCTGGACTTTGCCGTGCTGGCGGAGGAGCCGGACACGGCGAAGTACCACTCACTGCCCTTTCCCGAGGCGGACGTGTGGGGCCTGGTGATGCCCTCCAGCCACCCCCTGGCCCGGAGGGAGAGCATCCGCGTGGAGGATCTGGCGGGGCTTCCCCTGTTTTGCTCGGAGCAGGGGTGGCGGCGGGACATCCCCCGCTGGTGCGGGGAGAGGATGGACGAACTGCGGCTGGACGGCTCCTACCGCCTGCCGTATAACGCCTCCCTCTTTGTCCGGGAGGGGCTGGGGTTCCTCCTCACCTTTGACGGCCTGATAGACACAAGCCCGGAGAGCGGCCTTGTCTTCCGCCCCCTGACCCCCCGGCTGGAGACGGGGATCTACCTGATCTGGAGGAGAACACCGGCCTTCACCCCCATCGCCCAGCGCCTGCTGGCGTCGCTGAAGGAGGGTCTCTCCTCCCCCGCCGGTTCTGATTCCCCATAAGGAGGAAAAAATCGCGCCGTTAGCTGCTGTTTGACCACTCATTTCTGAGAATTGACTACTGATTTTTGAAGTTTGTTTGAACATAAGAAGACACCCCCGAATTCTCCTCAACCAGGAATGATATAGATCAATAATCTTCAAAAAAATGAACAGCCTTTGCGGCTGTTCATTTTTTTGATTGGAAATGTCTCGATTTAATCGAAGATGGAGCCCATTTTGGCCACATACATCTCGGTGACGGTGACATTACCCTGAGCGGAGAGGGAGAGGGCGTGGGAGTCGGGCTCCTCGGTGTAGGCGCGGATGCTGATGGCCTTGGTGTCGTTGAAGAAGCCCTCCACCAGGGAGCGGTCGATGTAGATCTCCATAGTGATGGTACCGTCCTCGTTGGCTAAGGCCCCGGAGACGGAGGCGGCCTTACAGCCCTCGCCCTTATTCTCGGTGCGGCCCTTGATGACGCCGTTCACCGGATCGTAGGTGAAGCTGGTGGCGTCCCACTTGCCGCCCTGCTTCATGCTGACGGTGAACTCCGAAGCGCTGCCCAGATCCACGGTGAGGCGGATGTAGAGCATATCCTCGTCCACGTCCTTGAGGGCGGCGTTGGCCTCGTCAAGGGTCGCGCCCTTGAGGTCCACCAGTGTCTTCTCCTCCAGGTCGTGGAGAGCGTCGATGGGAGAGAGCTTGAGGTCCGTGCCCTCGTCGTTGAGCCAGATCTTCCGGGCGAGCCCCACGGTGTGGGCCCAGCCGGAGGCCCCCTGCTCACCGGCACCCCGCTGGTCCTGCATGATGGAGAACATGTAGATGTCGCCGCTCACCGGGTCCACAAGGCAACTGGGGCCGGTGAAGACGTTGGAGCCGTAGTCCAGAAGGTGGGGGTCGCCCTCAAAGGCCGGGTCGGGTGTAAACTTGCCGGTGGCAAGGTCAAAGTCCCCCAGCCAGTAATAGACCTTGTTGTCGGCGCTGGAGGCCGGCGCGGGGGAGATGGAGAAGAAATACTTGGTGACCGTCCCGGCCTCGTTGGTCACGGGCAGGAGAATGGGCAGCTCCCAGCTGGTGCCGTAAAGGGAGGACTGGTTTTGCATCTCGTAGACAGGCCCCTTGTAGACCCAGTTTTGCTCCACAGTGCCGTCGGGCTTGAGTTCCAGGGTGTCAGTGGTGTAGAGGAGCGCCGTGCCGCCCTTGGTGGTGGCGGAGCCGGAGCATATGAGCATGCACCAGGTGTCGCCCTCCTTCCAGATGGAGGGGTCCCGGAACTCGCCGGCGCGGCCCTGGCCGGCTTGCTGGATGACGGCCAACTCGTCGCAGATGACCCAGTCGGTGAGGTCAGGGTCCGTGAGGTCCGCGGGGTAGGCTACGCCGATGTTCTGGTTGGAGATGAGGCCCGGCGTGTCGTGGAATGCGTCGTTTCCGGCGGTGAAGAAGAGGAGCGGCACACCGTTTTTATCTAAGGTCGCCCCGCCGGACCAGACGCCGTCGGGGACGACGGTGTTCTCCGTGGGGACGATGGCCTCACGGATGGGCTTCCAGTTGACCATGTCGGTACTCACCAGGTGGCCCCAGCAGATGTTGCGCCAGTAGGAGCCGGTCATGTTGGCCTGGTAGAAGAGGTGGTAGACGCCGTTATAATAGACCGGCGCGTGGGGCTCGTTCATCCAGAACTGGTAGGGCCCGCCGTGGAACTGGGGGCGGGTGTAGTCGCCGGTGAGGATGTTCTGGAGCCAAATGTCGCTAAACTCGATATCGGGGACGGTGACGCTGTCGTAATATTCCTTGATCTCGTCGGCGGTGAGGGCGACGGAGTAAAGCTTCACCTCGTCCAAATACCCGCTGGCCACGTTGAGGTAGCCCGCTGTCAGGCGCTCGGCCTCCATGTTCCGGCCCACGGACAGGGCCTTGTTGGAGGCGCCGGCCACCGTCTCGTCGCTGTCCACGGTCATGGAGTCCACCAGCTCCCCGTTGAGATAGAGGCACATCTTCCCTGCCTTGGCGTCGAAGGTGGCAGTGACCAGGTTCCAGGCGTATTTTTCCAAATTCTCGCCGTCTGACCAGAGGGTGAGCCAGTCGTTGCCGGTGCCCACCTGGAAGCTCAGACGCCCGAAGCGCTGGTAGCCCAGGATGAAGCCTGTCATGGCGGTTTTGTCGTACTGGCTGACGATGCCGGTCAGGTTGTCGGTTCCGTTCTCGGCGGCGTGGGGATCGTCCCACTCGAACATCCGGGGGGCGATCCACGCCTGGACCGTGATGGCGGGGCCCTCCACGGTGATGTCGCTGCGCTTATAGTTCACATAGGTGCTGGTGCCGTCCAGGAGGATACAGCCACCGCTGATGCCCTCGCCGCGCCACTGGGGGTCCTGGTCGTCCATGTAGGCGGCGTGGCTGAAGACGTAGCTCAGCTCCGTGTCCGGCAGGTGCCCGGAGGCGTCCTTGACGGTGGTGCCTTGGCCCTCGTCGAAGGTCAGGTGCAAAAGAAGGCTCTTGTCCTGCTTGTTCCCGCAGGCCCCCAAAAGGAGGACCAGACAGAGCAGGGAAAGAAGAAGCGGGAGCAGTTTTTTCTTCATACATATCTCCTTCCTGGGAAATCAGGGAGGGCCGGCCGACAGTATGGGACTGCCGACCGGCCAAAACATGGAGGGACAAACAAGCGGACTTATTTAAGATTCACAGCCAGCTGCCAGGGGATGCTGATCTCGGCGGGCTGTTCATCGGCGGTGTGGCCGTCCATGACGGTGTCGGCAAGGTTGGCGTAGTCGGGGGCCGTCTCGTAGTAGGTCACGACCTCGTCGAAGAAGGCGTGGGCCCAGCCGCCGTCGATGACCTCGTCGGCCAGGACGATGTAGAGTTCTTCACCGATGTGGTCATGAAGGTCGATGACGTAGGTGCCCATGTCGGCCCAGGAGCCGCCCTGCCCGATGTGGGGGAAGTTGGCGTCCGCGAAGCGGGTCTGCTTGTAGTAGCCGATCTCGGTGCCGTCGGCCTTGTAGACGTGGACCGCCGCGGCCGCGCCGCCCATGCGGACGGAGATGAAGCCGGAGCCGGCCAGGGTGAAGTTGGTGGACTGCACGGACCAGGGGTCGGGCTCGCCGATGCCGTTGTTCCAACCGTCCAGGTGGTAGTTCCCGGCCTGGTTGTAGGGCAGCTCCTCGCCCCACCACTTGTCGGCGGAGATGACGCCGGTGTACTGGCCCTCCACCACGCTCCAGGCGTCGCTGAGGACGGTCCAGCCGGCCAGGTTCCCGGACTCAAAGCCGCCGTTGGCCACGGAATTGTGGTCGGCCATAGCGATGACGGTGAAGCTGGCGTCGGCGGTCTTGCCCTCGTAGGAGGCGGTGTACGTCACAGTGTACGCGCCGGGGGCGCTCATGTCAAGGGCGTCAAACCCGGAGGTGAGTTCCTTGCCGTCGGGGGCGGTGACCTTGGTGACGGCGATGTCGGTGACGGTGTCGCTGCCGAAGGAGGCGGCGGCGCCGGTGAGGAGAGCGGCGACGTCCACGGTGCCGCAGTCCACCACCGCGTTCTGGGCGTAGCCGGTGAAGGTCAGGGACTGCAGGGGCACGGGATAGGGATAGCTGGCGTAATAGTTGCGCAGGGTGGTCAGATCGTCATAGGTGGCGGAGGTATAGGTCTCGGCGTTGATCTTGTCCATCTGCTCCACCTCCAGGGCCGCCACCTCGTCACGGGTGAGAGAGACGCGGAAGTCGTCCACGCAGATGAAGGCGAAGCCGCCGCTGGAGCCGTCGTTGGCGTCCACCACCTTGAGGTAGACGACCTTACCTATGTACTGGCTGGCGTCCATGTACATTCTAAGGAGCGTCAGGGCCAGGGCGGGGTCGCTGAAGTAGGTGTTCTCCACACGGATAAGCTCCTCGTCCGTCTCCCCGTCGCACAGGGCCACATAGGAGCCGCCGTTGCCGCAGCCCATCATAAAGGTGATGAAGCCGTCGCCGGCCAGGGTGAACTTCTGGGAGCGGATGGCGCCGGTGAGGTTCTCCGCTGTGGCGCCGTTGTTGTTGCCGTCAAAGTAGTAGTTCCCGTCGCCGTAGACGGACCGGTCGGTCCAGTAATACTGGCTGGTGGGGACGACGCCCGCCACGGTGATGGCCTTGCCCTCCAGGGTCTTCCAGCCGGTGAGGTCCCCGGTCTCAAAGCCGCCGTTGACGATGGTGGTGGCGGTCTCGTCCTCCGCAAAGGGCTTCTCGCCGTATGTATCCAGCTGCTTTTGGCGCTCGGCCTGGGCCGCGGCCACCTCGGCGTCGTCCTTGCAGACCTTGAAGGCGTCCACGTTGACCCAGGAAAGGTCGGTGCCGTCGTCGTTGTCGGTGATCCTAATATAGATGTTCTTGCCCACATGAGCGCTGAGGTCCACCACCTTGGTGATCAGGTGTTCGGTGATGAAGAGCCCGTCACAATCGGTGTTGGCGACCTTGGCAAGGACCGTGTTGGAGCCGGATTCGATAAATTCCACATAGCACTTGTCCTGGTTGAGGCCGGCGCCCATTTTAAAGGTGATGAAGCCGTTGCCGCCCAGCTTGAAGACGTCGCTGGTCAGGGTTCCCTTCATGGCCGGGTTGCCGCCCTTGGTGCCGGCGAAATACTGGCTGCCGGTCTTCTCCATGAGGATGCCGTTGATCTTCTCATCCCCCACGAGGCCCCGGACATTGAATGCCGCGTCCTCTTTGGTCCAGCCGACCCACTTGCCGGAGGTGTCCTCAAAATCGCCGTTGACGATGTCGTCGGCCACCTTATTATTCTCGTCGGAGCCGTTGCCGCAGGCGGCCAGCGCCAGGCCGAGACACAGGACCAGGAGCAGGGCGATTGCGCGTGTCATCTTGTTTTTCATGATCCATCCCTCTTTCAGATTTTTTTCGGGCCGCTTGGCGGGCGGCGCCAGAGGAGTGTGCGGGTTCGAGAATAACGTTTCACGTTCAAGAATGATTAAATTATAGATTCGTCATTATATTTTGTCAAGTGGGTTTTGGAAATTAGAGAGGATTTGTATTTTTGTCTAAGTTGTTGCGGGTGATTTTGTGCAATCCGTCAAGGATTTTTTGATTGAAACGTTTTTTATTCCCTATGGATATGGCAATCTTGCACAAAAATCGACTGCAAATCTTGTAATGACTCACAATTGAAATTCTTATTTTGGCGTGTTATGATAAAAACACGCAGATGAAACGTTTTTCCTCAGGTGTTAAGGCGGTCAGCCTTACCAATATATCACCCGGTCCGGCTACTCCTCTTTTATGGCCGGTCCGAGGACAAAAAAGGAGGTCAAAAAATCTCCCGGCGTTCCGGGTGCGGCAGTGTGGAGACCTGCCGTAAAAGCCCAGAGGCTGTGCCTTGGGTGAGGTATCGGGGCAAGTTCACCCCATATCAGAACGAAGCAAATGTCAGAAGTCATTCTGAAAAACTTAAAGAAGGTCTACGAGGGCAACGTCACGGCAGTACACGACGTGAATTTGACCATCGCCGACAAGGAGTTCATCGTATTAGTCGGCCCCTCCGGCTGCGGAAAGTCCACCACCCTCCGCATGGTGGCGGGGCTTGAGGAAATTTCCGGCGGCGAACTCTACATCGACGGGAAGCTGTGCAACAACGTGGAGCCGAAAGACCGGGACATCGCTATGGTCTTCCAATCCTACGCCCTCTACCCCCACATGACCGTCTACAACAACATGGCCTTCGCGTTAAAATTGAAGAAGGTCCCGAAGAACGAGATCGACAAGAAGGTAAGAGAGGTCGCCGAAATTCTGGACATCACCCAGTACTTAGAGCGCAAGCCCAAGGCCCTTTCCGGCGGCCAGCGGCAGCGCGTGGCCATCGGCCGCGCCATGGTCCAGGACCCCAAGGTGTTCCTCATGGACGAGCCGCTCTCCAACCTGGACGCGAAGCTCCGCAACCAGATGCGCGCCGAGATCATCAAGCTGCGTTCAAGAATTAACACGACGTTTATGTACGTCACCCACGACCAGACCGAGGCCATGACGTTGGGCGACCGTATCGTCATCATGAAGGACGGCTTCGTGAATCAGATCGGCACACCCACCGAGGTTTTCGACAAGCCCGTGAACCTCTTCGTGGCCGGCTTTATCGGGATGCCCGTGATGAACTTCTTTGATAACTGCAAGCTCTTGCTGGAGAACGGCAAATATTACGCCCAGATCCGCAACGCCAAGTTCGAGCTGGACCTGTTCCAGCAGAAGGCGCTGAAGCAGAACGGCCAGCAGCCCTGCGACATCGTGGCGGGCATCCGTCCTCAGCACATCACCGTGGGCCAGGGCGAGCTGACGGCCACCATCGAGGTCAACGAGATGCTGGGCTCCGAGGTGAACCTCCACGCCCGCAGCGAACAGGACGAGGTGGTCATGGTGATCCCCACCGTGGACCTCAAGGTAGACGTCTCCGCGGGCAGCAAGGTCAACTTCACGGCCCAGCCCAAGCTCATTCAGCTCTTCGATAAAGAGACGGGCAACAACCTTGTGTGGTACGACAAGGCCAGCGCCGACGCCTGCGCCCCCGTGTGCAAGGCATATAACTTCTGATCGCTCCTAACTTTTCTTTTTCATGTTACCTCCACGCGAAAGCCGGCGCCCCAAGCGCCGGCTTTCGCACGAAAAAACGCCGCTTTTCAGCGGCGCTTTTTTTGTTAGGCCTCAACCTCGGCCAGTGTGGGCATGGCGGGGATGGCGCTGTGGCGGGAGGTGGTGAGGGAGGCGGCGCGGTTGGCGAAGGCGATCATGGCCTCCAGGTCCCCGATATTCAGGCCGTCCAGGCCGGGGCGGCGGACCAGGCGGGAGAGGAACGCCCCGAAGAAGGTGTCCCCTGCCCCGTTGGTGTCCCCTACCGCGCAGGGCACGCCGGGCACCGTGCCGGTGGCGTCCCCGTACCTGTAGAAGGCTCCCTTGGGGCCCAGGGTCACGAGAACGAGACGGATGCCCAACGCTGTGAGCGCCACCGTGCCCTCCGCCAGGTCCTCCGTCCCGGTGAGCAGGGGCAGCTCCTCGTCCGAGACCTTCAAGATGTCCGAAAGCGGCAGGGTCGCGCGCATTTGCGCGACGGCTGTGGCCTCGTCGGGCCAGAGGGAGGCGCGGTAGTTGGGGTCGTAGCTCACCAGCGCCCCCAGCTCCCGGGCCCGCTTCGCGGCGTACAGGGTGGCGGTCTTGGCCGGCTCGGCGGTGAGGCTGACGCTGCCGAAGTGGAGGATCCGGGTGGTTTGGAGCATGTCCTCACGGATCTCCTCCGCCCGCAGCTCCACATCGGCGCTGGGATCCCGGTAGAAGCTGAAATGCCGCTCGCCGGCGCTGTCCAGACTCACCACCGCCAGGGTGGTGCGGTGCGCGGGGTCTGATACGAGACCGGAGACGTCCACGCCGTTGTCCATAAGGGTGGTCTTCAAAAGCTCCCCGAAGCTGTCCCGGCCCACCTTGCCGATGAAGGCCGTTTTCGCCCCCAGACGGGAAGCCGCCACCGCCAGATTGGCCGGGGCGCCGCCGGGGTTGGCGTCAAAGCGGGGGATGCCCTGGTCCGTGACGCCGCTCTGGGTGAGGTCGATGAGAACCTCGCCCACCGCTGTGATGTCTACCATATCATTTCCTCCATTCGTTGACGAGCTTCTCCGCGTCCTCCAGGGAACCGCGGGTAAAGCCGTCCTTTGTCACGATGATCCCGATCCGCTCACGGGTGATGAGTACGAGAAGGCGCTTTGTCTCCAGCACCTTGTCGATGTCCTCGTAGGAGACGCGCCTTTCGCCGGGGTCGATCTCCAGCCGACGCTCAAAAAAGCGCACGCGCCGCTGTGTCTCCCCGCCGGATCGGCTTTGCAGGGCTTCCCAGGCCCGCTTCGTCCGGCTTCTCGGGATGGCGCGGGCGACGGTCCAGCCGGCGGCGGCCAGGACAAGGAACTCCACCAGCGCGAAGACCACCTTGCCGCTGACGCTGACGGTGACCACCGCCAGCACCGCCCATAGAACGGCCAAGACGATGAAGGTCTTGCCCACCAGGGGCCCCAGGCTGTCCCGGTAGACGCGATCCATCCCCTCCCGGAAGAGGTCCTCGGTCAAGAGATACCGATTTTCCGCCCTGAGCTCCTCCACGCTCACGCCCCCTTCCCGGACGCGTCCGGAAACCGGGCGGCGATCTGCTCCTCGATCCGGAACGCGGCGTTTAAGTCGTCATAGACGATCAGCACGCCGGTGAGGGTGATGTACCAGATGCCGAAGATGGGCACGAGAAAGGCGGTGTAGGGCATGAAAAGCGCCGCCACGCCCCACCAGAGGACCTCTATGAGGGCGCTGAGCAGGAGCTTTTTGGGCCGCCGCAGGAGAAAGAGCAGGCAGTTTTTTAGACTCGCCAGGGCACTCTGCTCAAAGAGTACCGCCTGCGCCCACCAGACCCGGAGGATCAGGGTGAACACCAGCGACGTCAGGGCGAAGATCCCGGCGGTCAGGAGGGTGAAGGTCCCGGCGTGGAGCATCATCACGCCGGCGTAGATGAGGGACGATACGAAAAGTCCCTCCAGCGCGCCAGGCAGGAGACCGGCCTTCCAGTTCTGGCGCAGAGATTTTTTGAAGGACGCCATGCACCAGATAAGGTCGTCCCGCATCCGGCGCAGGACAAAATCCACCATCGCCCCGATGCCCAGGGACGCGAAGGCCCCGCCGATGAGCCCCGCCGGGATCAGCGCCAGGACGCTCTTGTTGAACACGGCGAAGGACACCAGCAAGAGGGCGGGCAGAAAGGTCGCCAGCACCGGGAAATCCAGCAAAAGAAGCTCCTTCCAGTCCCGCTCCAGCACCTGTCGGTACCGGGCAAACCCCACCCGGCGGGCGTCGCTCTCGTGGCGCTCACCCTCCATAGGGAAGAATAGGCCCATGCTTAAACCTCCTTGTCGTTAAAATGAAGGCCGGAGAGAAACCGCGCCAGTACCACCTCCCGGTCGGCCTGAAAGCTCTCCTGACAGAGAAGCTCCACGGATATGGCCAGTTTGCCCCGGACGGCGAAAGCCTCCGCCCCGTCGTGATACGGCGAGCCGCCGGCCTCCGGGACGGGGTTCAAGAGGGCGACCTCATAGGTCTGGCCCGCGTACTCCCGCGCCGCCGCCTCGCCGCGGGTGAAGCTGGCGCGCTCATAGCCGGACCAGGCCTCCACGGCGCTCTCGGCCTCCGCCTCGGTCTCGCACTCCTGCACCAGCAGGAAGATCTCCGCGCCGTAGTAGGTCCCGAAGTCCTCGCTCTCCCCCTTCTCCCCAGCGCTCCAGGCGGCGTACCAGGTGCCGGAGGCGTTCGCCGCCCCGCCCTCCTCCGGCGTGAAGCCTTCCATCGGCTCCACCGCCAGGAGATCGCCCACCGCGGTCCAGTCCTCCTCCCAGCCCAGGGCCTCGAAGTCCGGCCCCTTGGCCGAACAGGCGGTCAACAGCAGGAAGAGGGGGAGAATAAGGAGAGTATAACGTTTCATTTTTGTCACGAAAAATTCGCCCCCTTGAGAATGGCTCCCCAGAGGGCGTCGTCGGCGGCCTTGTCGGTAACGCGCTTGTCGGAGACAAAGCCCCGGATGCCGATGTAGAGCCCGGTGTCCTCCGATAGGCCCAGGGCGGGCAGAGTCCACACCGGCAGGGCCTTGCCCTCCCAGGCGGTGTCGTCCTCCGCCGGCATCGTCCCGTCGGGGAAGGCCAGGATCTGATAGTCCTTTTGCAAGGCCTGCGGGTCATCGGTGAGGAAGAAGACGCTCTCCCCCGCGGTGATGTCGGCGACAAGGCGCACATCCACGGCGTAGTTGGCCGCCAGGGCGTTCTCATCACTGGCGTCCACCGTCACATAGGGCCGCAGCTCCACCACGGTCTTCCCGTCGCCGTTGACGTCCTGCCCCAGGGCCTCCAGGGCGGTGAAGAGGGCCGTTTGCGTCTCCGGAGACAGCTCTGAGCGGCCCACATAGGCGAAGATGTAGTCGGGCTTCGTCTTGCCCACGCCAAGGGCGTTAAGGACCATGCCCAGCACCACAGCGAACAGCGCCGCGCCCACAAGGAGCCAGCCCCAGTTGTAGTGGAACCAGTTTTTCAGCTTCCGCCTCCCCGTGAGGGGCGGGGGCGGCTCGGCGGGCTTCACGTCCCGGTATTTCCATTTCAGATACTCGCTGGCCATATTAGCTCCTTGTGGTGCCGCCGCAGGCGTAGGTGACGGGCAGACAGATGAGGGACGGGGCCTTACTGAGGGCACGCTCCAGGATGAGGTCTACGCACGTCTCGGCGATCTGGTCCACGGGCTGGACGACGGTGGAGCAGATGAGGTCCTGGTCGCCGAAGGCCCGCGTGCCGTCAAAGCCGATGATCTGCACGTCCTCCGGCACCCGCACGCCCATAGAGCGCAGGGATCGGATGATCTGGTAGGCCAGGGCGTCCGTGACGCAGAAGATGCCGTCGAAGTCAAGGCCCCCCTCCGGGCGAAGATGCTCCCGCAGAAAGTCCTCAAAGGCGGAATAGGGCGTGCCGTCGTCCACGATCTTTAAGGTATAGGGGATATCCAGACTCTCGCAGGCGGAGATGAAGCCGTCCTTCCGCTTGTTGGGCTCGTTGGTGAGGCGCGAGCCGATGCGCAGGAAGGCCAGGCTCCGGCAGCCGTTTTCGTAGAGCTTTTCCGCCGCCATGCGCCCGCCGCCGTAGTTGTCCGAGCTGACACAGGGGATCTGCGCCCCGAAGTAGCGGTCGATGGACACCAGCGGCACGTTATCGGAGACCTTCAGCTCCGGGTTGTAGCTTAAGCAGATGATGCCGTCCACCTTCTGCTGCTCGGCCAGGATGACGTACTCCTGCTCCTGGGCCGGGTCGTAGTCCGTGGCGAAGAGGAGCATCCTGTACTTGCGGGCCGACAGCACCCGGTTTATGCAGTTGACGAGCCGCGAGAAGAAGGGGCTCACCAGGTTCGGGACCATCACCGCCACGGTGTAGGTCTTGTTGGTCTTCAGGCCCTTGGCGTAGGAGTTGACGCGGTAGTTGAGCTTGGCTACCGCCTCCTCCACCCGCTTGCGGTAGCTCTCCCCCACGGGGATGCCGTTCATCACCTTGGAGACGGTCCCCAGGGCTACGCCGGCCTCTCTGGCCACGTCCTTCATGGTGGGGACAGAGTTGATTTCTCCCATCAGATCACCTCATGCATATGAAATATGCCTTTGCATTTCACGAAATAAGCTTACCATATTTCACGGCGTTTGTAAAGAGGTTTTCCAAAATTTTATGAAACGATTTTACGAGATTTCACGGAAAAGTTGCACAAATTTACCCTGCCGAATTTGTGCGCACCTAACAAAATGTGAATTTTGGACAAAATTTTTGAAAAAAATCATTGACGGAGACCCTATGAAAGTGCTATTGTAAAGGCGTTCAAGAAAAATCGTTTCACGCATCTTTCCCCCGTTTTCCGGAGTCAGGTTGGCGACCCGCCCGGAAAACCGGGAAAAACTGGACCCCTGGCGTCGAATAACCTTTCACCGCAACTGTCAAAACCAGAACATCAAGGAGGGAAACTTGAGCGTGAAAAAAACAGCGACGAAGGAAAAGTCCCCCAAGGACGTCCCGGCGCCCTCCGGCGAGGTGGTCGTACCGGGAAAGTCCCTGGGCAGCCGGATCCTCCAATCCTGGCAGCTCTACGCGATGCTGCTCATCCCCGTGATCATCACCATTATTTATAAGTACATCCCCATGTACGGCATCCAGATTGCCTTCCGGGATTACAAGCCCAACAGGGGCTTCTTCGGGAGCAAATGGGTGGGCTTCGATTGGTTCGAGCGGTTCTTCACCGCCCCCAACTTCAAGCGCATGATTGTGAACACCGTCAAGCTCAGCCTCTACGGGCTCCTGTGGAGCTTCCCGGTGCCCATCATCCTCTCCCTGGCCATCAACCAGCTGCGCTTCAAGCGCTTCAAGCGGGTGGTGCAGACGGTCCTCTACGCGCCGCACTTTATCTCTATCATGGTCGTCTGCGGTATGATCCGCATCTTCCTCTCCCCCTACGGCGGGCTGATCAACCTGCTCACCGGCAACCAGATAGACTTTATGACGGAGCCGGACGCCTTCCGCACCATCTACATCTACATCGCCTCCGGCATCTGGCAGGACGCCGGCTGGGGCACCATCATCTACTTAGCGACGCTCTCCGCCGTGGATTCCGGCCTCTACGAGGCGGCGAAGATCGACGGGGCGTCCATGTTCCAGCGCATCCTCCACATCGACATCCCGGAGCTTGTGCCCATGATCGTCCTCCAGCTCATCATGGCCGCCGGCGGCATCATGAGCGTGGGCTTTGAGAAGGTCTTCCTCCTCCAGACCGAACTCAACAAGGCGACCTCGGACGTCATCGCGGTGTACGTCTACCAACAGGGTATCGTGGAGCACGCGTACAGCCTGTCCACGGCGGTGGGCCTCTTCAACACGGTGATCAACATCATCCTACTGTTCATCGTCAACAAGATCGCCAAGAAGGCCGCGGACGTCAGCTTTGTGTAAGGAGGCGGAAAACATGGAAAAAGCGAAAAAGCACGGCCTTTCCGATAAGGTCAGCGACGTGATCCTGGTGGCCATCTGCTGTATCATCCTCCTCATTGTGGCCTATCCCCTCTACTATGTGCTGGTGGCCTCGGTGTCCGACCCCTACGAGGTCTACTCCGGCCAGACCTTCCTGGTGCCCAGCAAGTTCACCCTGGAGGGATATCAGGCGGTGTTCGCCAACAAGAGCCTCTTCCGGGGCTTCGGGAACTCCATCCTCTACACCGTGGTGGGCACCATCTTCTCCGTGGTGATGATCTACCTGGTGGCGTTCCCCCTCTCCCGCAAGCACATGCCGGGGCGCAAGGCCATCTCCATCTTCTTCATCATCACCATGTACTTCGGCGGCGGGCTTATCCCCACCTACCTGGTGGTCCGGGACACCGGCCTTCTCAACAACATGTGGGCGCTGTTCCTCCCCGGCGGCGTGGCGGTGGGCAACGTCATCATCGTCCGGAACTTCTTTGAAAACAACATTCCCAGCGAGCTTATGGAGGCCGCCGCCATCGACGGGGCCGACGACTTCACCACCTTCTTCCGCATCGTCGTGCCCCTCTCCCGTCCCATCATGGCGGTGATGGTGGTCTTCTCTATGGTGGCCTTCTGGAACGACTGGTTCACCTCCCTCATTTATTTGAGCAAGGACCAGTACCCCTTCCCTATGGTCCTCCGGGGCATCCTCATCACCACCGAGGCCATGAAGGACATGTGGAGCGGCATGAGCTACGCCGACGCCAACCGCATGGCGGAGCTGGTGAAGTTCGCCTCCATGATCGTGGCCGCCGTCCCCATGCTGGTCATCTACCCCTTCGTGCAGAAATATTTTGAGAAGGGCTTCATGACCGGCGCGGTCAAGGGCTAATCAAAAAAACGCGCACCCCCAACTTTTTCGGAAAAGGAGAATTTTTATGAGACATTCTTTCCAAAAGGTCCTCGCCCTGGCGCTGGCCGTGCTGATGCTCACGGCGGTGCTGACCTCCTGCAATCAGGGCGGCAAGAACGGCGACGAGAACCAGACCAGCTTCACCATCATGGGCGGCATGTCCACCCTGAGTTCCGGCTACGACTCCAACCCCGTTCTCACAGAGCTGGCCGAGAAGGCAGGCGTGGAGATCGAGTGGGACCTCTACTCCGACTCCCTGAGCGAGGTCGTGGGCACCCGCATCGGCGGCAACCAGCTGCCCGACGCCTTCATCGCCGTGAATTTCAGCCAGAGCGACATCGCCGAGTACGGCGACGACGAGACGTTCATCGACCTCACCCCCTACATCACCCCGGAGATCATGCCCAACCTCTCCAAAATTCTGGAGGAGTACCCCGACGTGCGCTCCGCCATCACCATGGCCGACGGGAAGATCTACGGCCTGCCCTCCGCCGAGATGATGGGTACCGCCGCCATCGGCGCGGAGGAGAACTACGGCATCTACTCCGTCCCTGAGTTCATGTACATCAACAAGACGTGGCTTGACGAGCTGGGCCTTCCCATGCCCACCAACCTCACGGAACTCCACGATGTACTGAAGGCCTTCAAGGACAACGACATGGCCACAAGAAACGGCAACGCCGCCGGCATGACCATCCCCTTCTCCTCCGGCTACGACCAGTGGTGCTGGGGCCAGGAGATGCTCTACGCGGGCTTCGGCTTCACCAACTTCACCAATGACGTCTGCGCGGACCTCATGGTGGACGAGAACGGCAAGGTTTTCTTCGCCTCCGCCCAGGACAACTACCGTGACGCCGTCAGCTACATCCACGACTGGTTCGCCGAGGGCCTCATGGACCTGGAGATGTTCTCCCAGTCCCAGAGCCAGTTCATCGCCAAGGGCTCCGCGGGGCGCATCGGCGTCCTGACCTACTGGGAGGCCCCGGAGATCCTGGGGCAGTACGCCGACGACTATGTGTTCCTGCCGCCCCTCAAGGGCCCCGCGGGCACCGAGTACGCCGACACCTGCGAGATCAACATCCGCGCCAACCCCGCCGTCACCTCCGGCAACCTGAACATCACCTCCGCCTGCGGCAACCCTGAGCTTCTGTGCAAGTACTTCGACCAGTGGTACGACGGCGAGGTCGTCATGCAGCTCCAGTACGCCCCCATCGGCATCTACTTCTCCGAGAAGGACGCTGACGGCGTCTGGCAGGTCATCTCCGACGAGGAGGCGCAGTCCAAGTTCGGCAAGAGCGCCGGCGAACTCAAGGCCCAGTATGAGGTCTACGGCCCCCGCCTTATCCTCCCTGAGTATTATAACCACATCTTCTACATGGAGCAGCGGGCCACGGACCGTCTCCAGTATCTGGAGAATGACTGGCTGCCTTACGCCCACAACAGAAACTACTACCCCCTGGACGTGACCTTCACCGCCGACGAGCTGGACGTCATCGACCGCTATAAGGCTAACTTCGTGAGCCAGGTCTCCGAGGCCGAGGGCCGCTGGATCAAGGACGGCGGGCCCACCGACCAGGAGTGGCAGGATTACCTCACCGTCCTCAAGGACAACTGCGGCATGGACCGGCTGCTGGCCGTCTATCAGGACGCCTACGACCGCTACGTCAGCGCCCAGGGCTGAGAGCGGGACGCAAACCCCACATGAATGACGCGAGGGCCGCCCAACAAGCGGCCCTCAACAGCCTGTCGAAAAAGGCCGTTGGCCTTTTCCGCCAAAAGGGAACGTGCGGAAGATTCCGCGTGAATTTTGCGAAATTCACGCAAAATCTTCCTGCCGTCACGCTGCGCGCGCCCCTTTGGGGCACACTTGCGTGACAAAAGGGTTTTTTTCCGACGTACATGCCGCCGGAAAAAATATCGGATCGAGTTTTTTTTGACAAACTGGCGAGGGCCGCCCAACAAGCGGCCCTCAAATAAAATACCCCACTTTCGGAGGACATTCCCATGACAAGTGACATTCTGAAAAAGGCCAGGGAATACGAGGAGCGCGTCTCGGCCTATATCTCCGAGGAGGAGCGCCCCGCCTTTCATTTCAGCTCCCGTGTGGGCTGGATGAACGACCCCAACGGCTTTTCCTACTATAAGGGCGCGTACCACCTCTTCTACCAATACCACCCCTATTCCACCAAGTGGGGACCCATGCACTGGGGCCACGCGGTGAGCCGGGACATGCTGCGCTGGGAGTACCTGCCCGCCGCCCTGGCGCCGGACACGCCCTATGACAACGCCGGGTGCTTCTCCGGCTCGGCGCTGGAGCTGCCCGACGGGCGGCAGCTTCTGATGTACACCGGCGTCCAGGAGCATTTGAGCCGGGACGGGGTACGCCGGGACCTGCAGACCCAGTGTCTGGCGGTGGGCGACTGTTGGTTTGTCAATGATGTGTTACACAAAAAGCAAACGAAGAAAGCACCTGAATTGGTGACTGCCAATTTAAAG
>CANQFV010000029.1 GCA_947599875.1 uncultured Oscillospiraceae bacterium
GCGTCCGAAACTATTTTCAGGAGGTTTAATCAGATGAAAAGAAATTCTTCAAAACCTAAGCGCCGCTATGGTGACGCTGGCTTCACGCTGGTGGAGCTGGTGGTGGTCATTGCCGTCCTCGCCATTCTCGCGGGCGTCGGCGCGGTGGCGTATAACGGGTACATAGAGTATGCAAAGAAGGGCGTGGACAAGAAAACTGTGGGGGAAGTCATGCACGCCATCGAGCTTGCAAACTATGATGACCCCAGCCTGTTTGAAAATCAGGCAACTGTTTTTATCAGCGGCCCGGAAGGTAATGGTATAACAAGCCTCCCGGACATCAATAACGCGCTGAGCACCGCCCTTGGAGATTTGACCACAGTCAAACTCTCTGAAAAGTCTGTAGGCGACCCTGCGGGTATACTGACCGCATTGTCCTCTAACAATCGGTATAATGATTATATTACGGCTGCTAAAGACGGGGCAAAAGCTACGTTTGCGGATGATGTTTTTGGCTTGTGGGACAGCGTTGTTGAGGCAAAAGAGAACTTTGGCGGCACGCGGACTGATTATCTCGATTTAGCGATAAAGTACGCAAAGAATTACGGTACAGAGGGAAAATCCCCTGCAATTGATAATTGGAAGAATAGTGCCGCAATTGATGACCTGGGCGCAGAACAAGGACAGGCTGTTGCCCTTGCAAGAAACTATTGCTTTGCCGTTTATGCCGCGCAAAAGGAATTAACACCCGCTATGCAAAAACAACTACAGGATTTTATTGATGGTGGTTATGGACTGTACGGGGCGGCAGGGTTACACACCAAGTTTTTCGGGGATATTTTTGACAAAGACGAGGATGGTAACTCCACAAAAAGTGCATGGGATCAAATCGTAAATGATTATGAGCGTGAACAAGCTGATATTGACGTAAAAGCTTATTTGGCTCTAATGGCTGCTGCTGAAACGATTGATTCTACCGGTACAATGCAGGACGATGAACTGATGGGAGAAATGAATAAAGTTTTGGGTTCGCTTGATGCTGTAATGAGGGATTCGGAAAATGCCGAAAAGATAAAAACCATTGGAAAATGTGCCACAATTACCGTAATTAAGAACCCGGATGGGACATTAAAAATGACGGTCACTCCCCCGGAGCTGGATCCGAGGACAGAAAGCGGTAATGATACGCCGCAGGAGGAAGTTGACTATACTCAGGACGGTGCGACGTTGAACTTTGGTTCTGGCGCTACGACCGGCGATATTGTCATGAAGCCAGGCTCCACCATTACCATAACGATTTCCAATCTTCCTGGTGATGAATCCGGTGTTTCGGGATATAACGTATCTACCGGTGGAAATGTTTCGAGCAATTCAAACAATCAAGCCGCGAAGACAGTCACAATTACGGCTGGAGAAGCTGGTTCCGGTACTGTGACAGTAAGTTGGACTGTGGGGGGTATAATTCCCGCCAGTTTTACCTTAAATGTGTCAATAAAGTAAGCAAAAATCTGTTCTTAAGTTTTATTACATCCCGTAGGGCCTGCTTACCGAAAGATCACATAGTATGTGCATACAAACACCCTCTTTTGTTTGCCTCTATTGTTCGTTCGGTAAGCTGCTCAAAATAAATCGATCGCCCGACACGACGGTCAACAATCATCAAGGAGGAATTTGAAATGAGTAAAATCAACAAGAATAGCACTTGCAAGACCTTGGCACTCCTCATGGTGTTTGTCATGATGTGTGCCGTCTTTGGTCCATTTTCCGCCAGTGCTGCCGACGAAGAGGGTAACGTCGCGCAGTTCACCTACAACGGAACCGTCTATGGCTATCCGACCCTCGCCGAGGCGGTTAGCGTTGCGAATCTTCTTGGGCATCCGGTTATCTATCTAATCGACAACCACACTCTCACTGGCAACCTTACGATTCCAGCTGACCAGAAAGTCATCATTCCCACCAGCGACGCATACAACGACACGGAAACCGGTGTTGCCAATGTCTCTGGCGCTGGCGCTCCTACAGAAGCTTATGTGACGCTCACTGTACCTGACGGCGTGACGCTTGAGGTAACTGGTACCCTCCTTGTTGCAGGTAATCAGCAGAGTACGGTGCCGCGGGCTGGTTTCCTTACAGGGAGTTACGGCGCAATACAGCTTGAGGGCGATCTTGTTGTCAACGGTACACTGTATGCGCGCGGACAAATCAACGGCGGCGGTACTTTAACCGCCAACACGGGGAGTACGGTATACCAACGTTTTGAGGTTGCAGACTGGCGCGGCGGCACGGCATCTTTCAGAGCTTATAATAACGAAGAACACAGCGTCTATCCGTTTGAACTCTATCAAACTGGCGGCGTGAATGTCTCGGCTGTTTATATGAACGGTTCAAGGATGATGGGACAGTCGTTTATCTACTCCAACCAGCAGACTGTCGGGGCAATCAGCACAGTCAATATAATTGGCTCCAGTAATTCTTTGCTGACGTTTGATGATGCCAACGATACCGATGCCTCTATTGATTTTGCGTATAATACTACCACAGATGTTTTTACTGCTACAATCAATGGTTCAGTCAGCACCGGAGATATTTCGGTAGACATCAGCGTCTTTGGAATTCATTTCCCGCTCACTGCCACTGGCGTAGGCCCGTTCGGGTATGTGCTGAATGTTTTTCTCCCGGAAAAATCCACCTTTAATGTCTCCAATGAGTTAAAGCTTTTGCCCGGATGCACCATTACGGTCAATAAGGACGCGACACTGAACGCCAGTGGAAGGATCTACGCCTACACCTCCAGCGCTTACAGTGCCGATTACAACAACGCCCATTGGACGAATGCCAACGACGCAATCATTGAAGTATTGGACGGAGGCATCCTTAAGGGGAATATTGGCAGCCCTGACCCGAATTTCGGCAACATTCACGGTGTAACGCTTACCGAAAACATGACTTCCGAGAAAGTCTGGGAGGTCACACAGTCCAGTACAACCGTGACATTCCACGATATTGATTTCCATATGTCCTCCGTCGCATGACCCCCACCCCTAACCGCACACAACCCACAAACACCGAGGGCCAGTTACACGCAAGGCTATACCTGGCCCTCGCCGTGGGTACGCAGATTTTGAGCCTCCTGGACTTCATCTACACCACCGTGGGCCTCCGGCTCATTCCGGGGAGCTTTGAGATAAACCCCTTCTTCGGCGGAATCCTCGGCACCCCCTGGGCCACGCTGAGCCTGAAGTTCGTCCTCATCCCCGCCGCCCTCTGGCTCCTCTACCACTTCCGCCGCCGCCCGCTGGCGCGCTTCGGCCTGTGGCTGTGCTTTCTCGCCTACCTCGCCTTCGACGCCTTCGCCCTCTACATAGTCCTGACCTACTGGCGGGAGGTGCTGGGGTGAGCCAAAGCGCCGCATGGAATCATTTTCCGAAAAACCATTTCAATTCCTAAAAGATACGAAAAAGCCGAAAAGACGTAGTTGGGTTGCAACTACGTCTTTTCAGTTTGCCGTACCGTCTTGCCCCTCGGTTCACTATGTTTCCCTATCCCACGGGGTCCATGCCGCCGGAAAAAATATTGGAATTGGGGGGATGCGGGTCGGGAGATTTCCATCTTTTGAGGAGGTGGGACAAAGGGGACGGTTTCTTTGTACCACCAGTGCGCACACTGGTGTGACTAAGGAACCGTCCCCGTGTCACACCGGCTTCCCGGTGATGCACGACGAACCATCTGCCGTCCCCGTGAGGCAATGGCGGCCCTCAGTCCCGCCTTTATCGGGGGATGGGGGACGATCGGCTTATCCCCTATAATTGAAAAAGGGCCGGAACGGCCCTTTTTCAATGTCAGTCGTCTACTATATCAACGCTGATGTGCTTGCCCTGCCGCTGTGCCACGGAGCGCATGAGGGTGCGGATCTCCTTGGCAATCTTTCCGTGGCGGCCGATCACCTTGCCCATATCGTCGGGGGCGACGCGAAGCTCAAAGACGGTTTTATCCCCGTCCTCCCGCTGTGTGACCGTGACCTCATCGGGGGAATCCACCAGATTCTGCGCGATATAGACCAGCAGTTCCTTCATGGTGAGTCACCAAATCAAAGAACGCCGGCGTTCTTCAGCAGGGTCTTGACGGTGTCGGTGGGCTGGGCGCCGTTCTTGATCCACTCCCGGGCCTTGTCGCCGTCTACCTTGACGGTGCTGGGATCCGTGCGGGGATCGTAGGTGCCAAGCTCCTCAATGAAGCGCCCGTCCCGGGGATAGCGGGAGTCGGCCACTACGATCCTGTAGTAGGGAGATTTCTTGGCGCCCATGCGGCGAAGTCTGATTTTTACCATTTGTTTGTACCTCCAAAGATGTTTGAAATGAAAATCTATCAATCAATGATAATTGATCACGAAGAGAGGGGGTCAGAACGGGAAGCCGCCGCGGCGCCGGCCGCCGCCGCCCAAAAAGCCGGGCAGCTTGCCCCGGGTCATCTGGCGGGCCAGCTCGCGCATCATCTCGTACTGCTTCAAAAGCCGGTTTACGTCCACCACCTGGGTGCCGGAGCCGGCGGCGATCCGCTTTTTGCGGCTGGAGTTGATCACCGAGGGGTCGTCCCGCTCCCGCGGGGTCATGGACAGGATGATGGCCTCCGTTCTGGCCATCTGCTTCTCGTCCAGCTTGGCGCCCTGCACGGCCTTGCCCAGGCCGCCGGGGAGCATGGAGGCGATATCCCCCATACCGCCCATCCCCTTGAGCTGCTGGAGCTGGTCGTAGTAGTCCGACAGGGTGAAGGCGTTCCGGCGCATCCTCTCCGTCAGCTCCCGGGCCTTCTTCTCGTCATAGGACTGCTCCGCCTTCTCGATGAGGGTCAAAACGTCCCCCATGCCCAGGATGCGGCTGGCCATCCGGTCGGGGTGGAACGGCTCGATGGCGTCCAGCTTCTCCCCGATGCCGCAGAATTTAATGGGTTTTCCCGTGACGGCCCGGACGGACAGGGCCGCACCGCCCCTTGCGTCGCCGTCCAGCTTTGTGAGCATGACGCCGGTGATGCCCAGCGCCTCGTCAAAGGCCGAGGCGGCGTTCACCGCGTCCTGGCCGGTCATGGCGTCCACCACCAAAAGGATCTCGTCCGGCTGTACCTCCGCCTTGATGGACTTCAGCTCGTCCATCAGCTGCTCGTCGATGTGCAGGCGTCCCGCGGTGTCCAGCACCACCAGGTCGTTGCCGTGCTTCTTGGCGTGGGCCACGGCGGCGCGGGCGATGTTCACCGGGTTCTCCGTGCCCATTTGGAACACGGGGATATTCAGCTGCGCGCCCACGGTCTCCAGCTGCTTGATGGCGGCGGGGCGGTAGATATCGCAGGCCACAAGGAGAGGCCGCTTCCCGTTCTGCTTGCGCATCAGGGCCGCCAGCTTCGCCCCGTTTGTGGTCTTGCCCGCGCCCTGCAGGCCCACCAGCATGACCACCGTCATGCCCCGGGAGTTCACGTTGAGTCGGGCGGTGGTGGAGCCCATCAGGGAGACAAGCTCCTCATTGACGATCTTGATGACCATCTGGGCGGGGGTGAGGGATTCCAGCACGTCCTGGCCCACGGCCCGTTCCGAGACGCGCTTTGTAAAGTCCCGAACCACCTTGTAGCTCACGTCCGCCTCTAAAAGGGCCATCCGAACCTCCCGCATGGCCTCCTTGATGTCGGCCTCGGAGAGACGTCCCTTGCCACGGAGCTTTTTGAATACGCTGCCCAGCTTTTCGGATAGGGATTCAAATGCCATAGCTCAACCTTTCAATTCACACAGACCGCGCCCGATCCTGTCGGCAAGCTCCAGAGTTTCCCCGGAGGCCAGGGCGCGAAGCCGGGCCACATCGGACAAGATCCCGTCGATCTTTGCCCCCTGAAGCCGGAAGCGCTCCACCACATGGGTCTTGGCTTCGTACTCCCGCAGGAGCCGCTCCGCCCGGAGAAGGACGCCCCGCACCCCCTGGCGGGATACGCCGGTGAGCTGGCTGATCTCCCCCAGGCTCAGGTCGTCGGAGTAGTAATACTCAAAATACTCCCGCTGGGTGTCCGTCAGCAGCTCCCCGAAGAAATCGTAGAGCAAAGTAAGCTCATAGGTCTTGTTGTCCATTACACCACCTGTAAAACGGTTCCGTTTTACAGAGGCTATTATACAGACGGGGGCCGGGTTTGTCAAGGAATATTTTTGCTTTTTTGGACAGATAATAGTGTGAAGGCATAAGGGCCGGAGCGGGCGTCCCCGTGTCCGGCCCCGCGTGCCGCCCCAGGCGGCACCTGAGCGGCAATGCAAAATGGTTTTCCGGCGCTCTGCGGCCGGGAAAGCCCGCTTGTTTGACAGCCAAAAGTTAAGGAGGAGCCGCTATGCGGGATACCGACACCGGAATATACATGGAAAATGAGACGCTGGGGAATTTTGCCCGGAACACCGCCTCGGCGATGGAGGCACAGGGGAGCGTCCCCGGCCGGAGGACGGCGGGGTATGTGGCCGCCGTTCTCCGGAGGTTAAAGGCGCGGCTCGTCCCCGGGGTTGCCCGGGGGGAGCCGTCCAGGGCCAGGGAGTGGTTTTGCGACAACTGGTATCTTGTCCAGCGGGAGGGCCGGTGGGCGCAGAGGGCGCTTTCCGACTTGGGGCGCCTGCCGGGGACGGCCGGTTCCCGCCGGGCCGCCGTGGTGGAGGCGGCGGGGGCGCTTGTCCGCGCCGGGCGGGGGCAGGTGACGGCGGACAGGATCCGGCTGTTTTTGGACGAGTTCCAGAAGTCCCGCGTCCTCACGGAGCGGGAGCTGACAGCCTTTATCCCGGCGCTGAAGGCGGAGCTGGCGGCTTTTTTGGATGAGGTCTACCCCCGGGAGCTGCGGGATCTGGGGGAAGACCGGGAGCTTGCGGAGCTGGCGGAGAACGTGTTCACCTCCCTGCGGCTTCTGGCCGACGTGGATCTGTCCCGGGTGCTGGAGGGGGTGAACCGGGTGGAGGCAGCCCTGCGGGCCGATCCCTCCGGCATCTATCCCCTGATGGACGAGGACACCCGTGCCCTCTACCGGACACAGGTGGCCCGGGTGGCCAAAAAGGCCGGCATCCCCCAGCACGAGGCGGCCAAAAAGGCGGTGGAGCTGGCGGGGAGCGGCGGGGAAAACCATGTGGGCCACTACATCTTCACCCGCCCTCTGGGGGAGGAGCGGCGCAGGAGCCAGGGCGGGTGGTACATCGCCCTCAACGTGGTGGCCTCCCTGTTCTTCGCCCTCCTGGCGGGGATCGCCGCCGGGAGCTGGGCCGTCTTTCTCCTGACGATACTGCCCGTGACGGAGATTGTGAAGAACGCGGTGGATTTTGTCCTCCTGCGGGTGACAAGGCCCACGAGACTGCCCCGCATGGAGCTGGCGGGGGGCATCCCCGGGCGGGCCAGGACGCTGTGCGTCATCTCCGCCCTGCTCACCCGGGAGTCCGACGGGCCGAAATACGCCCGGCTCATGGAGGAGTACCGCCTTTTGAACCGGGACGCCGGGGAGAATCTGCTCTTCGGCATCCTGGCTGACCTGCCCGAGTCCCCGGAGAGACTGCACCGGGACGACGGCCGGATCCTGGACGCCGCCCGGGCCGCCGTGGAGACGCTGAATGAGAAATACGGCGGGGGCTTCTGGCTCCTTGTCCGGGATCGGGAGCTGAACACGGCGGACGGGATCTGGATGGGCCGGGAGCGCAAGCGCGGGGCCATCGAGGAGCTGACAAGACTGCTCTCCGGGGAGAAAAGCGCCCTTCGGGCGGAGGCGGGGGACGGGGAGGCCCTTCGCGGGTGCGCCTTCATCCTCACCCTGGACGCGGACACACGCCTCACCGCCGGGGCGGCCCGGGAGCTGGTGGGGGCGGCCCTCCACCCCCTGAACGTGCCGGTGATCCACGAGAAAACAGGCCGCGTCGTGTCCGGGTACGGCATCCTCCAGCCCCGGGTGGCCGTGGATCTGTCCGCCGCCGGAAAAAGCGACTTCTCCCGGATCTTCGCCGGGGAGGGGGGAGTCGATCCCTACAGCGGGGCGGTCTCCGACCTCTACCAGGATCTGTTCGCCCAGGGGACGTTTATGGGTAAGGGGCTCATCAACGTGCCAGTGTACCGGCGGGTCTTAGAGGGGACCTTCCCGGACAACGCGGTGCTGTCCCACGACATCCTGGAGGGGGCGTATCTGGGGTGCGCCTACGTCTCCGATACGGAGCTGACCGACGGCTGGCCCGGCAGGGTGACGGCGTACTTTGCCCGGCAGGAGCGGTGGACCCGGGGGGACTGGCAGAACATCCGCTGGTGTACCAGATATGTGCGAAACGCCTCCGGGGCGCTGGTGAAGAACCCCCTGACACCCCTGAGCCGGTGGAAGGTCTTTGACAACCTGCGGCGGAGCCTGGTGCCTGCGGCGGCCCTGGCGGTCCTGCTGATCCCGCTTTCGGCGGGAAGGCTCCTGACGGTGCTGACGGCCCTGGCGGCCCTGCTCACGCCCCTCCTCCTCAGCTTCGGGGAGCTTTTCCTGCGCCACGACGGCACCTGGCGGGTGCGGTTCCAGTCCCCCGTCCTGTCCGGCCCCGGCGGGGCCATCCTCCAGGCGGCGGTGCGGCTCCTGCTCCTGCCGGCGGAGGGGTGGATCCAGCTCCGGGCCGCCGTCACGGCCGTGGTGCGCATGACGGTGACGAAGCGCCGCCTCCTGGCCTGGGTGACCTCCTCCCAGGCGGAGCGGCGCCACGGGAATACGCTCCTTGTGAATTACCGGGCGCTGGCCGCCTGCCCCATAGCCGGAGCGGCGGCGCTGTTCCTGGCCGCAAGCCCCCTGATGGGGGCGGCGGGGGTGCTGTGGCTGGCCGCCCCGGCCTACGCCTGGGCCGTCTCCCGGGACAACAGGCGCGCCCGGACGGTCTCCGCCGGCGACAGGGGCTACCTCCTCCGGTGCGCCGGGGAGATCTGGCGGTATTTCCAGGAGAATCTGACCCAGGAGGACAACTACCTGCCCCCGGACAATGTGCAGACGGATCCGGATCTGGGCCGCGCCCACCGAACGAGCCCCACCAACATCGGCCTTGCCATGCTCAGCTGCGCGGCGGCGGCCGACCTGGGGCTGATACCTGAAGCCCAGGCCTCGGAGCTTGTCCGGCACACGCTGGACACGGTGGAGAAGCTGACCCGGTGGAACGGAAATCTGCTGAACTGGTATGACACCCGGACCCTCACGCCCTTAGAGCCGGGGTATGTGTCCGCCGTGGACAGCGGGAACCTGCTGGGGTGTCTGATTGCCCTGCGCCAGTGGTTTTTAGAGCTGGGGGACGGGGACAGCGCGGCGCGGTGCGGGAAGCTGTGCGACGGGACGGATCTGCGGCCCCTGTACGACCCGCAGAGGCGGCTTTTCCACATCGGGTACGACCTGAGCCGGGGCGCCCTCAGCCAGGGGTGGTATGACCTGCTGGCCAGCGAGGCCCGGGCCATGAGCTACATCGCCGTGGCCCTGGGCCAGGCCCCCCGCCGCCACTGGCGGCGGCTGGGGAGAGTCCGGGTGAGCCTTGACCGGTACTCCGGCATGGCCAGCTGGACGGGGACGATGTTTGAGTACCTGATGCCCAACCTCCTGCTGCCCTGCCCGGACAACTCCCTGCTGGCCGAAAGCTCCCGCTTTTGCCTCTACGCCCAGAAGAGGGCACACGCCGGGATCCCCTGGGGCATCTCCGAGAGCGCCTACTACGCCTTTGACCCGGGGCTTTCCTACCGGTATAAGGCCCACGGCGTCCAGCGCCTGGCGCTGAAGCGGGGGATGGAGTCGCAGCGGGTGGTCTCGCCCTACTCATCCTTCCTGGCCCTGCCCCTGGACACGGCGGGGGCGGTGAAGAATCTAAAGCGCCTGGAGGCCGCCGGCCTCCGGGGGCGGTACGGCTTTTTCGAGGCGGCGGACTACACCGACGGGACGTGCCGCCCCGTCAGGACGTTTATGGCCCACCACCTGGGCATGAGCCTTGTGGCCGTGGCCAATACGCTTTTAAACGACATCTTCCCCCGGCGGTTTATGGCGGATGTGCGCATGGCCGCCTACCGGGAGCTTTTGGAGGAGCGCCTGCCCACGGGGAAGCTGATCCTCCGCCAGCCGCCCCGGGAGGTACCGGCCACGCCCCGGAGGGCGGAGAGCGCCGGCTACCGGGAGGAGCTTTGCGAGACGGACGCCCTGGAGCCACGGGGCGTGCCCCTGTCCAACGGGGTGTACACCGCCCTCTGCTCCGAGACGGGCCATGTCCGCTCCCTGTGGCGGGGGCTGGACATCACCCGCTGGGAGCCGGATCCCCAGGGGCGGACGGGGATGGCCCTCTACCTGCGCCAGGGGGACCGAATCCTCCCCCTGACCCCCGCGCCGGACTATAAAAAAGACGTGGCTTACCGGTGCGAGCTTACGGACAGCTATTGCCGCTTCCGGGCGAGGGAGGGGCAGATGTCCGCCGCCCTCACCGTCTTTGTGCCGCCCTCCGGCGCAGGGGAGGTGAGGCGTGTGGAGATCGCCTGCCCCCAGGACGGGGGAGAGGCGGAGCTGCTGTGCCTCTTTGAGCCGGTCTTACAGCGGCGGGAGGACTACCTGTCCCACCCGGCCTTCTCGCGCCTGGCGCTGGAGGCGTCCGTATCCGCCAATGCCCTCACCCTGCGCAGAAGGCCCCGCCCCGGGGAGGGGGACGTCTATCTGGCGGTGACGGCGGACGCCCCCATGACGGTGACAAATCACCGCCGCCGGGGCGACAGGCCCGACGCCGGGGAGCTGCTCCGCGCCTCCCCGGATATGCGGGTGTGCGTCAGGATCCCCGTGGCCCTCACCGGCGGGAGGGGGAGAGTCACCCTGGCCCTGGCCCCGTCGGACACGGCCGGGGACGCCTCCGCCGCGGCGAAGAGCTGTCTGCGCGCCAGGGACAGCCAGGCCGTCAGCCGCATCTCCGCCGCCGCCCTGATGCTGGGAATGAAGCCCTCCCAGGTGCGCGGCGCCCTGACGCTGATGCCCGCGCTGACCTTCGGGCCGGTCATGACGCCGCCCCGCCGGGAGAATCTGAGCCTGTCCCACATCAGCCGGGAGAGCCTGTGGGAGTACGGCGTCTCCGGGACGCTGCCCGTGGCGGCGGCGGTCATCGAGTCGGAGGAGCAGATCCCCGCGGCGGCGGATCTTGTGCGCCAGCACGAGTTTCTGCGGGAGAACGGGGTGGAATTTGACCTGGTGCTGCTGATCACCGACGGCGGCGACTACAGAAGCGCCCAGCGTGAGGCCGTCACCGACGCCCTGCGGAACGCGGGCCGGGAGGGCCGCCTGGGGGAGACGGGGGGCGTCTGGATCGGGGAGGCCAACCCCCGCTCACGGCAGGTTTTCGGGGCGCTCTCCGCCGCCTTTGTGCGCCTGGACGCCGTCCAGGCCGAGCCTGCCCACCGCGCCCGGACGCCGGGGGAGCGCAGTCCCTATATCCGCGGCTCGGTGGAGCCGCAATTTGACCTGGGGCCGGACGGCACGCTGCGCGTACTCCTCCGGGGCGTCCTCCCCGGCGCGGGGTGGAGCCAGATCCTGGCCAACCGCACCTTCGGCGCCCTGATGACCGAGACAGGCGCGGGGTATCTGTGGAAGGACAACTCACGCCTGATGAAGCTCACCCCCGCCCCCACAGACCCCGGGGACCCGGAGCCGGGGGAGAGCCTCACCATCACCCTCCCCGGCGGGGAGCGCCGCTCCCTGTTCGCCGACGGCACCGACATCCCCACGGCGGTGGAAGCCGGCTTCGGCTTCATCCGGTGGGAGCGGGAGCTGCCGGGGATCCGCAGCCGCCTCACCGCCTTTGTCCCGGAAAAGCTGGATGTGCGCCTGCTGATTTTGGAGCTGCGGGGGAGCCTGGACGGTGCCGGGGTGGACTACCGGGTCAGGCCCGCAATGGGGGAGAGCAACACCCCGGATCCCGCCGTCTTCTTCCGGCGGGAGGGGGAGAGCTTTGTCACCCGGGCCGTGTCCGGGCCGTTCCGGGGCACGGCCTTCCGGATCCTGGCCTCCGCGCCGGTGACGGCCTTCACCTGCGACGGCGATGAGCCGCCGGAGGGGGAGCTTTCCGGGACGCAGGGGCCGGCGGCCCGGCCGTGCGCCGCCCTGCGCTTTCAGGCCGGGGAGCGGCTGGTGATCGCCGCCGGGTGCATGGAGGAGGCGGAGCTTCGCCGCGCCCTGGAGTCGGCGGAGACCCTGCTGGCCGAAACGCGCCGGCGGTGGGCGGACTTCGTCTCCGCCGCCGGCGTCCACACCGGGGACAGGCAGATCGACGCCTATGCCGGGGGCTGGGCGGCGTACCAGACCTACGCCTGCCGGATCCTGGCCAGGACGGGCCTCTACCAGAACGGCGGGGCCGTGGGCTTCCGGGATCAGCTCCAGGACGCCCTGGCCCTGGCGGGGGCGGACCCCGCCATCACCGCGGAGCAGCTGAAGCTGGCGGCCGCCCGGCAGTACACCCTGGGGGATGTGATGCACTGGTGGCACGACACCCCCCAGGGGCCGATGGGGGTGCGCACCAGGTGTTCCGACGACCTTCTTTGGCTGCCCTACGCCCTGTGCGGCTATGTGGAGCGCACCGGGGACAGAGCCGTCTGCCGGGAGCGGGCGGCGTATCTCACCTCCCCGCCCCTGGCGGACACGGAGCGGGACCGCTACGAGCGCCCGGAGACCACGGCGGAGACGGACACCATCCTGGCCCACGCCGTCCGGGCCGCCCGGCTCTTTTTGGAGCGGGGCACCGGCGCACACGGCCTGGCCCTCATCCTGTCCGGCGACTGGAACGACGGCTTTGACGGCCTGGGCCGGGAGGGGCGTGGGGAGAGTACCTGGCTCACCTTCTTCGGGAGCCTCACCCTCCGCCGCCTGGCGGCGCTGTGCGAAAAGGAGGGGGAGGCCCAGGACGCCCGGGCCTTCCTCCGGGCCGCCGACGATCTTCTCCGGGCGGGGGAGGGGACGTGGACGGGCCACTGGTATCTGCGGGCCTATGACGACCAGGGCCGCCCCATAGGCGTGCCGGGGTGCGGGGAGTGTGAGCTTGACAGCCTGCCCCAGAGCTTCGCCCTGTTTGCCGGGGCGGACAAGGCCCGGTGTCGGGAGGCTCTGCTCCAGGCGTATGAGCGGCTGTTCCAGCCGGAGACCAGGACGGTGAAGCTGTTCGATCCGCCCTTCGACTCCGGCCCCACGAACCCCGGGTATATCAAGACCTACGCCCCCGGGTTCCGGGAGAACGGGGGACAGTACACCCACGCCGCTGTCTGGCTGGCAATGGCCCTGAACAGGGCCGGCGAGCGGGAGCGGGCCATGAAGCTCCTGTCCGCCCTGTCCCCCTGGGGACGGGAGGAGCGCCGCTACGTCACGGAGCCGCATATCCTCTGCGCCGACGTGTACACCGCCCCCGGCCACCAGGGCCGGGGCGGCTGGAGCTGGTATACAGGCTCCGCGGGGTGGTACCTGCGGGCGGCACAGGAAATGGAGCTGGCTTGTAAGGCCGCAGGGGGCTAAACTGGCTTGAAAGGCCACAGGAGCCTTCTGGCGCGGGAGGTTTCCGCGCCCTCCTACCTTGGCGGTAACCCCCTGCGGCCTTCCAATGCCAAGGGGGACGTGCGAAAGATCCAACGTGAATTCTGCGGAATTCACGTTGGGTCTTTCTGCTGCCGCGCCGCAGCGCACGCCCAAGGGCGCACGTTTGCGCGGCAAGAGGGATTTTTTCCAAGGCACATGTCCTTGGAAAAAATATTTGGATTGGGGGAGCGGAGGACGGGGCAATTTCCGTTGACCGGAGGCCTTCACCCGGCGTGACGGAGGAACTTCCCGTCTTCTGAGGAGGTGGGACAAAGGGGACGGTTTCTTTGTACCACCAGTGCGCACACTGGTGTGACTAAGGAACCGTCCCCGTGTAACACCGGCTTCCCGGTGACGCACAACGCTGCCCTTTCCCCGTTTATTATACCGCCCTCAATCATCGCGACACGGGCCGCCGTGGGCGGCGGCCCCTACGGCAAATTTTAAAGTTTTCCGTCTTAACGCAACCGCTCTGTCACCCAACCCACCCGGGCCGATGAGGTCATCGGCCCCTACAGGGGGCCTCGTGCGTCTACGGAAAACCGGTGTTGTATTGGTTCCCCTGTATACCGCCGCCAGGCCCCCGTAAAAGACGGGACTTGAGGGACGTTTTTTTGTCACCGGGGCCCCACGCAATCGTGATTGCGTGGGGAGAGGAGGAGCAAAGCCCGCGCCTGAGCCGTCACGCTCGCGTGGCGGCGAGGTTAAGCGGCTTTCGCGACGACGAAAAGAACCGTCCCTCTGTAACGCCGGGTCAGGGCCTGCGACGTTTGCGAAAAGCCGGTGTGACACGGGGACGGTTCCTTAGTCACACCAGTGTGCGCACTGGTGGTACAAAGAAACCGTCCCCGCTGTCCCACCTCCTCAAAAGACAAAGGCCTCCGTCCCGCGTCCCCAATCCAAATATTTTTTGCGGGGCTTTGCCTCGCAAAAAATCCCTCTTGCCGCGCAAACGTGCGCCCTTGGGCGTGCGCTGCAGCGCGGCAGCAGGGGACATGACCATGAATTCCGCAGAATTCATGGTCATGTCCCCGCACGCTCCCCCTTGGCATTGGAAGGCCGCAGGGGTTACGCAAAAGCTCGGAAAGACGCTAAAAGCCGCCCGCACCAGAACCCCCCTGCGGCCTTCCAAGCCAGTGCCGCTCTGCCAGTATTGCCGGGCACCTTGGGACTTGCGCACCTGCGGAAACTGTGCTATACTATACATAGCTTTTAGCCTGAGCCTTGGCGGGGATTTTTTTCGGCCTTGGCGGGAATATAAACAAAGGGGTGTGGGCAGGTGGACAAGGTCGTGCGGCGGCGTCTGACGGACGCGGTCTATCTCACCGTCTTGCGGGCAGATCGGTTCAAAACCGGGTGTCTGTCCGTGAATCTCCTCACGCCGCACACCAGGGAGACGGCGGCGTTGAACGCCGTGCTGCCCTATGTTTTGCGCCGGGGGACGGCGCGGCTTCCGGATATGGAGTCCCTGGCCGCGGCGATGGACGGCCTCTACGGGGCCAGGATCGAGCCGTCCATCCGGAAAAAGGGGGAGACGGCGGCCGTGGGCTTCTGCGCCGACTTCCCGGACGGGGCGTTTTTGCCGGACGGGAAGGACATCCTGTCCGAGACGGCTATGCTCTTAGGGGAGATGCTCCTGGATCCCGCCACACGGGGCGGCAGGCTCAGGGCGGACTATGTGGAATCGGAGCGGGAGAAGCTCCTGGAGGATATTGAGGCGGAGATCAACGACAAGCGGGCCTACGCCGGGCAGAGGCTCACGGAGATCATGTTCCGGGGGGAGAGCTACGGCGTCAGCAAGCTGGGGACCCTGGCCGGTGCGCGGAAGGTGTCCGTCCAGACCCTGACCCGGCACTACAAGGCCCTGCTGGCCTCCGCGCCGGTGGAGATCTTTTACTGCGGGGCGGAGGAGCCGTCCCGTGTGGAGCGTGTGGTGCGGGAGGCTCTGGCGGCCCTGCCCAGAAGCGGCGTGGGGCCCATGCCGGTGACGAAGGTATTGACGGCGGACAGGGAGACGAGGCCCAAGACCGTCCGGGAGGTCATGGACGTGACCCAGGGGCGGCTTGTCATGGGCTTCCGGTTCGACCGGCTCTTTGACGAGACGGACTACCCGGCGATGCTGGTTTTCAACGCCGCCTTCGGGGGATCCGGGGCGTCCCGGCTCTTCCTGAACGTGCGGGAGAGGATGGCCCTGTGCTACTATATCAGCTCCCTCATCGACCGGCAGAAGGGGGCCATGTTCGTCTCCGCCGGGATCCGGCCGGAGGACTTCTCCCAGACGTATGACGGGGTTCTCCGGGAGCTGGCGGCCATTGGGGACGGCGGCCTTGAGGAGTGGGAGCTGGATGCCGCCAGAAGGGCGGTAGTCAGCTCCATCTACGCCTCGCTGGACGACCAGATGGGGCTGGAGGCCATGTATCTTGACCGGGCCGTCTCCGGGACGAACCTCCGGCCGGAGGAGCTGGCGGCCCTCTGCTCCACCGTGGAGGCCGGGGCTGTCCGGAACGTGGCCCGGGCGGCGGTACTGACCCACACATTTTTCCTGACGGCGGAGGGAGAACATGTTGAAGAGACGTGAATATCCCCGGATCGGGGAGACGGTCTGGCGGGACGAGCTGCCGGACGGCCTGCGCCTGACGGTGGTGCGAAAGCCGGGATACCGGAAGACCCAGGCGTTCCTGGCGGTGGATTACGGCGGCGCGGACAGGCGCTTCCGCCTGGGCGGGGAGCTGATAGAGTCCCCCTCCGGCACGGCGCATCTGATGGAACACCGGCTCTTTCAGCTGGAGGACGGCTCCGACGCCATGACCGTGATGTCCCGGCGGGGGGCCGGGGCCAACGCCTTCACCTCCCCGGATATGACGGCCTTTTACTTTGAATGTGTGGACTCCTTTCAGGAGAACCTGGAGCTTCTCTTGCACTTCGTCCACAGCCCGGTGTTTGAGCCGGAGGGCGTGGAGCGGGAGAAGGAGATCGTCGCCTCCGAGATCCGCATGACCCAGGACGACCCGGACGACGCCTTATATTACTCCCTGATGGAGAACCTGTACGCCGCCTCGCCCCTGCGGGAGAACGTGGCCGGGACGGTGGAGAGCGTCCGGGAGATCACCCCGGAGCAGCTGTATCTGTGTCACAGGGGCTTTTACGTCCCGTCCAACATGTCCCTGGTGGTGGTGGGGGATCAGGACCCCCGGCGCGTCCGGGACACGGCGGAGCGGCTCTTCCCGGCGGAGTCCCTTCCGGCGGCCCGGCGGGAGCGGCCGGAGGAGGGGCCGGCGCCTGTCCGGGTGGACAGCGAGCGCGAGATGGACGTGGGCGCCCCCATGTTCCTGGCCGGCGTCAAGACGGCCGGGGGTCTTACGGGGACGGAGAGTGTGAAATTTGAGCTGACCGCATCCCTGGCCCTCAACGTCCTCCTGGGGACCTCCTCTCCCCTCTACCAGCGGCTTTACAGCCAGGGGCTGATCAACGAGACCTTCGGGGGAGATTTTGAAAACGCCGCCGGGTACTCCCACCTCACCTTCGGGGGGGAGACGAAAAACGCCCGGACGGTCTGCCTGCGGGTGCTGGAGGAGGCCGCGGCCCTCGCCGCCTCCGGGATCGACCCGGCCTTTTTGGACAGGCAGAAGAGAACCGTGCTGGGGTCGTGCATCCGGGCCATGAATTCCTTTGACAGCATCTGCTACAACACGGCCGCCGGGGATTTCTCCGGCTATGACTACTTTGACACCCTGTCCGTTCTGGACGGGATCACCGGGGACGACATCCGGGGCTTCCTGGGGGAATATTTGACCCAGGACAGGATGGCTGTCTCCGTTATCAACAGAAAAGAGAGGTAATTTTCCATGCCGCAAAGTCTGCCGGAGGCGTCCATATCCTTCCCCATGCTGGGGGATTGGGCCATCAACCCTCCGTCCTATTTCACCCTGGGGCCGCTGAAGATCCACTTCTACGGCCTGATCATCGCCACCGCCTTTCTGCTGGCGGTGCTGTACTGCTCCAAACGCGCCGGGGAGTTCGGCCTCACGGCCGACAACGTGTTTGACGTGATCCTCCTGGGGGTGCCCCTGGCCGTCATCTGCGCCAGGATCTACTTCTGCGCCTTCCACTGGGATCTGTTCCGGGACGACCCCGTCTCCGTCCTCTATATCTGGCAGGGGGGACTGGGGATGTACGGCGTCCTGGCCGGGGCGATTTTGGCCACGGTCATCTACTGCCGGTGGAAGAAGCTGTCCCTGCTGGCCTTTTTGGATATGGCGTGCTTCGGCTTCCTCATCGGCCAGATCCTGGGGCGCTGGGGGAACTTTATGAACCGGGAGGCCTTCGGCTACGAGACGGACATCTTCTGCCGCATGGTGCTGACGCTGCCCTCCGGCAAGTCCTACGCCGTCCACCCCACCTTCCTCTATGAGTCCCTGTGGAACCTGGTGGGCTTTATCTTCATGCACTTCTATTCCAAGAGACACCGGACTTACGACGGGCAGATGTTCCTCATCTACCTGGCCTGGTACGGCATGGGCCGGATGTTCATCGAGGGCCTGCGCACGGACAGCCTGTACCTGTGGGGCACCTCCATCCGGGTAAGTCAGCTTGTTTCTTTCATTCTTCTTATTGCATCCGCGGCCATCCTATTGTATAATAGGTGCAGACGCCGCCCGGATCCGGCCAGGATGTTCGTAAACCGTGTCCGCGCCCTGGCGGAGGGCTCGGTGGAGACAGCCCCGGCGCAGGACGCCCCGGCGGAGAACGCCCAGCCCCAGGAGAGCGGGACGCAGGACGGCGGGCCGGAGGATAAGAGCGGCGGCACAGAGGAGGGATCCGATGGAGGACAGGGAGCTTGACCGGGCCCTGGAACCGCTGCGGGAGCTTCTCCGGGGGCGCAAAACGGTTACATTCCGTAAAGGGCGAACCTTTACCGGCAAAAATAAGATAACGGAGGTATTTATTATGGCAAGCTTTGATTTTGAAAGTCTGAAGAAGAAGATCACCGACACCGCCAGCACCGTGGTGGAGAAGACCACGGTGTTCGCCAAGGACGTGGCCAGCAAGTCCGGCGACGCGGCCAAGAACCTCTCCGGCAAGGCCCAGGCGGCGGCCAAGAAGGCCAAGCTCAACGTGGAGATCGCCGCGGAGCGCTCCGCCCTGAAGGACAAGTACGCCGAGCTTGGCAGGCTCTACTACGAGAAGTACGCCGGCCAGACCGATCCCGACTTCGCCGGAACCGTCGCCGCCCTGGAGGAGGGGCTTTCTCTCATCGAGACCAAGCAGGCGCAGATCGATGAGCTGGAGGCGGAGCCGGAGGTCGAGGTCGAGGTAGAGACCGAGGAGACCGAGGCCGACCACATCGTGGACGAGGTGGAGGACACCGTAGAGCATGAGGCCGAGGAAGCCGCGGATATGGCCGAGGAGGCCGCGGACGAGGCCCGGAAGATCTACGAGGACACCGTAGACACCGTGGGCGGACCCCAGGAGTGATTTTCCTGCCGCGGCCCTGCGCGCACACCCCTCGGGCGCACGCTTGTGCCGCGTAGGGGACTTTTCCCGACGCACATGCCGCCGGGGAAATAGGGATGTCGTTTTTTTGACAAGCTGAAATGGTGTGGACGCCCAGCCTCCACACCATTTTTCCTTCTTTTCGGAAAAAAGAATGGATAATATCGCCCGCCTGAATTCGTTATCTTTTTGTCAATTATCACAAATCGAAAAAAGCCAAGGAAAAATAAACAAATTCACTTGAAAGTCCGGCAAAGAAGGAATAAAATAAGAAAGTAAGTACGGACAGTGATGAAATGAGGTGATGGGGCCGGATGGTCAATATCGTCCTTGTGGAGCCGGAGATCCCCATGAACACCGGCAATATTGCCCGTACCTGCGCCGCCACCAGATCGCGGCTCCATCTGGTCAGGCCCCTGGGGTTTGATATCTCCGACCGGGCCGTGAAGCGGGCGGGGCTGGACTACTGGCCGATGGTGGACATCACGGTATACGACTCTCTGGAGGAGTTTTTGGAGAGGCACGGCGGGGACGACCTGTGGCTGGCCACCACCAAGGCGCCCAGGAGCTACCACGAGGCGGCCTACCGGGACGGGTGCTGGCTTGTCTTCGGAAAGGAGACGGCGGGGCTTCCCGCACCATTCCGGGAGAGGTATTTTGACAGGTGCGTGCGCATCCCCATGCGGGAGGACGCCAGGAGCCTGAATCTGGCAAACTCCGTGGCGGTGCTGTGCTATGAGGCATTGAGACAGCAGGGCTTTCCCGGCCTGAGCGGCACGGGGAGCATGGCCCGCGGCGGGTGAAATTCGCGCATTTTCCCATTTGGGTTTATCATAAAATTTTTAAGATAGGAGAAGAACCATGAACTACAACAAGAAATCAGTCCGTGACATCGATCTGGCCGGCAAAAAAGTGCTGCTGCGCTGCGATTTCAACGTCCCCCTGAAGGCGGGCGTCATCACCAGCGACAAGCGCATCGTGGCCGCCGTCCCCACCATCAAGTATCTTCTTGAGCAGGGCTGCGCCGTCATCGCCTGCTCTCACCTGGGCAAACCCGAGCCCAGCTTTGATAAATGGGCCAAGAAACAGGCCGAGAAGGGCAAGGCCCCCGAGGATCTCACCGAGGCCAAGTGGCAGAAGTCCCTGGAGGCCCTGTGCATGGAGCCTGTGGCCAAGCGGCTCTCTGAGCTTCTGGGTCAGAACGTGATCCTGGCCGGCGACGTTGTCGGCCCCGACGCCCAGGCCAAGGCCGCCGCCCTGAAGGGCGGGGAGATCATGCTCCTCCAGAACACCCGCTTTGAGAAGGGCGAGACCAAGAACGACCCCGAGTTTGTGAAGAAGTTGGCCGCCCTGGCCGGTGAGAACGGTGTCTATGTGTCCGACGCCTTCGGCGCCGTACACCGCGCCCACGCCTCCACCGCCGGTGTGGCCGCCTATCTGCCCGCCGTCTCCGGCTTCCTCATTGAGAAGGAGCTGGGCGTCATGGGCAAGGCCCTGGCCGACCCCGACCGCCCCTTCGTGGCTATCCTGGGCGGCGCCAAGGTCTCCGACAAGCTGAACGTCATCTCCAACCTGCTGGAGAAGGTGGACACCCTGATCATCGGCGGCGGTATGGCCTACACCTTCCTGGCTGCCAAGGGCCTGTCCGTGGGTACCTCCCTCTTAGACAGCGACAAGCTGGACTACTGCAAGGACATGATGGCCAAGGCCGAGGAGCGCGGCGTCAAGCTTCTGCTGCCTGTGGACACCGTTGTGGCCGCCTCCTTCCCCGATCCCATTGACGGGCCTGTGGATGTGGAGACCGTCCCCTCCGACGCCATCCCCGCGGACAAGATGGGTCTCGACATCGGCGAGAAGACCCGGGAGATCTTTGCCAAGGCCGTTATGGAGGCCAAGACCGTTGTGTGGAACGGGCCTATGGGCGTGTTTGAGAATCCCACCCTGGCCGCCGGAACCATCGCCGTGGCCCATGCCCTGGCCGATTCCGACTGCATCTCCATCGTGGGCGGCGGCGACAGCGCGGCGGCCTGCGAGCAGCTGGGCTTTGCCGACAAGATCACCCACATCTCCACCGGCGGCGGCGCGTCCCTGGAGTTTTTGGAGGGCAAAGAGCTGCCGGGCGTTGCGTGCCTGCTCGACAAATAAGGAGAGCGGCACATGAACAGAAAATATCGCAAGGTAATTATTGCCGGAAACTGGAAAATGAACACCAAGCCCTCGGATGTGAAGGCGTTTGTGGAGAAGATCCGCGACCTGACCGTCCGCTGCAAGTGGTGTGAGACCGTGATCTGCGCCCCCTTCAGCCACCTGACCGTGGCGTACAGGGCCTTTTGGAACGGCCGGATCAGCCTGGGCGCCCAGAACCTCAGCCAGTACGCCTCCGGGGCCTACACCGGCGAGGTCTCCGGCGAGATGCTCCGGGATCTGAACGTGAAGTATGTGATCGTCGGCCACTCCGAGCGCCGCCAGTACTTCGGGGAGACGGACATCACCGTGAATAAGAAGGTACACGCCGCCCTTGACACGGATCTGCGCCCCATCATCTGCGTGGGGGAGACCGCGGAGCAGCGGGAGATGGGCCTGACCGAGGAGCTGATCAGCTACCAGGTGAGGGCCGCTCTGGCCGGTGTTCCGGAGGAGAGGATCCGCCGCGTCGTCATCGCTTATGAGCCGATCTGGGCCATTGGGACCGGGAACACCGCCACCGCCCAGCAGGCCCAGGAGGTCAACCGCCACATCCGTGCGGTGATCCGCGGCCTGTACGGCGCCCGCCTGGCCAGGGCTGTGCCCATCCTGTACGGCGGCTCCATGAACGAGAGCAACGCCGAGGAGCTTTTGGCCCAGCCGGATATTGACGGCGGCCTGATCGGCGGCGCCAGCCTGGTGCCGGAGAAGTTCTCCTCCATCATCATGGCGGCCTGCCAGGAGTGACGGGAGAACATCCCGGACACGGGATCCGGCGTACCCCGGAATTTTGAATGGAGAGAAGTTTATGAAAAGACCCGTTACCTTAATTATCATGGACGGGTTCGGCATCGACACGCCGGATCCGAAGATCAACGCCATTGCCGCCGCCAAGCGCCCCAACCTGGACAGGCTCATCGCGCAAAGCCCCATCTGCCGGCTCCAGGCCAGCGGCGAGGACGTGGGCCTGCCCGACGGGCAGATGGGAAACAGCGAGGTGGGCCACACCAACATCGGCGCGGGCCGCATCGTGTACCAGAGCCTTCTTCGCATCACCGTCGCCGTCCGGGACGGGAGCTTCTTTGAAAATCCCGCGTATATAGAGGCGATGGACGCGGCCAAGGCCTCCGGCGGCGCTCTGCACCTGTTCGGCCTCATGTCCCCCGGCGGCGTCCACAGCCACAACACCCACACCTGGGCCTTTTTGGAGATGGCCAAGCGCCGGGGCCTGTCCAAGGTCTACCTCCACTGCTTTATGGACGGCCGCGACGTGCCCCCCAGCTCCGGCAAGGAGTATATCGAGGAGTGCGTGGCCAAGTGCGCCCAGATCGGCGTGGGCAAGATCGCCACGATCGCCGGGCGCTTCTACGCGATGGACAGGGACAACCGGTGGGACCGGGTGGAGAAGGCCTACAACGCTATGGTCTGCGGGGAGGGCAACATCGACCTGGACCCCGTCCACACCATGCAGGCCAGCTACGACGCCGGCGTGACGGACGAGTTTGTCGTCCCCACTGTCTGCGATCCGGAGGGCACAGTAAAGCCCGGGGACTCCGTTATCTTCACCAACTTCCGGCCTGACCGGGCCAGGGAGATCACCCGCACCTTTGTGGACCCCGATTTCCAGGGGTTTGAGCGCAAGCGCGGCTTCTTCCCGGTGAAATATGTCTGCACCACCCAGTACGACGCCTCCATGCCCAACGTGACCGTGGCCTTCCCGCCGGAGGATCTGAAAAATACCTTCGGGGAGATCCTGGCCAAGCGGAGCATGAAGCAGCTGCGCATCGCCGAGACGGAGAAGTACGCCCATGTCACCTTCTTCTTCAACGGCGGCACCGAGCAGGTCTACGACGGGGAGGACCGGGCGCTGATCCCCTCCCCCAAGGAGTTCCCCACCTACGACCTGATCCCGGAGATGAGCGCCCGGAAGGTGGCGGACGAGTGCGTCAAGCGCGTCGAGTCCGGCAAGTACGACGCCATCATCCTCAACTTCGCCAACTGCGACATGGTGGGACACACCGGCGTGTTTGACGCCGCCGTGAAGGCCGTGGAGACCGTTGACGAGTGCGTGGGCAAGGTGGTGGATGCCGTTCTCAAGGCGGGGGGCCTGTGCCTCATCACCGCCGACCACGGCAACGCCGACAAGATGATCGCCGAGGACGGAACGCCCCACACCGCCCACACCACAAACCCCGTGCCCTTCTTTATTGTGGGCGCCCCGGAGGGGACGAAGCTCCACGACGGACGCCTTGCGGATATCTGCCCCACAATGCTGGAGCTGATGGGCATTGAGAAGCCGGTTGAGATGACGGGGAAGAGCCTGATCGACTAACCGCCGCAGGGTGTCCGCCCGAAGGGCGGACGGGGGCGATTACCTTTCTCCCTTTTGATTTCGTCAAAAGGGAGAAAGGGACAAATGGAACCCCTTTTAAAAACGACCGGTCAGGGGGCTTAGGCCCCCTACTGGAGAAACCCCCGGGGAATCCCCCGGGGGTTTCTGGACGAATGGGCGCGATGAGCCACCCAGTGGCGCGTCGCGCCCTTTAGATTGGGCCGGTGGGACATGGGGACGGTTCCTTAGTCACACCAGTGTGCGCACTGGTGGTACAAAGAAACCGTCCCCGCTGTTCCATCTACTCAGAGGACGGGACTGAGGGAAAGTTTTTGTCACAGGGGCCCCACGCAATCGTGATTGCGTGGGGAGAGGAGGAGCAAAGCCTGCGCCTGAGCCGTCACGCTCTCGTCGCGGCGAGGTTAAGCGGCTTTCGCGACGACGAAAAGAACCATCCCTCTGTAACGCCGGGCAAAGGCCTCCGGTCAACGGGCAATCCCCCGACCCGTTCCTCCCCATTGTAGGGGTCGCTGCCCACGGCGACCCGTGTTTCGATAACCTCCGAGGACGCCGGTTTTAAAGCATTCCTGTTGACATCTGTGTGACAATGTATTAAAATATTAGAAATTATACTTGGAGGTGTGTGACAAAATGGGCCAAACTACGCTCAGTGTGCGCATGGACGAGGAAGTCAAGAGACTTTTTGACGCATACTGTGCCCAGATGGGCTTGAATGCGTCTGCGGCGGTGAATATTTTTGCCAAGGCGGTCATCCGGGAGCGCCGCATTCCCTTTGAAATAACTGTGGATCCCATAGAGGCGGCCCTGGACGAGGCCGACCGTGAGGCGGCGGCGGATCCCCGGCGCCTGACCCACGAGGAGGTATTTTCCAAAGCGAGGGCGAGGATCCGTGGCATATAAGCTTGTGTATACACCGGGCTTTGACAGGGATCTTACCGAAATACTCGACTATATGCTGTTAAAGCTGGGTAATCCCGTGGCGGCGGACAGCTTTTTGCGCGAGCTTGAAAAAGCTGTTCAATCCGTCACGGAATATCCCGAGGCAACAGCGCCGTACCCGTCGAAGTACCCGCGCCCCCGGCCTTACTTTCGGCTGAATGTTAAAAACTACGCGGCGTTTTATGTGGTCTATGATAACATCGTTGAGTTCCGGCGCTTGCTATATGGGTACGCGGATATTCCGGCGGCCCTGGACGACACAACAAAATAGCAAAAGCCGCGGCTCGACCTCTGTCTTGCCGCGGCTTTCGCCATTGACTGCTTCACGGGCGGGGATGACCCCGCCCGCTTCTCTATTTCCTTTTCCTTGCTCACTTCTCCCTGCCCGCATGTCGATTTATCTCATTTCATTGCGGGAACCAGGAGGGGTTTTGTGCCCTGTCATAATCGTACAGCGCGGCGAGTTTGGCCAGGATCTGCCGCTGCGCGTCTGTCAGGTCAAGCGTCGAGACGCCGTCCAGGGGGTTGGGGTTCCCCCCTATGATCCACTCATCTTCCAGGAGTACGATGGCCCGTTTTGTGATCTCCGCGTCCGGCTCCTCCGCCAGCGCGCCCAAAAGCCCCTGGGGATCGGCCTCGAACCGCCGGGCCAGCTCGCGTCCCGCTTCTTCGGCGGGGGCGCCGTCGGCCCGGGAGGCGAAGAAGAGCAGCTCCCGGTCGGAAAGCTCCTCCGCGTGATCCATCGCCCACAGGGTGCTGTACCCGCTGGCCTCAAAGGCGGAGGGCGCGGAGGTTCCGCTCACGGCGGTTTCCCCGGCGGTGACGACCTTCTCCGCTGTGCCGTAAGCGGCGGAGATCTCGGTTACGGTAAGTTCCCCGGCGGTGATGTCCTTCTCCACCGTGTCATAGGCGTTATAGACCGCACCGGTGTAGCTCAGCTTTGCCGTCATGGGCATGAAGCACACCACGCTGTCGCCGTTATCCAGCCGGGCCAAAACCGCGCTGCTGCCGGAGTCCCTCTCCGGGCCGGAGACCTTTTCGGGGCGCAGGTAGATGTACGCCACGGCGTTGTCCGCCACGAAGCCGTCCACTTCCTGGGTGGGCGGGACGTGGTAGACGTCCTCCCGGAGGTCGATCCTGACGCAGGGGACGGGGTCGACCCGATCCGACAGAAAGCCCTCCCAGGTCATGCCGCCGGACAGCGTGATAAGCTCCTGCCACCGGGCGGGGAACGCCAGGGTGATGCCAAGGGTATCGTCCCGGTAGTACGCCTGCCGGGCGTCGTCATCGGGCGTGTCCGGCGTCCCGGCGCTGTCCCCCTCCCCAGGGGCGCCGGCGGTGTCGGGTGTGTCAGGTGTATCGGGTGTGTCGGGTGTGTTCTCATCGCTTCCGCTTGCGGGAGGCGCGTTTTCCGCTCTGTCCGCCGTCACGGCGAAGGCGGTGACGGCTCCGGCCAAGGCCAGCACGAGGGCCAGGGCCAGGACGAGGAAAGATTTTTTATTAAATTTCATAATGGCACGAATCCTTTCTTCAGCTGCGTTTTTACTGAAAAAGCTTCCGAAAGGGGCGGGAAGGCTGCGCCGCTCCTCCATCCCGATCAGGGCCGCGGCGTAGTCCCGGCGGCGGCCGGAGCCGTAGTGGCGCAAAACGGCCTCGTCGCAGGACAGCTCCACATCCCGGCTGTAGAGGGCGGCCATCACCCACACCAGGGGATTGAACCAGTGCAGGCACAGCGCCGCCGTCATCAGCATCTTCCCCGCCGCGTCGAACCGGCGGATGTGGGTGTACTCGTGGTACAGCATGAATCCGGCGGAGTCCTCATCGCTCCAGTCAAAGTCCTCCGGCACCAGGATCACGGGCCGCGCGATCCCGTAGGTCAGCGGCGAGGGCAGACCCCGCAGGGACCGGATCTCCACGCGGCGGCGAAGCCGGTGGCGGTAGAGCCACAGGACGGCATAGCCGTTCTTCTCCGGCACGGATGTGGCAAACTCCCGGTATCCCATAAGCGCCGTGGTCAGGAAATACGCCGCCAGCGCCAGCGCCCCCGCCGCCCAGACGGCGGCCAGGACGCGAAGGACCCTCCGGCCCGGCGCCTGGCCCTCCTCCTGCCCCACGGGAGAGGTTGTCCCCACGGGAGCGGCAGGGTCTGACGGCCCCTCCGGCGAGGCCGGGTCTGACGGCTCCGCCGGCGCGGCAAATCCGGGGCCGGAGAGATCCGAGACGGCGGTCTGGACCCGCTCCAGAACCGGTACGGCCTGTTCCACCCGGCGGGAAACCCCCTCCGGCAGGCGGAGAGACACCGGCAGAAGCAGCCTGAGGGCCACCACGAACCACAGCACCGGGAAGAGCCGCTTTGGCAGGCGGTTGAGGCCCACGGCCCTGATAAGCACGATCAGGGCGATGAGGATCCCGCCGGCGAGACTCATTTTCAGCATCTCCATTTTGTGCCCCCTCACTCCGACTCGTCCACGATCTCACGCAGACGGCGGATCTGCTGTTCGGACAGCTTTTTCTTTCCCAGCAGAGCCACAAACAGACTGTCCGCGGAGCCGTCGTAGATCCGGTTGATGAACTCCTCCGTCTCGGCCTCCTGAACCTGGGCCTTGGAGATCAGCGGGTGGCACAGAAAGCCCGGCTCCCGCCGCTCAATGGCGCCCTTGGCGATACAGCGCCGGATCAGGGTGTAGGTGGTGTTGATGTTCCAGCCCACCTCCTGCGTCAGCACGTCGGAGATGTGCTTGGCCGTGGCATCGCCCTCACGCCACAGCACCTTCATCACCTTCAGCTCCGAATCAAACAGTTTTACGTCCATGTCAATGCCCCTTTCATGTTACCGCGGTAGTATGGATCCGATAGCATATTACCACAGTCTTATGGTGTTGTCAATACGACTGGCGTAATATTTTGAAAAAATTTTTCCGGGTCACACGCTGCAGGCGCCGCCGTCCATCAGGTCGGCCACGGTGACGCCGGAAAGGTAGTCCCGGATCACCCGGTCAAGCCCCTGCCACACGGGGAGGGTGGGGCACCTGGAGGAGCGGGGACAGGCGGCGGCGTCCGGGGAGAGACAGGCCACCGGCGCCAGGGAGTCCTCCGTCAGGGACAGGATCTGGTAGACGGTGTACTGCTCCGGCGGCCGGGTGAGCTTGTACCCGCCGCCCTTGCCCCGCAGGCCGCTTAAAAACCGGGCCTTGACCAGGAGCTTGATGATGCTCTCCAGATATTTTTCCGAGATCCCCTGCCGCTGAGAGATGAGCTTCAGGGGAACGTAATCCTCCGACCGGCACTGGGCCAGATCCACCATCACCCGAAGGGCGTAGCGTCCTCTTGTGGATATCAGCATAGTTGAGGCCTCCCGTTGAAATTTCCCCGCCAGGGGGATGAAGTGCGCGCCCGGCAAAAGATGCGTTTTTCACAGACCGGCGCGTTATTTACATATTATACAACGGGGAAAGTAGGGATTCAAGTCCCCGGCCGCCGGGGAACCTTGAAAAAGTCGCTGCGCGGTGTTGACAGACGCGGGAGAACGTGGTATAATCCCAATCAACCTACCGGTATGATAGGAAAATACAGGAGGACGGAACCATGACCTTCAAGCTTCTGCCCCAGCTGCGGGCGAACTTTCGATTCGGACGAATGTGATCCTCAGATCAAGCGGCGAAACAACAGTCAAATTTAATTTTTAAAGAAATGAGGATCAAGAACATGTCTACATACCGTTTTGAGACCCTTCAGCTCCATGTGGGTCAGGAGCAGGCCGACCCCGCCACTGATTCCCGGGCGGTGCCCATCTATCAGACCACCAGCTACGTTTTCCACAACTGCCAGCACGCCGCCGACCGCTTCGGCCTTGCCGATCCCGGCAACATCTACGGCCGGCTCACCAACTCCACCCAGGAAGTGTTAGAAAAGCGCGTCGCGGCCCTGGAGGGCGGCGTCGCCGCTCTGGCTGTGGCCTCCGGCGCAGCGGCCATCACCTATGCCATCGAGGCGTTGACGCAAAAGGGCGACCACATCGTGGCCCAGAAGACCATCTACGGCGGCAGCTACAACCTGCTGGCCCACACCCTGCCCCTCTACGGGGTGGAGACCACGTTTGTGGATATTCACAACCTCTACGAGGTGACGGCGGCCATCCGGCCCAACACAAAGGCCATCTTCATCGAGACCCTGGGCAACCCCAACTCCGACATCCCGGACATCGATGCGGTGGCGGAGATCGCCCACGCCCACGGCATCCCCCTGGTCATCGACAACACCTTCGGCACCCCCTACCTTATCCGGCCCATCGAGCATGGGGCGGACATCGTGGTTCACTCCGCCACCAAGTTCCTGGGCGGCCACGGCACGACCCTGGGCGGCATCATCGTGGACTCCGGCAAATTCGACTGGAAGGCCAGCGGCAAGTACGCCCCCATCGCGGAGGCAAACCCCAGCTACCACGGCATAAGCTTCGCGGACGCGGTGGGGCCGGCGGCCTTCGTCACTTACATCCGCGCCATTCTCCTCCGGGACACCGGCGCGACGATCTCCCCCTTCAATGCCTTCCTGCTCCTTCAGGGCATCGAGACGCTGTCCCTGCGCCTGGAGCGCCACGCGGAGAACACGAAGAAGGTGGTGGAGTACCTGGCAAACCACCCCAAGGTGGCAAAGGTCAACCACCCCAGCCTGCCGGATCACCCCCAGCATGAGCTTTACAAGAAATACTTCCCCAACGGCGGCGGCTCCATCTTCACCTTCGAGATAAAGGGCGACAAGGACGCGGCCTTCCGGTTCATCGACAGCCTGGAGATCTTCTCCCTCCTGGCCAACGTGGCGGACGTGAAGTCCCTGGTCATCCACCCGGCCTCCACCACCCACAGCCAGCTTTCGGAGGCGGAGCTTGCCGACCAGGGGATCACGCAAAGCACCATCCGTCTCAGCATCGGCACCGAGCATATCGACGACATCATTGCCGATTTGGAGAAGGGCTTTGCGGCAATCTGAAAGGGGAAAGAGTCTGGCGGAAAAGGATTTTGGGTTCTCTGACGAGAACCCAAAATCCTTTTCCTGCCAAGGGGGACGGAGGCTGGCTTGGAAGGCCTGAAGGCCTTCCAATGCCAATAGGACGCGTGCGGAAAGGCCCACTCGAATTGCGCGGAATTCGAGTGGGCCTTTTCTGCTGCCGCGCTGCGCGCACGGCCCGGAGGGCCGCACACTTGCGCGGCAAGAAGGATTTTTTCCAAGGCACATGTCCTTGGAAAAAATATTTGGATTGGGGGTGCGGGTCGGGGACTTGTCCGTCTTCTGAGGAGGTGGGACAGCGGGGACGGTTTCTTTGTACCACCAGTGCGCACACTGGTGTGACTAAGGAACCGTCCCCGTGTTACACCGGCTTCCCGGCGACGCTCCTCCCCTCCCTTCGGGCGGACTCCTTTTAAAGCTGTCGGTTCTTGTGAGTCATTAACAGACAGTAGATTTCTCCACATCTCAGTGGTATAATGCTAAATGTCAAGTGGACGACTGTTCGGCAATTGATGGTTAACGAGGTATAAAATGAGATTATTCGTTTCTTTCTCAGCAAGAAAAACCGGTAATTGCGCTCAGATTATTGATTTTATAAAGGCACCGCATGACAAGGTGATCTATTATATGGATTTGAACACGCATGGGTGCAGAAATTGCGGTTATGAGTGTTTCAAAACACAATGCAGATATCGGGACGATGATGTCTACCGCCTTTATAGCAGTTTTAAGAGCTACGAAAAAGTAATTCTGCTTGTTCCGATGTATTGCGGAAATCCTTCCTCCCTATATTTCGGCTTTAACGAAAGAGGCCAAGACTTTTTCATGCACCGTGAACATGAATATAGTTCCTTTGCGGAGAGACTTTTTATCATCGGCGTCTATGGAAGCGAGAAAGAATCGCCGGATTTCATAAGGTGTTTTGAAAAATGGTTTGAGGATACTCCTTATTCACATCATGTTCTGGGAATCCAACGCCACTTGTATCAGCAGACAATGAGGGATAGCGTCATAGATATTGAGCCGGTTAAAATGGCATTACATGGGTTTATGCGATAAAAACAGGCTTGTTGGGGAATAGATCAAAGCGAACAATCAAAGCTTTGTCCCACCGGCCCAATCTAAAGAGCGCGACGCACCACCGGGTGGCAGCAACAGCCCATTCGTCCAGAAAACCCCCGGGGGATTCCCCGGGGGTTTCTCCAGTAGGGGGCCTAAGCCCCCTGACCGGTCGTTTTTAAAAGGGGTTCCATTTGTACCTTTCTCCTCTTTTGCCAACACAAAAGAGGAGAAAGTAAATAACCCCGTCCGCCCTTTGGGGCGGACACCCTTTTCCCTTCGGGGACGATTTCCCCCTCCGGGGAATACCCCGGCGTCACATGTCCCGCCCCTTTACAGGGGCGGGATTTTCCCTTTGGGGTCTGATATTTCCGGGCGGAGGAGGCATACTACCGGTGAAAACGGCCCCAAATTTGGAGAAGCGGGGCAATCTACTTTCAGGAGGTCTTTATGGTGAAGATCCAAAGGGTAACGGGCAGGGAGATATTGGACTCCCGGGGGAATCCCACGGTGGAGGCGCAGGTGCTTTTGGAGGACGGCACCGTGGGGCTGGCGGCGGCGCCCTCCGGGGCGTCCACCGGGAAATACGAGGCCCACGAGCGCCGGGACGGGGGAGAGCGGTACGCCGGGAAGGGCGTTCTGGCCGCGGCGGGGGCCGTGTCCGGGGAGATCGGGGAGGCCCTGCGGGGGATGGACGCCCTTGACCAGCCGGGGATCGACAGAGCGCTCCGGGATCTGGACGGGACGGATAACCTGTCCCGTCTGGGGGCCAACGCCGTTCTGGCGGCCTCCGTGGCCGCGGCCCGGGCGGCGGCGGCACATCTGGGCCTGCCGCTGTACCGCTATCTGGGGGGCGTGGGGGCAGCGCGGCTGCCCATGCCCATGATGAACGTGCTGAACGGCGGCGTCCACGCGGGGAACAGCCTGGACATCCAGGAATTCATGCTCGTCCCCGTGGGGGCCGGGAGCCTCTCCCAGGCGGTGCGCTGGTGCGCGGAGGTCTACTATGTGCTGGGCCGGCTCGTGAAGGGGGCCGGCGTGGGGGATGAGGGGGGCTACGCCCCCAACTTAGAGTCCGACGAACAGGCCCTGAAGCTCCTGGAGGAGGCCGTCCGCTCCGCCGGGTACACCGTGGGGCGGGACTTTATGTTCTCCCTGGACGCCGCCGCCAGCGGCTGGGCCGTGGAGGGGGGATACCTCCTGCCCAAGCGGGGGACACGGATGGACTCCCGGGAGATCGTGGACTACTGGCGGGGGATCACGGAGCGCTACCCCGTCTACTCCCTTGAGGACGGCCTGGGGGAGGAGGACTGGGACGGCTGGCAGAGTCTGACGGAGGCCCTGGGGGACCGGGTGAAGCTGGTGGGGGACGACCTCTTCGTCACCAACGCCGGGAGGATCAAAACGGGCATCCGGCGGCGCTGTGCCAACGCGGTGCTGATCAAGATGAACCAGATCGGCACGCTGACAAAGACCCTGGAGGCCGTGGAGACCGCCCGCGCCGCCGGTTTTACCGTGGTGGTCTCCCACCGCTCCGGCGAGACGGAGGACACCACCATCGCCGATCTCTCCGTGGCGGTGAACGCCGCCAACATCAAGACGGGCGCCCCCTGCCGGGGGGAGCGGACGGCGAAATACAACCGGCTTCTCCGGATCGAGGAGGAGCTGGGCGCTTCCGCCGTCTTTTGAGGCGTGAGAAAGGGCCGGGGGATAAAATAAATCTGCGCGAAGGCCGGAATCCGTGGAACTTTTTCCTTCTTTAAACAGTCAAAAGAACATGAGGATGAAACCAAAATGAAGAAGGAGGAAGACCCATGAAAAGAAAGCTTACGGTATTGGCAGTGCTGCTCGCGCTGGCCCTGACGCTCACATCCTGCGCCGCAGGTTCGGGGTGGAAGGGGGAAGACCTCAACGCGGATTTCGCCCCCTCCGAGGACAGCTACGACGTGCCGGAATCGCCCCCGGACGAGAAGGGGGACTATTCCGACGACTGGAGCGGCGAGTCGGAGGGCCTGGACGTGGTGGCGCCCCAGACGGGCCTGGCGGAGAAGCTCATCTACTCTGCGGAGATCACCCTGGAGACGGTGAAGTTTGACGACACCGTCCAGGGCGTGCAGGACATGCTCACCCGGTACGGGGCGTTTTTGGAGTCCTCCAGAGTCTCGGGGCGCAGTTACGGCGACGATTATTACGGCAGGACATCCCTGCGCAGGGCGGAATTTGTCATCCGCGTGCCGGCGGAGTCCCTAAACGACCTGTGCGATGGCGTCGGCGGCATCGGGAACGTGCTGAACTCCTACACCTACATGGAAAACATCACGGAGCGCTACTACGACGTACAGGCCCGGGCGGACAGCTACCGGATCGAGCAGGAGCGGCTCATGGACATGCTGGAGAAGTGCCAGAGTGTGGGGGAGATGATCGAGATCGAGTCCCGCCTGTCCCAGGTGCGCTATGAGATGGAGTCTTTGGAGTCCACCCTGCGCAATTGGCAAAATCAGGTGGACTACAGCACCGTCACCCTCACCGTGTGGGAGGTGGAGGAGCTGAAGAAGGCCACGGAGCCGTACCGCTCCTACTGGCAGCAGATGGGCGACGGCTTTATGGCCACCCTGAACAGCGTGGGGAGATTCTTCAAGAACCTGTTCCAGGGCCTTGTGGTGTACCTGCCGGTGATCCTGGTCATAGTCGTCCTGGTGGGCGCGGCGGCGGCCGTCATAGCGGCCCTGGCCAAGAGGCACAGAAGAAAGGTGAAGGCCAGAGAGGAAGCGGCCCTGGACGCGGAGTATCAGGAGAAGGAATAAAAAGGTGTGTTGCCAGGGAGCCGGTGTGACAAGGGGACGGTTCTTTTGTCACACCTCTGCTGCGCTCCGGTGGTACAAAAGAACCGTCCCCTATGTCCCACCTTCTCAGTCAAAGAGAACAGCCCCCGATTTCCACCAGCTCAGTCCCAAGGGCGCGGCGTACCACTATGTGGCAGGAACAGCCGATTCGTCCAGAAAACTCCCGGGGGGCACCCCGGGGGTGTCTCCAGTAGGGGGCCGCAGCCCCCTAACTGGTCGGTTCAAGGGGGTCCAGGGGGGAAATCGAAATCCCCCCTGGTC
>CANQFV010000030.1 GCA_947599875.1 uncultured Oscillospiraceae bacterium
GACGGTTCCTTAGTCACACCAGTGTGCGCACTGGTGGTACAAAGAAACCGTCCCCTTTGTCCCACCTCCTCAAGAGATCCCCCTGTAGGGGCCGATGACCTCATCGGCCCGGGCGGGTTGGGTGACAGAGCGGTTGCGTTAAGATAGAAAACCTTATAATTTGCCGTAGGGGCCGCCGCCCACGGCGGCCCGTGTCGTTGATTGAGGGCGGTATAATAAACGGGGAAAGGGCAGCGTCAAGCATCACCTTAAAGCCGGTGTGACACGGGGACGGTTCTTTCGTCCCATCTCCGCACGGCTCCGATGTGACGAAAGAACCGTCCCCTTTGTCCCACCTCCTCAGAAGACGGGACTGAGGGACGGTTTCTTGTCACAGGGGCCCCACGCAATCGTGATTGCGTGGGGAGAGTAACGCCGGGAGCAGGCCCCCGGTCAACGTCAGCCGCCCCGTCCCGCATCCCCTTGGGATTGAAAGGCCGCAGGGGTTTCCGTCAGGGCAGGAAAGACGCTGAAAGCTCCCGCGCCAGAAGACCCCTGCGGCCTTTCAACCCAGTAGCCTGCGGCCTTTCAACCCAGCCATAAATTTTTTTCCGGAAACACGAAATTTCCTCTTGACATTGGGCCGTATATTTGGTATTCTATCAAAGCGCCTGTGGAGCGAAATGGCCCCAGTGCGCACTGCGATGATCCGGGAGATTGCGTCAAACGGCGGTAACTTCCGGGGAGTATGTCCGGTCGAAGCCGAGAACTTCTCCGGCCGGCCGCAAGTCCGGTGCAACGGGCTGCGGACGGGGAGGGCGGTTTTTGGCGGCGACGCAATCGGGCGGCTGAAAGATTTACTGCGACATGGCGATAGCTGCGTATATCGCCTGGACAGGATGCGGCCGGATAGAGGATATCCGGCTTTCTTTCTGAACGGGAGTGATACGCACGGATATGTGGACAGAAATTTTTCACCGTACTATCAAATGTACGTTTTGGAGGAAACAAAAATGGCACCTGCTAAGAAAACCATCCGCATCCGGCTGAAGGCCTATGACCATCAGCTCATTGACCAGACCGCCGAGAAGATCGTTGAGACGGCCAAGCGCACCGACGCCAAGGTCTCCGGCCCCATCCCCCTGCCCACGAAGAAGGAAGTTGTCACCATCCTTAGGGCCGTCCACAAATATAAGGACTCCCGGGAGCAGTTTGAGCGCCGCACCCACAAGCGCCTGATCGACATCATCGCCCCCACCCAGAAGACCGTTGAGGCCCTGATGTCCCTGGAGCTTCCCGCCGGTGTGGAGATCGAGATCAAGCTCTGATTTTTCCGCGATACGGCGTTGCGCCGGCTTGCCGTACACAATGTACTGTCTGCGCCGCCGCGCCCTGTCCTGCGAAAAAATCCCTCTGAATAACCTGTTTAGTTAACAACCCATCGGCCGCGACTTGCGTTAAGCGGCCGGGGTCATGTCGGCGGAAGGGACTACGGTTGCTAAGCGCCCAGGCCGCCGACCAATAACCTATTAAGGAAGGAATAGATTGCAATGGAAATGCAAAAGGTCATCATCGGCAAAAAGGTCGGCATGAGCCAGATCTTCGATGACGCCGGAAAAGTCGTTCCCGTTACCGTTATCGAGGCCGGCCCCTGCGTGGTCACGCAGGTCAAGACCCTGGACAAGGACGGATACGACGCCATCCAGCTGGGCTTTGAGGATGTCCCCGAGCGGAAGCTCACCAAGCCCGAGATCGGCCATCTGAAGAAGGCCGGCGCGGAGATGAAGCGCCATCTGAAGGAGTTCAGACTGGCTGACTGCTCCAAGTTCGAGGTCGGCGACGAGATCCGCGCCGACATGTTCCAGAAGGGCGACCAGGTGGACATCACCGGCGTCAGCAAAGGTAAGGGCTATCAGGGCGCCATCAAGCGCTTCAACGCCCAGCGCACCCCCACCAGCCACGGCGGCGGCCCTGTTCACCGTCACGCCGGCTCTATGGGCTCCACCTCCACCCCGTCCCGCATCTACAAGGGCAAGATCGGCGCCGGTCACATGGGCGCTGAGCAGGTCACGGTTCAGAACCTGGACATCGTCCACATCGACCCGGATCTGAACATGATCGCCGTTCGCGGCGCCGTGCCCGGCCCCAAGGGCGGCATCGTGTACCTGAAGAACACGGTGATCAACCGCAGCAAGGTGAAGGGCCCCGCCCAGACCGTCAGCTCCAACCCGCAGAAGCGTTCTGCCCGTGGCTGAGAAAGGAGAGACTGAGTTATGCCTAAAGCAAATGTTTACAATATGGCCGGAGAGGTCATAGGCGAAGTCCAGCTCTCCGAGTCCGTTTTCGGCATCGAGCCCAACGAGGCTGCCGTCCACACCGTAGTGCGCAACCATCTGGCCAACATGCGTCAGGGCACCCAGAGCGCCCTCACCAAGGCCGAGGTCAGCGGCGGCGGCATCAAGCCCTGGAGGCAGAAGGGCTCCGGCCGCGCCCGTCAGGGTTCCACCCGCAATCCCCACTGGACTCACGGCGGCGTCGCTTTCGCCCCCAAGCCCCGTGACTACGGCTTCTCCGTCAACAAGAAAGTCCGCAGACTGGCGATCCTCTCCGCCCTGTCCGACAAGGCCGGCGAGAGCAGCGTGATCGTGGTTGACGGCCTGAAGATGGACGCCCCCAAGACCAAGACCTTCAAGGCCTTCCTGGACAAGGTGGGCGCCAACCGCAAGTCCGTCGTGGTCACTGCCGATGTGGACACCAACGTGGTCCTGTCCGCCAGGAACATCCCCGGCACTGTCACCACCTACGCCGCCAACCTGAACGCCTACGATCTGGTCAACGCCGACAAGCTTGTGGTGGACAAGGCGGCTCTTGAGAAAATCCAGGAGGTATACGGCAAATGAAAACCTCTTATGATGTAATCGTCCGTCCCCTCATCACCGAGCAGTCTATGGAGGCCATTGACCTGAAGAAGTACGCCTTCGAGGTGGCCCGCGACGCCACCAAGGCCGACATCAAGAAGGCCGTGGAGGAGCTCTTTGACGTCAAGGTGATGAAGGTCTCCACCCTGAACGTCAGCGGCAAGGCCAAGAGGACAGGCCGCTATCCCCAGGGAATGACCCGTTCCTGGAAGAAGGCTGTTGTTCGCCTCACCGCGGACTCCAAGTCCATCGAATTCTTCGAGGGCATGGTATAAGGGAGGATTAAGAAATGGCAATTAAGTTTTATAAGCCGACTACCCCGTCCCGGAGGCATATGTCCGTCTCCGGCTTTGACGGAGTCGATAAGAAGGCCAAGCCCGAGCGCGCCCTTACGGAGGTCCTGAAGAAGCACGCCGGCCGCAACAGCTACGGCCACATCACCGTCCGCCACAAGGGCGGCGGAAACCGCAGGAAGTACCGCGTCATCGACTTCAAGCGCAACAACCCCGGCGTCCCCGGCACCGTTGTGCGTCTGGAGTACGACCCCAACCGCTCCGCCTATATCGCGCTGGTGGAGTTTGAGGGCGGCGAGCGCCGCTACATCCTGGCCCCTGTGGGCCTGAACGCCGGCGACACCGTGATGAGCGGCCCCAACGCCGACATCAAGCCCGGCAACGCCCTTCCCATCGGGAACATCCCCGTGGGCACCGTGATCCACAACATTGAGCTTTACCCCGGCCGCGGCGCTCAGCTCGTCCGCTCCGCCGGCTCCGCCGCCCAGCTGATGGCCAAGGAGAACGGCATGGCTCAGGTGAGGCTCCCCTCCGGCGAGTACCGGTACATCCGGCTCGACTGCATGGCCTCTATCGGCCAGGTGGGCAACATCGACCACGCCAACGTCCATCTGGGCAAGGCCGGCCGCGTCCGCCACATGGGCATCCGTCCCACCGTCCGCGGCTCCGTGATGAACCCGGTTGACCACCCCCACGGCGGCGGCGAGGGCAAGAGCCCCATCGGCCGTCCCGGCCCTGTTACCCCCTGGGGTAAGCCGGCACTGGGCTACAAGACCCGCAAGACGAAGAACCGCACCGATAAGTTCATCGTCAAGCGCCGCAACGCGAAGTAAGGAGGGACTGAGAGAATGAGCAGAAGTATCAAGAAAGGGCCTTTCGCGGCTCCTGAGCTTTTGAAGAGAGTCGATGAGATGAACAAGACCGGCGAGAAGAAGGTTCTGAAGACCTGGAGCCGGGCGTCCACCATTTTCCCGTCCTTCGTTGGTCACACCATCGCCGTCCACGACGGCCGGCGCCACATCCCCGTGTATATCACCGAGGATATGGTTGGCCACAAGCTGGGCGAGTTCGCTCCGACGAGAACCTTCCGCGGCCATTCCGGCAGCAAGACGGCCGCGAAATAAGGGAGGATAAGAGATGGAAGCAAGAGCAGAAATTAAGTACGCACGGATCTCCCCCCGCAAGGTGCAGATCGTCTGCGACCTGATCCGGGGCAAGGACGCCGTTCTGGCCCGCGGGATCCTTATGAATACCCCCAAGGCCGGCAGCGAGCTGCTTCTCAAGGCTCTGACTGCCGCTGCGGCCAACGCCGAGAACAACTTCGACATGGACCCCAGCAGGTTGTATGTGGCCGAGACCTATGCCAATGCCGGCCCCATCCTCAAGAGGATGCAGCCCGTATCCAAGGGCAGGGGCTACCGCATCAATAAGCGCACAAGCCACATCACCGTCGTTGTGAAGGAAAGGGAGGCGTAAAGTATGGGACAGAAAGTTAATCCTCACGGACTGCGCGTGGGCGTTATCAAGGACTGGGATTCCCGCTGGTACGCCAGAGACGACAAAGTGGGCGACCTGCTTGTTGAGGACCACAAGATCCGCAATTATCTGAAAAAGCGCCTCTATGAGGCGGGCGTGCCCAAGATCGAGATCGAGCGGGACAGCGCCAAGGTGAAGATCTTCCTCCACTGCTCCCGTCCCGGCCTTGTCATCGGCAAGGGCGGCCAGGAGATCGAGAAGCTCCGCACCGACGTGGAGAAGCTCATCGGCAAGACCGTGGCCATCTCCATCATCGAGGTGAAGAACCCCGACACCGATGCTCAGCTGGTGGCCGAGTCCATCGCCCAGCAGCTGGAGAAGCGCGTCAGCTATCGCCGCGCCATGAAGAACGCCATGTCCAGAGCCATGCGCATGGGCGTGCGCGGCATCAAGATCAAGCTCTCCGGCCGTATCGGCGGCGCCGAGATCGCCAGGAACGAGAGCTATCACGAGGGCACCATCCCCCTGCAGACCCTGCGTGCCGACATCGAGTACGGCTTCGCTGAGGCCGCCACCACCTATGGCCGCATCGGCGTCAAGGTGTGGATCTACAAGGGCGAGATCCTCAGCTCCACCCTGCGCACCACCCCCCGCACGATGGACACCAGCCGTCCCCCCCGTGAGCGCCGCGATCGCCGCGACGACAGGAGAGGCCCCCGCCCCCAGGGCCAGGGCTACAACCGGGACAGGCAGAACGGTCCCCGTCCCCAGGGCGGCTATCAGCAGCGCGGACCCCGTCCGGCGGCCAATACTCCTAAAGAAGGAGGAGCTAACTGATGCTTTTACCGAAGAGAGTCAAATACCGCAAGCAGCAGCGCGGCCGTATGACCGGCGTCGCCACCCGCGGCAATAAAGTTACCTACGGCGAGTGGGGCTTAGTCGCCACCGAGCCTGCGTGGATAACCTCCAATCAGATCGAGGCTGCCCGTGTGGCCATCACCCGTTACAACAAGCGCGGCGGCAAGGTGTGGATCAAGATCTTCCCCGACAAGCCCGTGACCGCCAAGCCCGCCGAGACCCGTATGGGTTCCGGAAAGGGCGCCCCCGAATACTGGGTGGCCGTCGTCAAGCCCGGCAGAGTCCTGTTTGAGATCGCCGGCGTCAGCCCTGAGGATGCCCATGAGGCCCTGCGCCTGGGCGCCCACAAGCTGCCCTGCAAGACGAAGATAATCGCCCGTGAGACCGAGGAGGGTGAATGAGATGAAGGCAAAAGAAGTCAGAAAGATGAACGAGGAGGAGCTGACCGCGAAGCTGGCGGATCTGAAAAAAGACCTGTTCATGCTCCGTATGCAGCACGCCACCAATCAGCTCGACAATCCGATAAAGATATCCCTTGTTAAAAAGGATATTGCCCGAGTCCAGACCATTATCCGCGAAAAGTCGCTCGAGCAGTGAGGAGGTAAGCGAGAATGAGTGAAGTTAGAACGTCTTCCCGGAAGACCAGGGTGGGCAAGGTCGTCTCCGACAAGATGGACAAGACCATCGTCGTGGCTATCGCCGAGCGTGTGCCCCATCCCCTCTATAAGAAGATCGTCAAGAGAACCTATAAGCTCAAAGCTCACGATGAGAACAACGAGTGCGGCATCGGCGACACCGTCCGCGTCATGGAGACACGGCCCCTGTCCAAGGATAAGAGATGGCGCCTTGTTGAGATCGTCGAGAAGGCCAAGTAAGGAGGCGGCGAACAATGATACAACAGGAAAGTTATCTGAAGGTCGCCGACAATACCGGCGCCAAGGAGATCAAATGCATCCGCGTGCTTGGCGGCGCCAAGCGCAAGTGGGGCAACATCGGCGACGTGATCGTGGCCTCCGTCCGTAAGGCCGCCCCCGGCGGCCAGGTGAAGAAGGGCGACGTGGTCAAGGCCGTCATCGTCCGCAGCGCCAAGGGCGTCCGCCGCGCCGACGGCACCTACGTCCGGTTTGACGAGAATGCCGCGGTGCTGATCCGCGACGACAAGAACCCGGTGGGGACCCGCATCTTCGGGCCTGTGGCCAGAGAGCTGCGCGATAAGGATTATATGAAGATCCTGTCCCTGGCTCCCGAGGTCATTTGAGGAGGGCCGTAAACATGAAGATTAGAACCAACGATACAGTTGTCGTCCTGTCCGGCAAGGACAAGGGCAAGCAGGGCAAGGTGATGTCCGCCGATCCCCAGGGCCGCAAGGTCATTGTGCAGGGCGTGAACGTCGCTAAGCGCCATCAGAAGGCCCGCCGTCAGGAGGAGCAGAGCGAGATCATCAAGAAGGAGACCCCCATCTATGTCTCCAAGGTGATGCTGGTCTGCCCCAAGTGCGGCAAGCCCACCCGCGTCGGCCACACGGTCGTGGACGGCAAGAAAGTTCGCGCCTGCAAGAAGTGCGGCGCGGCTGTATGAGAGAGGGAGGATAGATCATGCCCAGACTGAAGACAAAATACACTGAGGAGATCGCTCCCGCCCTCATGAAGAAGTTCGGCTACAAGAGCGTTATGCAGATCCCGAAGCTCGACAAGATCGTCATCAACGTGGGCTGCGGCGACGCCAAGGACAACGCCAAGGTGACGGACAACGTGGTGAAGGAGATCTCCGCCATCGCCGGTCAGCACGCCGTGGTGACCCGCGCCCGCAAGTCCGTGGCCAACTTCAAGATCCGCGAGGGAATGAACATCGGCGTGAAGGTCACTCTGCGCCGGGATCGGATGTGGGAGTTCCTGGACCGCCTGTTCAACGTGGCCCTGCCCCGCGTCCGTGACTTCCACGGGATCAACCCCAACTCCTTTGACGGCCGCGGCAACTACGCCCTGGGCATCAAGGAGCAGCTGATCTTCCCTGAGATCGACTACGACAAGATCGACAAGATCCGCGGTATGGACATCGTGATGTGTACGACCGCCAAGACCGACGAGGAGGCCCGGGAGCTTCTCTCCATGCTGGGCGCCCCGTTCTACAGGAATTAAGGGAGGAGAAAGAATATGGCTAAGAAATCAATGATCCTCAAGCAGCAGCGCGACCCCAAGTTCTCCACCCGCAAGTACAACCGCTGCAAGATCTGCGGCAGGCCCCACGCCTACCTGCGCAACTACGGCATCTGCCGTATCTGCTTCAGGGAGCTGGCCTATAAGGGCGAGATCCCCGGCGTCAAGAAGGCGTCCTGGTGAATCCTTTTCCGCAAGTCTGCGCTGCGCTTCACGCGCTGTACTTAATACAGCCTCGCTTGCGCACCTTGTCTTGCGGAAAAATCTTCACCGATCCCAAGCGCCGCGGGAAGATCCCGGCGCGAAACGAAAACATTGTTTATAGGATGGCGAAAGGTCCGCGGCAATTTAAAAAGGATTGCCGTGGATACCTCGCCGCCTGAACCGTACCGGAAACGGACGGTAACTCTGATCAAGGAGGAAAATATCCATGCAAGTCACAGACCCCATTGCGGATATGCTGACCCGTATCAGGAACGCCAACTCCGCAAAGCACCCCACAGTCGATATCCCCTGCTCAAACATGAAGAAGGCCATTGCCCAGATCCTGCTTGACGAGGGATACATCAAGAGCTACCAGATAACCGAAGATGGCGGCCAGGGAGTTATCAAGGTGACCCTGAAGTACAACGGCAACGAGAAGGTCATCCAGGGACTCCGCCGTGTGTCCAAGCCGGGCCTTCGCGTTTACGCGGGCACCGACGAGATCCCCTATGTTCTCAAAGGACTCGGCACCGCCATCATTTCCACGTCCAAGGGCATTATGACCGACAAGAAGGCTCGCGCTCAGCATGTGGGCGGCGAAGTCCTGGCGTTCGTGTGGTAAGGGAGGTACAAAGCTATGTCAAGAATCGGTAGAGCCCCCATTACCGTCCCCGCCGGGGTGGAAGTCACCGTTGCCCAGGGCAATGTTGTGACGGTCAAAGGCCCCAAGGGAACCATCACCAAGACCCTTCGCCCCGAGATGACCATTGAGCAGGAGGGCGGCGTTATCCATGTTAAGCGCCCCAACGACGAAAAGTTTGAGCGTAGCGTCCACGGCCTGACCCGCACCCTTCTGAACAACATGGTTCACGGTGTGACCCACGAGTTCTCCAAGACCCTGGAGATCAACGGCGTGGGCTACAGGGCGGCCAAGGAGGGGAAGAACCTGGTGATGAATCTGGGTTATTCCCATCAGGTCATCGTTCCCGAGGTAGACGGCATCTCCATTGATGTCCCCAACCCCAACCAGGTCGTTATCCGCGGTGTGGATAAGCAGCAGGTGGGCCAGTTTGCCGCCGATGTGCGCAACAAGAGGCCCCCGGAACCCTACAAGGGCAAGGGCATCAAGTACGCAGACGAAGTCATCCGCCGCAAAGAAGGCAAGACTGGTAAATAAGAGGAGGTGTGCCTAAATGATTAAAAGACCTGATACAAACGCCCAGCGTTTAAAGAGACATAAGAGAGTCAGAGCGAAGATCTCCGGCACGCCGGACTGCCCCAGACTCAATGTTTTCCGCAGCGAGAAGAACATCTACGCCCAGATCATCGACGACACCAAGGGTGTGACGCTGTGCGCCGCTTCTTCCGTTGAAAAGGATTTTGAAGGCTCCGGAAGCAACAAGGAGGGCGCCCGCAAGGTGGGCAAGCTCGTTGCCGAGAGGGCGAAGGCCAAGGGGATCGAGAACGTGGTCTTTGACCGCGGCGGCTATATCTACCACGGCCGTGTCCAGGAGCTGGCAGAGGGCGCCCGTGAGGGCGGACTCAACTTTTAACGGAGGGAGGAAACGAATATGCCTTACAACAACGGTAGATCCAATCGCAGAGACAGAGAAGAAGTCAAGAGCGAGTATATTGAGAAGGTCGTCTCCCTCAACCGCGTTTCCAAGACCGTCAAGGGCGGACGCATCATGAAATTCTCCGCGCTGGTGGTCGTGGGCGACGGCAAGGGCAAGGTGGGCTTCGGCCTGGGCAAGGCCGCCGAGGTCTCCGAGGCCATCCGCAAGGGTATTGAGGACGCCAAGAAGAACTTCACCCACGTCACCCTGCTGGGCGGCACCATCCCCCACGAGGTCATCGGTGAGTTCGGCGCCGGCCGGGTGCTGTTAAAGCCCGCCCCCGCCGGAACAGGCGTTATCGCCGGCGGCGCGGTCCGCGCCGTGGTGGAGGCCGCGGGTATCACCGATATCCGTACCAAGTGCCTGCGTTCAAACAACCCCGCCAACGTGGTGGCTGCCACCATGCGCGGTCTTAAATCTCTTCGCAACGCCGACCAGGTCGCGCAGGTGCGCGGCAAGGCCCCCGAAGAGATCCTGGGCTAAGGAGGGCACAAAATGGCTAAGATCAATATAACGCTTGTCAAGAGCCTGAACGGACGTCTGGCAAAGCACATCGCCACGGCTGAGTCTCTGGGCCTTCATAAGATCGGCGACAAGACCACTCAGCCCGACAACCCCCAGACCAGAGGAAAGATCGCCAAGATCGGCTACCTCCTCCAGGTCACGGAAGAGAAATAAGGAGGCGGCTCACTATGAAACTCAACGACTTATCCCCCGCTGCCGGCTCCACTGCCAAGGCGTGGAGAAAGGGACGCGGCATCGGCTCCGGCAACGGAAAGACCGGCGGCCGCGGCCACAAGGGCCAGAAGGCCCGCAGCGGCGGCGGTGTCCGCGTCGGCTTCGAGGGCGGCCAGATGCCTCTGGCCCGGCGTATCCCGAAGCGCGGCTTCAACAACATCTTCGCCAAGCCCCTGGACGCGGTGAACGTCTCCATGCTGGAGCGGTTCAACGACGGGGACACGGTGGATGTGGCGGCTCTGGAGAAGGCCGGCATCCTCTCCGGCGTCAAGTACGGCGTCAAGGTCATCGGAAACAGTGATCTCACCAAGAAGTTGACAGTTAAAGCCTCAGCATTTTCCGAGACGGCCAAGGCGAAAATCGAGGCTGCTGGCGGAAAGGCTGAGGTGATCTGAGGTGCTGCAAACATTAAAGAACGCCTGGCGCGTGGAGGAGATCCGTAAAAAGCTCCTGTTCACGCTGTTTATGATACTGCTGTTCAGGCTCGGCAACGCCGTCCCTGTTCCGTATATCAACAAAGCACTGCTGGGACAGTATTTTGCCTCCTCACTGAACAACACCATCCTGGGGCTTTACAACGTGATGAGCGGCTCCGCCTTCTCCCAGGGCACCGTTTTCGCGCTGAGCATACAGCCCTATATCAACGCCAGCATCATTATCCAGCTTCTCACCATTGCCATCCCCGCCCTGGAGCGTATGTCCAAGGACGGCGGCGAGGAGGGGAAGCGCAAGCTGGAGAACATCACCCGGTACTCCACCGTGGCTATCGCCCTGCTCCAGGGCTACGGCTACTATGTGATCCTCAACACCAACGGGCTTCTGTCCACCTCCGGCTTCCTGCCGGCCCTGGTGATCGTGGCTACCCTGGTCACCGGCTCCTGCCTCGTTATGTGGATGGGTGAGCAGATCACGGAGTTCGGCATCGGCAACGGCATCTCCATTATCCTGTTTGCCGGCATTATCGCCAGGGTGCCCAACGTGGTGATCACCATGATCAACAACCTGATCCATCCCTCCAGCTGGGTGGTGTACCTCATGTATCCCCTGATGATCGTGGGCGCTCTCGTGATGATCGTCCTGATCGTCATCGTCACCAACGCCGAGCGGCGCATCCCCGTGATGTACGCCAAGCGCGTTGTGGGACGCAAGGTCTACGGCGGCCAGTCCACCCACCTTCCCCTGAAGGTGAACATGTCCGGCGTGCTGCCTGTGATCTTCGCCCAGTCCATCGCCTCCCTGCCTGCCACCGTGGGTATGTTCTTCGGCAAGACAAGCCAGTCCGCCGGAGGCTGGGGGACGTTCCTCAAGCTCTTTGATCAGACCAGCGTACTTTACATGGTCCTCTACTTCCTGCTGATCATCTTCTTCAGCTACTTCTACTCCACCATTCAGTTCAACCCCATCGAGGTGTCCAACAACCTGAAGAAGAACGGCGGTTATATCCCCGGCTTCCGTCCCGGCAAGCCCACCAGCGATTTTATCAGCAAGGTACTGAATAAGGTGACGATGTTCGGCGCCATTTATCTGGCCATCATCGCCCTGGTACCGCTGATCGTGGGCGCCCTGAGCGAGACGGCCTCCAAGTCCGGCATCACCATCGGCGGCACGTCCCTGATCATCGTCGTGGGCGTGGCCCTGGAGACCGTGAAGGCCCTGGAAGCCCAGCTTATCATGCGCAACTACAAGGGATTTCTTGAATAAGTGAGAGGTGCGGTATGAAGCTCATACTTTTAGGCGCCCCCGGGGCCGGAAAGGGCACCCAGGCGGACATTATCTCCCGCAAGCTTGAAATTCCCACCATCTCCACAGGCAACATCCTGCGGGCGGCCATCCGTGAGGGGACGCCCGTGGGGCTGCGGGCCAAGGCCATTATCGAGGCCGGCCAGCTGGTGCCCGATGAGGTGATCATCGGCATCGTGGCCGAGCGCGTCTCCCAGGACGACTGCAAAAACGGCTACATCCTGGACGGCGTGCCCCGGAATACGGCTCAGGCCGACGCCCTGGAGGAGAATGGGATCGGGGTGGATCTGGCGCTGTGCATCGACGTACCGGACGAGGTCATTGAGAAACGCATGTCCGGCCGGCGCACCTGCAGCGTCTGCTCCGCTACCTACCATGTGGAGAGCAATCCCCCCAAGGTCGAGGGCATCTGCGATGCCTGCGGCGGGGCGCTCACCATTCGTAAGGACGATATGCCCGAGACGGTGAAGAACCGGCTGAAGGTGTATCACGACCAGACCGAGCCGCTGCTGAGCTATTACGCCCAGCGTGGCAAGCTGGTCACGGTGGAGGGGGAGCCAACCATCGAGGCCACCTCCCGTAAAGTGTTCGATGCCCTGGGGATTGACTGAGCATGATACGAATCAAGTCACTCCGGGAAATTGAAAAGATGCGTCAGGCGGGACGAATTGCCGCGGCTGCCCGCCAACTGGCGGGAAAAATGGCAGTCCCTGGCGCAACAACCCAAGAGATCAATCGAGCAGTAGAATCCTTTATCCGCTCCAAGCACGCGTACCCCACGTTCCTGCACTACAACAATTATCCGGCCAGCGTGTGTGTCTCCATCAACGATGTGGTCATACACGGCATACCGGATGAAGCCATGATCATCGAGGAGGGCGACCTGGTCAGCATTGACGTGGGCGCCACCTACGACGGGTTCGTTGGGGACTGCGCGGCCACCTTCATCGCGGGGAGAGCGGCGAATGATGTGGACGAGAAGCTTCTTGCAGTCACTAGGCAGAGCTTCTATGAGGGCATCAAGTATGCCCGTCCGGGCTACCGGATCTCCGACATCAGTCACGCGATCCAGGAGTATGTGGAGGGAAACGGCTTTTCCGTGATCCGCGACTATGTGGGCCACGGCGTGGGCGCCGTCATGCACGAGGAACCGGAGGTCCCCAACTTTGGCCAACCGGGCCACGGGCCAAGGATCCTGCGGGGCATGACCCTGGCTGTGGAGCCGATGGTATCCGCCGGTAGTTGGCACGTCGCGACTCTTTCGGACGGCTGGACAGTGGTCACCCAGGACGGGTCAATGGCGGCCCACTACGAAAACTCTATTCTCATCACCGACGGGGAACCTGAGATCCTGACGGTTCCGGAGGTGTGAGATGGAGATCCGTAAGGCGGATGTGGTCAGGTCACTGGCCGGACGGGACACCGGGGAGCTGTTCTATGTCAGCTCCGTGGAGGGCGGCTTCGCCCAGATCGTCAACGGCCGGGACCGCAGAACAGATAAGCCGAAGCGAAAGAAACTCAGGCACCTGGAATTCGTCCGGCGGGGGGACGACCGAACAGATCGGAAGCTCCGTGAGGGCGAAAAGGTGACCAACAGCGAATTAAGACGCGCACTGGCCCAGTTGGCCGGTGTGGAGGAAGAAGGAGGTATGCCCAATGGCGAAGGATGACGTAATTGAGCTTGAAGGTACCGTGGTGGAGTCCCTCCCCAATACCATGTTCAATGTGGATATCGGCAACGGACACATTATCCTCGCCCATATCTCCGGAAAGCTCCGTATGAACTTTATCAGGATCCTCCCCGGGGACAAGGTCACGGTGCAGATGAGCCCCTACGATCTGACCCGCGGCAGGATAACCTGGCGAACCAAGTAAATGTCTTAAACGAATTCCCGCGATATGAAAGGAAGGTAAAAATGAAAGTCAGACCTTCAGTAAAGCCCATGTGCGAGAAGTGCAAAGTCATCAAGCGCAAGGGAAAAGTCATGGTGATCTGCGAGAACCCCAAGCATAAACAGCGTCAGGGTTGAGCGGACTACGACTGAAAAAGACTCGAAAGGAATGGTCATAAAGTATGGCAAGAATTTCCGGCGTTGACCTGCCCCGCGACAAGAGGATCGAGGTCGGCCTCACCTATGTGTACGGCATCGGCAGGACAAGCGCAAAGAAGATTTTGGAGCAGACCGGCATCAACCCCGACACCCGTGTCAAGGATCTGACCGAGGCTCAGGAGGCCGCTCTTCGTGAGTGCATCGACCACCACTATGTGGTGGAGGGCGATCTTCGCCGTCAGGTGGCTCTGGACATCAAGCGCCTCACCGAGATCGGCTGCTATCGCGGCACCCGCCACAGAAGGGGCCTGCCTGTCCGTGGACAGAGAAGCAAGACCAACGCCCGTACCCGCAAGGGCCCGAAGCGTACCATCGCCAACAAGAAGAAGTAAGGGAGGGATATTCACATGGCAGGAAATACAAAAGGCAAAGTTGTCCGCACCCGTCGCCGCGAGCGTAAGAACATTGAAAAGGGCCAGGTGCATATCAGCTCCAGCTTCAACAACACAATGGTTACCGTGACCGACTCCTTCGGCAACGCCCTGAGCTGGGCCTCCGCCGGCGGAATGGGTTTCCGCGGGAGCAAGAAAAGCACGCCCTTCGCCGCGCAGACTGCCGCTGAGACGGCCGCCCGCGCCGCTATGGAGCATGGCCTGAAGACCGTCGAGGTCTTTGTCAAAGGCCCCGGCTCCGGACGTGAGGCCGCTATCCGCGCTCTTCAGACCGTGGGTCTTGAGGTGACAATGATCAAGGATGTCACCCCCATCGCCCACAACGGCTGCCGCCCGCCCAAGCGCCGCCGCGTGTAATTTAAGAAGGAGGAACAGTTTACTATGGCTAAAAATATGCAGCCCATCGTAAAGCGCTGCAAGGCGCTGGGCATTTCTCCTGCTTACATGGGCTATACCGCGAAGACAAAGTCCAACACCATCCGTGACCCCAAGGGCCAGATGCGCCGCAAACAGGGCGAGTACGCCATGCAGCTCAACGAGAAGCAGAAGGTCAAGTTCGTCTACGGCATTTTGGAGAAGCAGTTCCGTACCTATTACGAGAACGCCGCCAAGGCCCCCGGCCAGACCGGCGAGGTGCTTCTGACCACCATCGAGCGCCGGCTTGACAACGTGATCTACCGTCTGGGCTTTGCCATGACCCGCCGTGAGGCCCGTCAGGCCGTGAACCACGGCCACTTCACCGTCAACGGCAAGAGGGTGGACATCCCCTCCTATCTTGTGAAGCCCGGCGATGTGATCGAGGTTCGGGAGAAGAGCCGCCAGAGCGCCATGTTCAAGCGCCTGACCGGCGAGGACGCCGTCATTGTGACGCCTCCCAAGTGGCTTGAGAAGGATCTTACAAAGCTCCAGGGCCGTGTGCTTACCATGCCGGCCCGGGAAGATATCGATCTGCCGGTGGAGGAGCAGCTTATCGTCGAGCTTTACTCCAAGTAATCCCTAAGCCCTCATTGGATACCGCAACCGAGCGCCTAAGCGCCTAACTTTAAAGGAGGGTATAAATTAGTGATTGAAATTGAGAAGCCGCGTATCGAGTGTATCGAGACCCCCGACGACGACTCCTATGGCAAGTATGTGGTGGAGCCGTTGGAGCGCGGCTACGGCATTACGCTGGGTAACTCCCTGCGGAGGATCCTGCTCTCGTCCCTGCCCGGGACGGCTGTCACCAGCGTGAAGATATCCGGCGTCCAGCACGAGTTCAGCACCATCCCCGGCGTGAAGGAAGACGTGACGGAGATCGTCCTGAACATCAAGTCCATCATTGCCAAGCTCCACAGCGAGGGGGAGAAGACCGTCTACATCGAGGCCATTGGCGAGGGTGAGGTGACGGCCGGCGATATCAAGGCGGACGGTGAGGTGGAGATCCTCAACCCCGAGCAGCATATCGCCTCCCTTGGCCCTGACGCCCAGCTGCGCATGGAGCTGACCCTGAACCACGGCCGCGGCTACGTCAGCGCCGAGCGGAACAAGGCCGCCCAGAACCAGCAGGTCATCGGCGTGATCCCCGTGGACTCCATCTACACACCTGTTCTGAAGGTGAACTATGTGGTGGAGAACACCCGCGTGGGCAACATGACCGACTTTGACAAGCTGACGCTGGAGGTCTGGACGGATAAGACCATCTCCGCCAGGGACGCCGTGAGCATGGGCGCCAAGATCCTGTGCGACCACTTTACGCTGTTCACCGACCTGAGCGAGGCGGCGGGGAGCAAGTCCCTGATCGTGGAGAAGGCCGAGACCCAGCGGGATAAGGTGCTGGAGATGACCATCGAGGAGCTGGATCTGTCAGTGAGGAGCTTCAACTGCCTGAAACGCGCCAACATCAACACCGTGGAGGAGCTGATCTCCAAGACGGAGGCCGAGATGATCAAGGTGCGCAACCTGGGCCACAAGTCCCTTGAAGAAGTGATCCACAAGCTGGCTATGATGGGCCTCTCCCTGGCCAGCGACGATAACAACTGATCCTTATAAAGAAGGAGGAGAAAACGATGCCCGGAACACGAAAGCTCGGCAGGACCACCGATCAGCGCAAGGCTATGCTCAGGCAGCTGGTCACAGATTTCCTGGATGACGAGATCATGGAGACTACCTTCACTCGCGCCAGCGAGGTGGCGCCTCTGGCCGAGAAAATGATAACCCTTGGCAAGAAGAACACCCTTGCCGCCAGACGTCAGGCCCTGGAGTTCATCACCCGCGAGGAAGTGGTGACGAAGGTCTTTAAGGAGCTGGCTCCCCGGTACGCCACCCGCGAGGGCGGCTACACCCGCATCATCCGCACCGGCCCCCGCCGTGGAGATGCAGCCGAAATGGCGTCCTTGGAATTGGTGTGACACTGAATGAAAAAGGCCTTCGGCCTTTTTCAACAAGAGGAACGTGCGAAAAATATCTCTGAATTTTGCGAAATTCAGAGATATTTTTCTGCCGTCGCCCTGCGCGCACTGCCCCGTGGGCCGTACACTTGGGCGACAAAAGGGATTTTTTCCGACGCACATGTCGCCGGAAAAAATATTGACGTTAGGCTCTTGACAAACTGGATGAAAAAGCCCGCAGGCTTTTCCGGAAAAGGGGAGCATGCGGATATCTCCCAGGGCACATGGCCTTGGGAGATTTTTTGATCGGGTTTTAGCACTCAAACTTAGCGAGTGCTAAAATTCACGATTTCTTCATAAATCTTCCATCAAAAGTTCATAATAGGGGTTTACAATACAGAACATAAGGTGAGGCGAGAAGGAAGCCGAACCGGAAACCGAAACCCAAGCCTGTCCCATCGGTCATAATCATCAAGAGGGCGGACATAATAGATCATCAAGGAGGAATTTATCATGTTTGAACTCAGACCTTTCCATCGCAACCAGGACATCACCTACAACCCCTTCAAGGCTATGGAGGATTTTGAAAAGCGGTTCTTTGAGGACCCCTTCACTGGCTTTTTTGAGAGCGGTGACATCGCGGAATTCAAGACCGACATCTCCGACCAGGGGGACAGCTACCTGCTGGAGGCCGATCTTCCCGGCTTTGACAAGAAGGACATCCATCTGGACGTGTCCGGCGACGTGCTGACCATCAACGCCCAGCGCCACTCCCGCCACGAGGACAAGGACGAGAAGGGCAACTATGTGCGTCTGGAGCGCTCCTACGGCCAGTACAGCCGGCAGTTTGACGTGTCCGGCGTGGACGTCAAGGGCATCCATGCCAAGTACCAGGACGGTGTCCTGAAGCTCACCATGCCCAAGAAGAACGAGGAACTTCCCGAGACCCACACCCTGGAGATCGAGTGAGCGAAGCAGATAGACAGATAGAGAGATAGAGAAACCAGAAAAAACCGGAACCCCCGGGGCGAATGCCCCGGGGGAGTTTTTTGTGAAAAAAGGTGATTTGCAGAAATGTGTACTTTTTTGTAAATGATTTCACTAAGAATATAACACACAGAAACAGGGATGTCAATACTATTCTAATGTACTTTTTTCAATTTTTCCGGACGATATGACGGATTATTTCTGCTTGCAGGATAGTACACTTTATTGTTGATTGAGGATAAGGCGGTGTAACGCTACTAATGGCAATGATAGATATTATAAAATATGAAGGAGACAATTCAACTTTTGTATGGAAACATCCCTGCGAAGATTTCAGCACATCCTCCCAGTTGATTGTACACGAAACGCAGGAAGCCATCTTCTTTTTAAATGGTCAACCATTGGATTTGTTTGGCTCTGGACGATATACCTTAGAAACCGCCAACATTCCCATCCTGAGAAAAATCAAAAATATCCCTACTGGTGGGGTCTCGTCCTTTCACTGTGAAGTGTACTTTGTAAACAAAGTTGAGCAAATGGCGATCCGTTGGGGAACTGACAGTAAAGTTCAATATGTGGAACCAACTTATGGATTTCCTCTAGCAATCGGAGCAAATGGCGAAATGAGTCTTCGTGCGCAAGATTCGAAGCGACTGCTCGTTAATCTTGTTGGAACAGAGAAAGATCTTTCCCAGGAAAAACTTGTCAGTTATTTCCGCGCTTTGTTGATGACTCGGATTAAAACCTATATTGCTCAGGTCATGAAAACTAGTGCTATCAACATATTTGAAATTGATGAACACCTGTTGGAATTTTCAAATGAATTAAAGGGGCGTTTGGTTCCCACATTTGCTGATTATGGCATTTCACTTGAAAGATTCTATGTAACCGCAATAGCCAAGCCGGATGGTGACCAACAGTACGAAGAGTTTAAAAATCTCCATTTTCGTAAATATGCAGATATTGCCGATGCTAAGATTCGACAGCAAGTGGGCGTTATTGATCAGCAGACAGAATCCCAAAAGATGGTTATTGAATCCAAAGGTATCGCCCAGAAGCGTCAGATTGAAGGGTATACATACCAGCAAGAACGAGGCTTTGATGTAGCAGAACATCTTGCACAAAACGAGGGAGCCGGTAATTTCAGCAGTGCTGGTATTGGCCTTGGTATGATGGCTGGAGTTGGCGGCGCCGTTGGGACAACAGTCGGCGGCATGGTTAATAATGCATTTTCAGGCATACAATCATCTGTTGAGAATGGAAGAGCGGATCAATTCTGTGAAGAGTGTGGAGCTAGGATTATGCCTGGAACGGCATTTTGCGATTCATGCGGACACCCAGTTGCGAAGCCAAATAGCTGCATCAATTGTGGATATGTTTTTGAACGGCCCGGGAAATTCTGCCCAAAATGCGGGGCTAAGAGGGAGGGCTGATCAATGAGCAACAAGAAACTGGGAATCATAATATGGGGCCTGTGTTTTGTGCTATCTATGATTTTGCTGTTCTGTTTGGAACGGGGGTTGACAACAACCTTCTGGGTAACACTTGGCTTTGTTTGTGCTGCGTTTCTGTCAGCATTAGTATTTCAAATACTCGCATGGAAATGTCCCAATACGCTTGATAAGCAAGTTCTTCATTTTTCAGGGATATTGCTTTCAAACATATACGTCCTAATCCAGTTGCCTATATGCTTTATTTTTTCTCTTGGATCGAATAGTATTCCCTTCAAAGTTTCAATTATTATAAACGCAATAATGTTTATTTTTGCATGGGTTCTGATATTATCAAGCCTTGCTGGAAATGATCATATTGAAAAAGTAAACAGCAGACAGAAAGATCACCATGTCGAGTTATAAATCGGGAGGAAAGTGATTATGTCTGCATTGGTATGTGATATATGTGGCGGAAAACTTAAAGTCATCAATGGCAAAATGGCTGTCTGTGAAAGCTGTGGTATGGAACATAGCCTCGAGCGAGTCCGTGAAAAATACAGAGGACCGCAAACGGTTGTTCATGTAGATAATGCACATCTTATTATCAACTACTATGACATGGCACAAGATGCTTATGATACTGGCAACAAGGAGGAGGCAGAACGATACTGTAACAAGATTATTGAAATTGATTCTACTAATACGGGCGCTCTATTTCTAAAAGGGAAAGCTGTTGGATGGCAATCGTCGATAGGTGCGTTCCGATTCAAAGAAGCAGCAATATGTTTTGCCAATGCAGTCAGCTATTGTGCAACTGAATTGGAAAATGTATCATTGCATGATCGTGTGCAGGATGAATTCAGGGGGTTAGCTACGGCACTAATACAACTTCGCTGTGATAGATTTAAAAAATGGCCAGACGGAGATGAATCCAAGGGATTTAAAGATGATTTGGATGAATTGGCTGAAGCAGCCTCGCTGTATGCAGAGCGAACGAACCTAAAAGTGAATCGGAATCATGTATTTAGCAGTGTTGCTTCTATCGTGCAATCGTGCATGACCATCGTTTCAATGACCATTTTGCTTGAATATAGAGTGAACGGTAGCAAAGGAGCATATACGGAATTTGCCACAAAGACAGATAACTGCATATCTATTATGCAGAAGACCATTGATTTATGTGATGATGACGACGATTCTGATGTGCAACTTTATGAACAATGTGTCGAAATGATGGAAACCCTCATCAAGTACAATAGATCTGATACTGTTGAAAACCGTTGGGGTGCATATGTTGATGTTCCAAGGTTGTCTGCTAATGAAATAGCAAGAAGACAAAATAAGATTTCTGAGTATAAACAAAGAATCAATAAGTTCAAAGTATAGACTAGGAGGAAAGATAATGGGCATTACGGTAAAAGGTTTAAGGATTGGCCATGAGGGCTACGAAAATGGGGTACACGGCTTCTTCAGCGGACCGAATTCAGTTGGTGGAGTAAGCGTCAAAGGATCGTTTGTTAACAACAGCGATAAAACGATAAAGTATATCTCTATACGCTTTCAACCGTTTAACTCCGTCGGTGATGCAGTCGGATGTTCAATCAAAAATGTTTCTGATTTCGGACTTCGCTGCACAGGCCCGATAGTGCCCAACGCCACCTATAGTTTCTATGGTGAGAATATGTGGTACAATCCTTCGATTTCATTCGTAAAAGTAACACGAGCTGATATCCAGTATATGGACGGAACAGAAGAAACGATCCAAGGATCGAATATTCCTGTAATAGCTGGCGGTGGAGGTGGTTGCTATGTGGCAACTGCTGTTTACGGTTCTTACGATTGCCCACAGGTATGGACGCTTCGTCGCTACCGCGATTACACATTATCTGAGACGTGGTATGGCAGAGCCTTTATTCGGATTTATTATGCCGTAAGCCCCACGCTTGTTAAGTGGTTTGGCAAGTGCGTCTGGTTCAAAAACTTATGGAAGCCAAAGCTGGATAAAATGGTAGAATCGCTGAACCGAAATGGCGTAGCGGATACTCCATATAAAGACAGGAATTGGTGATAGACGTGGCAATTAAGTATTTTGTCAACCCAAACACAGGAACTCTTCATAAGGTTGGTGGATGCTGGCATTCCAAGATTGTACCAAAGGAAAGCAGAAAGTATCGAACGGAAGATGAAGCTATTTCTAATGAGCAAAAGTACATGAAACGCTGTAAGCTCTGCTTTAGAGGACAATAGAACTCCTGAATGGCGCACGATACGGGCTTGCCCCGTATCGTGCGCTCTGCAAGGCTGAACCGCCCGGATGCCTGAATGTCCGGGCGGTTTTTTGCCGCTGCACCCCGATAAGGGGCGGCGATCCCCCCCGCCTTGGCAACAAAACGTCCCCCGGGGCATTTGCCCCGGGGGACTTCCTTTAGTGCGTTTACGCGGGTCTCTTACTCGGCGTGGTCAACGGTGTACATGTACTCGATGAGGTCCACGACCTTGTTGCTGTAGCCCCACTCGTTGTCGTACCAGGCGACGACCTTCACGAAGGTATCGGTGAGGTACACGCCGGCGTTGGCATCGAAGATGGAGGTGTGGGGATCATGGATGAAGTCGCTGGAGACGACAGCGTCCTCGGTGTAGCCCAGAACACCCTTCAGCTCGCCCTCGGCGGCCTCCTTCATGGCGGCGCAGATGTCGGCCTTGGTGGCGGGCTTCTCAAGGTTCGCGGTCAGGTCAACAACGGACACATCCAGGGTGGGAACACGCATGGAAATGCCGGTGAGCTTGCCGTTCAGGGAGGGGATGACCTTGCCCACGGCCTTGGCGGCGCCGGTGGTGCTGGGGATGATGTTGCCGGCAGCGGCACGGCCGCCGCGCCAATCCTTGGAGGACACGCCGTCAACGGTCTTCTGGGTGGCGGTGGTGGAATGAACGGTGGTCATAAGGCCCTCTTTGATGCCGAACTTGTCGTTCAGAACCTTGGCGATGGGGGCCAGGCAGTTGGTGGTGCAGGAGGCGTTGGACACATAGTCCATGTCCTTGGTGTAGGTCTTGTTGTTCACGCCCATAACGAACATGGGGGTGTCGTCCTTGGAAGGAGCGGACATGACGACCTTCTTGGCGCCGCCCTTCAGGTGAGCGGAGGCCTTCTCCTTGGTGAGGAAGATGCCGGTGGACTCCACGACGTACTCAGCGCCCACTTTGCCCCAGGGCAGGTTGGCAGGATCCTTCTCGCAGAAGACGGCGATCTCGTGGCCGTTGACGATGATGGAGTGATCGGTGTGATCAACGGTACCCTCGAAACGGCCATGAATGGTGTCATACTTCAGCATGTACTCCATGTAGTCGGGGGTGATGAGGTCGTTGATGCCCACGACCTCAACATTGGGATGGTCCAGGCTGGCGCGGAAAACCAGGCGCCCGATCCGTCCGAAACCGTTGATGCCAATTTTGATGCTCATAGTGAAAAACCTCCAAAAATATAATATTTGCGAACCAGTCAAATCAAAAGCACGCCAGAGATTGTCATACTTTTGACAATATCAATTATAACCTCAAACCCCGGAAAAATAAAGAGTTTTTTTCACCTTTTAGGGAATTTTTTATGTTGAACGAAAAGTACACGAAAAAAGTGGCAGAAAATGTTGAAATATGGGAAATGTCCTGTTATAATTTGAGAAAAGAGGCGCCCACCCTGGCAAAACCTTGTCCCCGCGGCGCCCCGGAAGGAAGAGGATCGGCTATTTTCCCGCCGCCGGGGGAAACTATGGTCACGAATCAGGAAAGTGCAGGCACATCTATGCTTATAGAAGATCATCAGCTTTACCGCATTTTGGGCGCCGTGCCGGGACCTGCCATATTGATCCGGCAGGGCGCCATCGTCTTTGGCAACGCCGCGGCCCGGGCGCTCATCCACCCCCACATCACCAGATGCCCGCCGGGGGAGCTTCTGCCCCCGGAGCTTTTGGGGGAGGAGGCCGCCGGGGCGGAGACGACCGTCACCATCAACGGGGAGGAGCTTAGCGCCACGGTCATGGACACCGGGGAGGGGCGGCTGATCCTCCTCACCACGGATCCCCCGGTGAGGGATATGGCGGTGTCGCTGACGGACGCGGTGAATCTGGCCACCAGAAATGAGCTGGCCCTGTACGACGTGTCCCTCCAGGCCATCAGCGACATGGCCCGGGAGCGGTCGGATCTGGCCACCATACAGCACGCCACCCTGCTGCGCCGCTCCGCCCACAGGCTCACCCACGCCGCCGACAACCGGGACCGGCTCTTCCGCACCAAGATGATGGCGGATCCGGTGGTGACGGATCTCCCGCGGGAGGTGGGGGAGCTGATCGGGGCCGTGAATACCGTCCTGGAGCCGGGCCGCCGCCCCATCGTGGTGGAGAACCGGATGACAGCCAACCCCCTGTGCCGTGTGGATCAGGGCCTGATAATGACGGCGATTTTGGAGCTTCTCTCCAACAGCCTGAAATTTACCGCGCAGGAGGGGGAGATCCGCGTCATCCTCAGCAAGAGCGGCGCCTCCGCCTATATCACCGTGACGGATCAGGGCTGCGGCGTCCCGGCCGACCAGCTCAGCGGCATCTTCTCCGCCTACCGCCGACGCCCCGATGTCAGGAGCTACGGCTGGGGCCAGGGCATGGGCCTGGGCGTCGTCCAGCGGATCATGGCCGCCCACGGCGGCGCGGCGATTTTTGAGAGCAGCCAGGGCCACGGCTCCACCGTGAAGCTGAGCCTGCCCTCCCAGAATGTGCCCCCGGACGCCAAGCCCTTCCACAGATACCCGGAGAATATGAATGAGATCGTCCTCACGGCCCTGTCCGACGCGCTCCCGGCGTCGTCCTTCGGGCCGATAAGCCAGGAATAGTGGCTGGCGAAAAAGGCTCTCGATTTCTCATTAGAGAAATCGAGAGCCTTTTTCTGCCAATTAAGACGCGTGCGGAAAGGGCCACTCGAATTGTGCGCAATTCGAGTGGCCCTTTCCTGCTGCCGCGCTGTGCGACCAGTCTGCGGACTGGACACTTGCGCGACAAGAGGGATTTTTTGCGAGGCAAAGCCCCGCAAAAAATATTTGGATTGGGGGTGCGGGTAGACGGAGCCTGTGACGTTTACGGGAGGGCGTCGTCCCCTGTGGGGAACGGGGAAGGGCGGCGTCAAACGTGAAAAGCCGGTGTGACAACAGCCCAAACAGCGTGTCAACTACAAATTGCGGCCGGGCAATCTATAATTGCCCCCCCCTTTTTTTTGCCCTTGCCGGAGGTGCGTTCTGAGGGAAGCCGGTGTGACACGGGGACGGTTCTATGTGCGTTGACCGCGATGCTGGAGCATTTTGGAACACGGGCCGACGAGGTCGTCGGCCCCTACTGTCTGTAAGTCTCTCCCATAGGGGCCGATGACCTCATCGGCCCGGGCGGGTTGGATGACAGAGCGGTTGCGTTAACATAGTAAATTTTAAAATTTGCCGTAGGGGCCGCCGCCCACGGCGGCCCGTGTCACGATGATTGAGAGCCGCGTAATAAACGGGGAAAGGCGGCGTCAAGCGTCCCCGGGGAGCCGGTGTGACACGGGGACGGTTCTTTAGTCCCACCTGCGGTGTGACAAAAGAACCGTCCCCGCTGTCCCACCTCCCCAGAGGAACGAAGATAGAGTGGTATCATCCATTCAACCTGTACGGGCCGCCGCCCACGGCGGCCCGTGTCACGATGATTGAGGGCCGCGAAATAAACGGAGAAGGGCGGCGTCATGCGTCTACGGGCAGCCGGCGTGACACGGGGACGGTTCTTTGTGCGTTGACCGCGATGCTGGAGCGTTTTGGAACACGGGCCGACGCGGTCGTCGGCCCCTACATAGACCAAATGCCGTGATTCGGACAATGATGCAAAATTGAGAGGCGGCCCCTACTGTCTGTAAGTCTCTCCCGTAGGGGCCGATGACCTCATCGGCCCGGGCGGGTTGGATGACAGAGCGGCTGCGTTAACATGGAAAATTTTAAAATTTGCCGTAGGGGCCGCCGCCCACGGCGGCCCGTGTCGCGATGATTGAGGGCCGCGAAATAAACGGAGAAGGGCGGCGTCAAGCGTCCCCGGGCAGCCGGTGTTACAGAGGGACGGTTCTTTTCGTCGTCGCGAAAGCCGCTTAACCTCGCCGCCACGCGAGCGTGACGGCTCAGGCGCGGGCTTTGCTCCTCCTCTCCCCACGAAATCACGATTGCGTGGGGCCCCTGTGACAAAAGAACCGTCCCCTTTATCCCACCTTTTTCCTCAGTCCCGCCTTGCAAAACGCCCCGGCTACCGGGGGAATCCCGGGTCGGAGGTTCGCATGAGGATATAATCGGCGCTGACGCCGTAAAAATCGGCCAGCTTGACGATGATCTCATCCACCAGGGGCTGGGTGCCGGTCTCGATGTAGCTGTACTTGCGCTGGGTGATGCCGATGGCGTCCGCCACCTTCTGCTGGGTCAGGTCGTGGTCCTCCCGCAGATCCTTTATCCTGTTTCGCACGCCCCCGCCCCCTTTGGAATTTCCGGATGAGATAAGTATAGCTTAGATGAAAATTATCTATTGACATTTAGATGAAAATTATCTATGATGTACTTATATCTTTTTTGGGGGTCGTCGTATGGCGAACGTAGTGGGAAGCGCAGTGGGGATTTTTCTTCTCCTTTTTCCGTTTATCCTCTGGTGCTGCCTCTGGGGATTTACGACCAAGGCCGTGGTTATAAACAGGGGGTATGAATCCGAGGGCAGGAAATACTTCTGGTACGGGTTTTGGTTTGGCATGTTTGCGGTGATCGTGGCGTTTTCAAAACCGCAGATCAGCGACACTGTACAACCGTTTGCCCCGCGGAGAGTGACGCCGCGCTGGGAGCCGGATGGAGTGGTACTGGACAACGGCGGGATCTGGAAATGCACCTGCGGGACGGTAAACGGCAGCGGCGTCGCCGTTTGCCAGTGCGGCAGAAGAAAGGTGGACGTTTTGGCGGAGCAGGGCGGAACGAGAAGATAGATTTTTTTGACGCGCATTCTTTTGTCGAAAAAACTCAAAATCAATATTTTTCCCGGCGACATGTGCGTCGGGAAAAATCCCTTTTGTCGCACAAGTGTATGGCCCTTCGGGCCATGCGCGCAGGGCGACAGCAGAAAAATATCTCTGAATTTCGCAAAATTCAGAGATATTTTTCGCACGTTCCCCTTTGCCGGAAAAGGCCCTTGGGCCTTTTCCGGCAGCTTATTTTAAAACAGATGAAAAAGCACCAGGATGATGCCGTAGACGATACTGGCGGCGATGCCGAAGACGATGACGGGGCCGGAGATAATAAACATCTTGGCCGCCGTGCCGGTGATATAGCCCTCGGTTTTAAACTCCAGGGCCGGGGAGACAACGGAGTTGGCAAAGCCCGTGATGGGCACCAGGGTCCCCGCCCCGGCGAACTTGGCGATGTCGTCATAGATGCCGATGCCGGTGAGGAGCGCGCCGGTGAGGACAAGGAGGATGCTGGTGGCGGTGGCGGCGTCCTCCTTGGGCAGTCCCGCGGCCGTCATCCCGTCTAAGATGCCCTGACCGATACAGCAGATGACTCCGCCCACCAGAAACGCCTTCAGCATATTGGGGACGAATTTGGAGTTGGGGGTCACCTTTTTTACATATGCGCTGTACTCCTTGTTTGTCATTTTCATGTGTGTCACCTCGCGTTTTAGTTGCGAGGTTAGGATGTGCCGGGGGCGGGGAAATTATGCGCCGCAGGGGTTCTCAGACGGCGGCGGGGGCGGGGACGCCCACGGAGATCTTCCCCTGCTCGGCGTCCACCACCACGGTGTCACCGGCCTTGACGGAGCCGTCCAGCAGCTTCTCGGCCACGGCGTCCTCCACCAGGGACTGGATCTTCCGGCGCAGGGGCCTGGCCCCGTAGGCGGGGTCGAATCCGGCCTCCGCCAGGGCGTCCACCGCGGCGTCGGTGGCCTCTAACTTCAGCTCCATAGCCGCCATACGGGCGGAGACGGTGTTCAGCATATTCCGGGCGATGGCGTGGATCTCCTCCCGGGTGAGCTGATGGAAGACGATAGTCTCGTCGATGCGGTTCAAAAATTCCGGCTTAAAGGTGCGGCGCAGATCCTCCATAACGGCCTGGCTGATGCTCCGCTCGTCCATGAGGCCGCTGTCCCCCTCCCCGGCGGAGAAGCCAAGGGTCTTGGCCCGCTGGGTGATGTTCCTGGCGCCCACGTTGGAGGTCATCACAATGACCGTGTTGCGGAAGTCCACTCTGCGGCCCTGGGAGTCGGTGAGGCGGCCGTCGTCCATGATCTGGAGCATGATGTTGAACACGTCCTCATGGGCCTTCTCGATCTCGTCAAACAGCACCACGCAGTAGGGGTGGCGGCGAACCTTCTCCGTGAGCTGTCCGCCCTCCTCAAAGCCCACATATCCCGGAGGGGAGCCGATGAGCTTGCTCACCGTGTGCTTCTCCATATACTCGGACATATCCACCCGGATCATGGCGTTCTCGTCGCCGAACATGGCCTCTGCCAGGGCGCGGCACAGCTCGGTCTTGCCCACGCCGGTGGGGCCGAGGAACAGGAAGGAGCCGATGGGGCGCTTGGGATCCTTGAGACCCACACGGCCCCGGCGAATGGCCCGGGATACCGCGGCCACGGCCTCGTCCTGGCCAACCACACGGCGGTGGAGGGTCTCCTCCATCTTCAAAAGCCGCTCCCCCTCGTCCTGGGTGAGGGTGGTGACGGGGATGCCCGTCCAGCCGGAGACCACGGCGGCGATGTCCTCCGCCGTCACCTGCTTGCCGCTGCCGAGCTTCCCGTCGCTCCAGTTTTTCCGCAAAGACTCGATCTGCGTGCGCTTGGCCCGCTCGCGATCGCGCAGCTGGGCGGCCAGCTCAAAGTCCTGATTCTGGACGGCGGACTCCTTCTCCGACGCCAGGGACGCGGCCTCCCGCTCCAGGGCCTTCAGATCCGGGGGCAGGCGCAGCTCCTCCATCCGCACCCGGGAGGCGGCCTCGTCCACCAGGTCGATGGCCTTGTCCGGCAGGTAGCGGTCGTTGATATACCGCCGGGAGAGGGTGACGGCGGCCTGAATGGCCTCGTCGGTGATCTTCAGCTTGTGGTGGGCCTCATACTTATCCCGGAGACCCAGGAGGATCTCCACGGACTCGGCCTCCGACGGCTCGTCCACCTGCACCGGCTGGAAGCGCCGCTCAAGGGCGGCGTCCTTTTCGATGTACTTCCGGTACTCGTTCAGGGTCGTGGCGCCGATGGCCTGAATCTCCCCGCGGCTGAGGGCGGGCTTGAGGATGTTGGAGGCGTCAATGGCCCCCTCGGCGGCGCCGGCGCCCACGATGGTGTGCAGCTCGTCGATAAAGAGGATCACGTCCCCGGCGCGGCGCACCTCGTCCAGGGCGTTCTTGATCCGCTCCTCAAAGTCGCCCCGGTATTTTGTCCCGGCCACCATGCCGCTGAGGTCCAAGGAGACCACCCGCTTGCCCAGGAGGGACTCCGGCACGTCGCCGGAGACGATCTTCTGGGCCAGCCCCTCGGCGATGGCCGTCTTGCCCACGCCCGGTTCGCCGATGAGAACCGGGTTGTTTTTGGAGCGGCGGGAGAGGATCTGGATGACCCGGGCCACCTCCCGCTCCCGGCCGATCACCGGGTCCAGCTTGCCCTGGGAGGCCATCACCGTCAGATCGCGGGAGAACTGATCCAGGGTCTTGGTGTCCGGATGACGGGCCTGCCGCTCTCCGGCGGCGGCCCGACGGCGGGCGGGGTCAAACATGTTCACAAGCTCCGTGTACAGCCGGTTGATGTCCGCGCCGGACATGGTGAGGATCTTGGCGGCGACGCTGTCCGTCTGCCGCAGGATACCCATCAGCAGATGCTCGGTGCCCACATAGCTGTGGCCCAGGCGCGAGGCGTCCGTCATGGCCAGCTCGATGACCCCCTTGGCCCGGGGCGTCAGGCCCTGGACGGTGGTGTCGGAGCTTTCCCCCCGGCCCATAATTTTCTCAATGGACATCCGGACAAGCTCCGCGTCGATGCCGGAGTCCCGCAGGATCCGCGCCGCCGCGCCGCCCCCGTCCCGGACGATGCCCAGAAGGATATGTTCTGTGCCCACATAGCCGTGTCCCATCTGGGAGGCGGACTCATGGGCCAGCTGCAGGACACTTTTTGCCCGTTCGGTGAAGTTTTCCTCATTTTTCATGGTTTTCCCTCCTTGTTATCCCCACTGAGGGCGGGCGTCCCGCCCCCGCGGTCACTCATTGCCCCCGGACTCCAGTTTCTTCAGCTGATCCCGGAGCCGGGCGGCCGTCTCGTAGTCCTCCATCTGGGCCGCGTCGTGCATCTTGCTGCGCAGCTCGTTGATCCGGCGCATTTTGGCCAGCTCCGGATCCACCGCCTGATCCTCCGCCGGCTGCGGGGCGGGGGCCTGGCGGCCCTGGGCGTCCGGGAAGCTGATCTCAATGCGCGGCGCACCCGTCAGGGCGAAGGGGCCGAAGAATCCGCTCCCCAGGAGAGGGGAGAGGAGGCCGCCGGCCAGCCCCGGCGCGGGGCGGGGATCAAAGAAGTCCTCCCACAGATCCCGGGAGAAGAAATCCCCCAGGAGCGACCGGCTCTCCGAGGCAAATTCCCGCTCCGGTTGGAGCTTCCCGGCGCACTCCGGGCACAGGTGTGCCTCCCGGGTCTGGCCGTTGATCTGGACGCAATAATGATAGACAGCGTTATTCTTGCCGCAATTTGTGCATTTCATAAGGGTGATCTCCTTTCAAAAACATTTCAAAAAACATTGGTTGACTGTGATGATTTCCAAAAGCCGTGCCTCACAGGGCGCCCAGCAGCATCTGCTTGAGTACCGAGGCGCGGACGACGTCCCGTCCCGGGGGACTCACGGGCCGGAGGGCCTGATCTCCCAGGGCCGCCAGCATGAGACACGCCGTCTGGCGGCTCAGCACACCGGCGGAGACGCAGTTGGAGATCAGCGCCCCGGCGGTGTCGTAGTCCACCGCGTCCCCCACGGCGTTGACGGTGTGCATGATCAGCAGCTGCGGATCGGACTGGACGCGGCGGATGCGGATGTAACCGCCGCCGCCCCGGCGGCTCTCCACCACATAGCCCCGCTCGGGACTGAACCTGGTGGAGATCACATAGTTGATCTGGCTGGGCACGCAGTTAAAGCGGCTGGCCAGCTCGCTGCGCTGTACCTCCGCGGTGGAATCCTCCTCCAAAAGCTGGTTGATGAATTGGGCGATGACATCCGAAATACCCATGCGTCACATCTCCTTGACTTTGACTTTCTTTGACCTTATGCCCGTATTATACCCCGGGGGAGGGAAATGCACAACACCAATTTTGACGTTTACTGACCTTTGACGTTCACTGACCATTGTATATCTCACGAAAGCTTCAATTTTCAAAAAATATCTTAAAATTTCGCAGTTTTTTAAATTCGCATCCCTGAGCCAATGGTCAAAAGGTAAAACTTACGGATTTCCCGAAAATCAGAGGGAATTTCTGAAAAATACCAATTGATTTTTCAAAAATCCGTGTTACAATGCTGTTAATAGGCCCGATGGCCTGTCGATTCCTGGAAATACTTATATGGGAGGTACATATTATGGCGAGGAAAGTTACTGACGCTTGCGTCAACTGCGGAGCTTGCGAGTCCGCCTGCCCGGTAGGCGCAATCACTGAGGGTGACGGCCAGCACGTCGTGGATCCCGATGTCTGCATCGACTGCGGAGCCTGCGAGGGCGAGTGCCCGGTGGGCGCGATTGAGGAAGCCTAAAAATACCTGGCGAAAAAGGCTGTGAGGGTTCTCTTGCGAGAACCCTCACAGCCTTTTTCTGCCAAGGGGGATGCGTGCGGAAAGGGCCACTCGAATCCTGCGGGATTCGAGTGACCCTTTCCTGCTGCCGCGCTGCAGCGCACGCCCAAGGGCGCACGTTTGCGCGGCAAGAGGGATTTTTTCCAAGGCAC
>CANQFV010000031.1 GCA_947599875.1 uncultured Oscillospiraceae bacterium
CAAAAAACAGATAATTATCTATTTTTATTTTTAGATAGTTATCTGTTTTTTATTGTTTTTAATTAAAAGGCATTTCAGAACCGACGCTTAACTATTATCAGCCAGACAAACGGGAAGTAGTCTATCTGAAACCTATACTTCATCACTTTAGTAAAATAGATGCAAAAACAGTTATCAGGGCATCATATACTCCATGCGCTATTATCAAGGATAAAGTAGTGCAATTTTTAACCTTTAATCTGCAAACGCAGAAAAAAACACCTAAACACGCCGTCATTGCCATTTGAATAATATTGCCACCAAATAAATGGAATGCTCCGAAAAGAACAGAAGACCCGATAATTGCTATCACATCTTTTTGGCCAATGCTTTTGATTTTTTGATAAATAAATCCTCGAAATATAAATTCTTCAACAAAACCAACCGCAAATATACAATAAAAAAATTCATATATAAATTGCCACAAGTATTCATATCTTTTACCGCTATCTACGTATTCACCAAATCCCAATAGGTGCGGTATTAGTGTGAGTATCAATGACATTGTAGCACCTATCATAACACCTATAATAATTTGAAGTGTTATTTTTTCCTTGCTGAAACCATAATCCGCCAACTTATCTTTATTAACAACCATTACAATTATAGGAACCAGTGCGATCAACCAGTAAATGAATATCATACTCACCATTCTTAATCCTAAAGGTAACGACATAAGTACAAACTGATTGAACGATACTACACCAAGCAGACCCAACATGGTGCCTAAAAAACCTATTATTAGAGAAATCCATTGCTTTTTCTTTTCCATAAACAGCCTCTTTTCAAATTCCAGTTTATCGTTGCTTTATTCTACCACACCCAGACACAAAAAGCAATGTCCCTCGGACACACCGTGTGTGTCCGGGGACAGCCTAGGGAAGTTATCTTTCTCTTTCTTTTCTATCAAGGGTAGGCTCTACGCCCCTGTCCTGTTGTGCTAATTCCCTGTCTGGATTGTTGCGCTCTGGCTCTGGATAATCCCCGTACCCGCGATCGGCCCAGAAGCATTGCTTTTCATATTGGACAAGGCTCAATCCCTGCTCTTGGCAGTATCGCTCCACTTGCAGATTGTAACGGTATGCCTGTTCAGACTGTTCATAGGCGCTGTCTAACTGACGGTCTATATCTTTCAAGCGTTCCCCTTTGGCAAGCAGGCGCTGGCGCTCCTGCTCCAATTCGTGTTTTAGGTCTTGGTTCTCCTTATACTCTTTAACGCTTTGTTTCTTATCGTGGTCTTTATTGGGATCGGTTCGCTCTAATTCCTTGTCTGGATAACGCTCTTTCATATACTCAAAAAATCGATCTTGAAACCCCCTAAAATAGTCCTTGCCCTTTTGGTGCTGACTGACGTTAAAACTCTTGCTTCCATCTTCCTTAACGTGTATCGGCAGTGCAGACGTGTGCATATGTGGCAAGCCCTGTTCATCGTAATGTATACGGCAGTCAACGATATGAAAGGTCGGATATTCTTCTTTGAGGAAGTCAAGCCCAGTCCTAAAATACTCTATTTGCTCGGCTCTCGTCATGCTCGCTATCAGGTCATGGCTGCCAGACATCACGAAGCAGGAAAGAACCTTTGTAGCGTTCCTATCGCTGGTGGTATCCACGTTGAAACGCCCCGTCACGCCCTCTCGCTCCTTGTAATCTTTCACATAAGCCCTAAACGTGGTAAAGCTGTCCGCTCGGCTGTCATGCTCCAATACTACATTTGCGCCAGATTTGGCAGGGTCAAAATTAACGTGGCTCAAATCCTTCACGGTGAGGGTGCGTTCCTGTTCTCTTTCTACGCCGATTGCGTCCTTGCAGCTGTAATTTTGACAGGTCAAAATTGCTATGTTGATTACATCAACCTCCTTGTATAATAATCATGCAGGGAACCCCCTGCTTTATTATTATACAATACCAGCCAGCCCGACCGCAACGGCTCGACAGAGAACCCACTCTGTCGATAAATCGACGTGGGCAAGGGGAAACCCCTTGACCCCTTTTCAAAAGTTCACAAAATATTCACATTTATCCCTTGCTTCAGGAAATTTGGTGTTATAAAATTTATTATAGAGGGCACCCAAGAGAAAGCCCGCTGGTGCAAATCCAGTCAAGTGTTCAATTTCTTTATCAAGTAAAGTGTGTCAAAAGTATATGCTGGGAGAAGTATACTAGTGGCTTCTCCTGGCTTTTTTCGTCCCTTATTTTAGTCCCAAGGCAATCCGAAAGACTCTTGTAATGTAAGGTCTGGTAAGATATTGTGCTGTCATGAGTTGTAAGGGATTATAAGGTTGCGTTTTGTAAGGTGATGTGCTTTGAGTTACTTTGCTGTAACGTGATTCAACACTAGTATTATAATCACTAAATATAGAAAGGAAATATTGAAATGGAAAAAAGTAAAAAAATATTAAAAGGTAAGGATAAGGAAATTGATTCAAACGTTGTTACAAAACGAGCCTCCATAGACAACAACACTTTAACGGAGATCAATGAAAAATATCCAACTGTAACAGTTAAGGGTGTTGCCTATGATTTAGGTCTAACGTATATAACACTGGAAAAAGACTATTTAGATGAGCCAAGCGTAAGAAAGATAATAAAAGACTATGGCGCAGAAATCATCGCAGTTATTTGCTTCTTTCGCATGAAAATGTGTAAACCTTATGGCTGGTATTGTTCTGTTGATGATGATAGTTTAGATACGCTCATTGAAGATTGCGCGTATACTCTGAAACTCGGAGAAGAACGAGTAAGAGAGCTATACAGCGCACTTGTAGAACGAGGGATTTTTTACGTTATTTCCGATGATACAGGAAAATACCTTGCCGATACGCAGCAGTTATATAATTTTGAGATTCTTAATAACAACCGTATGCGCGACCGTATCCGAAAGGCAAAACAAAGAGCACAGCAAAAGAGCGAAAAGCTACAAAATTCTGTAGCCAAACAAGAAGAATCCGCCCCAACTTCTCCACTGAAAGAAGTTCCCATAGTCGAGGCTGAATCAGTAACATTTTTGAACTCACAAAATAGCGAAGATGTCTTTACCTGGTAAACAAAAAATTCAAGCCACTGGTATTTTGAGCCAGTGGCTTTCTCTTTTTCAATCAAACACGCAGTCCGAGGGACATCTCGGCGGCTTACGCCGGGATGTCCCTCGGACAGTGATTATAAGTTTTGCATGACTTGATACGGTTGGTACAGTGAAACTTTTACGGCTGGCAAAAATATATTGACTTTTGAAAAATTAGGCTAGCCCACGAAGACGGTGTTATAGCTGTCCCAATTCTCCGGGACGGCGTTTGTGAGCGCCACGCTGTTCTGGGCCGCCTCGTCCTCATGCTCCTTGGAAACGCGGCTGTCCCGGTCAGTCCAGTCAAGATCCTCGGAGGTGTAGGGCTCCACCGGTTCCAGCTCAAAGATGTCCGCTCCGAGAGCGTCCGCGATGATCTGCGCCACGCGCTGGGTGTGGTCCGTGGCGGAGTAGTACACCACCAGAGCCTTCCCGCCCCCGCCCATAGTGGAGCCGGGCACGGAGGGCACGTCCAGCGTGGCCCCGCCCGCCGAGGGTGTGCCGCCGGTGGACGGCTCGCCGCTGTCATTTCCGCCGGAGGGCGTGTTGCCGGAGGGCGTATTTGTCCCGCTGTCGGGCGTGCCGCCCTCGCTGTCCCCCGTCCCGCCGCAGGATACCAGGGCCAGGAGCAGACACAGGGTGAGGATGATCGAAAGTGCTTTTTTCATGTGAGGTTCCTCCTTGTGGTAAAGTGCCGTTAGTCGTTACTTTCTAAAGCTGACAATCCAGTTTAATACATCCGTGTCCTCAAAAATCAGACTGCCGCCGCCGTGCTGATTTTGCTGGCTTGAAAGGCTGCAAAGCAGCCTTTCAATGCCAAGGGGGCGTGCGGGAAATTATTCTGAATTTAAGCGGAATTCAGAATAACTTCCCTTTTGTCGATTTTTGCGCACGGCCCGAAGGGCCGCACACGAAAATCGACAAAAGGGATTTTTTCCAAGGCACATGTCCTTGGAAAAAATATTGAATTTGAGGTTTTGGACAAGCCGGACGATGCGCTCACGTTTCTCGCTGCCTGTCATACCTGCCGGGCGGACTTGTCGTTCCAGTCCGTGAGCTGGGCGGACACCACGATCATGGGCTCGTCTAAGTCAGCCCAGTTCTGAAACCCGTTCCAGCTTATATTGCTGCCGGAGGAGTCCTCCCCGAACCACATCTGCCCGTACCCCGGCATGGTCATCATTAGGGGGTATTTCTGTGTGGGGTCGTAACTTTCAGGAAGAATATAGCTGTAATGGATGGGCCCCTCGGCCCCCTCCAAGACCTGTTCCCGGACAAGTCCGCCGGTGGTCATCTGCCTCTCCCAAAAGGCCACGGCGTCATTGATCCACCCCTCCGCCACGGTGCCGGTGCCCAGGCCGAAGCCGTGGGGCAGGCCCTGGTAGGCGTGAAACTCCGTGGGGATGCCGAGAGTGGACATGGCCTCTAAACGCGCTTGCATAGTCCGCCAGTTGGCGATGCCGTCCGAGGTGCCCACGCAGACGTAGGTGGGCGGGTCAAACTCGGAGTAATCCGTGTGGCCGGTGTACTGCATGATGACGGCTCCGGGCCTGGGCAGGTTCTCGCCGCCGAAGTACCCCGGCCCGTAGGTGCCAAGGTCGGCGGCCATTCTCGCCCCGGCGCTGCCGCCCCAGACGGAGTAGCAGGAGGTGTCCACCTCCAGCTCCGCGGCGTGGTCGAAGATGAAGCTGACGGCCCGGGCCAGATCCTCCACCGCCGTGTCCCAGCCGGGCCGGTAGATGAGGGCGAAGGCGTTGTAGCCCATCTTTGAAAGCTCCAGGGCGTGGGGGAAGCTGTCGTGCATGGCCCCCACATAGGCAAAGCCCCCTCCGGCGTTGCAGACGGCAAATCTGGCCCCCGGCTCGCCCTTGAAAAAGAACAGCCCCGTGTCGCGCTTGTCGGGGTCAGCGGCCTTCTCGTCCTCCGTATAGATGTCGTAGAAGATCACGTCCCCCGCGGCGGCGTGTTCCCTCATATAGTTGCAGATCTCCACCGTCTTGTCGGGGTCGATGGTGTTGTACCAGGTGAGGCGAAGCTGGCCCAATGTGTCCCCGCTCCAGTACCCCTCGTCCACAGGGAAGATGAGCCGCCCGTAATCGCCGAACACCGGGTCCGAGATCACGTCCTCAATGGGCGTGTCCACGGTGTACGGGTTGGAAGACGAGGGCCTTTTCCCTCCGTAAAACGCCTTGAGGCCGTTGTAGGTGTATTCCATAGACGAAAGTCCCCCGTGGGTGTAGCCCTCCTTCACCCGGTAGGCGAAGTTGACATTCTCGGCAAAGAGGTCGGAGCGGCGCATTTTCTCCACCCGGTTTTCCACATAGGAATAGGCAAAATCATCGGTGCCGGTCATAATGAAGACGAAGAAATCCTCCGGCCCCCGGCCCTTGGCGGCGGCGAAGATGTTGTCGTCGTCCAGGGTCGTCCCGCAGCTCATGGGGAGGTAGTAATGGAAGTAGTCCATGCAGTTTTCAAAGGTTCGCCAGGTGGCCACGCTCCCCATAGAGAAGCCCCCGAAGCCCCGGTGATCCCGGGCGGCCATGAGATCAGAGGCCGACGTACCCTCCGCGTAGGAGCTGTACTTGCCCTCCACCGCCGGGAGGAGGTCGTTCACAAGCTCGTTGTGGAGATTCTGGTTGAGCCGAAGCGCCAGGGAGAAGCTGGCGCTGTCCTCCGGGGAGGTATTGTTGTAGGTGGGGCAGACGATGATGAGCGGCTCAAAGTCTCCGTTCTCAATGGCGTTGTCAATGACGTTCTTGAAGACAGAGGGGGCCTCCGGTGTGCCCAACGTCTGGTTCTCGTTGCCCCAGCCGCCGTGCATCAGGTAGAAGACGTCATATTTCTCGTTTTCATCGTACCCGTAGGGCAGATAGATGACCGCGTGCTTTTGGAGAGGCTGGGTCTTCTCCGCGTAGGAGAAGGACTCCCAGGTGTTGTAGTATAGATCCTCCAGCGTCCCCGGCTCTGCCGCCGCCTCAAAATACCCGCCGGGGATCTCCTGAATGGCCTCCGGGACGGCGACAGGGCTGCCCGCAGTGCCGGCGCTGTCCGGGGAATCCGCGGCGACGTCACCCTCCGGGGGCAGGTCATCCGGTGGCAAGTCCGCACCGGGGCCGGGCTCCGCCGCCGGAGCGCAGCCGGAAAGCAGAAGAATGAACGAAAACAGTATCGGCAGGATGTTTTTCATTTGCCCGCCCCCCCCCTTTTTTTTACATCTCCCATGATAAACCAATCGGGACCGCAAGAGAAGTCCCGATTGGTTTATGAGTTATAACCTGTGGTAAGCACTCTTTTTGAATTCAAATCATCTGCACTCCAAGAGAACCGCCAGAAGCTCGTCCCGGGTGAATTTCTTGCAGCACCCCGCCGTGAGGACGGTGGTGTCCGCGATGGCCTTGAAGGCCGTGTCCGCCGGGATACCCATCTGGGCGAAGGTGGTGGGAAGTCCCGCCTCCCGGATAAAGGCCGCCAGGGCGTCAATGAAGGCGCCGGCCAATTCAAGCTCCGTCTTGCCTGCCGGGTCCACGCCCCAGACGTCCACGGCCAGACGCGCAAACTGGGGCGCGGCCTCCGGGAGCATGTGGCGGAAGAGAACGGGATGGATCACCGCCAGCCCCTGCCCGTGGTTGCAGTCGGTGTACGCGCCCAGCTGGTGTTCCAGCATGTGGGCCTGAAAATCCGTGACCTTGCCGATCTTCAGCATCCCGTTTTCGCCCATAGCCGCCGCCCACACAAGCTCGCTCCGGGCCTTGATGTCCTGCGGGTTCCTCAGCGTCGCCCGGAGATTGCGAATGATGCTGCGCTGACAGGCTTCACTGATCTCGTCGGAGAGATTCGTCTCTCTCGGCGACCCCATATACGTCTCCATACAGTGGGAGAGGGCGTCAAAGGAGCCGGATATGACCTGACTCATGGGCATGGTCATGGTGTAGGCCGGGTCCAGAATGGCAAAATCGTAAAAGGCGCCCCACAGCGGGCCTTTGACCCTTTTGGCCTCGTTGGTGATGACAGCGCCGTTGTTCATCTCCGCGCCGGTGCCGAAGGCCGTCACCACAGCGCCGATGGGGATAAAGCCGGTGGGCGACCCGTGCAGGACTGTCTCCACGTCCCACAGATCCTCCTGGGTTTTCGCCTGGGCGGAGATCACCTTGCAGCAGTCGATGACGCTGCCGCCGCCCACGGCCAGGATGAAGTCGATGTCGTTTTTCCGCGCCAGCCGCGCCCCCTCCTGCACCTTGGCGTAGGTGGGGTTGGACATGATGCCGGAAAACTCCGTGACGGTCTTCCCGGCGGCCTTGAGAAGATTCATCAGTTCATCGTAGACGCCGTTTCGCTTAATTGACCCGCCGCCGTAGGCCAGCATCACGTTCCGGCCCACACGGGCCAGCTCCGCGGGCAGATTTTTTGCCGCCGCACCCTCCCCGAAGTAGACGATGACGGGATAGCGGTAGGTGAATGTATTCATAACTTTTTCCTCCTTATCAGTTTGTCAAAACTCAAATTCAATATTTTTTTCCGGCGACATGTGCGTCGGAAAAAATACCTTTTGTCGCACAAGTGTGCCCCAACAGGGCGCACGCAGGGCGACAGCAGGGGAATTTTCTCTGAATTTCGCAAAATTCAGGAAAATTTCCCGCACGTTCCCCTTGTCGGAAAAAGGCCTTTGGCCTTTTTCCGATAGTTTCCTCCTTATCTGGTGGTTTTCGGATTATAGTACTGCCCGTGGCCCACGGTGGCCTTGGTGTAGGCGATGGCGTTTTCGGGGCAGACGTGCAGGCATCCCAGGCACAGGGCGCAGCTGGGCTTGCTCCAATGGGGCCGCCCCTCCGTCAGGGTAATGGCCCCCAGGGGACATTGGGCCGCGCACCGGCCGCACCCCACGCATTTGTCATTGACGGTGAAACTCTTCGTCCGGCTCGCCGATTTATATGCCTTTTTCATCATCATAAGCATGGGCGCCGGCCACTCGCCCTTGACCCGGACGCGCTTTCTTTGGACAATATCCTCGATGATGCCGGGAAGAAGCTCATCCGCCTTCTCCAGCGCCGCCGCCGCGTATTTGCAGTTGCCGGTGGATGAAAAATAGAGGATCATGCGCCGCCCTCCTTACATTTTTAAATTCTTACTCACTTTATTTTTTCAAAAGATACCGAAGCCACAGGGTGTCGTTTTCTATGACCTCCACCGCTTTCAACGAAAACGCCTTGGGGATGGCCGGGGCCAAGCTGCCCGCCTCAAAGAGGGACGCGGCGCCGCTGTCGCCGTCCGCCGTGGGAGTCAGGACGACGCTCAGCTCGTCAATGAGGCCCCGGGCGGCGAAGGCCCAGCTGGTGATGCCGCCGCCGGCCAGAAGGACGCTGTCGATCCCAAAAAACTCCTTCAGCTTCCGGAGCAGAAGCTCGCAGTCGATCTGCTCCTCCCCGGCAATGATGGTTGAGACACCGAGGCATTGAAGGTGGGCGATGCAGCTTTCGGATGCCCGCTCCGTCAGCGCCTCGATGACGTGGGCCTTGGGGCGGCCCTTCTTCTCCACATACGGGCCGCTCCAGGCCAAGGTCCCCTCCGGATCCATAACGACGATATAGTTTTCCGCGCCGCTTATGCCCACATAGACGGGCCGGATCGCCTCCGCGCTCTTTTCCGGCATGTCGGAGACGAAAACGCTCCCGTCCGCGTACCCCTCCGCCGCCGTGGCGGCTCCGTAGATCGTGGCGGGACAGCCGTAAAACGTGCGCAGCTCCCCGTATTTCCGAAGTCCCGGCCGCGTCTCCGGCAGGGAGAAGTACCGCCCGTCGATCTTCCCGTCCAGGGACATCAGCATGTGACATATCACTCTCGGCCTGTCCATAACAGCCTCCTTATACCCTTTATACCAATTAGTATAAAAAAATCGAGACCTCCTGAGAAGTCTCGATTGGTTATCTGCTTCATACCTGCGGTTATAACTGGGGGTTCTCCGCCAGCACCTTCCCCAGCGCCTCCATGAACCGGGCCACGGTCTGGGAGGGCTCCGGGGAGTAGAGGATGCCCACCGGCATTCTATGCTCCCATTGTACAGGGATGACCTCCAGGAGCGGGTGGACCACGTTCCAGCTCTTGATGACCGACAGGATCCCCCGGCGCTGTTCGCACTGGTTGAAGATGTCGATGCTGTAATAGTCGAAGTCCTCGATCTCGATCTGCGGGTGGTTCTCCCGGAGATCCCGGCGCAGCTCGTCCATGTTCCTGCACCAGCCCCGCTTTGCCATCAGAATGCTCCGGCCGTAGAGATCCTCCACCGTAAGGCTGTCCCGGGATGCCAGGGGATCATAGATGGACACGGCGCAGCAGATTGGCTCCCAGGTGATCACAAGTCCCTGACAGTTCCGGTTTTTCATAAGAAGCTCGTCCGGGAAGCCCGTCACCACGTCGATGTTCTGACCCAGATTTTTCAAAATCTCCACGGCGTTGTCCTGGGTGTTCTCAAAGGGCACCAGCTTGAAGCTCACATCGGCGCAGTATTCGTGGATGCGGGGCCACAGGTTCATAAGCATCTGGGCGGGCATCATGGGCGAGGTGCCGATGCGCACCACCTTGTCCGCCTCCAGCATGGCGTTCCGCGCCCGCAAAACCGCCTCCTCGCAAAAGCCGGTGATATACTTGGCGTCCTTGTAGAGCGACACCCCCGCCTTCGTCAGCGTCAGCCCCCGGTGCGTCCGGTCAAAGAGCCGCACGCCGATGTCGCTCTCCAGCTGGTTGATCTGCTTGATCAGCGCCGCCGAGGTGATAAACAGCTCCTCCGCCGCCCTGTTGAAGCTCCCCGCCTCCGCCGTGCGGATGAAGGAGGTGAAGTTCAGGTTGTTGATATTCACCGCCGCGCCCCCCTGCGAAACATTTCAATAGACTACATTATATTGGATAATATTATTATTTTCAAGTTTTAAAGTGTGAAAACCTGTAAACGATTTGTAAAAGGCGTACCGCCCGCCCCCTGGAGGATCGTTTGACGGCGTTATCCTCTGCGACCGGGCGCGGATGCCGAACCTCACAAGCCGCAACGCCTCCTTTTGCATCAGCCCCATGCCCCGCCGGGGTCCCATTTTCTCCCGCCGCCTCCTCCTTTCCCCCCTCTTATCTGGGCGGGGAGAAAAAATTCTGGGGGATTTTCTTTTTTCGGGTGTTGCAAACGGGGAAGTATGATGGTATTATACAATGGGTTGGGATTGGGGAATTTACAAAGTTCCTCCGGTCTCGCCTTCATTTTGCCCCCCGTGGGCGGAAAGCTGGGGAAAACCTTTCATGAAAAAAGTTCAATTCACTGAGACGGTGCTGCGTGACGCCAACCAGTCCCTGATGGCGACGCGGCTGCCGTATGCCGATTATGAGGCCATCCTTCCGACGATGGATACGGCTGGCTATTACTCGGTGGAGTGCTGGGGCGGAGCGACCTTTGACTCCTGTCTGCGCTACCTGAACGAGGATCCGTGGGAGCGGCTGCGCAAGCTGCGGGAGCGGATGCCCAACACCAGGCTCCAGATGCTCCTTCGCGGACAGAACCTCCTGGGCTACAAGCACTACCACGACGATGTGGTGGAGGAGTTTGTCCGGCTCAGCATCAAAAACGGCATCGACGTGATCCGGATCTTTGACGCGCTCAATGACTTCCGCAACATCAAGACGGCCCTGGAGGCCACGAAAAAATACGGCACGGAGCGGACAGTCGCCTCCGGGTGCATCTCCTACACCCAGAGTCCCGTCCACACGGTGAAGAAATATGTGGAGATGTGCCGGGAGCTTGTGAACATGGGCTTTGACACCCTGTGTCTGAAGGATATGGCCGGCACCATGTCCCCCGCCGAGGCGGAGGGGCTGATCTGCGGGATCAAAGACGAGGTGGGGGACATCCCCCTGATCCTCCACACCCACTGCACCACCGGTATGGCGTACATGACGCTGCTGAAGGCCGTGGAGTCCGGCGTTGACGTGATCGACACCGCCGCCTCCTGCTTCTCCGGCGGCACCAGCCAGGCCTCCACGGAGACCCTGTACTACGCCCTGACCCAGATGGGTTATGAGACGGGCCTGGACGAGAAGGTCATCAACAAGGTAAACGAGTTCTTCAAGCCCGTGAAGCAAAAATATGTGGATTCCGGCCTTATCAGTCCCAAGTCCATGAGTACCGACGCCCAGGCCCTGGTGTACAAGGTCCCCGGCGGGATGCTCAGTAACATGATCGCCAACCTCAGGGATATGAACGCGATGGACAAGTTCGACGAGGCGCTGGTGGAGATCCCCAACGTGCGCCGGGATCTGGGCTATCCCCCGCTAGTGACGCCCCTGTCCCAGATGGTGGGCAACCAGGCGGTGGTGAACGTGCTGATGGGCCAGCGCTACAAGCAGATCTCCAACGAGATCAAGAATTATTTCAAGGGGGAGTACGGCATCGCCCCGGCCCCCGTGAGCCAGGAGCTACAGGATCAGATCATCGGCGCCGGCAACAAGCCTGTGGACTGCCGGATCGAGGACGCCAAGCGCACCGGCAGGGAGTTTGAGAACGCCAGGGCCGCCCTGGGGGATCTGGCCAGGAGCGAGGAGGATCTGATGAGCTGGATCTGCTATCCCGATCAGACCGTGAAGTTCCTGACGGCCCGCCGGGAGGAGCAGGAGCATCACGTCCGGTACTCCATTGTGGAGGAGTGAGCATATGACGCTGAAAATGGATCTGGGCGACGCCCTTATCGACGCCGTGATGGGTTGGGCCATCGTCTTTTTAGGCATTGCCCTGCTTGTTCTGGTGGTGGTCCTGGTGGGGAAGATCATGTCCGGGAAAAAGCCGGCCGTCCCCGCCCCGACACCCGCCCCTGCCGCCGCGCCTCCGGCGCCCCCGGCCCCTCCCGCCCCAGGTGCGGCGGGAGATCTGAAGCTCTATGACACGCCGGACAGGGACGCCGCCATGATTATGGCCATCGTGGCCGACGAGCTGAAAGTCCCTGTAAACGAGCTTCGCTTCATCTCAATTCGGGAGGTCAAAAACAAATGAAATATCTGGTAACGCTTAACGGCAAGACATACGAGGTGGAGGTAGAACACGGCGAGGCCATGCTCCTGGACGAGTATGACGCCGCCGCCCCGGCGAGGAAGGCCCCCGCTGCCCCCGCGGCTCCCCAGGCCCCTGCCGCCCCCGCTCCCGCCGCGGAGAGCGCCCCTGCCGCGCCCGTTGTGGCCGGCGGAGAGGTGGTGAGCGCCCCCATGCCCGGCACCATCGTGAAGGTCAACGTGGAGGCCGGTCACGCGGTGAAGTCCGGCGACGTTTTAGTCGTGCTGGAGGCCATGAAGATGGAAAACGAGATCATGGCTCCCCGGGACGGCACCGTGCGCCAGGTGGTGACCCAGAAGGGCGCCAAGGTGGATACCGGCTCGCCCCTGGTGGTTCTGGCGTAAGGGGGCAGCTTCATGGACAACATTCTGGAGACCCTGAAAAAGCTGTGGCTGGAGTCCGGCTTTATGGGCTTCTTTGAAAACGGGGGCTGGAAGTCCCTGATCATGATCCTGGTGGCCCTGGTGCTTCTCTACCTGGGCATCCGGAAGAAATTTGAGCCGCTTCTTCTGGTGGGCATCGCCTTTGGGTGCCTGCTGACCAATCTCCCCGGCGCGGGGCTGTACCATATGGCCATGTGGGACGCCTATGTGTACGAGTGCCCCTATGACGCGGCCAACGAGGCCATTCTCTACGACGTGGAGGAGGAGCGGGTCCTGTCCGTGGAGGAGTACATGTCCACCCTGCCCCCGGACGCCCAGGAGCCGGAGATCATCGAGAAGCTGTCCTTTACGGACATCGCCCACATCGGCGGGCTTCTGGATATCCTGTACATCGGCGTGAAGGCCGGGATCTACCCCTGCCTCATCTTCATCGGCGTGGGGGCCATGACGGACTTCGGCCCGCTGATCGCCAACCCCAAGAGCTTCTTTCTGGGGGCGGCGGCCCAATTCGGCGTGTTCTTCGCCTTCTTCGGGGCGGTGCTGCTGGGCTTTACCGGCAACCAGGCCGCGTCCATCGGTATTATCGGCGGCGCGGACGGGCCAACGGCAATTTTGACGTGTATGCTGCTGGCCCCGGCGCTGCTTGGCCCCATCGCCATCGCCGCCTACAGCTATATGGCCCTGATCCCCATGATCCAGCCGCCCATTATGCGCCTGCTCACCACCGAGAAGGAGCGGAGCGTCAAGATGGAGCAGCTGCGGGAGGTGAGCAAAACCGAGAAGATCGTCTTCCCCATCGTGGTGGCGGGCTTCGTCATCCTGCTGCTGCCCTCCACCGCGCCCCTGATCGGGTGCCTGATGTTCGGCAATCTGCTGCGGGAGACGGGCGTCACGGAGCGGCTGTCCGACGTGGCGCAGAACGCCCTGATGAACATCGTCACACTGTTCTTGGGTATCTCCGTGGGCGCCACCACCGTGGCCGCCCGGTTCCTGACCCTGAACACCCTGAAGATCGTGGTGCTGGGCCTCATCGCCTTTGGCTTCTCCACGGTGGGCGGACTTCTGGTGGGCAAGCTTATGTATAAGCTCTCCGGCGGGAAGATCAACCCCCTGATCGGCGCGGCCGGCGTCAGCGCGGTGCCAATGGCCGCCCGGGTGGCCCAGGTGGAGGGCCAGAAGGCCAACCCCTCCAACTTCCTGCTGATGCACGCAATGGGCCCCAACGTGGCCGGCGTCATCGGCTCGGCCATCGCCGCCGGATTCCTGATCAAGGTATTCGGGGCATGACCTGGCTTGAAAGACCGCAGGGGGCTAAACTGGCTTGAAAGGCCACAGGGGATTTCTGGCGCGGGAGCTTTCAGCGCCTTCCCTACCCTTGCGGTAAGCCCCTGCGGCCTTTCAATGCCAATAGGATGCGTGCGGAAACACCCCATCGAATTCTGCGGAATTCGATGGGGCCTTTCCTGCTGCCGCGCTGTGCGACCAGTCTGCGGACTGGTCACTTGCGCGGCAAGAGGGATTTTTTCCAAGGCACATGTCCTTGGAATAAATATTGAATAAGGGGAGCGGCTACGGGAAGCTGGTGTGACACGGGGACGGTTCTTTAGTCCCATCTTCGCTATGCTTCGATGTGACAAAAGAACCGTCCCCGCTGTCCCACCTCCTCAAAGGACGGAGGAATTACCCCAGCGTTACAGCTTACTGCCGTATCATGGCAATTCCCCCGCACACCGCCACCAGACCCTCGAAAAAGGCGGGACTGAGGGACGGTTTTTTTGTCACACCGCAGGTGGGACTAAAGAACCGTCCCTCTGTAACGCCGGGAGAAAGCTACCGGTTGCGGTGAAGGGTGTCGTCTCCGTGAACACGCCCCCGACCACCACAGACTCAGTCCCAAGGGCGCGACGTACCACCAGGTGGCTGCTCAACACCTATTCGTCCAGAAAACCCCCGGAGGACTCCCCGGGGGTGTCTCCAGTAGGGGGCCGCGGCCCCCTAACTGGTCGTTTTTAAAAGGGGAGTCCAGAGGGGGAAAATCGAAATCCCCCTCTGGTTGTTTTTCCCTCTTTGTTACTTTCTCCCTTTTGACGAAATCAAAAGGGAGAAAGTAAAATACCCCGTCCGCCCTTCGGGCGGACACCACATTTCCCCGTGGGGGAAAGCCCCGTCCCCCTCCGGGGGACTTCTCCTCCCCGCCCTTTGGGCGGACACCCTTTTCCCTTTGGGGCCTCCGGGGACTTCCTTTTCCTCTTATTTCAACAAGTTCACGCCCAGGATCACCGCGCCAAGCACCGTCAGCACCGCGCCCACGGCGCGGTTCAATGTTTTAGGGGAGGCTCTGTTGGCCAGCAGCGCCGCGATCCTGGCCCACAGGAGGGTGAACGCCACGCACAGCGCCAGGCACAGCACATCCGGCGCGCCGCCGAGGGCAAAATGGCTCAGGGCGCCGGTGAGGGCCGTAAAGGTCATGATAAAAACGCTTGTGCCAACGGCGGTTTTCAGCTCGTACCCCAGGACGCTTGTGAGCAGAAGCAGCATCATCATCCCGCCGCCGGCGCCCACAAAGCCGCAGATGAACCCCACCCCGGAGCCGCAGATCAGGGACTGGATCACCCGCTTTTTCCGGCTGACGCCGGTCATGGCCTCCCGGGTGGTCATCACGGGCTTTACCAGAAACCGGATGCCCAGCAGCATGGTCATAAACACAGAGAAGCTGCCCATCGTCCGGTTGGGCACCACGCTGGCCGTCCAGCTGCCCACCAGGGTGAAGGCCAGCACCGCCGCCATCATCACAAGGCCGTTCCGGATGTCCAGATTCTTATTTTTCCCGTAGGTGTAGGCGCTGACGGCGCTGGCCAGAACGTCGCTGGCCAGGGCGATGCCCACCGCCTCATAGGCGGGCAGGCCCAAAAAGGTGATGAGCATGGGGCTGATCACCGCCGCCGCGCTCATCCCGGCAAAGCCCGTCCCCAGCCCCGCGCCCGCGCCAGCCAGGAAACAGATCAGGATCTTGAAAAGCATTTTCCCGCGCTCCCCTATAAAATCAATCAGCGGAGGCCCCGCCGTCCTCCCTCAGGTTCAGGTGGAGGCCGTTTATAAACGTCTCCAGCGTCCCACGCAGGGTGATGGGCGCCTCCTGAAGGGCCATGACCTCCACGCTGAGGGCGTAGCTCCCCACGGTGGTGAAGGCGCAGATCCCCGCGTCAAACAGGTCTTTTTCGCCCCCGGCGGTCAGCTCCATCACCGAGAAGACGCGCCCGGCGTACTCCTCGTCCACGGGCTGGGTGCAGCCGTAATGCTCCCGCTCCGTGGCGCGCCACTGCTCCAGCTCCATCTCCGCCCCCTCGCTGCTGCCGCAGTACTGGATCAGGAGATAGATCTGGGCCAGATACACCGGGTCCCCCTCCGCGTCGCCTGTAAGCTCCGTGCCGTCGCCGTAGCTCCAGGCGGCGTACCACAGGCCGGTGGAGGCCATCTTGTCCAGGATGTCGGTGGGGGTGAATCCCTCCACAGGCTCCGCCGCCGCCACATCCCCCAGGGCCGTCCAGTCCTCCGCCCAGCCCAGGGCCTCCCGGTCCACCGGGGTCCTGGTCACGCAGGAGGAGAGGAGCAGCGCAAGGGCCAGAAGCGCGGGGAATGTCCGCAAGGCGCGCCTCATTCCGTCACCGCCCCCTTCAAAATGGCCTGCCAGAGGGCGTCGTCGGCGTCCCTGTCGGTTTTCCGGTTGTCCCGGACGTAAAAGCGCCGGCCCAGATACAGCCCGGAGCCGTCCTCAAGCCCCAGGGCCGGCAGATCCTCCACCGGGATGGCTCTGCCCTCCCAGCCCAGATCCCCCTCCTCCGGGGCCGTCCCGTCGGGGTTTGCCAGGATCTGAAATCCCCTCTGGAACGCGTCCGGGTCGTCCATGAGGAAGAAGACGCTCTCCCCGGCGGAGATGTCCCCGGACAGGCGCACGTTCACCCCCATGTTGTACTGGGACATCTCGTAGTCGTCGTAGCCGTCGGAGGTCTCCGCCGTGGCGTAGGAGTGAAGCTCCACATAGATCTCCCCGTCCCCGTTTACGTCGATCCCCAGCCGCTGGACGGCGGCAATCAGCGCCTCCCGGGTCTGCTCCGGAAGCTCCCCCCGGCCCACATAGGCCAGGATGTAGTCGGGCCGCGTCTTCCCGATGCCCAGGGCCGTCCAGAGGATGCCCCCCAGAATGGCCAGAATGACTGCGCCCGCTGCCAGCCAGTACCAGTTGTATGAGAACCAGTTTTTCACCTTGTCCCACCCCGTGGGGGGAGGGGGCGGCTCGTCGGGCTTCACGTCCCGGTATTTCCATTTTAAATATTCGCTTGCCATATGCCCGCTCCTTGTGGATGCCTGAAATTTCGGTAAATCGCCGGGCGGCGCCGCGCAGGCCCGCCACCCCACCAGTTTAAGAATACCACACTTCTCCCCGGTTGTAAAGCCGCCAAACCCACCGAGGGGAAATATGGTGTCCGCCCAAAGGGCGGGGCGTTTCTGATGCCGGATGGTTCCCCCACGGGGGAATAAGGTGTCCGCCCGGAGGGCGGACGGGGGCGATTTACTTTCTCCTCTTTTGTGTTGACAAAAGAGGAGAAAGGTACAAAGAGGAGAAAAACAACCAGGGGGGATTTCGATCTTCCCTCCCCTGGACCCCACCTTTTAAAAACGACCAGTTAGGGGGCTGCGGCCCCCTACTGGAGAAACCCCCGGGGTGCTGCCCGGGAGTTTTCTGGACGAATCGGCGAAATGAGCCACCCGGTGGTACGTCGCGCCCTTGGGACGGAACCGGTGGGGGGCGGGGGCGGGTTTCCGGAGACGACGCCCTTCTCCGTGCCCAGGGGCCTTCCCCCGGCGTTACAGAGGGACGGTTCTTTTGTCCCACCTTCGTCGTCGCGGAAGTCGCGATAGCTCCCCGCGCCGCAAGCGGCGCGGCTCACTCGCAGACTTCGCTCCGCCTCTCCCCACGCAATCGTGATTGCGTGGGGTCCCCGGCGACAAAAAAACCGTCCCTCGGGTAGCTTCCAATAAAACAGTATAAAACAGTACTGACATTGGGCAGCTGCCAAACAGGGGTGCAACAAAAGAGAACAGCCATGCTCGGAAATCAATCCGGGTATGGCTGTTCTTTTTGCTTGGGTCAAAATCTACGTCGAATGTGAATTTTTCAAAGTGAAAGGCCGCAGATTCATTTCCGCGGCCTTTCACTGTTATGATATCATCTTGAAGGTTTAGGAAAGATGACAGTAATCGTTGTGCCTTCACCCTCTGCGCTTTGTAGTTCTATTTTCGCGTTATGGAGCCTTGCGGCGTGTTTGACGATAGATAATCCTAAACCAGTACCGCCAAGCTCTTTTGACCGGCTCTTGTCTACCCGGTAGAAACGCTCGAAGATGCGCTCCCGATGCTCCGGCGGGATACCGATTCCCGTATCGGCTACTGAAAGGCGAACACCATCCAAAAGGGATTCTACCAATACTTTAACCGTTCCGCCTTGCCGGTTATATTTGATCGCATTGTCTGTGAGGTTATAAACAATGCTTTCAAGAAGCTGCGGGATACCATATACAACGGCGCTTTGCCCCTCAAAGCTGACGGAGACGCCGGCGCTTTCTGCCTCGCGGGAAAGTGACTTCACTGTTTCGGCAGCCAAATCATAAAGATCGACACGCTCCCGCTTCATGTTCTCCGCCCCTTCGTCCAAATGGGAGAGGCGAATAATATCTTCCACTAAAGCGATCATGCGTCCGGCCTCGCCGCGGATCTGAGAATAAAACCTCGCCGTATCTTCGGGGCGCACCATGCCGTTTTCCAAAAGCTCCGCGCACCCCGAAATGGTATGCAGCGGTGTTTTAAGCTCATGGGACACATTCGCCGTAAACTCCCGGCGCATCTGTTCCGCCTGCTCTTTTTCCGTAACATCAAGCATGAGAAGCACAGCGCCGGAGATATTGTCACTCTCTCTGACCGGGTTCAGCGCAAGCTGATATTTCCCGCCGTTCAAGTCTATGATTTTCTCTTTCTGCACCCCGCTTTCTATTCCCGAAAGGAGCTCCGATATTTCTATATTTCGATTGACCGATAAAATGTATTTGCCGATAGAATTACGGGTCGTTCCGAAAAGGGTACTTGCGGCCCGATTGATCCCCAAAATCACGCCTTTTGTGTTCAGAAGGATAATGCCCTCGGCCATATTTTCCGTAACAGCTTCAAATTCCTCCTGCTTTTGCCGCAGTTCCTTTTCCTGTCCTCGGATTTGGCGCTGCTGGGCGTCGATACGCCGGAGCAGCGGAGAGAGCTCATCGTATCCCTCGTTGTTTAGCGGATCGTCCAAGTTGAGCTGATTTAAGGGGGCGGTAATGTTTTTGGAAAGACGGTGCGCCAGCAAGAAAGATATTACAACGGCAATCACAATGATAATGATAATGGGCTGCATCATTCCAAGAAGCAGCGTCAAAAGTGTACTTTGCGAGACAGAAAGTCGGATTACTGTTCCATCGGTCAGCCTTTTTGCGCTGTAAAGTGTGCGTTCCATCAGCGTCGCAGAATACCTGGCGCTCTCGCCGTAGCCGGATTCAAGCGCCTCCATGATTTCCTCACGGGCAAGGTGATTTTCCATTTCAGAGGAATCCGCTTCACTGTCATAAAGCACTTTACCGTCCGCACTGATCCATGAGACGCGGTATCCTTTGGGAGAAAGTCCATCAAAATATTCTGCCCCCACAGCCTCGACGCCCTGCGCTGCCAGCTCCGTCTGCGTCTTTAATTGATTTTGTTGGACATTTCCGAAATAATCATAAAGCACACATAGAAAGAGCGTCACAGAAGCAAGAAAAACAGCGATTGCAACAAGACAGATGGATCTGAAAATTCGTTTTGTCATTTCTCCGCCCCCAACCGGTAACCTACACCTCGCACGGTTTCAATGCAGTCGCCGCAACGTCCCAGCTTTGTCCGCAGCGTACCAATATGAACGTCCACCGTGCGGGTTTCCCCTATGTAAGAATCACCCCATATACTTGTGAGAAGCTGGTCGCGTGTAAATACTCGACCGGGATTTTCCATAAATTTTCGGAGCAGTTCGTATTCCTTAAAGGTAAACTCGACGCACGCACCGTCCACTGTTACAATGTGCTGTGCCGTGTCCATCTGTATCCCGCTGTGCGATAATACCTCACTTTGAGAAACAGGAGAAATGCGGCGGAGCACCGCTTTTACACGGGACACCATTTCCATCATGCCGAAAGGTTTTGCAAGATAGTCGTCCGCGCCAAGGTCAAGCCCGATTACTTTATCATATTCGGTTCCTTTGGCAGTAGCCATGATGACCGGCACTTGATTACCGTCCGACCGCAACCTTTTCAAGATACTGATACCGTCCTCGCCGGGAAGCATAATATCAAGAAGCACCAGCTCCGGGGTAGCCTCACGGAACGCCTCCCAAAAGGACGTTCCATCCGAAAAGCCCTTTGCCTCAAAGCCTGCGGCGTTCAAGGTATATATCATTAAGTCACGGATTCCGTTATCATCTTCTACACAGAAAATCAAGAAATTCACCTTCCTTTGGACGGGAAATGCAGGACAGTCAAGTAAAGGACGGCCTACAAAAACCCACGAAATTATAGCACATTTTCGCACCTTTTTCAATCTGTCGGCGGCTGTACGCTTTTCTCGCCGGTGACAGAAAACAACACCCAACCGGCAATATTCGTGGCATGATCTCCGATCCGCTCAAAATACTTCGCCACCATCAAAAGGTCAAGGGCATATTCTCCGTCGTTAGGATTTTGTGCGATCAGGGAAATCAGACTGCTTTTAATATCAATGAAGTAATCGTCCACAATGTCGTCGGAAGCAATGACCGCTTCGGCTATGGAAGTATCCTGCTTCACATAGGCGTCCACGCTGTCCGTTACCATTTTGATAGTCGCCTTTGCCATTTCCCGAATCTTGATATGTTCGGGAAGCGTTCTGCCATTCAGGAACGGCAGTATTTCCGCAACATCCTCCGCTTGATCTCCGATTCGCTCCATATCCGTTATCATTTTCAGGGCAGCCGATATTTGCCGCAAGTCCCGTGCTACCGGCTGTTGTTGGAGTAGCAGCCGCAAGCACATAGATTCAATCTGCCGTTCCTTTTCGTCTATTTCATGGTCGAGCGGGGCAATTTTCGCCGCCAGCGCATCGTCCTTTTGAATGAGAGCGGAAGCCGCCAGAGAAATCACTTCTTCGCACAGCGCCCCCATCTTGATAAGCTCCTGCCCCAACAAATTCAGCTGTTCGTCAAATCGCGTCCTCATTATCCAAACCTCCCTGTGATGTAATCCTCTGTACGCTTGTCCTCTGGCTGGGAGAACATTTTTTCCGTATCCCCATACTCTACCAGTTCACCCAAAAGAAAAAATGCCGTCCGATCCGAGATACGCACCGCCTGCTGCATATTGTGGGTGACAATGATGATCGTATATTTTTCCTTCAATGTCATTGCCAGTTCTTCGATTTTTGATGTCGAGATTGGATCAAGCGCTGAGGTCGGTTCGTCCATTAAAAGGACTTCCGGCTCAACTGCCAGTGCGCGGGCGATACAAAGGCGTTGCTGCTGTCCGCCGGAGAGGCCCAGCGCGTTTTTCTTTAGCCGGTCCTTTACCTCGTCCCAAATGGCGGCATCCCGCAGGGATCGCTCCACAATGTCGTCAAGCCTTGCTTTGGCACGGATTCCATGCGTGCGGGGACCGTAGGCGATGTTGTCATAGACCGACATAGGAAACGGGTTCGGCTTTTGGAATACCATGCCGATTTCACGACGCAGCGAGTTGACATCCACGCCGGGAGCGAAAATATCCTTTCCCTTGTAGGAAACCTCTCCTGTTATTTTGACACCCTGGATCAGGTCGTTCATTCGATCCAGCGTTTTCAAAAAAGTGGATTTTCCGCAACCGGACGGCCCGATCAGTGCCGTGATCGTCTTTCCCGGGATATTCAAATTGACATGATGGAGCGCCTGTACGCTGCCATACCAAAGATTTAAGTCCCGGACAGTTATTATATCATTCATAGTTTCTGCCTCCTTTTGAACCAGCGCCCAACGAGCACGGCAAGAAGATTTACTAAAAGGGTAAGTACCATCAAAATGGCTGCAATCGCAAATCCCACGCCGAACTCGCCCTCCTCCTTGACGTACATATAAAGGGAAACAGTCAGGGTCGCCCCGGAGTTTTGCAGACCGTCAAAAAAGCCGTAGAGTGCGTGTGCCGTTCCCGCAGTAAATAGAAGCGCCGCTGATTCTCCTAAAATGCGCCCCACCGAAAGAATACAGCCCGTGATAACACCGTCGATACAGCCAGGCAAAACCACCGTGCGTATCACACGCCATTTACCGGCTCCAAGCCCGAAAGCGCCCTCACGGTAAGACTGCGGAACCGTTTTTAAACTTTCTTGCGTGGTACGCAGTACGGTCGGCAGGTTCATAATCACAAGCGTCAATGCTCCCGCCAAAAGAGAGGTCTGCATATCGAGAAACTCGCAGAAGAACAGCATACCGACAAGGCCATAAATGATAGAAGGTATGCCTGAAAGCGTCTCGGCGGCATATTCAATCACGGCAACGAGCCGCTTGTTTTTTGCGTATTCGGAAAGGTAGACGGCAGAACCTACACCCAGCGGTAGCACAAAAACAAGCGTTGCGACAATAATATAAACCGTATTCAGAATGTCGGGCAGAATACCTATTTTACCGGTCAGGTAGCTTCGTTTTGTGGACAACAGCTCCCATGAGATATTCGGGATGCCCTTTGCGAGTATGTAGACCATAAGAAACAGCACGAGGGCACAAGTGAAGGCCGCGCTGATTCCGCACAAAGCCCGCAGTAAAACAACCTTGATTTTTCGTTTTGCGTTTATTTTACTGTTCACAGTTTTCATCACTCCTTACTGCGCTTCAAAAAGAAATTCAGAGCCGCATTGATAAGCATAATGAACAGGAACAGCACAAGAGCAATCGAGAAAAGCGCCTGCCTTTGTAATCCGCTGGAATAGGACATTTCGCTTGCTACCGCCGTTGTCAGGAAGCGAACACTTCCGAAAAGCTCCGGCAAATTCGGCGCATTGCCGGATACCATCATAACAGCCATCGCTTCTCCGATTGCCCGTCCAACACCCAGCACCACCGCTGCGGCGATCCCGCTTTTCGCAGCGGGAACTGAAACCTTGAAATATGTTTCCACTGGCGTCGCGCCAAGGGCGAGCGACGCATCTTCATACTCCTTTGGCACAGCCTCCAAAGCTGTAATCGACACATTGATAATCGAGGGCAGGATTATAATTGCCAATACAATGATTGCCGCTAAAAGGCTTGCTCCGTCCGGGATATGGAACAGATTGCGGATGCCGGGAACAAGCACCATCATTCCCACAAGACCATAGACAACAGACGGGATACCAGCCAAAAGACTGACTGCGCCTGATACAGCCGTCCTGATTTTTGCAGGGGCGAGCTTTGCCAGGTAGACCGAGGTTAAAAATCCAATCGGTACGCCAATCAGAATTGCGCCCGCCGTTCCGTAAATGCTTGTCAGAATAAACGGCAGTATCCCATAGGACGGTTCCTTTGCGGTAGATGCCCACTTTGGATTGAACAGGAAATCCCAAATGCCGATTTTGCGAATTGCGGGGATCCCCGCGATAATTAAATAAAGCGTAATCAGCAGCACGCATCCAACCGTTATCAGGCCGAGGATCAGAAATAGTCCGTGAATGAAATTCTCAAATGCCTTTTGCTTTTTCATTCTTGCACTCCTTACTTTCGGAAAGACCGGTGGTGATTGAACGCCACCGGTCAATGCTCCTTTATTTTACGGGTACTGCGCCAGCCTGCGAGATAAACGGGGCTGCCTCGTCTGATGTCACAAAGTCAAAGAATTTCTGCGCCGCATCGGAAAGCTCCACGCCGTCCTTTGTTACCAGCACGAATGGACGCTGAATAACATAGCTGCCATCTTTTACTGTCGCTTCACTGGGCGAAACACCGCCTACGGAAAGAGCCTTTATCTGATCGCTGACAGCGGCGAGAGAGGCATACCCGATTGCGTCCGGGTTCTGGGAAACGGTGGTAATCACATCGCCGGTCGATGTAAGCTCCTGACGGTACTTGCAGGCGTTCTCCGTACCCGTGATGGATTCAAAACCGTCTCTTGTTCCGCTGCCCGCTTCACGTCCGATCACAACGATTTCAGCGTCATTTCCGCCGACCTCAGACCAATTTGTGATCTCCCCCGTGTAGATTTTGGCAATCGTCTCTATATCGAGGTCATTTACTGCGTTTTTCGGATTCACAATAACGGCAATCCCGTCATTAGCAAGAACGGTTTCCGAAAGACCGTCTGCCTTTTCTTCTTCTTTCAGGCTGCGGCTGGAAAGGCCAATGTCACAGCGCCCTTCCTTGACGGCCTGAATCCCGGAGCCGGAGCCGGTGGGATTATAAGTAAAAGTCATGCCGCTGTACTTTTCCTGAAATGCTTCTCCAAGAACGCCGATCACTTCCTCCATCGAGGTAGAGCCATCGGTGGAAACCGTCCCGCCCTTTTGTGACACCTGGCATCCTGCAAGCGCTGATACCGCCAAGACTGCGGCGAGGGCTAATGTCAAAAGTTTCTTCATCTTAAAATTCTCCTTTGCGTTTATTTCCCTTTTGGGTACAGCTATATGATAGCCTCGCAAAATCAAATCCGTTATCTGCTTCATGTAAAATGGATGTAAAGTTTATCTGGCTTTCATCTTAGGCGTTCTCTTTGCTCTTTGAATGATACCTCCACGCAGCCATGACAACAGTAAGATGGAAAAGAATGGGAGCATCTCAATAGCAAAGGTAAGGGTGTGGGACTATCCCACGAACAAAAATGACCGTTCTCCGCTGCTCGGAGGGCGGTCATTTTTTCGCTGTGTACGGACAGCGGATTTGCTTGCTATTCTTCCTAAAAGCATATCCATGCAACAGCGGCATCCTCGGCTTTTCAAAGTGGAGGATGCCGCTGTTCTCAAAATAATCTTTCTCAGCACCCCCTCATTTGGCGAAAAAATGTCCGTTGTAAAATAGAGGGGATGTTCGCTGCTTGATAAAATTTTCTTCTGGCGATACCTGCGTTTCGGGCAATTTATGTCCGTTGTAAAGTGAGGGGGTTCCCGAAAAAATTTCACTCCAGATGTCAAGTTTTTGCTCTGAAGTGTCCGTTGTTATATAGAGAGACTTAGTTTTTGAATAGAGATGCCCCGTCAAACGGCTTTATTTTATTCGTTGTAAATTGAGCGAGGAAACTGTTGTTCATAAAAATTTTACAATTTAGAGGGGTGCATTTTGGTAAGAAAATGTCCGTTGTCTTTTAGAAGGATATTTTCAATGTCATATACCAAAAACGGCGCGGAGATGTCCATTGTATAGCAAGGAAATACCCTCTCACCTGAAAATCTATTGCCAGCCAAAGGAGGAATCGAATATGGCAAACAGAGTAAGACCAATCCGTAAGGAAATCTGCCTGACCGAGCAGGAGGAACAGATCATCAAATCCAAGATGGCGGATCTTGGAACGCACAACTTCGGGTCGTATGCCCGCAAGATGCTGATTGACGGCTACATCATCAACGTGGACTACACCGAGCTGCGGAAACTGTGTGCCGCAGTGAGCAAAATCGGCAGCAACATCAACCAGATCGCCTACCGCATGAAGACCACCGGCAATTTCAATGCCGAGGACATCGCGGAGCTTCATGCGGGAATGACGAAGGTAAACGATGCGCTTAGAAGGCGTTTGAAAGAAGAAACCAAATGGGAAGAAAAAGCCGCAAGAATATCCAAGAAAAACATGGAGGTGCCCAGTGACTAAAAGTAAAAACTTCAACTTCAAGATTGCTTCCGACGGTGAGATCACCGCGCCGAATTATCTTGCCGCCGTTCTCCCATCCGTCACCGTCCGCATCGAGTCCGGCAGGACAACATACCGCTTCAACGGCAGCTATGACGGCTCAAAAAGTCTTCATGAAAAATTGCTCGCCCATATGGCAAAAGAATCTGAAAAAGAATCGGAAAAGAGGTGAATCCGAGAGTGGAGTATGGTATAATGGACTCGCACAAACCTGTATTGGCAGACTGCCCGCCGACGAAAGGAGAAGAAATCATGGCAAAGCAGTCTGACAAAATTACTGCGATCTACTGCCGGCTCAGTCGTGACGACGAGCTTGCAGGTGAGAGCAACAGCATAACGAATCATGATGTAATTTATAAAGGAGGGTTTCTCCCTCGAAAATTACATCATGACTGCGGCTCATTTGTGACGATTTGAAAAAGCAGTTATGAGGAAAGGAGCAGACAGGCGCAGACCTCAAACTGCAATCACAATTATCACACGGAAAGGAGCCGTCAATGGAATCGCTATTTGAACAAATGGGCGGTACATACCGGGTCGAAGGAGATTATCTTCTCCCAAACCTCATACTGCCAGACACGGGCAGTCATCCCATCGGAAAATATGGACGTATGCACCTAAATTATCTGAAAGAACATCACAGGACACTTTATACCAGCCTTGTACTAAACGGAACCTTGTGGGAGCATTTGTCGGAAATCGATCAGTCCTGCAATGAGCGGCTGTCCCGGATTATCCCGGCTATGGCAAAGCAGGAGAATGTGACGGAGGCACTCAAAGCTGTCGATCAAATGGAGTGGGTGCGCCGGATGAACAGCATCCGCAATCGTGCGGAAGAAATTATCCTATCCGAATTGGTCTATTGCCTATAACCAAACACAATCCCGCGCTCCCGGTTTTATTGCCGGGGGTGCGGGATTTGTTCACTCTTTTTCTGAATCTGTTTCTGCCATCAAGCGGTCAAAATCGCTTTGATACAGGCGGTCTTGAATGATCCTGTATTGTTCAAACTCACTCTCTGCAAAAGCCTTTGCAATGGCAGCGGTCACCTTGCCCTTGTCCTGTAATATTTCAGCGTCATTGAATTGCAGAAACGCATCCAGTTTTGACGCCCAATCCGCCATTGTCATGGGGATATGCCGCCGCGCCTGACGGGTGGCGTAGTCCAGATACATCGTAACAATCTCATTCAATTCCTGCATTTCGCCCAGCGATAAATAGTTCTTGGCGATGGAAACGTCTGCTTTTACGATTTTGCCATCCGGGGCGTTGCGCCAAGTGGTCAATCCCATGTGTTCTTTTGTATGGTCAGCCCTCGCCACAATTACTTCGGCTGCGGTGTTTCCGTGAACTGCATAGTGCATTTTATTCTGTACAGTCGCAAAGAAATCTTTGGTGATTTGGCTGTCCAACGAATAGTCCACTGCCGTGGCATAAATATCCGTGATTTTCTGGTAGAACCGCCGTTCACTGGCTCGTATCTCCTGAATCTCGGAAACTAAATGGTCAAAATAGTCCTCATCAAAGATTTGCCCATTGATCAGCCTGTTCTTGTCCAGAACATACCCTTGTTTTGTAAAAGTGTCCAGAACCTTTGTTGCCCATTGGCGGAACTGCGCTGCCCTGCTGGAGTTAATGCGATACCCTACGGCGATGATGGCAGACAGTGAGTAAAACTTGTATTGATAGGTTTTCCCGTTGTCTGCAACTTGTGCAAAATTTGCACAAGTTGCGGCTTCGTCCAATTCGCCGCTCTCATAGATGTTCTTCAAATGCTTCGTGACAACGCTTCTGTCCACATCGAAAAGCTGCCCAATCGCCTTCTGTGTAAGCCAGACATCATGATCCTGCACTCGAACCTCAATGCCTTCCTCATGGGCATCCTTTGTAAAAACAAGAAAGTCAACTGTACTGTTTCTGATTTGCAGCTTAGTCCCGCCCGTTGTGGTTTTACTATTCTCAGCCATTGTATATCACCATCCCTTTACTTGCCAAGATTTTCGCCATCCGGCGTATTCTTCTTCCTGCTCTTGTACACGTTGTATCTGTTTTTGCATTCCTGGCTGCAAAACTGATTGCTGGGGCGGCTCGCTACGAAAACCTTTGTACAGTGCTTGCACAGCCGCAGAGGTTTTGTATCGTCTGTCAGCATGAAGCTGAACATCATCTGGATACCCAACAGCAGCGAGTGGAAATCCCACACGATGGTCGGCTTATCGTAGAGGGCGATATGATACGTCGGCGCGTTGCCATCGAAGGCCGCCATACTCTGCCGGAACAGATTACGGGTGTCCTCGTCGGTTTTATCGTAATCCTCATAGTACAGCATACTCGTGGAGAACACAAAGATCCAGTTCGTAAACTGCTGTTTCAGCCAGTCATACCTCTCGGCGTACTCACGTTGGAAACACATATTGACCGCCATCGGCTTGTCGCTCATCGTCATAGCCAGAGCCATCATTGTCCGGTCGTTCTGAATGTTCCACAGGGATTCCACACCGCGCTTGATCACATCCAGCTTATCAAACGGGAAGAACAATGCCAGATAGTCCTCCGTCCGCATGGTTTCCTCTTTGATGAAGTGGTTTTTCGGAAGATAGACGTTTTCATACTCCATAAACTTCGGCGTGGTGGGCAGCGCGGTCATCAACCCGAAAAGGCCATATTTCAGAGCAAACGCCCTGACTTCTTTCTGAATATCGCTGTCCGGCTTTTTACTCATGCAGAGCCGCCCGATGTTGAGGGCATCCAGCACAAGCTGCTGCGCATCCTTCAGCGGGTCATATATCTCCGGCTTTGCGTTTTTCGCCGGAGTGAGATAGAGCGTTCCGTCCTCCGCCGCCCGCCATTCATATTCACTGTACCGCACCCAATGGGAGCTTGTACGTTCAAACAGATTTCTCATCCTCATTTCTCCCAATCGTCGATACCGTATTTATCTAAAAGTTTTTTAGCCAACGCAATCCCACTATCGGTTATATAGACGGATTTACTACGTGAAGGATGACTGCCCTGACGGATAAAATCGTCATCATCCAAGCTGTTAAGAATATCAAAATCATATCCTTTCCATGCATAATAATCTTTGCTGTCAGAGAACCTATCCCGTTCTGAAAATCTTGAAAGGTACATCAACATGACGGTCAGTTCTTTCATGGCCTCATTTGCTTTTGTTTTCTCCATTCCATTGCCTCCAAATATATCAGTAATCTAAACGTCGAATATTCCTATTACTTATTATATGAATTGCCGCCATCCTTGTCAATGCCGGTGTCCTTCATTTCCGCAAGAAAGCGCCGTTCCTCTATCGTCATAGGCTGTCCCGTTTCCTCCCGCTGCCTGAGTGCCGGGAGGATTTTCTTATGTATCTTTCGTAAAGCTGTGTTCCGCACCTTGCGGATGTTTCTGTCCGTCTGCCCCCGCATCCTGCCGATCCTCGCGCTGCTGTACAGTCGGATTGCGGAGAAGAACAATACCTCCCTGTGATCTTCGGACAGAGCCGCGAGAGCTTCCGAGAGATATGGCTCCGTCACAAGCTCCTGTATCTCATAGGGACAGTTGAAAATCCTGTCAAGGAAATCTCCGCGCCGCTCCTGCCTCTCCAGTACGTTGTTCAGCGTGTCCGGGAAACACAAACCGTCCTCTCTTGCTCCGTAGTCCAGCGGCACATCGTCCCCACTCCGGCTGATTTCGTGGTAGCGTTCCCTCCGTTCCCGGTTGGCGTCCAGCTTGTCCCACCAATCGACGACATTTTGAAATTCGGAGACGGTTCGTGCGGCGGATTCCAGACGGGCAAGAGCTTCCTGCCGCAGCTCCCGCTTCAGCTTCTTCTTCGCGGGAGGCTCGTCAAGGGTCGGCTTCAAACGCTGCTCGTCTAATTCAAGTTC
>CANQFV010000032.1 GCA_947599875.1 uncultured Oscillospiraceae bacterium
TTTAAATTGGCAGTCACCAATTCAGGTGCTTTCTTCGTTTGCTTTTTGTGTAACACATCATTGACAAACCAACATTTCTGATCCCCGCGGCCAAAATCCCGCCCCGCCCCCATAAAAGGCGGGAATGCGGGAGGGCAAAAGGCAGCGGTGTGCGTCCGAGAAAGCCGGTGTTACATGAGTTGCGTTGGATCGATACTCGGTGGATATCGAAACGCGGGCCGACGAGGTCGTCGGCCCCTACATAGTCCAAATGCCGTGATTCGGACAATGATGCAAAATCGAGGGGCGGCCCGCCCCTCGATAACTGAGCGCTCCCATTGCCTCACGGGGACGGTTTTTGTGGGACACCGGAGCGAAGCGGAGGTGGTTCACAAGAACCGTCCCCTGTGGGGCACGGTAGACGGTTCGTTGTGCGTCTGGGGGAGCCGGTTTTACGGGCCGCCGTGGGCGGCGGTCCCTACTGTCCGTAGGAGTCCCCCTGTAGGGGCCGATGACCTCATCGGCCCGGGCGGGTTGGGTGACAGAGCGGTTGCGTTAAGACGGAAAACTTTAAAATTTGCCGTAGGGGCCGCCGCCCTCGGCGGCCCGTGTCGCGATGATTGGGGGCAGCAAAAGAAACAGGGAAGGGCGGCGGCGTGCGTTTGCGGGAAGCCGGTATGACACGGGGACGGTTCCTTAGTCACACCAGTGTGCGCACTGGTGGTACAAAGAAACCGTCCCCGCTGTCCCACCTCCTCAAAAGATGGAAATCCCCCGCCCCGCATCCCCCAATTCCAATATTTTTTGCGGGGCTTTGCCTCGCAAAAAATACCTCTTGCCGCGCAAGTGTCCAGTCCGCAGACTGGTCGCGCAGCGCGGCAGCAGGGAAGGCCCTCTCGAATTGCGCGCAATTCGAGAGGGCCTTCCCGCACGCATCCCCTTGTCGAAAAAAGGCCGGCGCTCACGCTTGCGTGAGTGCCGGCCTTTTTGACAGTCTGACAGGTTAGTCTGTGACGTAGGGCAGCAGCGCGATCTGGCGAGCCTGCTTGATGGCGGTGGTCAGCTGACGCTGATGCATGGCGCAGGTGCCGGTGGCGCGGCGGGGGAGGATCTTGCTGCGCTCGGAAAGATACCGGCGGAGCTTGGCGGTGTCCTTATAGTCGATGTGCTGGCACTTATCAACACAGAACTGGCAGACCTTGCGGCGCTTGCGGACAGGGGCCGGGCGCGCAGGACGGGCTTCTCTCTCGTTTGTCATTTTTACTTGACCTCCTTTTTGGTCCCCGTGGGGGACATGATGAGTAAGGAACCCCGCTCAGGGGGTATGGGGTATCGTTTTTCGCTCAGAAGGGCAGGTCGCCGTCGTCCTCGGACAGGTCGGCGAAATCGGAACCCTGGCTGCCGCCATAGCTCCCTCCGGAGCCGTAGCCGCTGTTTCCGCTGTAGCTGCCGCCGCCGTAATTGCCGCCGGAGTAGCCGCCGTTCCCGCCGTAGCCTCCGCCGGAGGCGGGCTCGGAATAGGAGCGGGTCTGTCCGCCGTCGCCGTCCCGGCGGGAATCGCCGAAATAGACGTTGTCGGCAACCACCTCAGCGCTGCGGCGCTTGTTGCCCTCCTTGTCTGTCCAGTCGCGCATCTGAAGGCGTCCGGACACCACGGCCATACGGCCCTTGGAAAAATACTTGCTCACGAATTCGGCCGTTGTCCGCCAGGCGACGATGTCGATAAAGTCCGTCTGCCGGTCGCCGTTTTCGCTCCTGCCGAAGTCCCGATCCACCGCCAGGGAAAAGGTGGCGACGGGGATCCCCGACTGTGTGTGCCTCAGCTCCGGATCCCGGGTGAGGCGGCCCATGAGGGTGATGTGATTGAGCATCTCACGCCTCCTTATTCGGGCTGAACGGTGATGAGCGCACGCATAACGCCCTCGGTGATGCCCAGCACGCGGTACAACTCCGCAGGGAACTCGGGAGCGGCCTGGAACTTCACCAGAACGTAATATCCCTCGGGCTTGTCGTTGATGAGATAGGCCAGCTTGCGCTTGCCCCACTCCTCAACCTCGCCAAGGGTGCCGTTCTGCTCGATGAGGGTCTTGAACTTCTCCACAATGCCGGCCGTGGCTTCCTCGCCCAGGTCGGGATCGATGATGTACAGAAGCTCATACTTCTCCGCTGTTTTTGCCATGATCTTGCACCTCCTTTTGGACTTATGGCCTCCGGGCAATCGGAGGCAAGGTATGCCGGCGCCTGGTGGCGTCAAGCCTTTAAATTATACATGATTTATCCCTTTTGTCAAGGGTAAATTTACAAAAAGCCCTTGAATAATCTGTCGGTTTGTCAATGACATGTAACACAAAAAGCAAACGAAGAAAGCGTGTGAATCGGTGACTGCCAGTTAAGGGGACGCATGGGGAAATGGTTGTACGCTCTGTTCCAACGGGCGAGCTGAGTTTGGTAATCCTCGAAGGAGTAAAACGTATGGGTGGCATAGAAGTATTCGTTGTCCTTGCGGTGACTGCGCTCCACCTTGCCGTTGTGCCTGGGCGTGTAGGGCCGGATGAGCTTGTGACGGATACCCAGCTCGATCAGCGTCGCCTCAAAGAGCGTCTTTTTCTCTGAACAACTGGGGTTGAGCCGATTGGTGAACTCACTGCCATTGTCTGTCTGGACGCACTCGATGACGTAAGGGAACTTCTTCACGCAATGCCTGACGAACTCGGCAGACGAGTATGTGCTGTGTTCCTTGAAAGCCTCAAGATAACGGAAGCGACTGTACTCATCAAGAAAAGTGTATTGAAAATAACCGCCGCACTCTTTGGCCTCCCGTGCCGCCTCGCCCACGAGGCAGGAGGCGGGAACGAATTTCACGTCGATCTGCACCCTTTGACCGGGATGATCCATTTGCTCATAGGGTTTGGGGATATACTTGGGATTGGGCGGTTTAACGGCCATTTGGCCCCGCTTTCGCAGGAACCGGTACAGGCCCGAGATGGATCGCTGGTAGCCCTTTTGCCGCAGCTTGACCCAGAACACCACAAGGCCGGCGTTGGGGTTACGGCGGCGCATGTTGTCTATGAGCCGGATCTCTTCAGGCGTATGCTGATTCGGGTGGCTGTGCGGACGGTGGGAGCGATCCTCCAGGGAAGTCAGTGTGCCGTCATAGCGTTTCATCCAGCGGTAGATATATTGCCGGTTCGTCCTGTACCGTATCGCCGCCTTCGTCACTCCATGTTTCTGCGCGTATGAAATTAATGCTTGCCTATACCGGGCTGTTTGTGTTATCTTATCCATAGCGAATAGGTGTACCCGCCTTTCGGTTTGGTCTCGGCAGCTATACCTTAACACGGGTACTTCCTATTCGCTACCTTTTTTGTTACTTGTCACACATCATTGTAAACCCGACAAAATTTACAAAAAGCCCTTGAATAATCCGGGTTTACGGCTTAAAATAGGGAAAAATCCCGGGAAAGGCGGGGGATCGGGTGAAAATCGACTACAACCGGCTGATGGAGGAGCAGATCGCCTCCCTGGATGGGGCGCGGCCCAGGCTTTTGCTGCACATCTGCTGCGCGCCCTGCGGCAGCGCGGTGCTGGAGCGGGTCTGCCCGTTTTTTGACGTGACCCTCTACTACGACAACCCCAACATCATGCCGGAGGAGGAGTACCGCAAGCGGGAGGGGGAGATCCGGAAGCTTCTGCGCCTCTCCGGCCGGGAAGATGTGCCCCTCATCGAGGGGCCATACGACACCGGGGCCTTTTTCGACGCCGCCAGGGGGCTGGAGGATCAGCCGGAGGGCGGGGCCAGGTGCGAGGCGTGCTTCCGTCTGCGCCTTGCGAGGACGGCGGAGCTTGCCCGGGAGGGCGGGTTTGCCTTTTTCTGCTCCACCCTCACCGTCAGCCCCCACAAAAACGCCCAGCTCATCAACCGCATCGGGGAGGAGCTGGCCCGGGAGACGGGCGTCCCCTGGCTGCCCTCGGATTTTAAGAAAAAGGACGGGTATCTCCGGTCCATCCGCCTGTCCCGGGAGTACGGCCTTTACCGCCAGTGCTTCTGCGGGTGCCCCTTCTCCCGGTGGGATCTCCCCCGGGAATGAGGCGGCATCTTGAAATTTTCACCCTGATGTGCTATCATATTGCTGTGGCTCAGTAGAGCGATAAATCGAACTCTAAGTGAGGCGGAAATATGAAGAAGAAAATCCTGGCCGTGCTTCTCGGCATAGTCCTTTGCTGGGGGATTTTTGTGGCCGCTGAGGGCTTCCGTCTGATCGGAAGTACCGATCCCGGGAAAAATCCTGTCCTGGATATGGGATCGACCCAAATCCAGGATGAGCTGGCCCAGTACAGCAGCCTGGGCTTTTCCCAGACATACCATCTGTCCGACGATGACTCGTTTGTGTACGGGGAATTCAGGGTTCTGGGGATCCGGATCTCCAGGTGGGAGAGCTGAGCGAACCGCTGCAAGAACCGTCCCCGTGTCCCACCTTCCCAAAAGGCAGACAGCCCCCGCCCCCCTATCCGAATATTTTTTCCAAGGACATGTGCCTTGGAAAAAATCCCTTATGCCGCGCAAGTGTGTACCCGCGGGGCATGGCGCAGCGCGGCAGCAGGAAAGGGCCACTCGAATTCCGCGGAATTCGAGTGGCCCTTTCCGCACGTTTCCCCTTGGCAGGAAAAGGCGTGAGGGGGTTCTCTGAGGAGAACCCCCTCACGCCTTTTCCGCCAGTTATTATTAATATGTCTTAAACCCCCTTGCGAAAAATGGATCAATATGTTAAGATACCTGCGACAGGTTTCCACACCCTGTCCAGCCGCGTAAAAAAACGTCCGTCGCCGCGGCTTCTAAAAACAAAAAATGGAGGTACTAACATCATGCAGGGCAAATTTTCCGTTCGCAGGCTGGCCATTGCCGCCGTGACCGCGGCTATGTACGCGGCGCTGAGCTATGTGGCCTACGGGTTCAACTCCGCCTTCGGGCCGGTGCAGTTCCGGATCTCCGAGGCGCTGACCCTTCTGCCGTTTCTGTTTCCGGAGACGGCGTGGGGGCTGTTTGTGGGGTGCATCCTCACGAATCTGCTGAGCCAGTACGGGGCCGTGGACATCGTGTTCGGGTCGCTGGCCACGCTTTTGGCGGGCCTGTGGACGGCGCGGTGCCGGAGCAAGTGGACCGCGGCCATCCCGCCGGTGGTGTGCAACGGTGTGATCGTCAGCGCCGTTGTGGCCTACGGCACAAACGGGTTCTCCCGGGCCTTCTGGCCGGCCTGGGGCTACAACGTCCTGACCATTTCCGGATCCGAGGCGGTGCTGTGCTTCGTTCTGGGGATCATTTTGGTGGACGCCCTTGAAAAAAGCGGCGCCGCCGGAAAGCTGCAAGGCTCTCACGCCGCTTAAACCAGCGAATTCGTGTTTTCGATGAGGTGAAAAAAAGATGAAGGTTAAAAAGGCCGTGATCCCCGCCGCGGGGCTGGGGACACGGATGCTTCCGGCCACAAAGACGGTGCCCAAGGAGATGCTTCCCCTGGTGGACAAGCCCGTCCTCCAGTACATCATTGAGGAGGCGGTGGAGTCCGGCATCGAGGACATCCTGATCGTCACCAACCGGGCCAAGTCCGCTATGGACGACTATTTTGACTACTTCCCGGAGCTGGAACACCGGCTGTACCTCACGGGCCGGGAGCAGCAGGCCCGCGAGCTGAAGGCCGTGGCGGACATGGCCAACTTCTTCTACGTCCGGCAGCGGGAGACCCGCGGCCTGGGCCACGCCATTGCCCGCGCCCGCCGGTTTATCGGGGACGAGCCGTTCGCCGTTTTGCTGGGGGACGACATCATGATGTCCGACGTGCCCGTCCTCAAGCAGCTGATCGACGCGGCGGAGAAGTACAACTGCCCCTGCGTGGGCGGCCAGTACGTCAGCGACGAGGCGGTGACGGCCTACTCCTCCACCAAGCTCCGGAAGCTGGAGGATCGGATCTACGACGTGCTGGACATCAACGAAAAGCCCACGCCGGAGGAGAAGCTGTCCAATTTTGCCGTTATGGGCCGGTATGTGCTGACGCCGGATATCTTTGACATCCTGGACGCCACACCCCCGGGAAGGAACGGGGAGATCCAGTTGACGGACGGACTCAACACCCTGTGCCACGCCCGGCGGATGATTGCCGTGGATTACGACGCCCGGCGGTACGACACCGGCAATCTCCGGGGCTTCCTGGAGGCCACCATCGATTTCGCCCTGAAAAACGCGGAGACCGGGGAATGGCTCCGGGATTTCCTGAAGGAGAAGGCCCGGACGCTGTAAACCCCGGGCAAAACCGCCCCTCACCCTCCCCCCTGTCAAAAAGGTTCCCCCGTCCTGCGGGAAAGGCCTTGACAACCGCCTCAAACGGTGCTAAACTTCCCGTAGAAATCGGCAGTGACGGAGAATGAACCGCTGTTTACGCCACACAGAGAGGCGCGTGCTTGGTGGAAGCGCGCTGTGGCGGGGCGGGGATACCACTCCCGAGCCGCCCGGGATAACCGGGACGGGTCAGCCCGTTACAGCCAGGACAAAGCGACGGACGGCTGTGCCTGTCCGTAAGCAGGGTGGAACCGTGGAGCGCATTTGGCGCCTCACCCCTGAACCGGGGGTGAGGCGTTTTTCGTTTCCCCCAAAAATACAAGGAGGAAAAAGCATATGTCTGACGAGAACCTGTACACCTTTGACAATCCTGAGTACCGGCACACCTACTGGCACACCTGCTCCCACATCATGGCCCAGGCCGTGAAGCGGCTGTGGCCGGAGGTGAAGCTGGCCATCGGCCCCGCCATTGACGAGGGCTGGTACTACGACCTGTCCGCGCCCTTCGCCTTCACTCCGGAGCATCTGGCCCAGATCGAGGCGGAGATGCGCAAGATCTGCAAGGAAAAGCTGAAAATCGAGCGCTTTGAGCTGCCCCGGGAGGAGGCCCTGAAGCTCATGGCCGACGAGCCGTTCAAGGTGGAGCTGATCCACGACCTGCCGGAGGACGTGACCATCAGCTTTTACCGGCAGGGGGAGTTTACCGACCTGTGCGCCGGGCCGCATCTGGACTCCACCGGCCGGGTGAAGGGCAACGCCCTGAAGCTCACCGCCTGCAACGCCGCCTACTGGCGGGGCGATTCCAACCGCGAGACCCTCCAGCGCATCTACGGCGTGGCCTACCCCAAAAAGGAGGAGCTGGACGCCTATCTCACCCGCATCGAGGAGGCCAAGCGCCGTGACCACCGGAAGCTGGGCCGGGAGCTGGGCCTGTTTATGCTCCGGGACGAGGGCCCCGGCTTCCCCTTCTTCCTCCCCCGCGGCATGGTTCTGCGCAACACCCTCCTGGACTACTGGCGGGAGGTCCACAAGAAGTACGGCTATGTGGAGATCTCCACCCCCGTCATCCTCAACCGGAAGCTGTGGGAGCGCTCCGGCCACTGGGATCACTACAAGCAGAACATGTACACCACCGTCATTGACGACGAGGACTACGCCATCAAGCCCATGAACTGCCCCGGCGGGATGCTGGTCTACAAGTCCGAGCCGCACTCCTACCGGGATCTGCCCCTCCGGGTGGGGGAGCTGGGCCTGGTACACCGGCACGAGCTTTCCGGCGCCCTCCACGGCCTTTTCCGGGTGCGCTGCTTCACCCAGGACGACGCCCATGTGTTTATGACCCGGGATCAGATGCAGGACGTGATCCAGGAGACGGTGCGCCTGTTTGACGAGGTGTACTCCGTGTTCGGGCTTCAGTATGAGATCGAGCTTTCCACCATGCCGGAGGATCACATCGGCACCGTAGAGGAGTGGGAGGAGAACCAGGAGATCCTGAAGGCCGCCATCACCTCGATGGGCAAGACCTTTACGATAAACGAGGGGGACGGCGCCTTCTACGGGCCGAAGCTGGACTTCCATCTGGCCGACTCCCTGGGCCGCACCTGGCAGTGCGGCACCATCCAGCTGGACAGTCAGCTGCCGGAGCGCTTTGAGCTGGAGTACACCGGCGAGGACGGGGCCAAGCACCGGCCCGTCATGATCCACCGGGTGGTTCTGGGTTCCATCGAGCGGTTCATCGGCGTGATCACCGAGCATTTCGCCGGCGCCTTCCCCACCTGGCTGGCCCCGGTACAGGTGAAGGTTCTCACCATCACCGACCGCACCGACGACTACGCCCGGGATCTGGTGGCCAGGCTGGACGCCCTGGGGATCCGGGCGGAGGCCGACCTGCGCAACGAGAAGCTGGGCAAGAAGATCGTGGAGGCCCGCACCCAGAAGATCCCCTACCTGCTGGTGGCCGGCGACAAGGAGGCCGAGGCCGGCAGTGTGGCCGTGCGCACCCGGGACGGCGGCGACAAGGGCGCCATGAGCTTCGACGACTTCACCGCAAAGCTCCTGGAGGAGATCAAGACCCGGGCAAGGGAGAATTTGATTTAAGAAAGCACAAGCATAGGGGCGGGTTTGGAACCCGCCCCTGCAATTTAAAAAAGGAACCGCCGCCCGGGCGGCCCTCGTCGTCGCGAAAGCCGCTTAACCTCGCCGCCACGAGAGCGTGACGGCTCAGGCGCAAGCTTTGCTCCTCCTCTCCCCACGCAATCACGATTGCGTGGGGCCCCCGGTATGCCGTTCCCAGGCCCCCGTAAAAGGCGGGACTGAGGGACGGTTTTTTTGTCACACCGCAGGTGGGACTAAAGAACCGTAACACCGGCTTCCGGTGATGCTTGACACTGCCCTTTCCCCGTTTATTATACCGCCCTCAATCAACGACACGGGCCGCCGTGGGCGGCGGCCCCTACGGCATATTTTAAAGTTTTCTATCTTAACGCAACCGCTCTGTCACCCAACCCGCCCGGGCCGATGAGGTCATCGGCCCCTACAGGGGGACTCTTACGGACACCGGACAACCCCCGTCCCACTCCTCTATTTCAATATTTTTTCCAAGGACATGTGCCTTGGAAAAAATCCCTCTTGCCGCGCAAGTGTGCGGCCCTCCGGGCCGTGCGCGCAGCGCGGCAGCAGGAAAGGGCCACTCGAATTCCGCAGAATTCGAGTGGCCCTTTCCGCACGCATCTCTTTGGCATTGAAAGGCCGCAGGGGTTACGCAAAAGCTCGGAAAGTCGCTTAAAGCCGCCTACGCCAGAAGACCCCCTGCGGCCTTTCAAGCCAGTAGCCTGCGGCCTTTCAACCCAGTTTTACCTGCGGCCTGCTACGCTTGTTCTCACCAGGGCGCGCTTCAGCTTCGCCTCGGCGATGGCCAGCTCGTGGTCGGTGAGCTTCTCCCTGTGGCTCAGCTTCTCCTCGGCCTCCGCCTTGGCGCGGCTTGCCCGGTCGGCGTCGATCTCGTCGGCCCACTCGAAGGTGGTGGGGACCAGCTTCACCGTGTTGTCCTTCACCGACATCATGCCCCCGATGCAGGCGGCGCGGCGGGTCTGGCCCTGGGATACAAGCTTTGCCTCGCCCATGCCCAGCGCGGTGAGGAAGTCCATATGGCGGGGGAGGATACACACATCCCCCTCCACCGTCCGGACGACCAGGCTCTCCGCCTGGCCGGAGAACATCAGCCCGTCCGGGGTGACTATCTGAAGATCAAAGGTCGCCATTGCAAGCTCCGTTTCTGCCGGCCCGCAACCCTCATCCTGGGGCGTCTCGCGCCGGCGTATCCGTTAAAAATCGTCTCCCCGCGGCGTGCGCGCCGGAGGGCGGATCAGCCCTTTTTCGCCTTCTGCACCACGTCGTCGATGGAGCCGGCGAAGAGGAAGGCGGACTCGGGGATGTCGTCATGTTTGCCCTCGATGATCTCCTTGAAGCCGCGGATGGTCTCGGCAAGGGGCACATAGCGGCCCTCCATGCCGGTGAACTGCTCCGCCACGGAGAAGGGCTGGCTCAGGAAGCGCTGGAGCTTCCTGGCCCTGGCCACGGTGAGTTTATCCGCCTCGGAAAGCTCGTCCATGCCCATAATGGCGATGATATCCTGAAGCTCCTTGTACCGCTGGAGCATCTGCTGGACGGCCCGGGCCACATCGTAATGCTCCTGGCCCACAATCTCCGGCGTCAGGATCCGGCTGGTGGAGTCCAGGGGGTCCACGGCGGGGTAGATGCCCAATGACGCGATGGAGCGGTCAAGCACCGTCGTGGCGTCCAGATGGGCGAAGGTGGTGGCCGGGGCGGGATCGGTCAGGTCGTCGGCGGGGACGTACACCGCCTGGACGGAGGTGATGGAGCCGCGCTTGGTGGAGGTGATGCGCTCCTGCAGGGCGCCCATTTCGGTAGCCAGCGTCGGCTGGTAGCCCACGGCCGAGGGCATCCGCCCCAAAAGGGCCGAGACCTCGGATCCGGCCTGGGTGAAGCGGAAGATGTTGTCGATAAACAAAAGCACGTCCTGGTGCTTCTCGTCCCGGAAATACTCCGCCATCGTCAGGCCCGAGAGGCCCACGCGCATCCTGGCTCCGGGGGGTTCGTTCATCTGGCCGTAGACCAGGGCGGTCTTGGCCAGAACGCCGGACTCCTTCATCTCGTTATACAGGTCGTTGCCCTCACGGGTGCGCTCGCCCACGCCGGTGAACACGGACAGGCCGCCGTGCTGGGTGGCGATGTTGTGGATCAGCTCCATGATCAGCACGGTCTTGCCCACGCCGGCGCCGCCGAACAGGCCAATCTTGCCGCCCTTGGCGTAGGGGCAGATCAGATCCACCACCTTGATGCCCGTCTCGAAGATCTCCGTGGCGCCCTCCTGCTCGTCATAGGAGGGGGCAGGGCGGTGGATGGGCCAGCGCTCCTTCGTCTCCGGGGCGGGCATGTTGTCCACCGGGTCGCCCAGGAGGTTGAACACACGCCCCAGGCACTCCTCCCCCACGGGGACGCTGATGGGCGCGCCGGTGTCCACCGCCTCCAGACCGCGGGCCAGGCCGTCGGTGGAACCCATCGCCACACAGCGGGCCACGTTGTCCCCGATGTGCTGGGCCACCTCGCAGGTGAGTACCCGGCCGTTGGCCTCCACCTTGATGGCGTTCAGAAGCTCCGGAAGCTCCCCGTCCTCAAACCGGATGTCCAGCACCGGCCCCATGATCTGGGCCACAGTGCCGATATGTTGTTTGGTTGCCAAATAAATCAACTCCTTAAAGAAGGATAAAAGCCTCGCAGAGTTCGCGCCCGCAGACGCGAATAGATGAAATCATTTTTCCACAGTAGATCCCGCCACGATCTCCGTGATCTCCTGGGTGATGGCGCCCTGGCGCGCCCGGTTATACTTGAGGCTCAGGTCGCTGATCATCTCCTCGGCGTTCTTCGTGGCCGAGTCCATTGCGGTGCGCCTGGCGCCCTGCTCGCTTGCCACGGATTCGCAGAGCGCCCCGTAGATGAGGCCGCCCAGGTACTCCGGGACGATCCGGCCGAAAAGCTCCTCGCTGTCCGGCTCGTAGATGGTCTCGCTGCGCGTCTTCTCCCCGCCGGCGGCGCCGTGGAGGGGCAGCGCCGTGATGACGCTGGGCTGCTGGGTCAGGATGGAGACGAAATTGGTGTACACGATGTCCACCCGGTCAAATTCCCCGCTTAAAAAGCGGCTGCACAGCTCCCGGGCCAGGGTGAAGCAGTCCGAAACGGACAGATCCCCCGCCTCATAATAGGCGTCCGTCAGGATCTCAAAGCCGTGCGCCCGGAAATTCTCCAAGGAGCGCTTCCCCACGGGGACGACGGCGGCGTTTTTCCCGGCCATCTCGGCCTCCGCCAGCTTCAGGACGTTGTGGTTGTACCCGCCGGCCAGACCGCGGTCGCCGGCGATCACCACATAGCAGGTCTTTTTCACGTCCCGGTTCTCCAGATACGGGGAGGTGAAGCCCTGGGAGGACTCCGCAATGCGGCAGACCGTGTCAAAAAGCGTCTCAAAATAGGGCCGGGAACGGCTGACCTTCTCCTGCGCCCTGCGCAGCTTGGAGGCGGCCACCATTTCCATCGCCTTCGTGATCTGTTTTGTGCTTTCCATGCTCCGGATACGGAGCTTGATGCCCTTCATGGAAACTCCGGCCACGATCGCTCACCGCCCTTTACTTGTTGAAGATCTCAATATACCTTGTGATGCAGGCTCGAAGCTCCTCCTCCGTCTCCGGCTCCAGCTTGCCGGTCTCCCGGATGGCGGAGAGTACGTCGTAGCCATGCTCGTCCATGTAATCGTAAAGCCCCTGCTCAAACTGGGCGATCTTCCCCGTCTCGATGTCCTTCAGATACCCGTTTGTGGCGGCGTAGAAGATGCACACCTGGTGGGCCACCTCCACGGGGGCGCCGTTTTTCTGCTTCAGCACCTCCACGATCCGCTCGCCCTGGGCCAGACGGTCTTTCGTGTCCTGGTCAAGGTCGGAGCCGAACTGGGCAAAGGACTGAAGCTCCCGGTACTGGGAGTAGATGAGCTTCAGGGAACCGGCCACCTTCTTCATGGCCTTGATCTGGGCCGAGCCGCCCACGCGGCTCACGGAGATGCCGGGGTTGACGGCGGGCATGATGCCGGAGTGGAAAAGCTCCGTCTCCAGAAAGATCTGCCCGTCTGTAATAGAAATGACATTTGTTGGAATGTAGGCAGACACGTCGCCGGCCTGCGTCTCGATGACGGGCAGGGCGGTGAGGGAACCCCCGCCGTACTCCGGGGCCATTCTGGCGGCCCGCTCCAAAAGCCGGGAGTGGAGGTAGAACACGTCGCCCGGATACGCCTCGCGTCCGGGGGGACGGCGGATCAGCAGGGAGATGGCCCGGTAGGCCACGGCGTGCTTGCTCAGGTCGTCGTAGACCACCAGCACGTCCTTCCCCTGCTTCATAAAATACTCGCCCATCGTGCAGCCGGAGTAGGGGGCGATGTACTGCATGGGTGCCAGCTCCGAGGCCGTGGCGGAGACGACGATGGAGTACTCCATAGCGCCGGCCGCCTCCAGGGTGCTGACCACCTGGGCCACGGTGGAGCGCTTCTGCCCGATGGCCACATAGATGCAGATGCAGTCCTTGCCCTTCTGGTTGATGATGGTGTCGATGGCGATGGTGGACTTTCCCGTCTGCCTGTCGCCGATGATCAGCTCGCGCTGGCCGCGGCCGATGGGGATCATGGAGTCGATGGCCTTGATGCCCGTCTGGAGGGGCACCGAGACGCTCTTCCGCTCGATGATGCCGGGGGCGGGGGCCTCGATGGGGTCGTAGCGCACGGCGGCGATCTCCCCCTTCCCGTCGATGGGGGAACCCAGGGCGTCCACCACGCGGCCCAAAAGCGCCTCCCCCACGGGGACGGAGACGACGCGGCCTGTCCGGCGCACCGTATCCCCCTCCCGGATGCCGGCGTCGGATCCCAGAATGACGATGGAGACGGAATTCTCCTCCAAATTCTGGGCCATGCCGTACTGCCCGTTCGGGAACTCTATAAGCTCGTTCATCAGGCACTTCTCCAGACCGGACGCCCGGGCGATGCCGTCCCCCACAAGGATGACGGTGCCGGTTTCGCTCTCCTGGATCTGGCGGGAGTAATTTTTGATCTGCGCCTTGATGATCCTGGTTATCTCCTCTGGTTTAAGCTCCATGCTATACCTCTCCTACGTTTTAAGGTTAAGGTCGGGCCGGAGATCCCCGGGGGCTGCCCCCGGGCCATCCGGCCCCTGCGGGGATGGGGTCAAAGGACGGTCTCCTGAAGGCCCCGCTGGATCCTGGCCAGCCGGTCGGCCACCGTGCCGTCATAGCGGCGCCCCGCGCACTCAAGGCGCACCCCGCCCAGGACGGCGGGATCCACCTGCTTTTTCAACAGGATGGCCTTTCCGAACATGTCGGTCAGCTTGGCCAGGAGCTTCCGGCAGGCAGGCTCCGACATCTCCACCGCCGTGGTGACTGTCACCTCCAAAATGCCGTTGTCCTGGTTGTACCGCTCCCGGAAGGCCCGGACGCAGCCGGGGAACTGGCGTATCCCGCCCCTGTCCACCAGGAGCTTGAGGAAGCCCGCCAGATACGGGTGTACCTGGGAGCCGAAGCTCTCGTCCACGGCCTGACGCCGCGTCTCCTTGGTGAGGGAGGGGGCGGACAGAAGGCGCATGTACTCCGGCGTCCGGGCGAGGATATCCGCGCACACGTCCAGCTGGGACATGAGCTGCGCCGTCAGTCCCTCCTCCAGCGCCAGCTCATAGAGGGCGCCGCCGTAAGCTCTGGCAAATTCGGTCATTGGGTCTCACCCAGCTTCCCGATGAACTCCGTGACCAGCCTCTCGTGGTCGGCCGCGGAGATCTCCCGGCCCACCACCTCCTGGGCGATGGACACGGAGATGGAGGAGATCTCGTTCTTCACCTGGTTCAGAGCCTTCTTCTTCTCCTGGGCGATGTCGGCCTCGGCCCGGGTCATCATGGACGCGGCCTGATCCTTGGCCTGGGCGATGATCTCCTGCTCCCGCTTTTGGGCGCGCTTCACCGCGTCGGCCATCAGCTCGTCCCGCTCGGCGCGGGCGCTGTCAAGCCGGCTTTCATATTCAGCCTGGATCTCCTGGGCCTTGGCCTTGCTGTTCTCGGCGTCGGCGTAGAGATCGTCGATCTCCTTCTGGCGCTGGTCGATCATCTTCTTCACCGGTTTGAAGAGGAACTTCTTCAGGAGAAGGAAGGTGATGATCATGTTGCAGAAGGTAAAGAGCGCGGTCCAGGGGTTGATCCCGATGATCTGCTCAAATCCCGTCATCGTACCGCTCCTTTCTACTTCACTTCAAATGCTTGAGACGTAAGCCGTCCCGCTCCCCCATCAATACAGGAACAGCAGCAGCAGGGCGATGACCAGGGAGTAGATACCCGTGGACTCCGTAATGGCGCAGCCCAGGATCATATTGGTGCGCAGGGTGCCGGCGGCCTCGGGCTGGCGAGCCATGCCCTCCAGAGCCTTTCCCACGGCGTTTCCTTCACCGAAAGCCGGGCCAATGGCGCCGATCCCCATGCAAAGTCCCGCGCCGATGGCGACGGCGGCCTCTCTGATGGCAGTTGCGATATCCATAACATTTACCTCCTGTAAAAATTACATTTTGCTTTTTCTATTTTGAACCGCGTGACACGGTCAAAATCCTGTCAATGCTCCTTGGGGTCCCGGGGCGGCGGGCAGGCCATACCCACATAGACCATCGTGAGCAGGGAGAACACCAGCGCCTGGACGCCCCCGGAGAACACGTCGAAATACAGGCTCAGGACGCCGGGAAGGCCCACCTGGAGAATGGGGACGCTGGAAAAGACCCCGAAAAACTCCAGGGCGGAGGCCGCGGCCAGGGCGATGACGGCCCCGCCGGCGATCTTCACCCACAGCTTCTTCCTCCGGAAGCCCAGGAACACGATCCCGCCGCCGATCAGGGCGACGGCGGCGATCTCCAGCAAGCCGTAGGTCTTGATAAGCCCCAAAATCGCGGCGCTGCCGGCGGCCAGGGCGGAGTAGAGCAGACTGGTGAGGACGCTGCCGCCCATGATGTTGCCGAAGTGACGAAAGCCCATCGACACGGGCTGGGCGATATCGGAGATGATGTTCATGGGGTTTATGTACCCCTTCAAAAAGGTCTTCAGGCCGCTGTTTTTGATGGTGCAGCCCCAGACCAGGAAGCTCGTCATCAGCGCCCAGGTGAGGGTGGTGGAGATGTCCGAGGTGGTGGAGCGGAAGATCCCCGTCATGCCGATGAGGGAGCCGCCCAGGGAGCTGAGAAACAGCGCCCCGATGTACGGCGTCCAGTAGGCGTTGTGCCGGCCCATCGTCTCCTCCACAAGGCTGTAGAGCATGGAGACGCCCTTCTCGGTGATCACCTGCATCCGGCCGGGGCGCTTTTTCAGGTTCCGGCCCAGGAAGTACCCGGCGGTACACAGGAGGATCATCACCGCAAAGCTGGCCACCGTGGTCTGGGTGATGACATTCATCCCGTTGATCTGTAAGTAGATTTTCGGCCCGTTCACTTCTTTTCACCCTCCCTGCGGAAGAACCCGGCAAGATAGATGCTCACCTGTACGAACACCAGCGGCAGCACGGCCGCCAGGGGATCCAGATCCGTGGTTTTCAAAACGGCGATGTAGATGACCAGCAGCAGGACGAGACGCGCCACCGAGGAGCCCTGCACCGCCGACTTGGCCTTGACCGGGTCCCCGTCCTCCGCCCTGTCGGCGGCGTGGGAGACCGTCACGGTCAGCGCCAGAAAATTGAGACACGAGACGACCATGCCGAATACGGCCCCCAGGAGTACGTTGACCCGCAGCCGGCCCAGGAGGGCGTATACCGCCACCTCCAGCGCCGTGAGGATCAGAACGCCCAGGGATATCTTGAAAAACTGCCGTATGGCCGCGTCGTTCTTGAACTTCACTTTCTATCCCTCCAGGGGTCATTTGTGGTCGTTGAAGCCCGTCCCGGGGTCCCTGTCGTCCTCCCGGGCCTGGCGGTCCATCTGGCAAAGATTCTGCCACAGGGAGAGGAAGGAGGCGCCCACGCCCAGCACCACGCCCAGCACCACCACCCAGCCCCCTAAGGAGAACCGGTTCCGCAGCCACACGCTGCCCAGGATGCACAGCACCGGCGGCGCGGCGATGGAGAGGCCCAGCTGCGTCAGCCAGACGATGTTTTTTAAAAGCCCGAAGCCCTTACGCATAGTCTTTCACCAGATAAAACGCTTTCCCTTTACTATACTCCATCCGGAGGAAAAAGTCAAGAAAGCGCCGGGGGATTTTCCCTTTTCCCCTTTTCCCGCTCTCCCCACGGCGGGGGTCAGAGGATCTGGCGGAAATAGAGGCCGCCGGTTCGCGCCTCCCGGGAGGGGGCGTGGGCTCTGTACTGCTCTATGACGGTTTTGACCTCCTCCGGCGTCTCCAGGGTGAAGCTGAGGAGCAAAAAGTCCAGCGGGGGCAGGGCCTTCTCCCCGATGTGGAGGGGGACGGAGTTTAAGAGCGTGCCGAACTGCCGCCGGTGGCACACCACCGGGAACTCCACGCCGCGCCTGTCCGTCAGCGTCCCCATCCCCGGGCAGGCTCCGCAGCCCTCCTTCCCCCTCAGGGGGCAGGCGCGAAAGCGCATCAGCGGCAGGCGGCCGTAGGCCACGATCCCCCGGGGCAGACTGCCGCCCAGGGCGGCGATCCGGTTCATCCCCAGCTCAAAGGACACGGTGGCGGCCTCCAGGCCCAGCTCCTCCAGCGCCAGGAGGCTGCGGGTGTTCATCACGTTGAGGCCGGCGCCGCCCACGGCCTTGAGGCCCGCCCTCCTGGCCGGGCCGATGGCGTACAGCGTCTGGCAAAGCGCCGTCTCCACGCCCATCGCCCGTACCCTCCGGGCGCGCTCCTCCGGCTCCCCCGGCTTTTCGGAGAACCACAGCGGGGGGAACTCCACCGCCAGGCGTCTGCCGTACCTCTCCACAAGCTCCGGGCGCCGCTCCACCTCCTCCAAGGGGAGAATGAGGACATCGAGCCGCGCCCCCTCCGGGATCTGCTCTGCCCGCCGGAAGTGCCCCCACAAGGCCGTCCGCTCCGGCACATGGGCGGGGACAGGGGCGCGGGGAGGCTCCGGAAGCACGGGGTGGGGCGTCACCGCGCCGCGCCGCGCCGTCAGCTCCTCCAGCGCCTCCCGGCGCATGGCGTTCAGGGCGGAGGCGGGCAGCATCAGCCCCGGCTCAATATCCCAGGCGAAATCCCGGACGGTATACGGCGTCCCGCCGGTTTTGGACAGGCTCTTTCCGGCGCTGTCCCCGTCCAGGGGGCGGCTCAGGGCCTTCTGGGGGACCTGGCCCGCCACATGCACGGTGTCCCCGCCGCAGACGGCCTCCAGGCAGCTCCCCTCCCGGGTGGCGGTGAAGCGCATATCCACCGGGACGCCCGGGTACTCCGTCCGGTACAGGGCGGCAAGCCGCCCCAGGACGCCGGCCGCCGCCGTCACGTCCTCCCGCTCCCGGGTGCCGAACATCCGCGTGTCACGCCGGCCGGTGAGGTAGCCGTCGGTGAAGCCGCCGCGGGAGAACACGGCCCGCAGGGACTCCTCGTCCCAGGCCTCCCCCCTCAGGGCCGCCCGGACGGCGGTGACGGCGGCGGCCACATACTCCGGGCGCTTGAGCCGGCCCTCGATCTTAAAGGACGCCACGCCCGCGTCGGCCAGCTCCTTTACATGCTTTATGTGGGACATATCCTTCAGGGACAGGGCGTACTCCCGCCGGCCGTTTCGGAAATTCAGGCGGCAGGGCTGGGCGCACCGGCCCCGGTTGCCGCTGCGGCCGCCCAGCATGGAGCTGAGGTAGCACTGTCCCGACATGCACATGCACAGCGCCCCGTGGATAAAGACCTCCGTCTCGATGCCGCACCCGGCGGCGATGGTCTCGATCTCCCGCAGCGTCAGTTCCCGGGCCAGCACCACCCGGGAAAAGCCCAGATCCGCCGCCAGCTTGGCCCCGTCTAAGTTGTGGACGGTCATCTGCGTGGAGGCGTGGCGGGGAAGGCCGGGGACGCGCCGCCGGAGCAGGTCGTTGACGCCCAGGTCCTGGACGATCACAGCGTCGGCCCCGGACGCGGCGATCTCACGAACCGTGTCCTCCAGGGCCTGCGACTCGGCATCCATCACCAGGGTGTTCAGGGTCACATGGGTCTTCACGCCCCGGACGTGGCAGAAGCTCACGGCCTGCGCCAGCTTCCCGCCGCCGAAGTTCTCCGCGCCCTGCCGGGCGTTAAAGTCCCCGGCGCCCAGGTACACCGCGTCCGCGCCGCACCGCACAGCGGCGGTCAGCTGTTCCTCTCCCCCCGCGGGGGCCAGTATCTCAACCATGTTCCCGTCTCCTCAAAAAATCTCCGGGCCTGGCCCCTGTCCGGCAGGGGACTGTCAGGATCTCGTTGGGGTGGGGGGCGGCGTCCCGCCTCTCCCCGTCGGCGGTGAAAAGCTCCGTAACGGAAAAGCTCTCCGGCGGTCTGCCCGGGGAGAGAATCTCCAGCGTGTCGCCCACCCGGAAGTGATTCCTCTGCCGCACCGTGAGGAAGCCGTCCCCGGCCTCCAGCACGCTGCCCACGAACACCGCCCCGTGTTCATAGCGGCCGGAGTTTATGTGGTGTTCCTTTAAATAGCCGTGGTAAAAGCCGTCGGAGTAGGGCCGGTGCTTTATTAGCTCCAGCTCCTCCCGGCACAGGGCCGTGTCCCCGCCGTCCAGGGCCATCCGGTAGGCGTTCACCACGGTGGCCACATAGTAGGCGGTCTTCATGCGCCCCTCGATCTTAAAGGACGTGACCCCGGCCCGCTGAAGCTCGTCCAGCATATCGATACAGCACAGATCGTGGGAGCTTAACAGGGCGGTGTACCCGTCCTCCTCAACGACCGGGAAATACTCCCCCGGGCGCTTCTCCTCCGTCAAGGCCCAGTTCCACCGGCAGGGCTGGGCGCACTCCCCTCGGTTGCCGCTGCGGCCCGTGAGGTAGGAGCTGAGGATACACCGGCCGGACACGGCCATACACATGGCCCCGTGGACAAAGGCCTCCAGCTCCAGCTCCGGCGGCGTCTTCGCCCGGAGCAGGGCGATGTCCTCAAGGTCCATTTCCCGGGCCAGGACGATCCGCCGGACACCCATATCCCAATAGACCCGGGCGGCGGCGTAGTTCATGCACCCGGCCTGGGTGGACAGGTGCAGCTCCAGCTCCGGCGCGGCCTTTTTGAAGGTGTCGATGACGCCCACGTCCGAGACGATGGCGGCGTCCACGCCGGTATCCCGCAAAAACCGGGCGTATTCGGAGAGAAGCGGGATCTCCTGACTTCTGGCCAGGGCGTTCACCGCCACATAGAGTCGCCTGCCCGCGCCGTGGGCCAGCTCTACGGCCCGGGACAGATCCTCCCGGGTAAAGCCGGCACTTTTGGCCCGCAGCTGTAAAAGCTCCCCGCCCAAATACACCGCGTCCGCCCCGTACCGCAGGGCAGCGGCCAGACTCTCCCCGTCCCCCGCCGGGGCCAGCAGCTCAAGCTTTGTCATCACATCACCCGCTCATTCCAGGATCGAACCCATCGGTTCCAGGCACAATTTCTTCCATTATACCGCCCCGCAGGGGAAAAAGCAAAAAATTTTTCATTTCCCTGTTGACACGCGAGGTTTAATCTGTTAAACTCGGTCTAACGCGTTAAACCTGACAGGGGAGGGATCCATATGGACACACCGAAAATTTTTGACAGCGAGTATAAATTCTGCCTCATCCTGTGGGAGCGAGAGCCGGTGAACTCCACGGAGCTGGTGAACCTGTGCCGGGAGAGGCTGGGCTGGTCAAAGGCCACCACCTACACGGTGATCCGGCGTCTCTCGGAGCGCGGCGTCATCAAAAACGAAAACGCCACAGTGACCAGCCTCGTCTCCAAGGGGGATGCCCAGGCCTCCCGGGTGGAGGAGCTGATGGAGGGGACCTTCCAGGGGTCGCTTCCGGCCTTTGTGGCGGCCTTCGCCAGACGCCGGGGCGTCACCAAAAGGGAGCTGGAGGAGGTTCGGCGGCTGATCGACGAATATGAGGAGGAGACGTAATGGAGGCTTTGTTTGTAAAGGCGTTGAGCCTTTCGGCGCAGGCGGGGATCATGACCCTGGCGGTGGCGCTGGTGCGGGCGCTGACGGCCAGGACGCGGTTCCCCAAGGCGGCCCTGGTGCTGATATGGGGCCTGGTGGGCCTGCGGCTGATGCTCCCCTTCTCCGTGGTCAGCCCCCTGAGCCTCATGCCCTCCCGGGGGATCTGGGAGGCGGCGGAGGGGGCCGGCCCCGCCGTCAACGCCGGCTTTTCCCCGGCGGAGGGGGCGGCGGGCGCCGCCATCGCCCCGGGGGCGGGAAAAACGGCCCTCTACTGGGCGTCCCGGATGTGGCCGGTGGGCGTGGGGTGCATGGTTCTCTACTTCCTCGTCTCCTCCCTCCGGCTAAGGCGCCTTGTCTCCGGGGCGGAGGAGACGGAGCGCGGGGTGTGGGAGTCCCGGCAGATCCCCGCCCCCTTTGCCTTCGGGTTTTTCAGGCCAAAAATCTACCTGCCCCGCGGCCTTGCCCAGGAGCATCGGGGGTACATCCTGGCCCATGAGCGTGCCCACATCAGGCGGGGGGACCACCTGGTCAAGCCCTTGGCGTTTCTGCTCCTGGCGGTGTACTGGTTCAACCCCCTCTTATGGCTGGCCTACGCCATGCTCTCCCGGGATATGGAGCTTGCCTGTGACGAGCTGGTTTTGCGTAAGATGGGGCCGCAGGCGAAGAGGCCCTACGCCCAGGCGCTGTTGGCCGCCGTCACCTTCCGCCGCGCCGCCGGGGCCTGCCCCGTGGCCTTCGGGGAGGGGCGGCTCCGCGGCCGGGTGGGGAATGTGCTGCGGTGGAGAAGGCCCACCGGCCGGGTGACGGCGCTGGCGGTGCTGCTGTGCCTCGTTCTGGGGGCGTGCCTCCTCACCGACCCCGCCGGGGCGGCCCCGGCGGGCCTTGCGGGCGAGTATAAATTCGCCGGGGAGATCCCGGAGGAATACGGCCCCAACGTGTTTGGCATCACGCTTTTTGAGGACGGACACTTCTCCTACTTTGAGACTTACTTCTCAAGCAATGTGGGCACGGGCGACTGGATCTGCGACGACGAGGGCGTTGTGACCCTCACCGAGAGGCGCTCGCATTTCGTGGGGGGACAGGTGGTGGAGTCCGGCCCGGGCATGATGATGCTTCAGGGGGGAGAGCTGGAGGAGTACGAGGCAGTCCTCCGCTTCCGGGTGACACCGGAGGGGCTTGTCTACCTGGCCGAAGGCTCCGACAATTTTTCGTACATCCACCTCCAGGGCGGGGAGCTTTTCCGCCGGGAGTGACGGAAAAGATAAAGTCAAAGTCTCCGGATAAGCCGGAGGCTTCTGGATAGGCATAGGCGAAGCCCCCCAAGGGGCGAATCTTTGCCTTCATGTTCTTGAGGCCTGTAAACGAGTACACATGTTCCTTAATGCTCATCTGGTTTGCTGGCTCGTCTGTACCCCATCACCAGGACCACGCCGTCATATTTTCCCTTAGACGTTAAACATCTTGTACATTTGGTAGGATCGCAAAAACAATTCCGAGGTATCTGCGACATCATTGCTAAGTCCGATAATTGGACTTAAAATGAGGCGGTTAAAATCGGAATTTGCAATTACCGCGCCCTGAAAGTTGAGTCCCTGCGCTTGAAAAATGTGGTTGACATCTTCTATGCATGGTGTCAATGCGTTCATGACGGACGGATTGATTTTGGGGGACGCGAAGGCAATCTCCGCATCTGTGCAATCCATATAACCGAGAAGGCACATCGCCGTTCTTATGATTTTCTCCACGACTTTCATCGTGGTAGTATCTTTGCTGCCATAGTTCAGTCCAGCCTCATGGAATGCCACTTCTGTTGCGTATATGGTGGGAATCCCATCATGAAGGCTTATGCCGATGGCATCGCATTCCCCTTGGGATAATATCTGCGCTAAAGATGCATTCTTTTTGAAAATCTTATATCCGTACTTCTCTGAAAAGCGTGTATCTGCGGTCTCCATCAGAGTTCGCAGCATATCTTCGTGGTAGAGCTTCCACTGAGAAGATACCTTCCAGTTTGTTTGTACGACCTGACAACACTTCACATGACGCAGCCAAGAATAAACAAGGCTTTCGCCCATTTCAATCTTCATTTGTATTCTCCTTGACTTTCTAAAGCATTATGGAGTATCTGCGCTGGCGCAAGGAACGGTTCTAAGCGATATGGCTCCGCAAAAGATCGGGCCATCTCCTTCGCCATGATATCGGCTATTTCCTCTGTGGTCATTCCGGGCTTTATCAAGTCGGCTATAGCCTTTGACTCAATGTCGTACTCATCGTCCGGGGCTCCCATTTCCAACAGTCCCATATAATCGAGGGCATCGACAACGGTCTTAACCATTTCATATACCGAGCCATGCAGCTCGTCCGGCATAGGCGGCAGCTTTCTGCCGATGATGTCCTTTATGCGCTCTATGGGGAAAGGCGCATCCTCCTCGGTGCCAAACTTAATGTCCACAATGACTGCATCGGAGGTTCTTCCGTCGTTCCCGACCGGAACCCTGACCAGCTCTCCGATTCGCAGGCTCTTGTCATGCGCTCGATAGCAGTATTCCTTCCCGTCAGGCTCAAACTCAACGCTGACGAACTGGATACACTCACCCGTTTTCCCATCAAAGCAATAAAGCCCGGTATCATCCAGTAGATCACGGATAGCATCGGAAATCGCTGAAAGCTCTGCATCCTCATCTGGAAGCAAGGCGCCGTCAAAAGAAAACGACCTTCCCTCGGTGTTAGTGATCTTCATATTCCAGAAGCCGGCATCCAGGGCTATGACATTTTGCCAGCGAGTAGAAAAAGCCAGGCTGATATCTCGGAGGAGCATCTGCGTTTTTTGGGAGGGGACACGTTTCCGCTCTTTCCTTAGTGTGCTGTTGGCGGTGTTGTAATAAGTGATGAATACAGCTCCTCGGTCATTGATGGTCAGTTTCTGTTCCACCTCTTCATCGTCTGGAGGAAGAGGCCCATATCCTTCCGCGCAGGAAACGAGTGTCATCTTTTTTGGGATCCCGGAGGTGAACGGGCATTTGCCGGAGGATACAAGCCCCATATACCTCTCTAAGGCAAGAGCCTGATTCGCAGCATACCACACTTCACTGGCGATTCGATGCTTTGTACTTATATCGAGTCCTTTCTCTTCGCACAGCTTGAGCAGATTACAAAATTGTTCGAACTGGCAGCCATCCATTCTGTTCAAAGCCTTGTCCCTCCTCGCATTCGGTTAGACCAATTATACCATAGGCCGCTTTCTCCTCGCAATACAAAACACGCCAGTAAAAGCCATTGAAAGCCACCTCCTCCATCTGGTATCATTACAATCAGCAGAACAGCATAAAGAACGGCCTTCGCGGGAGTGATCCTGCGGAGGCCGTTCTTTGTCTATGTACCCTCTATGTATCTTCCCGATCCCTCTTCATATTTTCCCCTGTCTGCGGCGGATGAAGTACAGGGTGAACTCAAAGACGATCATGCACAGCCACCCGGCGGCGCAGGCGTAGGCCTCCCCCACGATGCCCATTCTGGGCACCCAGAACAGGACGCACACCGTGCGGACGCCGATCTGGATGACGGTGGAGATGAGTACCACGGTCATAGACCCCATGCCCCGGAAAAAGCCCTGGATGGCGTTGGTCAGGCCCGGCATAATGAAAAACCAGGCCTTCACCGCCAGATACGCCACCCCCGCCTCCACAATGGCCTCGCTGCCGTCCGGGGAGAGCAGGCGCATGGCCGGGACCTTGATGAGCTGGACGATGAGGAAGATGATGGGGTAGTAGCAGCAGGTGATGATCAGCCCCTTTTTCAGGGACTCCCGCACCCGCTCCCGGTCGCCGCGGCCTCGGTTCTGAGCGGCGCAGGTCATAATGGCGTTGCCCAGGCTCTGTGTGGGGATGCGGGCGTAGTCGTCGATGCGGCAGGCCCCGTTGAAGGCGTCCACCGCCACGATGTCCTGGAGATTGATGGTGCGTTGGATAAGGAGCTTCCCCACGGGCTGGGCCGCCTGCTGGAGGGCCGTCAGGGCGCCGGAGCGCACCGTCTCGCCTAAAAGCTGTCTGTCCAGGCAAAACTCCTCCCGCCTCAGGGACAGCTCCGGGATCCGCCGGCGGATCCACCACAGGCACAGGGCCACGCTGGAGGCCTCCGCCGCCACGGTGGCCAGGCCCGCCCCGGCCACGCCCAGCTTCAGCACCGCCACAAAGAGGAGATCCAGGCAGATGTTGATGCCGCAGGAGATCCCCAGAAACCACACGGAGGTTCTGGAGTCCCCGATGGCCCGGAGGGCGGAGGAGAGGATGTTGTACTGGAAGGTGAATAAAAACCCCACAAAAATGATGCGCAAATACACAAGGGCCATATCGAAGGCCGCCGCCGGGGCCTTGATGAGCCGCAAAAGCTCCGGGGCCAGGAGCATCCCGGCCAGAAACACCGCCAGGGAGAAGAAAAGCCCGAAGATGAGGGTGGTGGAAAACTCCCGCCGCAGCCGCTCCCGGTCGCCGGCGCCGTAAAACCGGCTCATGATCACCGAGGCGCCGATGCCCATGCCGGAGGCCCCCAGCACCATGACGGTCATGATGGGGTCCGACACGCTCACCGCGGCCAGGGCCTCGTCCCCCAGGTTCTTTCCGATGATCACGGAGTCCGCCGCGTTGTAGGTGAGCTGCATGATGTTGCCCAGCACCATAGGGACGGTGTATTTCAGAAGGTGTTTTCCGATGGGGCCGCTGGTCATGTCCACCTTGGCCAAGTGAAAACCTCCTTAAACTGGCGAAAAAGCCCTGCGGGCTTTTCCTGCCAAGGGGATGCGGCTTTGCCGAAAAAGGGCCTTGCCATTTCCCGGCAAAGGGACGCGTGTGGGAGAGCGGCCCAAAATTTGAATTTTGGGCCGTTTTCCCTGCTGCCGCCCTGCGCGCACGGCCCGGAGGCCGTACACTTGGGCGGCAAGAGGGATAATTTGCGAGACAAAGCCCCGCAAAAAAATTGGATTTTTAAGATTTGAAATTGGGGTGGGGTTACGCCCGGGAGGCCAGCTTGAACACGTCGGTGGACTTGCCCAGCACCATGATGTGGTCCCCCTCCTGGAACACATAGTTCGGCCCGGGGGTGGCCCGCAGGGTGTCCCCCTGCTTCACGGCGATGATGTTCACGTTGTATTTCTTGCGCACGTCGATGCCCACGATGGTGTTCCCCACCCAGGCGCGCAGAATGGGGATCTCGTACATGGCCACATCCTCGGTGAGGGGGATGTAGTTAAAGACGTTGTCGGAGTTGTAGCGCACCGCCACACGCTCGGCGATCTCGCGCTCGGGGTAGACCACCTCGGAGGCGCCGATGGTCTTTAAAAGCTCCTCCTGGATGTCCTGGGTGGTCTTGGCCACGATCTTCCTGGCGCCGTGGCGCTTTAAAAGGGCGGTGATCACCAGGGACGACTGGAAGTCCTCCCCCGTGGTGACAAAGCAGATGTCAAAATTCTCCACGCCCAGGGAGGCGACTACCGGCTCCTTTGTGCAGTCCCCGATGGTACACTCCACAAATCTCCCGGCCATCAGCTCCACCTGCTCGGCGTCCTGATCCACCACCATCACGTCGTTGCCCATCTCCAGCATCTTCGTGGCCAGGTGGCGGCCAAACCGGCCCAGGCCGATGACAAGTACGGATTTCACGGTCAATGCTCCTTTCTAACACATACACATATACATATCCCCCCGCCGGAAAACGCGGGGCCTATCAGCCGACGATCAGCTTCCCGCCGGGCTGCTTCACGGGGGAGGCGGATCGCTCCCCGGTGAGGGCGATGGCCATTGTCAGACCCCCGATGCGCCCGGCGAACATCAGCGCCGTGAGCAGCAGCTTGCCCACGCCGCTGAGGGACGCGGTGATGCCCGTGGAGAGGCCCACCGTGGCAATGGCGGAAATGACCTCAAACGCCGCGTCCCGGAGGGCCACGGCATCCACGGCGCAAAGCACCATAGAGGCGGCCACGGAGGCGGCTATATAGATAAGGACAATGGCTGTGGCCTGGCGGACGGTGTCGTCCTCGATACGGCGCTTAAAGGCCACAGGCTCGGATTTTTTCATGGAGGCGGCGGTACAGATGACCATCACGGCGATGGTGGTGGTCTTGATGCCGCCGGCGGTGGACCCGGGGGAGCCGCCGATGAGCATCAGCACCATCGTCAAAACCGCCCCGGCGTCGGAGAGACTGCTCATGGGCACGGCAGCAAAGCCGGCAGTCCGGGGCGTCACGGCCTGGAAGAAGGACATGAGGAGCCTGTTCCACACCCCGGTCCCGGCGAAGGCGGCATTGCCCTCCAGGAGGAAGAACAGGGCCGTGGGGAAGACCACCAAAACGGCGGTGGTGACAAGGACGATCTTGGAGTGGAATTTCAGCCGCCGGAAGTGAAATTTCTCGTTGATCAGGTCGTCCCAGACGATAAAGCCCAGGCCGCCGAGGACGATCAGGGCCGATATGGTCAGGATGATCAGGGGGTCGGAGGCAAAGGCCGAAAGGCTCGCCCCGCCCCGGAAGTCCCCCAGCACGTCAAAGCCCGCGTTGCAGAAGGCGGAGACGGAGTGGAAGACGGAGAACCACAGCCCGCGCCCCCAGCCGAAAAGGGGGACGAACCGTATGGCCAGAAGCACCGCGCCCGTTAGCTCAAAGATCACCGTGCCCAGAAACAGCCGCTTCACAAGGCGCACTTGGCCGGTGAAGCTGTCGTTGCCCGCGGCCTGCATGAGCATCCGGGTACTGGAGAGGCTGGAGCGCTTGCGCACAACGGAGACAAAAAAGCCGGTGATGATGGTCATGGCCCCCAGGCCGCCGATCTGGATCAGGGCCAGGATGATCCCCTGGCCCGCGCCGCTCCAGTGGGCGGCGGTGTCCAGGGTGACAAGGCCCGTGACGCAGGCGGCGCTGGTGGCAGTGAACATCGCATCGATAAAGCCCGTCCAAACCCCCTCCCGCGAGGAGAAGGGGCACATCAGCAAAAGAGCGCCCAGGGCGATGACCGCCATAAAGCTTAAAATCACCGCCTGCACCGGCGTCAAACGTCGCTTTTTCATTCCCTCACCTCCGAAAAACAGGGAAGCCCCCCGCGCCGGTGGAAAAAATTCCCCGGTCAAGCAGGAAACAGGATTTATTTTACACCCTGACGCCGTAAAAATCAAGTCCCCCGCCGGGTTTCCGCCGGCAGGCCCTGTTGGTTTGTCAATGATGTGTTACACAAAAAGCAAACGAAGAAAGCACCTGAATTGGTGACTGCCAATTTAAAGG
>CANQFV010000033.1 GCA_947599875.1 uncultured Oscillospiraceae bacterium
ATACCTTAACACGGGTACTTCCTATTCGCTACCTTTTTTGTTACTTGTCACACATCATTGTAAACCCGACAGGGATTCCCCCGCCTTTTAGGCGGTCCACTTGAATTTTCCATTGGGATGTGCTATCATTTGGTTACTTACTGGCGACAGGGGGCGCGGACGTGCGATATTCGATGGACGAGGTGCTGGACACCGCCGTGGAGGCGGGACACATCCTGCTGGAAAGCGGCGCGGAGATCTTCCGCGTGGAGGAGACCATGCAGCGGATCTCCCGCTATTTTGGGGTGGATGAGAATCACGAGGAGTTTTTCGTTCTGGCCAACGGCATTTTCGCCTCCGGCGTCACAGAGAAGGGCCGTTTTGCCAAGGTCTTGCAGAGCCGTGTCCAGTCGGCCCGCCTCTCCCGGGTGGTGGCCATCAATCAGCTCTCCCGGGAAATCGAGCAGGGCAAATACACCCTCCCCCAGGTGCGGGAGGAGCTGAAGCGGATCCGCCGGATCCCGGAGCCGTCCAAATTCCTTCAGATCCTGTCCTCGGGCCTGGGCTCCGCCGCCTTCTGCGTCATGTTCGGCGGGGATGTGCTTGACGCCGCAGCCGCCTTTATCGCCGGGTTCCTCCTGTACATCTTCGTCCTCTTTGTCAGCGCGCCCCACATGTCCAAGATCTCCGGGAACCTGCTGGGCGGGATGCTGGTGACGGTGATCTGCATCCTCTGCCAGTGCGTGGGGCTGGGCCACTCCCTGAGCTTGATGATCATCGGCGGGATCATCTCCCTGGTGCCGGGCCTGCCCTTTACCAACGGCATCCGGGACATCGCCGACGGGGACTACATCTCCGGCGCGGTGCGGCTTTTGGACGCCATCATCGTCTTTACCAGCATAGCCGTGGGCGTGGGCATCGTCTTCACGGTCTACCGCCACATCGCGGGCAACGTAATGATGTAAAAAATTTGCAAGGGCGCCGCCCTTGCAAAAAGAAAAATCCCTCTTGTCATCCCTTGGCCGGGAAGGGCTTTACGGTCTTTCCCGCCAGACTTCCGGAGGCTTTTATGACTCTATTCATCCAATTTGTGGCCGCGGCGGTGGGAACCGTGGCCTTCGCGCTGATCTTCGACGTGCCCTCCAAATATTACGCCCTGTGCGCCCTCATCGGCGGCGCGGGCTTCTGGCTCATAGAGCTGCTCATGGGCGCGGGCCTTTCCCAGACGGAGGCCACCTTTATCGGCACCATGTTCGTGGCCCTGGCCTCCCGGATCTGCGCCGTGTGGCGGAAGTGCCCGGTGACGGTGTTCCTCATCGCCGGGATCATCCCCCTTGTCCCCGGTGGCCGGGTGTACTGGATGGCCTATTACTTCGTAGTCCAGGACACGGCCCAGGCCTTTGAAAACGGCTTTTTGGCCATCCGCGTGGCCGTGGCTATCGTCCTGGGCATCGTCCTGGTGCTGGAGATCCCCAACCGGCTCTTCCACCGCGCCCGGGGGGAGACCCGCTGAGGGTCAGTTGTTCCCGGCGGAGCATTTCTCCGCGTCAATGGCCAGCACCAGCATCAGCGCCATCAGGGCGTCCCGGCTGTCGCGCACGTCGATGACGTAGGTGTCCGTCAGGCGGAAGATCTCCTTGCTCACCGTGGCCACGGGCCTGCCCATGTCCCCGGTGATGGTGTAGTCCCACCCCAGGAAGTTCCCCTCCACCTGCCAGCCGTTGAAGTCGATGTTGTACCTGGGGTGGAACGGGGAGAATTCCCGGTTGACGCAGCCCATGTATGTATCCCCCAGGTAGATCTCAAACCGGGGCAGGAGGGTGAACACCCGCTCCCTCACCGTGCCCAGCTCCCGGCCGGCGGTGTCGTAAATTTTCAGGCGGTGCCCCCAGCTGGGCTGCCCCTGCACGGTGTACAGGGTGTTCTGCCCCTCGTCGTAGATGTCATAGCTGTCAAACCAGCTGAAAAACCGCTGTCTAAAAAGCATCCGCATCTCTATCTGCTCCTTTCATATGAGTCAAAACGGGCCGCAGGGCCCGTTTTTGAGCTTGTGGAAAAAGCCCCTCGGGCCGGGGAGTTCCATCCCCTGAGGAGGTGGGACAGCGGGGACGGTTCTTTCGTCACATCGGAGCAAAGCGGAGATGGGACTAAAGAACCGTCCCCGTGTCACACCGGCTCCCCGGGTGATGCACGACGAACCATCTACCGTGCCCCACAGGGGACGGTTCTTGTGAACCACCTCCGCTGCGCTGCGGTGTCCCACAAAAACCGTCCCCGTGAGGCAATGGAGGCGCTCTATCTTCGATACCTGAGGAGGCGGTTCAACAGGGACGGTTCTTCGTGGGGCCCCGGTATGCCGTCTCCAGGCCCCCGTAAAAGGCGGGACTGAGGGACGGTTTTTTTGTCACACCGCAGGTGGGACTAAAGAACCGTCCCTCTGTAACGCCGGGTGAAAGCCTCCGTACAACGGACGACCTTCCGTCCCGCACCCCCATTTCAAATATTTTTTCCAAGGACATGTGCCTTGGAAAAAATCCCTTATGTCACGCCAGTGTGCGGCCCACGGGGCCGTGCGCGCAGCGTGACGGCAGAATTTTCGGAGCGAAATTCTAATTTCGCTCCGGGAATTCGCACGCATCCCCTCGAAAAAAGCCCCGCGGGCTTTTTTCGCCGCCTCCCCTTGGCAGGGAAAGGCCACAAGGCCTTTCCCGCCAGCGCCTACATCTTTTCCGGCGCCGTGACGCCCAGCAGGGCCAGGCCGTTCTCCAGGACGGCCCGCACGGTGTCCGCAAGCTTCAGCCTGGCGCCCAGGACGCCGCTCTCCGCGTCCCTGATGCGGCAGGCGTTATAGAACCGGTGGAATCTGGCGGCCAGCTCCACAAGATACCGGTTGATCCGGCTGGGATCCAGATCCCGGGCGGCCAGCTTGATCTCCTCCGGGTAGGCGGAGATCTGCTTCACCAGCGCCCGCTCCGTCTCGTCGGTGAGCAGGGCGAAATCCGCCTCCCGGGCGGCCGGGACCGGGTGTCCCTCCCCGGCCAGGAGCTTCACCAGGGTGCAGATCCTGGCGTGGGCGTACTGCACATAGTATACCGGGTTCTCGCTGTCCTGGCGGACGGCCAGATCCAGGTCGAAATCCAGGGGGCTTGTGGCGCTGCGGTTGTTGAAATAGTACCTGGCGGCGTCAACGCTGATCTCATCCAGCAGATCCTCCAGGGCGATGGCCTTGCCGGTGCGCTTGGACATGCGGACAGGCTGTCCGTTCTGGAGCAGATTCACCAGCTGCATCAAGACGATCACGATGCGCCGGGAGCCGTCCAGCCCCAGCCCGTCCACGGCGGCCTGGAGCCGGGCCACATGCCCGTGGTGGTCGGCGCCCCAGACATTCACCGCCCGGGAGAAGCCCCGGGTCTCCAGCTTGTTCCGATGGTAGGCGATATCCGCGGCGAAGTAGGTGTAAAACCCGTTGGCGCGGCGGAGGACGTCGTCCTTCAGGTCAAGCTTGTCCGCCTCCTCCCGGGTCTTCCCCTCGGCCACGGCCTTTCGCCGGAGAAGCTCCGCCGTCTTCAGCCACAGGGCGCCCTCCTTCTCATATGTCCACCCCTTCTGGGTCAGCAGCTCCACCGTCTCGGCCACGAAGCCGGACTCGTGTAGGGAGGACTCTGAAAACCACTCATCGTACCGGATGCCGTATTTTAAGAGATCGGCCTCCATCTTGGGGATGTTCCGGGCCAGGCCGAAGGCGGCCATATCCTCCTGCCACGCCTCCGGACTCTTCCCCTGGGGGAAGTCCGGCGCCGTCTCCAAAAACGCCCGGGCCAGCTCCCGGATGTCCTCCCCGTGGTAGCCGTCCTCCGGGAAGGGGACGTTCTCCTCCCCCAGCCGCAGCTGCATGGCGCGGGTGTAGATGGACACGGCGAATTTGTGTACCTGGTTGCCCGCGTCGTTGACGTAGAACTCCTTCCACACGTCGTAGCCCGCCGCCTTCAGCACATTGGCCAGGGTATCCCCCAGGACGCCGCCCCGGGCGTTGCCCATGTGCATGGGGCCGGTGGGGTTGGCGGAGACGAACTCCACCATCACCCGCTCGCCGCCGCCCACACGGCAGGAGCCGTAGGCGGCCCCCTCCTCCTCCACGTTGGCGATCACGTCGCCGTACCACTTGGGGCCCAGGTGGAAGTTGATAAAGCCAGCCCCCGCGATCTCCGCCCGCTGGAAGAAGCTGCCCTCCAGCGAAAGCCGGCTCAAAAGGGCCTCCCCGATCTTCCGGGGGGCCATATGCATATCCCTGGCCGCCGCCATAGCGGCGGAGGAGGCGTAGTCGCCAAAGGAGGTCTCCTTGGGGATCTCCACGGTGCCCTTCAGGGCGCACCCGGCGGGGAGCAGCCCGGATCCCACACATTTTTCATAGGCGTCCTCCAGCAGGCTCTGGATCTGCCCCTTGGCCAAGTCGATATAATTCATTCTCTCCTCATCCTTTCATGATCTCTATCTCAAAGCTGTTGCGGGTGCGCATGGTGGTGTCCAGATCCAGAAGATAGCTGACGCACAGCCGTCCCCCGTCCTCCCGCAGCTCGTTGCGGATGCTCCTGGTGTTGATGCCCATCATCAGCGACCCCTCCGGGGTGTTGTAGTTGAAATAGTGCTTTCGCCCCTCCTGAAAGATCATCTGCATGTTAAAGACGCCGCTCCTTGTCAGGGTGACGCACTCCGGCTCCACGCAGATCCGCGTCCTGGTGCCGGTGAGACCCGTAAGCTCCGTCTCCATGTACTCCAGGGCCGCCCGCTCATTGGCATAGGCGTACTTCCCGCCGGTGACAAGCTCCAGGGACTCCCCCTCCTCGTCAAAGCCGGACAGGCCCTTGACGGAGATCACCACGTCCCGTCCCACAAACTCCTCACTCATCTGTCTTCTCCTCCAGTGAAACCCGCTTCACGTCCCCCTCCACATGGGCCTCCAGGAACAGGGAGGCCGCCCGGCCGAAATCCTCGGCGCTGTCGGTGACGTAATATCTTCTCTGCCCCCGCCGCGCCGGATTCCCGGCGTCCAGGCGGGCAAGCTCCGTTTTCAGCCTCTGGGCCGTCTCCGCCCCGGGGTCGATGAGCCGCACCTCCGGCCCCATGATCTCCCCCACCGTCCGGGCGATCAGGGGGTAGTGGGTACAGCCCAGGATCAGGGTGTCCACCCGGGCGTCCCGCAGCTCCGCAAGGTACTGCTCCGCCACCAGGCGCAGGACGGGGTCATGTGGGTCGATCCGCCCCTCCTCCACCAGCGGCACGAAAAGGGGACAGGCGCGCTTTACGATCACCGTGTCCGGCCGCAGGGCCAGGATCTTTCTGTCGTAGGCGTCTGACCGGATGGAGGCCTTCGTCCCGATAAGCCCCACCCGCCCGGACTTGGTGAGTCTTGCGGCCGCCGCCGCGGCGGCGTCGGCCACGCCGAAGACGGGGATGTCGTAGTCCCCGGCGATCTCCTCCAGCCCGTTGGTGCTGACGGTGCCGCAGGCGGCCACCACGGCCTTGATGTCGAACCTCCGCAAAAAGGCGATATCCTGGCGGGCATATTTCAGGATGGTCTCCCGGCTGCGCCCCCCGTAGGGCACCCGGCCCGTGTCGCCAAGATAGATGATGTCCTCCCCGGGGAGTACGTCCATCAGCTTCTTGACGCATGTAAGTCCCCCCAGGCCCGAATCAAATACGCCGATGGGTCTTGTATCCATTGTTTCCCTCCGCCTGAATCGAGCAAGCTAATCTTTTACGAAAACAGCTCTTATAAATATATTCGATTAGGGTCAATAAAACAAGTGTTTCTTGTAGAATTTCTTGAAACATTTTGCTATAATGGGGGAGCGGGACGTTTCGTCTGTCCCCAGGGAGGGTGAACCATGATCCATTTTGACTTATCTACAAAGGAATTCCGGAGACTTCTGGACCTTGTCTATATCGGAAACTGGATCCTCAACTCCGCCAGGGGCGAGGATCGCATCACGGACTATGACCATGTGGAGAGCCTGATCTTCGCCCAGTGCCTTCAGGAGGAGGGCACCGAGGAGCTTTACGAGATCGACCAGGGCGTCGTCCTGCCCTCAGAGGCCTTTGAGGAGGGGGGCATCCACGAGGCCATCATGGATTATGAGGACGCGGTTTTCTATGACATCCTGGCCGAGGAGCTGTCCCGCCGGGATATGGACTTCTCCCCCGTAACCCCCGCCGGCTACGATGAGCTGTACCAGCGGATGGAGGAGTATCTGGAGGAATTTGACCGGAACGGCGTGGACAATCTGTTCTTGGAAAAATAACGGCAGGCTCAGCGCGAGCAGGAACGAAAGGCGTATTGCAAAAGACGCCTGTGACCTATGGAGGGGGCAGGAGAATGGCCGGCAGGAGAAACGGAAAAAAGGGAGACGCCCCGTGGTGGGTGTGGGTCGTGGGCCTGATGGTTTTGATGGGCTCCGGATTTTGGTGGGTGTGGCCCCTGGGCATCGGGCTTGTCCTCTGGCGCTTCATCAAAAATAACGCGGGCCAGGGGGAGAAGTCCGTCTCCTCCCAGGCCCAGCAGGAGTCCCGGATGGAGAAATACCTGATCATGACGGAGGGGCGGAATGTGGAGTCCGTGGCGTACCTGGCCTCCGCCGTGGGCGCCCCGTATGAGACGGTTTTGCGGGATCTGCAAAAAATGGTGTCCCAGGGCCGCTTCGGCCAGAGCGCCTACATCAACTATGTGGACCGCACCCTGGTTATCCGCCCCACCGCCTCCCAGCCCGCCCAGACGCCGCAAAACCGCCCCTCCGGCGGGAAGGACGGCTCCAATATGATCTCGCGCTCCGCGCAGACGGACGCCAAGAAGAAGGGGGAGACCCCCGCCGCCCCCGGTTCCGACAGCAAGCTGAAAACCTTTTTGCTCATCGCCGGCATTCTCCTGATCGGCGTGGGCGTGCTGCGCCTGTCCCTGGGGGGCGAGACGCTCCTGGGCGTCGTCTCCGGCGTACTCACGGCCCTGGGCGGCCTGGGCGTTTTGGGCTTCCGGGGGTATCTGAAAAAGCGGGAGCATCGCTTTAAGCTGTACGACGCCGCCTGCGCCGGCCGGGACTGGGTGTCCATCGAGGAGCTGGCGAAAAAGGCCGGCATCTCCCCGCGCCGGTGCCACCAGGATCTGGAGGCCATGCTGGAGCGCGGCCTCCTGCCCAAGAGCGCCTATATCGACAACGGCGAGGGCTGCCTAATCTTAAAGCCCGGCGCCGCCCCCCAGAAGGAGACCCCCGCCACCCAGCCGGAGGCGGATAATGAGGACCGGTATAAGGCCATCCTCCGCCAGATCCGGAAGCTCAACGACGATATCCCCGACGAGGCCGTGTCCCGGCGCATCGACGAGATGGAGGATCTCACCGGCCGCATCTTCAACGCCGTCCGGGAAAAGCCGGAGAAGGAGCCGCAGATCAAGTCCTTTATGAGCTATTACCTGCCCACCACGCTGAAGCTCCTGCGCTCCTACGCGGACTTTGAGCAGTCCGGCGCGGACGGGGAGAATATCCGCGCCGCCAAGGCCGAGATCGAGCGCATCCTGGATACCCTGGTGGACGGCTTTAAAAAGCAGCTGGATAAGCTCTATGAGAGCGACGCAATGGATATCTCCTCCGATATAGACGTCCTGGAGAGTATGCTCCGCCGGGACGGCCTGGCGGGAGACGGCAGCGCATTTCAAAAAAAGGGGTGAAACCCCTGTGACCCCCCACGGGGGGAATAAGGTGTCCGCCCGAAGGGCGGGGAGGGCATTTTACTTTCTCCCTTTTGCTTTCGACAAAAGGGAGAAAGTAACAAAGAGGGAAAACCGACCAGGGGGGATTTCGATTTTCCCCCTCTGGACTCCCCTTTTAAAAACGACCAGTTAGGGGGTCTGCGGACCCCCTACTGGAGAAACCCCCGGGGTGCTGCCCGGGAGTTTTCTGGACGAATGGGCTTTAGGCAGCCACGGGGCTGTCTGGCGCGCCCTTTGGACTGAGTAGGTGGGACAGCGGGGACGGTTCTTTTGTACCACCAGTGCGCACACTGGTGTGACTAAAGAACCGTCCCCGTGTCACACCGGCTTCCGGTGATGCTTGACGCTGCCCTTTCCCCGTTTATTATACCGCCCTCAATCAACGCGGCACGGGCCGCCGTGGGCGGCGGCCCCTACAGCAAATTTTAAAGTTTTCCGTCTTAACGCAACCGCTCTGTCATCCAACCTACACGGGCCGATGAGGTCATCGGCCCCTACAGGGGGGTCTCTTACGGACAGTAGGGACCGCTGCTGTCGATAACTCCCTGGACGGAGGTCATTTTCGTTGGACGAAACTCCTGACCCGGCGTTACAGAGGGACGGTTCTTTAGTCCCACCTGCGGTGTGACAAAAAAACGTCCCTCATGTCCCGCCTTTTACGAAAAACGCCCTGTGGGCGCCTTGTACCTATTCGACAAACGAACCCCCGGGGGACTCCCCGGGGGGTTCTCCAGTAGGGGGCCCGCAGGCCCCCTAACTGGTCGTTTTTAAAAGGTGGGGTCCAGGGGAGGGAAAATCGAAATCCCTCCCCTGGTTGCTTTTCTCCTCTTTGTTACTTTCTCCTCTTTTGTCAACACAAAAGAGGAGAAAGTAAATAACCCCGTCCGCCCTTCGGGCGGACACCTTATTCCCCCTTCTTGATCAAACTACCTGGAAGAGGAAGAATTTTAAATACTCCGTCTCGGGGACATTCCACAGGATAGGGTGATCCGGGGCCTGTTTGCGCACCTCGATCTCCCGCAGCTCGCGGCCGGCGTCCCGGGCGGACTCCCGGAGCATCCGGCGGAAATCCGCCTCCGGCATAAAGTGGCTGCACGACGCCGTGGCCAAAAAGCCGCCCCGGGGCAAAAGGCCCATCGCCCTGTAGTTGATCTCCCGGTAGCCCCGGTAGGCGCTGTCCGCCGTCCTTCTGGATTTGGTAAAGGCCGGCGGGTCCAGGATGATGAGATCGTAGGCGCGGCGGGAGGTGTCCCACAGCTGTGTCAGCAGCTCAAACACATCGGCGCAGACAAACTCCACCTTCCCCTCCAGGCCGGAGAGTCTGGCGTTCTCCCGGGCCAGCTCCAGCGCCGGGGCGGACACATCCACCGCCGTCACCCGCTGCGCCCCGCCCAGGGCGGCGTTCAGGGCGAAGGACCCCGTGTGGGTGAAGAGATCCAGCACATTCCGGCCCGCGGCGATGCGCCGGACGGCCAGGCGGTTATATTTCTGATCCAGGAAGAACCCGGTTTTCTGTCCGTTCTCCACGTCCACAAGATAGGTGACGCCGTTCTCCGTGATGCGTGTGACGGCGCTCTCCGGCGCCGGCTCCCCGGGCAGGGGATACCAGCCCTTAAACTCCGGCAGGCCCTCCAGCGCCCTTGTGGACAGGTCGTTGCGGAGGAAGACCCCGTCGATGCGCTGTCCGTCCTCCCGCAGTACTTTTACGATCAGGGGCAGGATCTCGTCCTGCCGCCGCTCCATGCCCACGGAGGCGATCTGCACGGACAGGAGGTTTTCAAACCTGTCCACCGTCAGCCCCGGGAAGCCGTCGGCCTCCCCGAAGATCACCCGGCAGCAGCCGGTGTCCGGCCCCATTACGCTCCTGCGGTACTGCCAGGCGTACCGCACCCGCCGCTCCCAGAAGTCCCGGTCAAACCGGTCGTTGGCGTTGCGGGAGACGATCCGCACCCGGATCTTGCTCTCGGCGCTGACAAAGCCCGTGCCCAGATACCGCCCCTTGGCGTCAAGCACGTCCGCCATATCCCCGTTCTCCCACTGGCCCTCCGCCCGCGTCACCTCCGCGGCGTAGACCCAGGGGTGGCCTGTCCCCACCCATTTGGCCCCCTTGTCCGTCAGGATAAACGCGGGATACTCTCTCTTTGTCTTCATTCTGCCGCCACGCTTTCCGGGCAATTTGCCCCTTTCGTATAAACCCCCGCCCGGCCTTTTCATCGCGCCGTGCGGGGGTGATCTTTTTCTCTTTCCGGAGGGGAGGCCGTCACTTCCCGGCCACCAGATCCTTCATGTCGTACAGCCCCGGGCCTCTCCCCGCCAGGAATCTGGCGGCGGCCACGGCCCCGTCGGCGAACAGCGCCCTGTCGTGGGCCTCGTGCTTCAGGGTGATGGTCTGGGTGTCCGTGGAGATCAGCACCGCGTGAGTGCCCGGCAGGTTCCCCATGCGCACCGACTGGATGCCGATCTCATTCGGCTCCCGGCGGCCCAGGCCCGACCGGCCCACATGCAGCTTGGCCCCCGGCCGCACCCGGCACACCTCCCGGGCAAGCATCAGCGCCGTCCCGCTGGGCGCGTCCAGCTTCCGGTTGTGGTGGGCCTCCACGATCTCCACATCCGCCTCCGGGAACAGGGCGGCGGCCTGCCGGGCCAGCTCCGCCAGGGCGGCGATGCCCAGGGACATATTGGCCGAGAAGAAGAGGGGGATCCGCTCCGCCGCCTGTCTCACGGCGGCCAGCTCCGCCTCATCGTGGCCGGTGGTGCAAAGCACCAGGGACGCGCCCCGGCTCACGCACCAGTCCAAAAGGCCCGGCGTCAGGGTGTGGTGGGAGAAGTCGATGACCGTGTCCACATGCTCCTCCACCTGATCCAGGCTCCCGGCCACGGCGCCGCCCTTGGAATACACATCCACACCGGCGGCCAGCCGGAGATCCTCCGCCTGCTCCACCAGGTTCACCACAATGCTCCCCATCCGGCCCAGGGCGCCGTACACAAGCACATCCGTCATGCTCTTTCTCCTCCCTTTCGTGTCGTGATCTACGCTTTCGTCACACCTTCAGCCCCTGCCGGCGCATCAGCGCCAGCAGCTTCTCCCGGTGATCCGGCTCCATCGGCGTCAGGGGCAGGCGCAGCTTGTCCTGGATAATCCCCATCGCGGCAAGGGCCGCCTTCACCGGGATGGGGTTGACCTCGGAAAACAGCGCGTCGATCAGGGCCTTATACCGGCACTGCCGCTCCGCCGCCGCCTTAAAGTCCCCCTTCAGGGCCAGGGCGCACATGTCGTGGGTCTCCCGGGGCAGGATGTTGGACAGCACCGAGATGCACCCCAGGCCCCCCATCGCCATCATGGGCACCACGATGTCGTCGTTGCCCGACCAGATGTGGAAGTTCTCCCCGCATTTGGCGGCGATATCCACCACCGTGGCCATATCCCCGGTGGCCTCCTTGATGCCGGTGATGTTGGGGTGCTTTGCCAGCTCCAGGCACGTCTCCGGCAGGATCTTCACCCCCGTGCGGGAGGGCACGCTGTAGACGATCATGGGCAGATCCGTGGCGTCCGCGATCTTATAGAAGCTCTGGACAAGCCCCTTCTGCGTGCATTTGTTGTAATACGGCGTCACGCACAGAAGCCCGTCGGCCCCCGCCTGCGCCGCCTTGACGCTCATCTCCACCGCGTGGTCGGTGTAGTTGGAGCCGGTCCCCGCAATCACCGGGATCCTGCCCCCCACGCGCTGCGCCACAAAGCGGATGGTCTCGATGTGTTCCTCGTCGGTGAGGGTGGGCGCCTCGCCGGTGGTGGCGCACACGATCAGGGCGTCCACGCCGCCGTCAAGCTGGAAATCCACCAGCCGGCCCAACGCCTCGTAGTCCACCCCGTTGTCGTTCATGGGCGTGACCAGGGCCGTCCCTACGCCGCGAAACAGTTCTTTTTTCATAAATTGCCCTCCAAGCATGAAATGTCGGCGTCCCCCCGCCTGCGAAAAAGGGGTTTTCCCCTCACACCGTCAAAGCGGCATCGCTTTTTTTGACGGCTCTCCCTTTACCGGAGCTTCTCCCGCTCCTGAACCGCCAGCCTGTCGCAGCGGTTGTTGTACTCGTTCTCCCCGTGGCCCTTGACCCAGTGGACGGTGACCCGGTGAAGCTCCAAAAGCTTATCCAGCCTCTGCCAAAGCTCCGGATTTTTCAGCTCCCCGTCCTTCCGGCGCCAGCCCCGGGCCTTCCAGGCTCTCAGCCAGCCCTCGCTTATAGCCCGCTGGATGTACTGGGAGTCGGTGAACAGCTCCACCTGGCAGGGCCTGGTCAGCTTTTCCAGGGCGGAGATCACCGCCGTCAGCTCCATCCGGTTGTTGGTGGTGGAAGGCTCTCCCCCGGAGATCTCCCTCTCGTGGCCGCCGCACCGGAGGATAGCCGCCCAGCCGCCGGGGCCGGGATTGCCGGAGCAGGCCCCGTCGGTATATACGGTGACGTTATCCATTTTCCCCGGGAAGCTCCTCTCCGCCGGGCTCGCCCTCCGGCGCCTTCTCCGTGGTGGCCACGCCTAAAAGCCTGGCCCCCTCGGAGACCCGCATCAGTCTCACGCCCTGGGTGGAGCGGCCCAGCACGGAGATGGTCTCCGCGCCGGTGCGGATCATGGTGCCGTCCTCCGCCAGCAGAAGCACGTCGTCGGTGTCCCGCACCACCTTCACCCCGGCGATCTTTCCGGTTTTGGGGGTGACGTTGTAGTTCTTGATGCCCATGCCCCCGCGCCGCTGGGGCGTGCCGTCGGAGCCGCGGACATATTCCTCCAGAGGCGTGCGCTTGCCGTAGCCGTTCTCCGTGATGGTCAGGAGCATCCCGCCCTCGCTGGCATTTACCGCGCCGATGACGAAATCCCCCTCCCGGAGCCGGATGCCCCGGACGCCCACGGCCATACGGCCCATGACGCGCACATCCTCCTCATTAAAGCATATGGCGTAGCCGTCGTGAGTTGCCAGGAGAATGTTGTCGTCCCCCGTTGTCTCGCACACGGCGATGAGCCGGTCCCCCTCGTCCAGGCTCAGGGCCCGCAGGCCGTTGTTCCGGATGTTCCGGAACGCCTCGCCGGCCAGGCGCTTCACCGTGCCGTTCAGGGTGACGAGCATGAGACTCCGGCCGCCTGTCTCCACGTCGCCCGTGTGGATCATGGCCGTCACCTGCTCCCCAGGCTCCAGGGGCAGGAGATTGACGATATTCGTCCCACGGGAGGCCCTGGCCGCCTGGGGGATGTTGTACCCCTTCCGGCGGAAGGCCCGGCCCGCGGTGGTGAAGAACAAAATGTAGTCGTGGGTGGAGGCGGTAAACACCGTGTGGACAAAGTCCTCGTCCCGCAGGCTCTGGGCGCGGATGCCCTTTCCGCCCCGGTTCTGGGCCTTGTACTCGCTGACGGGCATACGCTTGATGTACCCGGCGTTGGACAGGGTGTAGGCGCAGTCCTCCTGGGCGATGAGATCCTCTAAGTCGATCTCCTCCTCCACGTCCTGGATCTCCGTAAGGCGGGGGGAGCCGTACTTGTCCCGGATGGCGATCAGCTCATCCTTCAGCACCCCGCGGATCTTGGCCTCATCCGCCAAAAGCTCCTGGTAATACCGGATCTTCTTCTCCAGCTCGTCATACTCCGCCTGGAGCTTCTCGCGGTTCAGCCCCTGGAGGGCGATGAGGCGCATGTCGCAGATGGCCTGGGCCTGCACGTCGTCCAGGCCGAAGCGCTCCATCAGGTTCTCCTTGGCGTTGTCGTAGCTGTGGCGGATGATCCGGATGACCTCGTCGATGTTGTCCTGGGCGATGAGCAGCCCCTCCAACAGGTGCGCCCGCTCCTGGGCACGCTTCAGGTCATACCGGGTCCTGCGGGTGATCACGTCCTCCTGGAAGGTGAGGTACTCCGTGAGGATGTTCCGGAGGGGCAGGATCCTGGGCTGGGTCTGGTTGTCCGTCAGGGCCAGCATGATAATGGAGTAGCCCGACTGCATGGCCGTCTGGGTGAACAGCTTGTTCAGCACCACCTGGGCGTTGGCATCCCGCTTCAGCTCGATGACCACACGCATCCCGTTCCGGTCTGTCTCGTCCCGGATGTCGGAGATCCCCTCCAGGCGCTTGTCCTTCACCTGGTCGGCGATGGTCTTGATGAGCTGCCGCTTGTTCACCTGGTAGGGCAGCTCCGTGACGATGATCCGGGTGCGGTGATCCCGGCCGTACTCCTCAAACTCCGTGCGGGCGCGAACCACGATCTTCCCCCGGCCGGTGGCGTAGGCCTGGCGGATGCCGCTGCGGCCCATGATGATCCCCCGGGTGGGGAAATCCGGCCCCGTGATATGCTCCATAAGCTGGGAGAAGCCGGCCTCCGGATCGTCCAGCAGGCACACGCAGGCGTTGATCACCTCCGTCAGGTTGTGGGGCGGGATATTGGTGGCCATACCCACGGCGATGCCGGAGGAGCCGTTCACCAGCAGATTGGGGAAGCGGCTGGGCAGAACCTTTGGCTCTTTTCTTGTCTCGTCAAAGTTGGGATCCCAGTCCACCGTCTCCTTGTCGATGTCCCGGAGCATCTCGTCGGCGATGCGGGACATGCGCGCCTCGGTGTACCGGTAGGCCGCGGGGGGATCCCCGTCCACGGAGCCGAAGTTGCCGTGGCCGTCGATCAGCGGCGCCCGCATGGAGAAATCCTGTGCCATGCGCACCAGAGCGTCATAGACGGAGGCGTCCCCGTGGGGGTGGTAGTGACCCAGCACGTCGCCCACGGCGGTGGCGCACTTCTTGTAGGGGTTCTGATGGGTCAGCCCCCCCTCGTACATGGAGTAGAGGATCCGCCGGTGTACCGGCTTTAAGCCGTCCCGCACATCCGGCAGCGCCCTGCCGATGATCACCGACATGGCGTACATCTTGTAGCTCTCCTGCATCTCGTGGACAAGCTCAGACTGGGTGATGACCTGATCCGGGAACAGAATATCCTCCGGCTTGTAGTCTCTGTTATGTGCCATACTTCAACCTCATAACCTTTTTATTGGCAAGAAACCCCGTGAGGGGCTCCTTGCCAAGCCTCTTATCAAAAACCTCAATAATTTCAATATTTTTTCCGGCGGCATGTACGTCGGAAAAAATCCCTCTTGCCGCGCAAGTGACCAGTCCGCAGACTGGTCGCACAGCGCGGCAGCAGGAAAATTTTTCTGAATTTCGCAAAATTCAGAAAAATTTTCCGCACGTTTCCCCTTGGCATTGAAAGGCCGCAGGCCTTTCAAGCCAGTTTTAGTAGTCCAGATTCACCGCGTACTGGGCGTTCTCCTCGATCCAGGCCTTTCTCGGCTCCACTTCCTCGCCCATGAGGACGGTGAAGATCTGATCGGCCGCCACGGCGTCGTCCAGGGTGATGCGCCGGAGGGTGCGCTTTTCCGGGTCCATCGTGGTCTCCCACAGCTCGTGGGGGTCCATCTCGCCCAGGCCCTTGTAGCGGCTGATGTCCACCTTGGCGTTGGGGTTGTCGGCGCGCATCTCCGCGCTGATCTTGTCCCGCTCCGGGTCGGAGTAGGCCACCCGCTGCTGCTTGCCCCGGGTCAGCTTGTAGAGGGGGGGCACCGCGGAGTACACATACCCGTTCTCGATGAGGGGCCGCATGTACCGGAAGAAGAATGTCAGCAAGAGCGTGCGGATGTGCGCGCCGTCCACATCGGCATCGGCCATGATGATGATCTTGTGGTAGCGGAGCTTGTCGATGTTGAACTCGTCCCCGATCCCGGCCCCCAGGGCCACGATGAGGGGGTAGAGCTTGTCGTTGCCGTAGATTTTGTCCGCCCGGGCCTTCTCCACGTTCAGCATCTTGCCCCACATGGCCAAAATCGCCTGGAAGCGGCTGTCCCGCCCCTGGATGGCCGATCCCGCGGCGGAGTCGCCCTCCACGATGTAGATCTCGCACAGACCGGGGTCCCGCTCGTTGCAGTCCTGGAGCTTATCCGGCATCTGGCCGGACTCCAGCCCCGTTTTGCGCCGCACGGACTCCCGGGCCTTCTTGGCCGCCTCCCGGGCGCGGTTGGCGGTGAGGGCCTTCTCGATGACGGCCTTGCCGAAGGCGGGGTTCTCCTCCAGATAGATCTCCAGCTGCTCGGAGACGATGGCGTCCACTAAAGAGCGGATGTCCGCGTTTCCCAGCTTGGCCTTTGTCTGCCCCTCGAACTGGGCGTTTGTCAGCTTCACGGAGATCACGGCGGTGATCCCCTCCCGGCAGTCCTCGCCGGAGAGCTTATCCTCCCCCTTGAGCTGCCCGATCTTTGTGGCGTAGGCGTTGAGGACGCGGGTCAGGGCCGTCTTAAAGCCCGTCTCGTGCATACCGCCCTCCGGGGTGTGGATGTTGTTGGCGAAGGAGACAAGCATCTCGTTGTAGCCGTCGTTGTACTGGAAGGCGATCTCCGCGATGGAGTCCTCCTTCCCGCCGGACATGTAGACCACATCCCCGGACAGGGGGGTCTTGTGCCGGTTTAAATACTCCACGAACTGGCGGATGCCGCCCTCGTAGTGCATGTCATCGAAGATCAGCTCCTCGCCCCGGTTGTCCTCGATGCGGATCCGCAGGCCCGCGTTGAGAAACGCCTGCTCCTGCATCCGCTTGTGGAGGATCTCGTAATCGTACACCGTGTCGTCGAACATCTCCGGGTCGGGCTTGAAGGTCACGGTGGTGCCGGTGCGCTGGGTGTCGCCCACCACGGTGAGGGGCTGGGTGATCTCCCCGCGGCTGAATTTCATCTCATAGATTTTCCCGTCCTTGTGGACCTGGACCTCCAGCCACTCACTGAGGGCGTTGACCACGCTGGCGCCCACGCCGTGGAGGCCGCCGGACACCTTGTAGCCCCCGCCGCCGAATTTTCCCCCGGCGTGGAGGACGGTGAAGACCACCTCCAGGGCGCTCTTGCCCGTCTGCTGCTGGATATCCACGGGGATGCCCCGGCCGTTGTCCACCACGGTGACGGTGTTTCCGGGGTTGATGGTCACCTTGATGTGGTCGCAGTACCCGGCCAGGGCCTCGTCGATGGAGTTGTCCACGATCTCATACACCAGGTGGTGAAGTCCCGATGAGCTGGTGGAGCCGATGTACATGCCGGGGCGCTTGCGCACCGCCTCCAGCCCCTCCAGCACCTGGATCTGACTGGCGTCGTATTCCTCCGTGATCTTCTCCGTTAAAATGTTCTCCAGATTCTCTGCCATTGCCTGTGTGCCTCCATGTAACCGCTTAGTCTCCGTTTTCCCCGTCCTCCGGGTCAAAATCCGTCTCCCCGTCCGGATCGTCAAAGGGGTCGTCCCCCAGAACCTCCATAGACCGCATACGCCTGGCGTCCTTGGCCCGCTCCACGGACTGGTGGATAAGCTCCTTCACCGCCCGGGGGTCCTTTACGTTCACAATGTCCATCCGCGGGGCGCTCTTATCCGAGGAGTAGATGCAGATGGTGCCTACCCCCACGATCCGCTGGCCCAGGGTCATCTTCAGCTCGATGTCCCGGATCCTGTACAGCAGGATCTCCTCCGTCTTTAAATTCAGAAGGCCGCTCTCCAAAAAGAGCCGGTCGCTGCTGAGCATATACCGGGTAAAGGTCAGGGGCATCCCCAGCACCCGTTTTCTGTCCTTCCAGGAATATTCAATGGGTTCCATCTTAACCTTAGCCATTTTTTCGACCTCCTATAACAAATCAGATAAACTCCCCGTCCGCCGCCCGCCTGGCAAGGGTCTGGGAGGCCAGGAGCGTCAGATAAATCCTGTCTTTTCCCTGCTCGCTTGTTACCACAAAGGCCTTGGGCAGGTCGTCGGACACGTTCACGGCCCGGCCCTCCCGCTCCGCCCGGTTCAAAAAGTCCCGGGTGATGGCGGAACAGGAGGTGTTGTCCAGGTCGAAGATCCCCACGACCTGGGACTCCCGCACCACCGAGTCCGCACCCAGATGCAGATACATACCGTCTCCCCTCTCAGGCGTCCTCCGTCAAAAAGCGCCCGCCGTCCACGGTGATGACCCGGCCCCCTGTGCGCAGGGAGACCCGCTCATCCTCACAGCAGGTGATAAACACCTGGCCGCCGCCGATCCGGTTCAGAACGAAATCCTGCCGCCCCTCGTCCAGCTCGGACAGCACGTCGTCCAAGAGGAGCAGGGGATACTCCCCCAACTGCTCCCGCTGGATCACCAGCTCCGCCAGCTTCACGGACAGCGCCGCCGTCCTGGTCTGCCCCTGGGAGGCGAAGGCCCTGGCGGGGGAGCCGTTTACCGTGACGGCGATATCGTCCTTGTGCGCCCCGGACAGGCACAGCCTGGAGGCCAGCTCCGCCGATTTGTGGCTGCGCTGATGCTCCAAAAGCGCCGGGAGAATCCGATCCGCCGGGGCCGTGGGGTCCTCCACGGTCTTCACCGTCTGATAGGAAAGCTCCAGCAGCTCCCCGCCGCCGAACTCCCCGTGGATCCGCTGGGCCTCCGGGGCCAGACGCCGGATGAAATTCGCCCGGTAGTGGATCAGCTCCGCCCCCATCTGGGCCAGCCTGTAGTCATATTCCTCCAATAGGCCCAAAAGGGAGGGATCCTCCTCCGAATCCCGGAGGATCCTGGTCTTCCCCTCATAGGCCTTGTTAAACTCATAGAGCGCCGCGGCGTACCGGGGCCTGAGCTGGCTGATGGCCATATCCATGAACCGCCGGCGCTCCCCCGCGCCGCCCCGGATCAGCTCCAGATCCTCCGGGCAGAAGAGGACGGCGGCGAAATTCCCGGCCAGCTCCCCGGCCGTGTTGCACCGGACGCCGTTGACGGTCATCTCCCGGCGCCGGCCGCGGCGGAGGACCACGTCGATGCGCTTATCCCGCTCCCCGGCCATTCCCCGGGCATGGATCAGCGTCTCCCCGGCGTCGAAGCCCATAAGCTCCTTGTCCGACTTTGCCCGAAAGCCCCGGCCGGTGCAGAGGAGATAGACGGCCTCCAAGAGATTTGTCTTTCCCTGGCCGTTCCGGCCGGTTATCACATTGATCCCCCGGTCAAATTCCGCCTGCGCGTCCCGGTAATTCCGGAAGCCCCGGAGCTTTATGGCGTCAATGTACATCCCGTCACCTGATACCGGCGCCCGCCGGTCTCCACCGTGTCCCCGGGCCGCAGCTTCCGCCCCCGCTGGGTGCAGACCTGGCCGTTGACCAATACCTCACCCTGGGCCACGATCTCCTTGGCCATCCCGCCGGTCTCCACGGCGTTTGCAAGCTTTAAAAAGGAGTCCAGCTTAATAAACTCCGTGCTGATCGCCACGTCCTCCGCCTGGCGGAGTTTTGCCTTTACCTTAATTTTCATTGGCCCGCAGCCTCACCGGCAGGATCATATAGATGAAGTTCTTGCTCCCGTCCGCGGGCACGATGACGCAGGGGGACACGCTGGTGTTCAGCTGGAGCCGCACATTGTCCGCCGGGGCGGCCCGCAGCGCCTCCAGGATGTACCGGTTGTTGAAGCCGATCTCCAGCCCCTCCCCGTCCCCGGAGACAGGGCACTCATCCACGGCCTTGCCCAGGGTGGTGGCGGTGGAGACCCGCAGGACCCCGTCCTTGAACAGGCAGCGCACCGGGCTTTTAAACTTGTCGTTGATGATCAGGGACACCCGCTCCACGGTGCTGATGATGTCGCGCCTCGCCGCGTCGATGGTGTATTTCCCCGTCTGGGGAATGGCGTTTTTGTAGTTGAGGAACTCCCCCTCCAGTCTCCTGGAGATGAGGACGGTGCTGCCCAGGGAGAACATGACGTGCTTGGAACCCAAGGTGATCTTCACCAGCTCCTCCCCGTCCCCGGCGATGCGCTCCACCTCCGCCAGGGCCGTGCCGGGCACCACGAAGGAGACCTTTCCCACCTCGGTCCTGGCCACCCGCTCCCGGCGCAGGGCCAGGCGGAAGCCGTCCACCGCCACCACGGTGAGAATCTCGTTGTCCGCCTCGAACAGCGCCCCGGTGTGGATGGGCCGCGCCTCATTCTCGGAGACGGCGAAGTTCGTCTCCCCGATCATGGCCTTGATGTCCCGCTCCTTCATGTAGATGGAGTTTTGGTAGTCCACCACCGGCAGATCCGGGTACTCCTCCGCGCTCATGCCCATGATGTCAAACTCACTCATGGCGCACCGCAGGTTGATGGAGAACTTCTCGTTCACCGTCATGTACACCACGTCGTCCGGCAGCTTCCGGATGATATCCCCGAAGAGCCTGGCGTTGATTACAACGCTGCCGCCCTCCGTGATATCCGCCTTGATGGTGGAGCGGATTCCCGTCTTCAGGTCATATCCCGTGACGGTGAGGTCGTCCCCCGCCTCGATGAGCAGGCCCTCCAGGCTGGGGACGGCGCTTTTGGCCGCCGCTGCCCGGGATACGATGTTGACCGCGCTTAACAAATCCGCTTTTTCACAGGAAAATTTCATACCTGGTTCTCCTCTCTTATGTGTGGGACGGGTGTATATCTCTTAATATAGACAGACATCTTTATATTTTTTAGTCGTAGTAGTTGAAAAAACGCCTGATGTTGAAAACCCAAAATTTTTCGGGCGGCTCTAGGGCTCTCAGAAGATCCGGCCGTGTGGAAATCTTTCACGCTTTCCACCGGGCAGTTTTTCTTTCCACAGGTCTCCTTCCACAAATCCACATTTTTCTGCGGAGATGTGGAAAATCCGGGAGATTACCCCAGGGCGTTGATGTTGGACGTGATGTCCCGCACCATCTGGTTAAACTCCTTGTCCACGGCCACCTTGTTTTCAATTTTCTGAATGGAGCTGAGGACGGTGGTGTGGTGCCGCCCCTCGAAGATTTCCCCGATGTCCTCCAGGGAGAGGTTCGTCAGCTTCCGGATCTCGTACATGGCGATCTGCCGTGCCAGCGCCGTATTTTTCGTCCTGCTCTGGCCCCGCAGCTCCTTGACGGACAGGGAGAAGTATTTGGCCGTCTCCTCGATGATCCCCTCCGGCGTGGGGACATAGGAGGACTTCTGCTTGAACATATCCTTGAGCATCCGGGACACCTCGGAGACGGTGAGCTGCGTCTTCATCAGGTCGCTCTGGGCGCGGATTTTCAAAACGGCCCCCTCCAGCTGACGGACATTGGCCGTCATGTTCTCCGCAATGTAGTTCACCACGTCGTTGGACAGGGCCAGACCCAGCTTCATGGACTTGTTGCGCACAATGGCCGCCCGCGTCTCAAAATCCGGGGGCTGGATGTCCGCCTGGACGCCCATCTCGAACCTGGTGCGCAGACGGTCGGCCAAGAGGGGCATCTCGGACGGGGGCCGGTCGGAGGTGAAGACCATCTGCTTGTGGGACTCGTAGAGGGTGTTGAAGGTGTGGAACATCTCGTCCTGGGTGGACACCTTACCCGCCACCGTCTGGATGTCGTCGATGAGGAAGAGGTCGGCGGAGCGGTATTTCTCCCGGAACTCCACGTTTTTCCCGGTCTGGATGGCGGTGATCAGCTCGTTCATAAAGTCCCCGCCCCGGACGAAGACGATGTTGTACTCCGGGTGCCTCCTGGCCACCTCGTGGCGGATGGCGTAGAGCAGGTGGGTCTTGCCCAGTCCCGACTCCCCATAGATGAAGAGGGGGTTGTAGACCGTGGTCTGCCCCTCCGCCACGGCCAGGCTGGCCGCGTGGGCGAACTTGTTGGAGGGGCCGACCACGAAGTTGTCAAAGGTGTACTCGTTGGGGTCGGCTGTCTCCTCCACGCCGCGGGCGGACGCGGCGTCCTCCACGTCCTCCTCCCCCACCAGATAGACGTCCATATCCCCGGCGAAGATCTGGCCCAGGGCCTCCTTCAGCGGGGCCATAAAGCGCACGGCGATGATGCTGCGCTTAAACTCCGACGGCACTAAAACGGTGAAGCTGTTCTCCGTCATCCCCACGGCCCGGCACTCCCCAAACCAGGTGCTGATAGCCACGGGCGTCAGCTCCCGGCCCATCAGCTCCAGGACGCTCTGCCATATGTCCTCGATGGAATTCATCTGTCTCTTCATCCCTTTCCCAGCCCTCTCTGTCTCAAAAAAAGGGCATTTCCCGGCATCATACAGTACACTCCATTATAGCAAAAACCCGCCGCTTTTGCAAGCCCTATAACGGCGGGTTTATCACTTTCTTCGGGCCCTGCGAAAAAGGCCGCGGGGCTTTTTTGCCAAGGGGGAACGTGCGAAAAATTTTCCGGCGTACACGCCGCCGGAAAAAGCTGACACTGCGATTTTGACAGACGAAAACCCCGGTCACGCCGGTGTCTCCGGCGCCACGCCGGGCAGCGGCGGCCGGCAGGGGAGGAGGACGCGGCCCAGACACACGGCGCCCTCCCGGGCGTCCGGCGGGAGAACCTCGTCAAGCTCCCCCATGTCCCGGTTCAGGGCGAAGAGGTAGGCGCTGCCGTCGATCCCGTCGGCGAACTGCCGCAGGATCAGCCGGCCCCGGAGGGAGAACAGCCCCACATCCCCGGGGCGCAGATCCGTGTCCCGGGTGAAGAAGACGATCTCCCCCCGCCGGACGTAGGGGGCCAGGGTGTCGTCCGTGGCGGTGACGGCAAAATCCGCCCCGGCGGGCGCGGCGCGCCGGCTCACCTCCGCCACAGGCCCGGATGGGGTGATCAAGGCAGGTTTCATAAAAAACTCCTGAAAAAATTTGATAAGCATCGCCGGGGGCCGGTGGGACGGGAAGGGTTGATCAACGGGAAGCCGGTGTTACACGGGGACGGTTCTTTAGTCCCATCTCCGCTTTGCTCCGATGTGACGAAAGAACCGTCCCCTTTGTCCCACCTACTCAGAAGACGGGATGTTCCTTCGTAAGAACCGTCCCCGCTGTTCCACCGCCCGTTGTCCCAACGCAGCTCAACCAACGCGGGCCGCCGTGGGCGGCGGCCCCTACGGCAAATTTTAAAGTTTTCTATCTTAACGCAACCGCTCTGTCACCCGACCCGCCCGGGCCGATGAGGTCATCGGCCCCTACGGGTTTCCCGGCAACGTGGCAGGCCCCGTCTACGCGCTCCCCGGGGGTTTCTCCAGTAGGGGGCCGCGGCCCCCTAACTGGTCGGTTCAAGGGGGTCCAGGGGGGAAATCGAAATCCCCCCTGGTCGGTTTTCCCTCTTTGTTACTTTCTCCCTTTTGACGAAAGCAAAAGGGAGAAAGTAAAATACCCCGTCCGCCCTTCGGGCGGACACCTTTTCAGGGCCTTTGGCCCATGCCGCCCTCCAGCGTCAGGGTCTCCCCGGACATATATTTAAAGTCCTGGGAGGCCAGTTGGACGCAGACGCGTCCAATTTCTGTCTCCGAGTTGCCGTAATGTCCCATCGGCGGCATGTGGACATTGGCAGCGAAGGCCTCCGGGTAGGCGTCCCGGAAATTCTCCAGCTGGGCCGTCCAGGCCAGGGGGCAGACGACGTTCACGTTGATGCCGTCCGGGCCCCACTCCGTGGCGGCCACACGGGACAGCCCCCGGATGCCCTCCTTGGCGGCGGCGTAGGCGCACTGGCCGAAGTTGCCGAAAAGCCCCGCCCCGGAGGCGAAGTTGATGACGCTGCCCCGGGTCTCCTTCAGATACGGGTAGCAGTATTTCATGTAGTAAAAGGCGCTGTACAGCCCGGAGTACAGGGCCAGATCAAACTGCTCCGTGGTGTGCTGGGCCAGGGTGACGCCGGAGGCGCTGGCCTGGGCGTTGTTGATCAGCACGTCGATGCGGCCGAAGGCCTTCACCGTCTCCTGCACCACCCGCTGTACCGCGGCGTCGTTGTCCGCCCCGGCGTTGATGTCCGCCTGGATGGGGAGAACTTTTATGCCGTAGAGGCGCTCCAGCTCCTCCTGGGCGTCCGTCAGCTTCTTCACGTTCCGGCCGGTGACCACCAGATTGGCCCCCTCCTTGGCGAAGGCCACGGCGATGCCGTAGCCGATGGAGCCGGCGGAGCCGTCCTTCAGCGCGGCCCTGCCCCCGCCGGTGATGATGACTGTCTTGCCTGTAAACTCGCCCATAGGGTGATCCTCCTTGTGTTTGAAAAAAATAAAGGGCGCGGCCGCCCTCCCGCCGGGAGTGACCCCGCGCTTTTATTATATCCCCTTTTCCGGATTTGTAAAGTTTTTTCCTGCCGGGGCCGGGGGCGGGAAATGTACTTTTTCACTTGACTAATGGGGCGGAAGAAAGGTAAAATAGAGGGTGAGGGTTTTTCAGGGGGGATCAGGGTATGAAAACAGGATTTGACAACGAAAAATATCTGAAGCTCCAGTCGGAGCATATCAACGAGCGGATCGCCAAGTTCGGCGGCAAGCTGTATATGGAGTTCGGCGGTAAGCTGTTTGACGACTACCACGCCAGCCGCGTGCTTCCCGGGTTTGAGCCGGACAGCAAGATCAAGATGCTGGCCAACCTCCGGGACAAGGCGGAGATCGTCATCGCCGTCAACGCCAACGACATCGCCAAGAACAAGGTGCGGGGGGACTACGGCATCACCTACGACCTGGACGTCCTCCGGCTGATCGACGCCTTCCGCAGCTTCGGGCTGTATGTGGGCAGCGTGGTGATCACCCAGTTCGCCGGCCAGTCGGCGGCGGAGGCGTTCCAGCGGCGGCTGAGCAGCCTGGGGCTGACGGTTTACCGCCACTACCCCATCGAGGGCTACCCGGCCAATATCGACACCATCGTCTCCGATGAGGGCTTCGGCCGGAACGACTACATCCGCACCACCCGGCCCCTGGTGGTGGTGACGGCCCCGGGACCCGGCAGCGGCAAGATGGCCACCTGCCTGTCCCAGCTCTACCACGACGGGAAGCGGGGCATCCAGGCCGGCTACGCCAAGTTCGAGACGTTCCCCATCTGGAACCTGCCCCTGAAGCACCCGGTGAACGTGGCCTATGAGGCGGCCACGGCGGATCTGGACGACGTGAACATGATCGACCCCTTCCACTTGGAGGCCTACGGGTCCCTGGCGGTGAATTATAACCGGGACGTGGAGACGTTCCCGGTGCTGTCGGCGCTGTTCAAGCGGCTGTACGGCGGGGACTGCCCCTACAGCTCCCCCACGGACATGGGGGTGAATATGGCGGGCTTTTGCATCGTGGACGACGAGGCCTGCCAGGAGGCCAGCCGCCGGGAGATCGTCCGCCGGTATCTGGCGGCCTGCTGCGCCCGGACGAAGGGCCAGTCCGGCGGGGCGGACGCGGAAAAGCTCAAGCTCCTGATGCAGGTGGCCGGCACGGGGGTGGATGACCGGCCGGGACGGCTCCAGGCCCTGCGCAAGGCGGAGGAGACCGGCGAGCCGGCCGCGTCCATCGAGCTTCCCGACGGGCGGATCGTTACGGGGAAGACCTCCAAGCTCCTGGGCGCCACAAGCGCCGCCCTGCTGGACGCCCTGAAGGCCCTGGGCGGCATTGACGACGGCATCCGCCTGCTGTCCCCCTCCATTTTGGAGCCGGTGCAGGATCTGAAGGTGAACCACCTGGGGAATGTGAACCCCCGTTTACATACGGACGAGGTACTTCTGGCCCTGTCCATATGCGCCGTGACAAACCCCCTGGCGGAGATCGCCATGCAGCAGATCGAGCGCCTGGAGGGCAGCGAGCTTCACTCCACGGTGATCCTGTCCCAGGTGGACGAGAACCTCTTGAGGAAGCTGGGCGTCAACGTGACCTGCGAGCCGGTGTACGAGACGAATAAGCTCTACCACAAATAATGTCCCAGCCGGTGGGCCGCCGTGGGCGGCGGCCCGTACAACAAGATCGAGCCGGCTTGTCAGACGCCGTACTGGCCGCCGCCCACGGCGGCCTTGCAGAGGCATAAAATATCATGGATCTTTCGGAACTGAAAAAACGGCTGGCCGGACGCCGGATCTTCCACGCGTACATCGTCACCGGCGGCGGGGCTGCGTCCCGGCTGGAGACGGGGCGGCTCATCGCGGCGGCGGCGGTCTGCTCCGGGACCGGGCAGGCGCCCTGCGGCGTGTGCCGGGACTGCGTGAAGGCCCGCAAGGGCGTGCATCCGGACATCCAGACCGTGGAGAAGACGGGGCGGGAACACACGGTGGACACCATGCGGGACGTGCGCTCCCGGGCGGTGATCGTCCCCAACGAGGCCGCCCGCAGCGTCTTTATCCTGGCGGACGCCGACGATATGAACCCCCAGGCCCAGAACGCCATGCTGAAGGTGTTTGAGGAGCCGCCCCCCCACGCGGTGTTCGTCCTCCTGGCGGCCAACCCCATGCGCCTGCTGGAGACGGTGCGTTCCCGGTGTGAGACGGCGACGCTCCCGCCGGAGACGGCGGCCGGGACGCTGTCCGCCCCGGCGGAGGAGCTGCTCCGCGCCCTGATAAGCGGCGACAGGATAGGCCTTGTCCGGGCGGTGGGGGCCGTGGACAAGCTGGGGCGAAATGAGCTGCCCGGCTTTCTTGACGAGGTGCGCCTGGGCGCCCTGCGGGACGCCGGGAGACTGCCGGGGGAGCGGCTGGAGAAGCTCCTTCAGGCCCTGGATCAGGCGGACAAAATGGCCGCCGTCAACGTGAGCGCGGTGCATATCGCCACGATGCTTCTGGCCGAGACGGCGCAATAGCCGCGCCGCCCCACCTGCGCGGCGGGAGGGGGCGCAGAAAAAGCGATAACGCCCCCGCAGGGGGCGGGGAAATAGATTCGGAGAGGAGATTTAAGACTTTGACTGAGGTATTGAGCGTCAGGTTTAAAAATAAGGGCAAGGTGTACTATTTCGACCCCAACGGCATCACGGCGGCCAAGGGGGACAACGTCATTGTGGAGACCTCCAAGGGGCTGGAGTTTGCCGAGTGCGTCACCGGAAACCACCAGGTGGAGGACGACGCCGTCCACCCGCCCCTGCGGCCGGTGATACGCCTGGCCACGCCGGAGGACGTGAGACGTGCCCAGGACAACCGCCGCCGGGAGGCGGAGGCGATGGACATCTGCCGCCAGCGCATTGAAAAGCACGGGCTGGATATGAAGCTGGTGGATGTGGAGTACAACTTTGAGGGGTCCAAGATCCTGTTCTTCTTCACGTCGGACGGGCGGGTGGATTTCCGGGAGCTGGTCAAGGATCTGGCGGGGATCTTCCGCACCCGCATCGAGCTTAGACAGATCGGCGTCCGGGACGAGGCCCGGATGCTGGGGGGCCTGGGGATCTGCGGCCGGCCCTTCTGCTGCGCCCAGTTTTTAGACGATTTCCAGCCGGTGTCCATCAAGATGGCCAAGACCCAGGGCCTGAGCCTGAACCCGGCCAAGATCTCCGGCTCCTGCGGGCGGCTTATGTGCTGCCTCAAGTACGAGCAGGACGCCTATGAGGAGCTGGTACAGACCGTCCCCAAGACCGACGCCTTTGTGGAGACGCCGGACGGCGTGGGCACAGTGGTGGATACGAATCTGCTGAAGGGCACCGTCCGCGTCCATCTGGAGGATCAGACGGATATGGCCGTCCGGACATTTGAGGCCGACCAGGTCACGGTTTTGGGCGGCAAGGCCAAGAGGGCTGAATATCTGGCGGCCCGGGCCGAGGGGCTGATCGAGACGCCCAAGCCCCGCCCCCGGCGGCTCACCTCCGCCGTCCCCCGGCAGCAGGAGGGGATCCAGACCCCCGCCCCCGGCGAGTCCGGGCGGCAGGACAACCAGCGGCGGAACAGTAAAGGCTCCCGCCCCAGACCCCAGGGCCAGCGCCAGGACGGCGCCGAGCGGCGGAACGCCCAGCCGGCCAATCCGGCGGAGTCCGGCGGCGAGGAGACCCGCCGCAGCCCCGCCCAGCGCAAGCGCTACCGCGGCTCCGGCCCCCGCCGCCAGGGCGGAGAGGGACAAAAGAGCGAATAACCCCGAAAACTTTTCTCCGAAATGTCGGTTTGTCAATGACATGTAACACAAAAAGCAAACGAAGAAAGCACCTGAATTGGTGACTGCCAATTTAAAGGACGCATGGGGAAATGGTTGTACGC
>CANQFV010000034.1 GCA_947599875.1 uncultured Oscillospiraceae bacterium
GCCGTTGGCGATGGCGAAGGCCAGCATGTCGATCTTCTTGGCGATGCCGATCCCCGCCACGGCGGCGTTGGAGTAGTTGACAAGCAGCTTGTTCAGGGTGATGTTGGAGAAAATGCCCATCAGGTTCATAATGGAGCTGGGCAGCCCCACGAAAAGCACCTCCCGGGCGATGCCGTCCCCCACGGCGTAGTGCCGGGGGTTCAGGGTCAGGTGGAACTTATCTCGCCGGAGGAGGATCAGAACAACGAAATACACCGTGGCGATGAGATTGGACAACATCGTGGCCACGGCCGCGCCGGTGACGGCCATATGGAAGCCGAAGATGAAAACCGGGTCCAGGATGATGTTGAGGCCGCCCCCCAGCGCCACGCCGAAGCTGGCCTGGCCGGAGAAGCCCTCCGCCCGGACGAGGTGCGCCAGGGCGGCGTTCAGTACCGTGGGGACGGCCCCCACCGTCAGCGTCCAGAACAGGTAGCTCTCGCAAAAGCCGTATGTATCCCCGTCCGCCCCCACGGCCGGAAGAACCGTCCGGCGCAGGGCGAAGATCCCCACCCCGTAGATCAGGGCCACCGCCGCCGAGGTCCAGATGCAAAAGGCGGAGGTGCGCCGGGCCTTCTGCGTGTCGCCGATCCCCAGGCTCCGGGAGATCAGGCTGGCGCCGCCGATGCCGAAGAGGTTGGCGATCCCCGTCGTCAGCAGAAACAGCGGCAGGCACAGGGACGCGGCGGCCACCTGGTTGGGGTCGTCCAGCTGCCCGATGAAAAACGTGTCCGCCATGTTGTAGATGACGGTGATGATCTGGCTGATGACCGTGGGGATCACCAGCGCCAGGACAGCCCGGGTGACGGGCGTCCTCTCAAACAGTTCCGTTTTGTCTTTCTTCATGTCTTTCCCTCATTTTTGCGTTGACAGAGTTTCCTGTTTCCCGGGCCGTCCGGGCTACGGCTGTTTCCTGTAGGCCCGGGGTGTGACGCCGTATTTCTTCTTGAAGGCGTCCTTAAAGTAGTTGCTGTCGGAAAAGCCGCACCGGAAGGCGATGTCGGTGATCCGGTCGCCCGTAGTGACCAGCTCATAGGCGGCGTGCCGGAGCCGGATAAAGGTCAGATACTCGTGGATCCCCAGGCCCACGGAGCTGCGGAATTTCCGGCTCAGGTAATTGGGACTGTAGCCCGCCGCCGCGGCGATGTCCGCGGCCGTGATCCGATCCATGTAGTGCAGGCTGATGAACCGGGCCGCCTGGACGATCTGCCTGTCTGTGGTGTGGATCCGGTCGGGGATGTTGGTCAAAAGCCGGCACTCCCGGCAGCACAGCAGGAAAAGCTCCTGGAGCAGGGCGCGCAGCATGGGCCGGGAGCATTTGTCGCTGATCTTCCGCTCGCTGACCATCTTGGAGAAGTGCCCGCTCATCTGCTCCCGGTACTCCTGGGGAGCCTGGAAGATCCTGGTGGCGGAGAGAAACTCCTCCCGCTGGGGCAGAAGGCGGATCACGCCCTCCCCCAGGTCGGCGCTGCCGAAGTGGACCACGTTCCGCCTGCACTGGCCGGAGAGATACCGGGTGTAGTGGTAGATCTGGGGCGGGATCAGCATAAAGTCGCCGGCGTAGATGTCGTACATGTTGTCCTCAATGAAGAACCGGCATGTGCCGCTCTCCACATAAAAAAGCTCGAAGTAGTCGTGACAGTGGGGGTGGGGCATCACATACCCCTCGTGCCGCAGGGCGGTCTCCGCGAAGATCTGGTCAAGGGCGCCCTGGGGAGGCAGGACTTCGTTTTTACCCATGTTATCACCGGCCTATTGTTGGAAAAACTGTATTCACCACGAAATTATAGTACGAAATCCATAGAAAATCAAGAAAAACAGCTGTAACATATCAGTGATTTAAAGATATTTTCCCAGGGCGGGAGGAATGCGGTATGGAAACGGCAAAAAGGAAGTACACGCTTTTCACGGGCAAGCAGCTTTTGTGGCTTGTTCTGCCCATTGTGATCGAGCAGATCTTCTCCACCTCTCTGGGTTTTTTCGATTCGCTGATGGTCTCCAACATGAACGCCACCCAGGCCGTCAGGAGCAACGCCAGCAACGCCATCGGCAACGTGGACTACATCAACAACCTGATCATCCAGCTCTTCTCCGCCTTCGCCACAGGCGGCGCCATCGTCACCTCCCAAGCCCTGGGCGCCGGGGACAGGGACCGGGCCAACAAGGTGGCAAAGCAGCTCGTAGCCCTGGTGGCCTGCGTCTCCCTGGGCGTGGGGTGCCTGTGCCTGGTGCTGAACAGGCCCATTCTGAAGCTGTTTTACGGGAATGTGGACGCCTCCACCTTCGCCTATCAGCGCACCTATTTTTACGTCACCGCCGCGTCCTTCCCGTTTATCGGCCTCTTTAACGCCTGCGCGGCCCTTCTGCGTGCCCAGAGGAAGAGCTTTTCCACAATGGCCAGCGCCGCCATGAGCTGCGTGGTGAATATCGGCCTCAACGCCATCTTCCTGTTTGCGCTGAATATGGGCGTTTTGGGGGCGGGACTTGCCACCTTCTTTTGCCGGGGCGTCCCCGCCGTGTTTATGATGATCCTCCTGGGCAGAAAGGACAATACCGTCCGGGTGCGGATCGGGGAGAGGATCCGCTTTGACGGCGGGATGATCAAGAGCATCTTAAAATTGGCCGTCCCCAGCGGGGTGGAATCCGCCCTCTTCCAACTGGGCAAGCTGATGACGAACACCTTTGTGAATGCCGGGGTTTACGCCACCGGGGCCAAGAGCATCACCGGGCTCAACGAGGCCGGGGAGCTGATCCACATCAACATCCAGGCCAACGGGAACACCATCGCCAACCAGATCAACAACTTCGCCTCGGTGGTGGGCAGCGGCGTGGGCACCTCCTGCCTTACGGTGATCGGCCAGTCGGTGGGGGCGGGGGATCCGGAGCAGGTCAAATACTACATGAAACGGATGTTTATCATCTCCTACATCGCCAACGGCCTGTGCGTGGGCGCCATCCTGGCCCTTATGCCCTTTTTGACCGGTCTCTACGGCTACGCGGAGGAGGCCAAGGCCATAGGCCGGCAGTGCCTGTACTTCTGCCTGACGCTGCAATTTTTCACCTACCCCCTGTCCTTCACAGCGCCGGGTGTCCTAAAGGCCACAAGCGACGTGAAATATGTGATGGTCTGCGCCGTTTTGTCCATGTTCGTCATGCGGGTGAGCCTGGCCTTCCTGCTCACCACGGACAGATTCCCCGGTATGCCGGAGCTGGGGGCGATGGGCTACTGGATCGGCATGTGTTCCGACTGGGTGCTGCGCTCCGTCCTCTTCTCCACACGCCTGCTGTCCGGCAGATGGAAAAAGGCCTCCGGCCTCATCCGGGAGAAGGTCGAGACGTGACGCTGCCGGCCTGTCGAAAAAGCCCTGTGGTTTTTGAAAAGCTCTGGATTTTCCGAAATTCAGAGCTTTTTCTCTGCCGTCACGGCGCCTCTGACGGCAGATGCCGCCGAAAGGGGGCGGATTTGCGGAACCGATTGATAATTTCCCGGAATTATGGTACAATGGCGGCAGAAAAGACGCCGCGGCGGATCCGGAAGGGGGCCTACGATGACCGGGAAAAAGTATGACCGGGAGAGCTGCATCCGGCTGCTCCTTGCAAAGCGGCAGGAGCTGCTGGCCCAGGGGACGGACAGGCTCCCCCAGAGGTCGGATTTTGACAACGCCCAGGTCGTGGCCATCAAGGCCTTTCTGGGCGCGTGGCCCAGGGCGCTGGAGCAGGCGGGGCTGAAAGAACCGCGGCCCGGCGACAGGCACCAGAGGAACGTGGAGAAGCGCCGCCGCGCCAGACGCCGCGCCCGTGAGGCCCGCAGGCGGGAGAACACCCCGGAGGTGGATGAACATGATACTTGACCCGGAGCTTGCCGCCCTCACGGGGGGCATTGGCCCCCTGGACACCCGGGCTATAGACTGCGCCAGACGCCGGCAGGACCGGCTGGCCAAGCCCCCCGGGAGCCTGGGGCGGCTTGAGGAGCTGTCCGTACAGCTCGCCGGGATCACGGGGAGGGTTGTCAACTCCCTGGACAAAAAGGCCCTTTTAGTCTTCTGCGCCGACAACGGCGTGGTGGAGGAGGGGGTGGCCGTGGCGCCGCCGTCCGTCACGGCGGCCCAGACGGTGAATCTCGTCCGGCACAAGACCGGTGCGTCTGTCATCGCCCGGAGATTCGGGGTGGAGCTTTACGTCTGCGACGTGGGGGTGAACGCCCGGATCCCGGACAGCCGCGTCAGTTCCGCGAAAATCGCCCCGGGGACAGGCAATATTGCCCGGGGGCCGGCCATGAGCCGGCAGGACGCGGTAAGGGCGATCCTGGCCGGCACCCGCACCGCCGCCGGAGCCATAGACGCCGGCGCTCAGGTGGTGGGCGTGGGGGAGATGGGCATCGGCAATACCACCACCTCCGCCGCCGTGCTGGCGGCCCTGACGGGGGAGAGCGCAGGGCTCGTCACCGGCCGGGGCGGCGGCCTGACGGACGAGGGCTATGAGCGGAAGCTGCGGGCCGTGGAGGCGGCCCTTGCGGTGAACGCGCCGGACGCCGGGGATCCCGTAGATGTCCTTAGCAAGGTGGGGGGCTTTGACCTGTGCGCCATGTGCGGGGCCTTTCTCCTGTCCGCGTCAAGGCGCACCCCCGCCGTCATCGACGGCCTGATCTCCGCCGTGGCGGCCCTGTGCGCCGTGAGGCTGTGCCCGGAGGCGGCGGGCTTCCTCATCCCCTCCCACGCCTCTGCGGAGCCTGGGTATCTCGTCGCCATGAAGGCCCTGGGGCTGGAGCCGCTTTTTGATCTCCGTATGCGCCTGGGGGAGGGGAGCGGCTGCCCCATCGCCATGATGATCCTGGACGCCGCCTGCGCCGTCATGGGGGGTATGGCCACGTTTGACGAGGCGGGGATCGACGACGGCTATTTGGAGCCGATCCGTGAAAAGGAGGGGAGGGCGTGAATCTCTTCATCTCAGGCGGCGCCAAAAACGGCAAGTCCTCCCTTGCCCAGAGGGCCGCAATAAAGCTCAGCGCCGGCGGGCCTAAGATCTACGTCGCCACCATGATCCCCTGCGACGACGAGGACAGGGCGCGGATCGCCCGGCATGTGGCAGATCGGGCCGGCCTGGGCTTTACAACGCTGGAGCTGGGCAGGGGGGTGGAGAGGTGCCTGGAGCTGGCCGACCCCGCGAGTACCTTCCTTGTGGACAGCGTCACCGCCCTGCTGCTGAACGAAATGTACCCGGAAAACCACACGGGGGACGCGGACCCCGGTGCGGCCCGGCGTCTGACGGACGGGCTTTTGACAGTGGCCCGCCGGGCCGGGAACGCCGTTTTTGTCTCCGACGCCATCTATTCCGACGCCATCCGCTACGACAGCTTTACGGAGCATTACCGGGCGGATTTGGCGTCCGTTGACAGGGCGCTGGCGGCGGCGTGCGACACCGTGCTGGAGCTGTGCGCGGGAAATCTTATCGTCCACAAGGGGGTGTGGGAGCCGTGAAGAAGCTTTTTCGGGCCTTTCTGATGTGCCTTTCCATGTTCACCGCCATACCCGTCCCGGGCAGGGCCTGGGATGAGGAGGCCCGCCCCCTGATGACCCTGTTTCTCCCCGCCGTGGGGCTTTTGGTGGGGGGAGGCTGGGCACTTTTGGCCTATCTTATGGGGCTTTTGGCCCTGCCCGCGCTTGTGGCCGGGGCCGCCCTGTGCGCCTACCCCTTCCTCATCACCGGCGGCATCCACATGGACGGCTACCTGGACGTCACAGACGCGGTAAAGTCATACCGGGATCTTGATGAGCGGCGGAGGATTTTAAAGGACCCCCACGCCGGTTCCTTTGCGGTTCTGGCGGGGATCCTCCTCATTATGACACAGTTCGCCCTCCTTGCCTCCGCCGGGCAGGGGGCGGAGATTTTCACCCTCGTCCTCATCCCCACGGTGTCCCGGACAGCGGCGGCGCTGGCCGTCACCGTGCTGCGGCCCATGTCGGTGAGCGAGTACGCCGGCGCGTACCGAAGGGGCATCAGGCGCTCCCACGCCGTTTTCCTGTCGGCCCTCCTTCTCCTGGAGCTGGCCGCCGGATTCGCCCTCTTGGGGAGATACGGCTTTGCCGGTGTCGCCGTGCTTTTGGGATATGTCCACCATGTGTGGAGGGCGTACCGCTCCCTGGACGGCTTTTCCGGGGATGTGTCCGGCTACGCCCTGACCTTCGGGGAGGCCTGCGGCATCGCGGTCTTCGCGCTGATTTAAGGAGGCTTATATGGATTTGATCATCGGCGGGGCGTATCAGGGGAAGCGGGAATACGCCAAGAGCCGCTTTTCCCTTGGGGAGGAGGAGATCTTCACCTGCCGGGAGGACGGGGAGATCTGCCTGTCTGCCCGGTGCGTTGACAGGCTGGAGGAATTCACCCTCCGGTGCGTCCGGGACGGCGTGGATCCCGTGGCGTTTTTCCGGGAGCGGGAAGGTGAGTGGCAAGACAGCGTTCTCATCTGCCAGGACATCTTCTGCGGTGTCGTCCCCCTGGGGGCGGAGAACCGGGCGTGGAGGGAGGCGACGGGCAGGCTGTGCGTGTACCTTTCGGGTAAAGCCGTGAGCGTCACCCGGATGTTCTGCGGCCTTGCCCAGAGACTCAAATGAAGCTCCTCTTATTCCGCCACGGAAAAACGCTGGCCAACGAACGCCGCCTCTACTGCGGCTCCACCGACCTGCCCCTGTCGGATCTGGGGAGGGAGGAGCTGCTGGCCCTGCGCGCCTCCGGAGTCCTCCCGGCCCTTGCGGGCCTCCGGGTGATCACCTCCGGCGCCCTCCGCTGCCGGGAGACACTTTTTGTCCTGTACGGCCCTGTGCCCTTTGAGGTGGAGCCGGATTTTTGGGAGATGGACTTCGGGGACTTTGAGCTGCGCTCCTATGAGGAGATGAAAAATGACCCCGCGTATATCGCCTGGATCACCGGCGACAATGAATCCAACGTCACCCCCCACGGCGAGAGCGGCCGCCAGATGGAGGCCCGGGTCCTGGCGGCGCTGGAGAGGCTCTTGCGGGACGGACGCCCCGCCGCCGTCTTTACCCACGGCGGCCCCATCGCCGCCATAATGGCCGCCCTCTTCCCCAACGAACAAAAAAACCGCTACCAGTGGCAGCCGGCCCCGGGCAGGGGCTTCCTGGTTGACACCGAGAGCGGGAGCTATTTTATGATCTGACCTGGATGCAGGCCCTCTGTCCAGCAGGCCTGCATCCAGGTCTGCCCCGGGGAGCGGCCCAATAGGCTTATCTTTCCATGCGGACGACCAGGACGCACCAATAGATCAAAACAGCGATTTCGACAAGCGAATGATAGATATTCACCTCCGGAAATCCCGTCTGTGTGCGCAGGAACAGCTCGATTCCGCCGAGTACGGCCAAAATGACGATGGCGGCGAGATTCGCTTTCCTTATGGTTCTATCCCGGATAAGCGCGATAATCATCAGAGAGAAGCCCGCCATATCGGCTATGCTTGACAGATCCTGAGTCGTCCTTCTCCCGGTGGACAAAATGGATTTGACCGTATAGGAGCCATACTCCATCATCTCACGCATAAGCAGGCTTGTAAGTCCGCTCCAAACCTGCCCGAGGAAAAACGCCAAGGTTTCGCTGAAAAGAATTGTGAGGCACGCGGCGGACAATAGCTTGTTATGCCTGACCTTCAGATACTCGTAGCTGAAATACGTCAGAAAGATCAGCAGGGCAAAGTCGATAGAATAAAACATCAGGGAGGACACGGTAGAGACGGCCTGAACCGCCTGGGACGGTGGGATCGCCAGCGAATCCACGAAGACAGCCGTAAACGTATAAACCGCATATAGAAATACCGTTATTCCCAGCGAAACAGCCGTGGATTTTGACAGCCGCCGCGTGCTGGTATAGCTTGTTTTTTCCAAAAAGGAACAGAGCAAGTACAGGAGAGATAGTTCCAGCAAAACGGTCACATAGAACACGACGATTTGCAGGAGTTGTCCGGCCAACATGACTTGGGCGGCATCTCTTGCGGCGGCAAACAGGGCGAGCGAAATTGCGGAAACAGCAAAAAGACACAGGATATAGGCCGCGAGCTTGCCGATGTTCTTGAACACGCTCTTGTAATAGTGTTCATTTTCCATAATGGAATAATTGAAGTAGATGTCGCTGCGCCTGAATTCATAGACGACATATATGCCCACGACAAAGGAAAGGACAAGGAGGATACGGTCAAACCCGACATCGGCAAAATTGCTGGGAAGGCCCATGTGCAATACAACCGGCAGGAAAAACGCAAAGACAACCGTCACCGTTTTTATGAGAAGGGACGACGCCTTGTTATAAAAACAGCTCTCCTCAAAGACCGTCCGTTCATCTCTGGGGTATATTTTGCTCCGGATAAAACCGATCAACAGGCACATTGATCCCCCGATCACAAGGACTGCCTCTAAAATCACAAGGCAAAGATACTTGCTCTGATCCGTATTCTCCAGAATATTTGCCAGGCGAATCGCCCCAAGCACAGCGGATAGGATGACCGACAACAGGATAGCGTTTCTTGCGATCCTGCCCCGCGCCTTTTCAATTCTTTCGTCGTAAAACATAGGCTACTCCTTCCAAAAGAGGTCGTTCAGCGTCACACCAAGCTCTTTGCAGATTTTTATGCACAGCCCGACGGTGGGGTTGTACGCGCTGTTCTCAATCATATTGACGGTCTGTCTTGATACGCCGATCCTTTTTGCCAGCTCGGTTTGCGAGAGATTTTTTGCAAGCCGGGCCTGTTTTAATGCTTCATTCATGGCAACGCTTCCTGTCAATTATATTAGACAACCCCATTATAGCACCGTGCGGAGCGTCTGTCAATTATATTTGACAGGTTTCCGTGCATTTTTTGTAAGAGGACACGAAAACAGGCGGGTTCCAGTGAACCCGCCCGTTTTTGCAGCCTGTCGAAAAAGCCCTGCGGGCTTTTCCGACAAAGGGGGACGTGCGGAAAATATCTCTGAATTTTGCGAAATTCAGAGATATTTTCCTGCCGTCACGCTGCGCGCACGGCCCAGAGGGCCGCACACTTGCGTGACAAAAGGGATTTTTTCCGACGTACATGCCGTCGGAAAAAATATTGAACTTGAGTTTTTTGACAAACTGAACAGGCGGGTTCCAGTGAACCCGTCCGTTTTTGCAGCCTCTGTTTTTGTTCAGTACTCTACCCCCGCCCTGGCGGAGATGCCCCGGTCGAAGGGGTGCTTTTGCTTGCTCATCTGCGTGACGTAATCGGAAAGCTCCACCAGCTCCGGCGCCGGGTCACGCCCCGTCAGGACGATCTCCCGGAGCTTCCCCTGTGTGCGGAGAAAGGCGAGAAGCGCCTCTCGGTCTATGCAGGCGTAATTGTAGGCGGAGATCACCTCGTCCAGCACAACAAGGTCACAGCCCTCCGCCGCTCCGATGATGTCCGCAAGGTATGCGGTGTAACACGCCCTCACCGCCTGGCGCTGCGCCTCGGTAAGGGTCTTGTACCGCCCAAAGTGTACGTCCGGCCGGCGGACGGCCACGTTGGGAAGACAGGAGAGAGCCAAAATCTCCCCGGAGGAGCCGTCCTTGAAAAACTGGGCCAGGAGTACGCGCATACCGTGCCCCGCCGCCCGGAGGGCAAGCCCGCAGGCCGCCGTCGTCTTGCCCTTGCCGTCCCCGTGATACAGATGGATCATACGCCCTCCTCCAAAATCCTGTAGATAAAGTCCATGTCCAGGGCCTCCCGGACAGCCCTGGCAAGCTTGTCGTACTCCCCCTCCCTGTAGGAGCGCAGGTCAAACGCCGTCTCCGGGGAGAACACCAGACCCCGCCGCCGGTAGAGGGCGGATACCACAGCCTCCGCCACGCCGTTTTCGTCGAAAAGCCCGTGGATGTAGCTGCCGTAGACGTTTCCGGACTCAATCACTGGGGCGGCGAGGCCGCTCTGGCCCATGTGGATCTCATACCCGGAGAAGGCAAGGCCGTTCAGCCCGGAGAGGATCCCCTCCAGCCCGGAGAAGACGCCGGAGGTCTGGGCGCGTGTCTTCTCCGGGGAGAACACAGTCCGGATGGGCAGGAGGCCCATCCCGGCCGTCTCCCCGCCGCCCTCCGCGTTCTCCGGGTCGGAGATGACCTCCCCCAGCATCTGGAGTCCCCCGCAGATGCCAAAGACCGGCACGTCCCGGGACGCCTCCTTTAAGATCGCCGCCTCCAGACCGCTCTGCCGCAGCCATTTCAGGTCGGATATGGTGCTTTTTGTGCCGGGGAGGATGATCATATCCGGATCCCCCAGCTGATCTACCCGCCGCACATACCGCAGGGACACGCCGGAAAACCGGGAGAGGGGGGAGAAGTCCGTAAAATTGGAGATGCGGGGCAGGGAGACGACGGCGATGTCGATCTCCCGCCGCGCCCCCGCTGTCAACCGCTCCGACAGGCTGTCCTCGTCGTCGATGTCCACCCGGATGTAGGGGACCACCCCGGCGCAGGGGATCTTCACCAGATCATAGAGCTGATCCAGCCCCGGGGCCAGGATGGACACATCCCCCCGGAACTTGTTGATCACCGTGGCCTTCACCATCCGCCGCTCCTCCGGCTCCAAGAGGGCCACCGTGCCGTAGAGCTGGGCGAACACGCCGCCCCGGTCGATGTCCCCCGCGAGCAGGACAGGGGAGGAGACCATCCTGGCAAGCCCCATATTCACGATATCGTCGGCCTTCAGATTGATCTCCGCGGGGCTGCCCGCACCCTCGATGACGATGATGTCGTTTTGGGATGCCAGGGTGTCGTAGGAGCGGAGGATGTCCGGGATCAGGGACTTCTTGTACCGGAAGTAGTCCACGGCCCGCATGTTCCCCCGAACCTCCCCGTTGACGATGACCTGGGAGCCCACGTCGGTGGTGGGCTTCAGGAGGATGGGGTTCATCAGCACCGAGGGTTCGATCCCCGCGGCCTGGGCCTGGACGACCTGCGCCCGCCCCATCTCCAGCCCCTCCCGGGTGATGAAGGAGTTGAGGGCCATATTCTGGGATTTAAACGGCGCCACCGCGTACCCGTCCTGGTGGAAGATCCGGCACAGGGCGGCGCACAGCAGGCTCTTACCCACGTTGGACATGGTGCCCTGGATCATAAGGGGCTTTGCTCTCTTCATTTCAGAACCTCCCCGACGGCGGCCAGAAGCCGGTCATTTTCCTCCCGCGTGCGCACAGCCACGCGGAAATACCCCTTCTTCAGCCCCACAAAATCGGCGCAGTCCCGGAGGACAATGCCCCGCCGGCGCAAGGGGGACACAAGCTCCCCCTCCCAATAGGCCAGGAGATAGTTGGCCTCCCCGGGGAAAACCGTGATCCCCAGGGCGGAGAGGCCGCGGGAGAGGCGCTCCCGCTCCGCCGCCACGGCCCTGGCAGCTGCGCGCAGCCAATCTGCGCAGGCCATAGCTGCCCCTCCCGCCGCCTGGGCGGGGACGGACACGTTCCAGCACTGCCCCCGCTGCGACATGCCCTCCAAAAAGCGCGTGTCGGAGCAGATCATATACCCCAGCCGCACGCCGGGGATGGCAAAGCTCTTGGTGGGGGAGCGGAGCGCGCACACATTGGGGTACTCCCCGCACAGGGCGGGGAGGGCGTACATCCCGGGACTTTGGGTGAGATCCAAAAAGGAGAGATCCAGGAGTATCCTGACCTTAGTGGCGGCCATATCCCGGATGAGCCGCGGCTCCACGGTGATCCCGGTGGGATTGGCGGGGGAGGCCAGGAAGACGGCGGAGTACCCCGAGAGATCCCGGTTCAAAATATCCCCCGTCAGCCGGAAGCCCGCCTCCGGCGTGAGGATGTGGTATTCCGCCTCCACCCCCGCCGCCCGGAGGGCGGCGGCGTACTCGGAAAAGGCGGGGGCCAAAATAAGCGCCGGTTTCCCCCGGGGCAGGGACAGGGCGAACTGGTAGATCAGCTCCGACGCCCCGGCCCCGCATAAGACCGTCTCCTCCGGCACCCCCTCGGCCCGCCCCACGGCCCGGCGCAGGGCACGGCAGTAGGGATCCGGGTACACGTCGCACCTGTCCGCCGACTCCCGCAGGGCGCGGCGCACAGCCTCCGGCATCCCGGTGGGGTTGATGCTGGCGGAGAAGTCCGTCACCGGCTCCCCGCCGTACACGTCCCCGCCGTGGAGATTTTGCCTGTTCAGATACATGCCGTCACCGCCGTTCTCAGCAAAAGAATAAGGGCCAGCATAGCCAGGGAGGAGGCGTACATCAGCCTCCCGGCCCTTGTGATGTCCCCGGGACTGATCTGTCGGACAGGGTCGCCGATAAAGGGCTTTTTGTGGAGGACGCCGCCGTAATAGGCGTCCCCCGCCAGCCGGAGGCCCAAGGCCCCGGCACAGACCGACTCCGTCTGGGCCGAGTTGGGGCTGTCGTGCTTGCGCCTGTCCCGGCGAAAGATCCTCCAGGCCCCTCTGGCGTCCAGCTTTAACAGCGGGCACACCAGGATCATCAGCAGGGCGGACAGGCGGGAGGGGAGAAAATTCACCGCGTCGTCCGTTTTTGCGGCGGCCCTGCCGAAGAGCAGATACTTCTCGTTCCTGTACCCGATCATGGAGTCCATCGTATTCACGGCCTTGTAGAAGAATCCCCCCACGGCACCGAAAAGCCCCATCCAGAACAGGGGGGCGATCACCCCGTCGGAGGTGTTCTCCGCCACGGTCTCCACGGCGGCGCGGCAGATGCCGCCGGCGTCCAGCCTGTCCGTGTCCCGGCCCACGATCATGGACACGGCCCGCCGCGCCCCCTCCACGTCGCCGGCCTCAAGGGCCGATTCCACGGCGCGGCTCTCCCGGACAAGATCCCTGGCGGCCACCAGTTGGAAGCACATGACGCTCTCCAAAAGGAGATATACCGCGGGGTGGAGCCTCCACGCCAGATAGAGAAGCCCCGCGGGCACGGCGGTGGACAGCCCCGCCACCACCGCCACCGTGACGGCCCCACGCCCCAGATCCCCCCGGTTTCCCCGGAGGAGGTGCTTTTCGCACAGGGAGATGAGCTTTCCCATCCCCACCACCGGGTGGGGCAGGCCGTGGGGGTCGCCCACGAAGAAGTCGATGACAAAACCGATGACCAGCGCCAACGACTGGAGAAACAGCAGCTTACTCATGTCCGCCGCCTCCCTGGGCGGTGAACACCGTCACCGTATTCTGCGCCGCCATCAGGTGGTGATCCCCCGCCTTCTTTGCCCGGGATACGCTGACGGTGACGGCCTGGGTGCAGGCAAAGTCCCGCTGCCTGAAAAGCGCCGTCAGCTCCGCCTGAGTCTCCAGGGTGACGGCCACGGCCACGATCCGCGCATCGGGATTTTTCCGGAGAACCACGTCAAAAATCTCCCGCAGATTCCCGGAAGAGCCGCCGACAAACACATGGGTGGGGGCGGGCAGGCCCTCCAGAGCCTCCGGGGCCTGTCCCCCCACCACCTCCAGGTTTTCCACCCGGAATTTCAGGGCGTTCTCCCGGATGAGGCCGCAGGCGGCGGGGGACTTCTCCACCGCGTAGACCCGGCCCTCCGGGGCGGATAGGGCGCACTCCACGGACACGGATCCCGTCCCGGCCCCCACGTCCCAGATCAGGGAGTCCCCGTCCGGGGCCAGGGCGGACAGACACACGGCCCTGACCTCCGCCTTTGTCATGGGTGTCTCCCCCCGGACAAACGCCTCGTCCGGGATGCCCCGGCGGATGCGGAATCCGGCTTCGGGATTCTCTATGAGCAAAATGGACAGCTTGTCAAAGGACGCCCCCGCAAGCTCCCGCGCCGTGAGGCGGGTGATACGCTCGTCGGGGTAGGAGAGCCGCTCCCCCACGGTGACGGCCACATCCCCCAGGCCGTACCGGACAAGCCGCTCCCCCACGGCGCCAGCGGTGTTTGCCCCGCCGGTGAGGGCCATCACCCGGCGGTTCTCCTCCACCGCCCGGATCAGCGCCCCGTCCCTGCCGTGAAGGCTCAGGAGCTTCACCCCGTCCCAGGGGATACCGAGCCTGGCGGCAAAATAGACGGGGGAGGCGATGCCGGGGATGAGCTTCACCTCCCAATCCGCCAGGGTATCCTTCAGCGCCTGAGCGCCGCTGAAAAAGCCCACGTCCCCCCGGAGAACCACGGCCGGCCGGCAAAAGTCGTTCTGCTCCAGCGCCCGGCGCACGTCCTCCGGCCGGAAGGCGGCGAATTTGGGCTTTTGGGTCTTGACGGCATCCAACACCGGCTCCGCCCCCACCACCGCGTCGCACACCTCCAGGGCGCGGCGGGCCTCCTGGGTGAGGCAGTCCCCGCCGCCGGGGCCGATGCCCACGAGGCTCACGGCCCTTTCGCGGGGCAGGAGCCTCTCCAGCGCCGCCCGCAGGCTCACCCCCTCCGTCTCCGGCGGGCGGCCGATGATCACGCTCTCCGCCCCCACGGCCCTGGCGGCGGCGATCTTCTCGGCAAATCTCCCCGCCGCCCCGGCGGATTTGGTGACAAGCCACCGGGCGTCCACGGCCCGGAGCGTGGCCTCGTTCATCTCCTGGGAGAACGGCCCCTGCATGGCGATGATGTGCCCCGGCGCGATGCCGGCGGCCTCGCAGGCCGCGATAGACGCCTGCACAGGCAGTACCCTGGCCCAGACCCGGGACATATCAAGCCCGGCAAAGGCGCCAAGCTCCTTGCTCCCTGTGGTCAGCAGGATGTTGCCGCTCCTCCCGGCCAGGAAATCCCTGGCCCCGGCGGCGGAGTCCACAAAGACGCCGTCTGACGCCGCTGCGCTGTCCCGGAGGACGCGCAGAAGCGGCGTCCCCGTCCGCTCACAGGCTCTGCGGATATTGGCCGAGACCTCCAGCGCGTAGGGGTGCGTGGCGTCGATTACCTGGGAGAAGCCGTTCTCCCGGAAAAACGCCTCCATCTCCCGCCCGTCCATCCGGCCGGTGCGGACGCGGCATCCCTCCGTCCCGTCCAGCATCTCCCGGCCGTAGTCCGTGGCCACGCAGACGGTGAGGTCATAGCATCCTCCAAGCTCCCCGGCCAGGGTGCGCCCCTCGCTTGTCCCTCCAAATATGCACAGCTTTTCCTTCAAAGCTCCGTCCCCCTTTTCACCCTGCCCCCGGGATCCCGGTGCGCAGGGCGGAAAAATCATTAAAGCTCCAGCTCCCACCGGCAGACGGACGCCGCCACGGTGACGCCGCCCAGGGCCGTTTTGGGCAGGATGACCCTGCCGCCCAGGGCCGCGGCGCGCTGGCAGACGTTTCCAACACCCACGGACTTTCGCACAAAGTCCGACTCCGGAAATTCCCCCGCCGCCCCGGCAAGCTCCCGGGCGGAATAGAACCTGACCGGGACGCGCAGGGCCTCGGCGAAGGCCAAAAGCCCTGCCTCGTCCCGCTTTACGTCGATGGTGGCGATCTCCCGCACCGCCCGGATGTCCACGCCGGCCCCGTCCAGCGCCTGGCGCACGGCCCGCTCCACATCCCCGGCGGAAACGCCCCTCCGGCACCCCACGCCCAGGCACACGATTCGGGGGATGAGCCGGAGAGTCACGTCATAGGGCCGGGCCGTGTGGATCCCGATGTAGATCCCGGCCCTTCCCGCCCCGGCCGGGAAAAGCCCCGGGGGCAGGCGCTCCGGCAGGGGAAATTCCGAGGACACCGCCACATTTCCCGTAAAGAATGCCCCGGCTGCCTCCCGGGGCCATACGAGGGCGCAGTCATGCTCTGCCGCCCAGTCCTCCACGGTGCGCGGCGAAAAGTCCGCCGCCCTCACCGTGTCAGTGTGTACAGCAGGGCGTTGACAATGGCCGCCGCCACGTTGGAGCCGCCCTTTCGCCCGCGGGCCACAATGTGGGGGACAGGGGAGGACAAAATGGCCTCCTTGGCCTCTGAAATGTTCACAAATCCCACGGGGACGCCGATCACCAGCTCCGGACAAAGCCGCCCCTGATCCAAAAGCTCCCGGATCTCCAGCAGGGCGGTGGGGGCGTTGCCCACGGCCAGAATCAGGGGCCGGCCAAGGGCCGCCGCCTTCTCCATGCACACGCAGGCCCTGGTCTTGCCCAAGGCCCTGGCCGTCTCGGCCACGTCCGGGTCGGACATGAAGCACAGCACGTCCACCCCCAGCTTCTCCGCGGCGGCCTTGTTGATGCCCGCCCGGGCCATCTGGGTGTCCGTGACCACGGCGCACCCAGCCCGGAGGGCCGCAAGGCCCCGCTCCACCGCACCGGGGGAGAACACCAAATTGGCGGCGTAGTCAAAATCCGCCGTGCAGTGGATGACCCGCTTGACAATGGGCTTGACCTCCGGGTCAAGGGGCGCGGTAAGCTCCGACTCGATGATCTCCATACTCCTGGCCTCAATGGCCGCCGGTTCCGTTATCAGCATGACGATTCTCCTTAAATTCAACGCATTTTTGTAAAAATCTCCAGGCGGCGCCGGGACAGGCCGCCAGATACAGATGGGGGTATCCGGCGTACATCGTCTCCGTGTAGACGGCGCAGTCCCAGCTCCTCCCGCCGGGCTTTCCGGCCGTGAGATCGCGGCCGCAGTCCGTGCTGTCGTAGTAGTGAAATTCGTGGGCCGGGAGGGTGATGCCCGCCCCGCCGAAGACCCCCGCCCGCCCGGCGGTGAGGGTGACGTAGCCGAAGCGCACAAGGCGGCCCGTGTCGGCGCTCTCGTGGGGGAGGACGCCGCACATCCTGCGGCCGTCCAGGCGCTCCCCCAGGTACTGAAAGCCCCCGCACTCGGCGATCACCGGCATCCCGGAACGGACGGCGTCCCGGACGCTGTCCGCGGCGCGGCGGTTCTTCTCCAGCGTCTCGGCGAAAAGCTCCGGATATCCCCCGGGCAGAAGCAGCCCCGCCGCCCCCTCCGGCACCGGCTGGTCAGCCAGGGGGGAGAAGAACGCCGTCTGCGCCCCAAGCTCCCGGAAGAGCCGCAGGGTGTCCTCGTAGAGAAAGGAGAACGCCTGATCGCGAGCCACCGCCAGGGTGACGGGGGAGGGGAGCCTGGGCAGATGGGGGCGGGGCGCCTCCACCTCCGGGGCCGTCTGCGCCAGGGCGAGGATGCCGTCCGTGTCCAGAGTTCCGGCGCACAGGCGGCAGAGCCTGTCCAGCTTTTCCCCTGTCTCCGGCAGGGACTCCGGCGTGACAAGCCCCAGGCGGCGGGAAATTAGAAGGCACTCCTCCGGGAGCCTTGGGATATACCCCAGGGGCCGGACGCGCCCGCCAAAGCGCCGGAGGGTAAGCTCCCTCAGCCTTTCATATGTCCCGGCGGACACGGCGTTGAAGATGACGCCCCGGATATCGCTCCCAGGGACAAAATCACAAAATCCCTGGAGGACAGCCAGAGACGAGACGGAGGAGCCCGCCCCGTTCACCACTAAGATCACCGGGGCGCTGACGGCGCGTGATACGGTGAAGGTGCTGTTATCCGTCCCCTCCGAACCCGTGCCGTCATAATAGCCCATGACGCCCTCGATTACCGTCACGTCTCCGGCGTGGGCGGCCAGGGTGGAGCGCAGAAGCTCCCCGGAGCAGAAGAAGGGATCCAGATTGGCCGAGGGCACGCCCAGCACCGCCCGGTGGAACATGGGGTCAATGTAATCCGGCCCGCATTTCAGGGCGGAGACCCGGATCCCCCGGCGCTTTAATAGGGACAGCACGGCGCACACCGCCGTGGTCTTCCCGCAGCCGCTGTGGGTCCCGGCGATCAGCACCCGCGGACATCTCATAAAACCGCCTCCTTCAGCCCCTCCGGCCCGGACAGGATCTGTTTGCCCCGCAGGCGGGCGTAGGACAGCAGCTCCCCGGCCCCGTTTGAGGCGCCGGCCGGACAGCCGGAGTCGATCACCGTATCGCAGGTGTCTATAAGCTCCCTGGCCGCGTCGATTTCCCCCTGCGCCGCGGGCTGGAACGCCCCGCACCGCACCACCGCCGCGGCCAGCGGGGCGGCCACGGCCAGATCTATGTCGTTTTCCGGGAGAATCCCGGCGTAGAAGGGGATCCCCGCCTTTTGCAGCTGCCGGTAATAGGGGATCCCGTACCCCCCGCCGCCCACCACGAACACCCGGGGGACGCCCTGGGGCCTTGCCAGCTCCACACTCCCCAGGGCGGCGTTGTAGAAGCCGCGCTCCAGACCGTAGAGCCGCCTTACGCTCTCGTCGGAAAAGACCTCCCGGGGCTCCCCCCAGGCGCTGATGCCCCCGGCCCCCACGCAGACGATGCGGTCGGAGACCTTGGAGGCTAAGTCGATCTCGTGCAGGCTCATCAGGATCGTCACGCCCCGTTCCTTGGCCATGCGCCGCAAAATCTCCAAAAGCTCGATCTTGTGCCGGATGTCCAGAAAGGACGTGGGTTCGTCCAGGACGATGATCTCCGGCTCCTGGGCGATGGCCCGGGCCAGGAGAACGCATTGACGCTGCCCGTCGCTGACGGAGGAGAAATCCTGAAGGGAGATATCGGCGGCGTTCACCTGGGCCAGGGCGTCATTTACGATCTCCCGATCCCGCCGGGTGAGCAGGCCGAAGCTGCCCGTGTAGGGGTAGCGCCCCGCCGCCGCCACGTCAAAGCAGGTCATCAGCTCCGGCCTTGCCCGGTCGGTGAGGACGACAGCCATTTTAGATGCCAGCGCCCTGGGGGCGATGGCGCGCAGCTCCGTCCCATCCAGGCGGATTTCTCCGGATACGGCCGGGATGCGGCGGGTGACGGTTTTCAAAATGGTGGATTTTCCCGCCCCGTTGGGGCCGGTGAGGGTGGTGATGCCCCCCTTGTCCAGGGAGAAGGAGATGTGGGAGAGGAGCGCCCGCCCCCCGTACCCCACCGCAAGGTCGCACAGCTCTAAATAGGGCCTATCCATTGGATCCCCCTCCCTGTTCCCGGTGGCGGGAGGCCATTAGCCAGATGACGATGGGCGCGCCGATGGCGCTTGTCACCGTCCCCACGGAAAGCTCCGTAGGGGAGAAGACGGTCCTGGCCACAAGGTCGCAGGCCATGCAGAACACCGCGCCGCACAAAAAGGACGCGGGGATCATCAAAATCGGCTTTGACGACTTTAAAAGGATCCTGCATATGTGGGGCACGGCGATACCCACAAAGGAGATAGGCCCCGCGAAGGCGGTGACACAGGCGGACAGCACGCTGGACAGCACGATCAGCACCACCCGAAAGCGCTTTACATCCAGCCCCACACTCAGCGCGTACCCCTCCCCCAGGGCGTAGGCCGACAGGGGCTTTGACAGCAAAAACACCCCGGCCAGCGTGGGCAGGACGATGAGGGCGGAGATCTTCACATCCCGCCAGGAGGCGGCGGAGAAGCTGCCCATCGACCAGTTTGTCAGGTTCACAATGTCCGCCTCCCTGGCGAAGTTGATGAGAAAATCCGTGACAGCCGAGCAGATGTAGCTCACCATAATGCCGATGACCAGCAGCATGGACATGCTCCTCGTCCTGCCCCCCAGCACCAGGGCGGCCAGCATGGAGAGCATGGACCCCAAAAACGCCGCCGTCACCGTCACCGCCAGGGGGACGGCGGGCATCCAGGCGCTGAGGGCGATGGTGACAATGGCCAAAAACATCTTGGCCCCGGAGGATATCCCTAAAACGAACGGCCCGGCTATGGGGTTGCGGAAGAAGGTCTGGAGGAGGAACCCCGACAGGGACAAAGCTCCGCCCAGCACCGCCGCCAGCAGGAGGCGGGGGAGCCGTATCTTCCAAATGATGTTGAAGGCGGAGGCGTCCGCCGCCATATCCCCCCGCTCAATGGCACCCCGGTGCAACAGGATCCGCCAGATCTCCCCCACGGGGATGCGCACACTGCCGGAATTGATGCTCCACACAAGGGACAGGAGGAAGAGGGCGGCGAGGCACAAGAACACCGCGCCGTACCGCAGGGCGTTTCGTCTCTCGTTCATTTCAGCCGCCAGAGGTAGGTGAGGGTGTCGGTGTTCTCATCCGCCCCCAGCATCAGGTGGATGTCGTTGACCATGCTCCCGATGGTGTCCTGGATCTGGAAGAAGTCCGGGGTGGTACACCAGACGTTCCCCTCCTTGACGGCCTTCATCTCCGAGAGGATATCCGCCCTCTCCAAAAAGGCCTCCATATTCTCGGGCTTTCCCCCAACAGACCAGATGTAGATGATGTAGTCTGCGTCCTTGGCCCCGTCGTAAAAGGCCTCAAACTCCATCTTCACAGTACCGGTCTCACCCACGCCCACCTGGGGCAGGGCGTACCTTCCGCCGGCCAGGTCGATCATCTTCGCCATGTAGTCGCCGGCGTTCCGGGCGTAGAGGGCGCCCTTGGAGGTGATGTAGAAGATTGCCACGCTCTTGCCGGTGTTCTCCGCCTTGGCGATCTCGTCGATGTACGCCGCCTGGGCGTCAAAGACCGCCTGGGCCTCGTCCTCCCGGTTGAAGATCGCGCCGTAGAGCTTGGCCCACTCCACCCTCGCCAGGGGGTGTTCCTCCTCCGGGGACTGGTCCACGACCACGTCCACCCCCAGGGCGTCCAGCTGAGCGGCCACATCCTCCGTCAGCATAGCGGAGAAAAACGCCAGGGTCGTACCGGCGGCTGTGATCTTCTCGTAGTCCGGGGCCTTGTAGTCCCCAATGTAGGTGAGGGAGCCGCCGTTGATGGCGTCCTTCACAGAGTCAATGTACCAGGAATCGGCGTCGTAGGTGGTGAGGGAGATGGCGTTCAAAGCGCCGATGGCGTTTATCAGGGAGGTGACAGGCGTGGAGGACACCAGCAGGTTGTTCACCGGCTGCCGGAGGATGATGGCGTCCTCCGGGGCTTCCGCGGGGACGCTCATGCCCTCGGGGACGATGAGCATTTTCGTGCCGTCGGAGATGGAGGCCAGCTTGTACCCGCCCTTGTAGTAGTCCACAGAGAAGCACTTGGCGTAGGAAAGCTCCATCGCGTGGTCAAAGACGAGCTTGCCGTCGTAATTTTCCTCCGGCGTATTCTCCTGGGGGTCCTGGGGAGTCTCCCCCTGCCCGCCGTTATCGGGAACCTCGGGGGAATCATCGCCGTTCCCCGCGTCCTTTTCGCATCCGGCGAGGACGGACAGAAGCAGCAGGGCGGCCAGCAGAAGGGACAGGACTTTTCTTTTCATGATCGTTTCTCCTTGTAAAAAGTGTGAAGTGTGGATATCCCCGCGGCTTCCGGCCATAAAAAAGCACATTTTCCGCTTGACGCAAAAAATGTGCAGCAATCTGACCCCTGCCCGAAAAGGCAAAAAAAGAGCGCACCGCTCCCTTGCCAAACCAAGCAAAGGTCAACGCTGCACTCCTCTATACCCAGAAAGCATCGCGATAAAGAACCGGGCCGGTATTCTGACTTGAGACGCGCCCCAACGGGGCTTGTCAGTTACAGTAATGGCAGTTGCGCCGGATTCAAACCGGCTTCCCCGTTTAATCTATTCGGTAAACAACCTTTCAAACCGCGGTCCCTGACGGATATGAACTTGTATGGATCAGTATACCATGTCCGGCGCCCTCTTGTCAATCCGAATTTGCCCTCCCGGTCCCGGGATTGACAAAACGGAAACAGTGTGTTAAAATACTCAAATCTGGTTAAAATCCACAGGTGAACGGTTGGATTTTTGTACCTGCGATGCTTCGGGGGTACTTAATTTATACACAGATATAGACGTTTGGGTTCAGCGGGACAGCCTTTCCGGCGATTCAGGGCCGGGAAGTCAACTCCTCTGGGCTTTCTATGCCTGCGTCTGCGCATTTATTTCATTAAAGGAGTTATGTTTGTGTCAACAAAGGAAAAATTGCAAATCGCGGCTCTTGGCGGTCTGAACGAGATCGGGAAGAACATGTATGTCTACGAGTACGGCCAGGATATTCTGGTGGTGGACTGCGGGATCGGTTTCCCGGACGACGACATGTACGGCATCGACTCGGTGATCCCGGACATCACCTACCTTGTGAAGAACAAGACCCGCGTCCGGGGCATCGTCCTGACCCACGGCCATGAGGACCACATCGGCGCCATGCCCTTTGTCATGGACGAGCTGATGAACGTGCCCGTGTACGCCACGCCCCTCACCAACGCCCTGGTGAACATCAAGCTCACCGAACACGGCACCGCCGACAAGGTGAAGCTTAACACCGTCCACGCCGGGGAGAGCGTGAAGATCGGCTGCTTCAAGGTGGAATTTATCCACGTCAACCACTCCATCCCCGACTCCGTGGCCCTGGCCATCAAGACGCCGGTGGGCGTCATCATCCACACCGGGGATTACAAGATCGACACCACCCCCATTGACGGCGGCATGATCGACCTGGCCCGGCTGGGCGAGCTGGGAAAGCGCGGGGTTCTGGCCCTGGTCAGTGACTCCACCAACGTGGAAAATCCCGGCTATTCCCTATCGGAGAGCGTGGTCGCCGCCAACTTTGAGAACCAGTTTAAGGACTGCCACGAGCGCATCATCGTCACCACCTTCGCCTCCAACGTCCACCGCCTCCAGCAGGTCATCAACTGCGCCCGGAAATACGGCCGCAAGGTGGCCGTGACGGGCCGGAGCATGGAGAACGTGCTTCGCGTGGCCACGGAGCTGGGCTATATGGACATCCCCCAGGGGATCTTGGTTGACATAAATCAGATCAAGGGGCTGCCCAAGGACAAAATTGTGATCATCTCCACCGGCAGCCAGGGGGAGACCATGAGCGCCCTGCACCGCATCGCTTTCAACGAGCATAAGCAGGTGGAGATCATGCCGGGGGACAAGATCATCATCTCCGCCTCCGCCATCCCGGGGAATGAGAACTCCATCTCCCAGGTGGTGGATGAGCTGTTCCGCCGCGGCGCCAGCGTTGTCTACGAGAGGAGCGCCCTGCTCCACGCCTCCGGTCACGCCTGCCGGGAGGAGCTGAAGCTCATGCTGGCCCTGGTGAAACCCAAATTCTTCATCCCCGTCCACGGCGAGTACCGGCATTTGAAGATCCACGCGGATCTTGCCAAGCAGATGGGCGTGCCCCAGAAGAACGTGGTGATTTCCGACATCGGCCGGGTCATCGAGGTCTCGGCCCGCTCCGTGAAGCTGGGCGGGGTGATCCCCTCGGGCAAGGTCTTTGTGGACGGAACCGGCGTGGGCGACGTGGGGAGCGTGGTTCTCCGGGATCGGAAGCACCTGGCCCAGGACGGTATGCTCGTGGTGGTCGTCTCCCTGTCCAGCTACGATGGCTCCCTGGTCTCCGGCCCCGATATCATCACCAGGGGCTTTGTGTATGTGAAGGAGGCCGAGGATCTGATGCAGGAGATGAAGGACGTGACCCTGGATGCCATCGCCTACTGCAACTCCCGCCGCATCAAGGACTGGTCGGGAATCAAGGGGACCATGAAGACGCGCCTGTCCGATTACCTCTACCGGAAGACAAAGCGCTCGCCGATGGTTCTCCCCGTGATCATGGAGGTTTAAGTATACAAGTAAAAACGCCCTTTCCCGGAGCCGCTGCCGCCGGGAGAGGGCCTGAAGAGACAGGGATGGGGGATACTCGTGAACATACAGATTTTCGGCAAGCCCAAGTGCTTTGACACCAAGAAGGCCGAGCGCTATTTTAAGGAGCGGCGCATCCGCTTCCAGTCCGTGGACATCACCCGCTATGGCCTGAGTCCCCGGGAGTTTGACTCTGTGCGCCGCGCCGTGGGGCTGGAGAACATGATCGACCCCAAGGCCCGCGGGGCCGAGCTTCTCCCGTACCTGGCCCTGGAGGAGCAGAAGGCCGAGAAGCTTTTGGAGGATCAGACCATGATCCGCACTCCCATCGTCCGGAACGGAAAGCAGGCCACCGTGGGCTACTGCCCGGACGTGTGGAAGACGTGGGAATAAAACGGTAAAAACAAAATTGAGGGACGACTGCCCAGACCCTGAAAAAGGCGAGACAGAGGGACGGTTTTTTGCCACCGCAGCGCAAGCGCAGGTGTGGCAAGAAAACCGTCCCTCTGTCTCGCCGGGAGTAAGCCTCCGACAACGATACCGCCCCGTCCCCGGCGCTGTCCACAATTGGGCGTCCCCTTTGGGGCGCTCAATCCTTTTCTCCGGCCCGGCGGATGCCCTCCTCCACCCGGGGGAGGCCCTGGAGCAGCTGGGCGCGGGGGCAGGCGATATTCAGCCGCACAAACCCGTCGTCCCCGTACCTGGCCCCGTCGTTCAACACGGCCCCGGCCCGGTTCATCATGGCGCAGACCTGCTCCGAACCCGCTCCGGTGAAGGAGATATCCAGCCACATGAGATACGTCCCCTGGAGGGGCGCGATGCCCATCTGGGGCAGCCGCTCTCCAAAATACTCCCGGACGAGGGCGGCATTTTGCGCCAGGTACTCGTTTTGCTCATCCGCCCATTTGGCGCAGCGGGTATACGCTACCTCGCAGGCGATGAGGCCCATGTTGTTGCCGCTGTCCATGTGCCGGGCCTCCATCCAGCACTCCAGCTTCCGCCGGAGGGCAGGGGAGGGGATGACGGCGTAGGAGCATTTCAGCCCCGCCACATTAAAGGTCTTGCTGGGCGCGGACAGGACGATCACATTCTCCGCCGTCCCCGCCCTCCCGGCGGTGAAGTGCCGGTGCCCCGGCATGATGATGTCCCAGTGGATCTCGTCGGAGACTAAAAGCGCCCCGTGCTTTTCGCAAAGCTCCGCCACGCGCCGGATCTCCGTCTCCGTCCAGACCCGCCCCACCGGGTTGTGGGGGGAGCAGAGAACCATCAGCTTCACTCCGCTGGCCAGATCCCGCTCCAGATCCGAAAAATCCATGCTGTAGTGCAGTCCGCCGTCCCGGATAAGCCGGTTTTCCACCAGCGTCCGGCCGGAGGATTTCACCACGGCGGCAAAGGGGTCATAGACGGGCGTCTGGATCAGCACCTTGTCCCCGAGATCGGTGAAGCACCGCACGATCTGATCCAACTCCCACACCACGCCGGTGGAGGGGACGATCCACGCCGGGTCGATCTCCCAGTCGTGGCGGTTTTTGATCCACCCGGCCACCGCCCGGCGCCAGGAGTCCGTCACCAGATTGTAGCCGAAGACGCACCGGTCGGCCGCCTCCCGGATGGCCCGGCCGATCTCCGGCGGGGACATGTAGTCCGAATCCGCCACCCAGAAGGGCAGCGCCTCCGGATTTCCGAAGGACGTCCCCCGGAGATCCCATTTCAAAGCCCCGGATCCCGCCCGGGGAGCGGGCGTGTCAAAATCGTACATCTCCCCACCTCTTTCGTGGTTTTTTCCTCAGTATACCATTTTTCGGGAGAGTTGTAAACCGCCTTTATCCCAGAAGCGCCTGGATGTGCCGCTGGGTCAGCCTGTCGATCCCGGCAAAATCCACCGCCGGGATGTACAGCGCCTCCAGCCGGTCGTGGGCCTCCTTGGCCTCCCGCAGGGCCGCCGTGGCCTCGGCCATCAGCGCCGACCGGGCCTTGGCCCTCCGGCGAAGGCCGGCCTTCAGCGATGCCAGCTCCGCCCTGTCCGGCAGGGCGTCCAGCCGCAGCCGCCTGGTGAAGGGGCCGGAGTAGGGCAGGGCGGAGGAGGTGGTGATCACCGCCAGCCCAAGCCCCGGCAGCAGCAGATGCTCCGTCACTGCCGGATCCATCGGGGAGCGGCACGCAACGGCCTCCAGACCGCGCTGCGCCGCGGCGGCCATGACCTCATCCAGAAATACGTTCCCCAGCCCCAGCTCATTGTCCAGGACGTAGATTTTGTCCGCCAGGGCCGGCACCGTGTCCCAAAGCCCGATGGGCCCGAGGCAGGTGTTCCCCGTGAGGAATCGGAGGCGCGTTTTCCCCTCTCCCTGGCCCCGCAGCTCCCGGCGGATAAAGCCCCTGGCCCGCCTGACGGCCGCCTCCCGGAGGGCCGGGGACAGAATCGGCTTTTCGCCCAGGGCCGCCGCCCCGCCCAAAAGTCGAAAGGCCCGCCGGTAGTGGGCCTTGTAGGTGTCCGTAAGCTCCCGGATGCCCTCCCGGTTCCGGGCCAGCACGTCCGGATCGTAAAAGGCCCCCATGTTCACATACACCCCCTCGCTTCCGGCGTAGGAGGGTTCCAGAACGTGGGGGGACGTGCCGTCCACATATCCTGTGTGAAGCGACGGTATGTAGATCCCGTCCAGGCTGTCCGGGTCGCCGGAGCAGCGGATGCGCTCCACAAATCGCCCGTCCTCCCGGCAGGCATCCGCGATGGTCTTCATAAGGGTGGATTTTCCGCACCCCGGCCCGCCCTTCAGGATAAACAGCCGGTCATCCACCGGGGAGGTAAACCCCTGGTACAGGGAGGAAAAGCCCGAGGGCGTGTTGGCCCCCAGGAAAAATTCAGGAAAAGCCGTTTTGTCCATATGCGTCTCCTTAAAAAGTTTTCTCACCCATAACTATGCCTCACCCCCCAAAAACGCCCCTGTTTTCCCACGCTATCCCCCCTGCCCGTGCCGCCGGAAAAATATGAAATTGAATTTTGACAAACTTTGGGGGTTCTCTCTCCCAAAGGAGAGGGAACCCCCATCCCCAATTCAATTTTAAATATTTTTTGCGGGGCTTTGCCTCGCAAAAAATCCCTCTTGCCGCGCAAGTGTCCAGTCCGCAGACTGCGCGCAGCGCGGCAGCAGGGAATGCCCCCTGGAATTCCGCAGAATTCCAGGGGGCATTCCCACATGCGTCCCCTTGGCATTGGAAGGCCGCAGGGGTTTACCGCCACGGCAGGAAAGGCGCAGAAAGCTCCCCGCGCCAGAAGAGACCCCTGCGGCCTTCCATGCCAGCCTATATCCCCTTGTATTTCTTCCTGGTGGCCAGGCCGCCTCTGATGTGGCGCTGGGATTTGTTGAAATCCAGCACCTTTTTGACCTGGCCGTAAAGCGCGCTGTCGATCCTCTCCAGCCGCTCGCTCAGATCCTTATGTACAGTGCTTTTGCTCACACCGAAGTGTCTGGCCGCGGCACGGACTGTGGCGCGGTTTTCCAATATGTACCGGGCTAAGCTCACGGCCCGTTCCTCGATGTTAGTCCTCAAGTTCACCACTCCCGAAAAAGCACTTAAACAGTAAACTGTATGTGCCGGGAGGGGAGATTATTCAGTTCATTTCACGCCCCACTGGGAGGCAAGCCTGCGCCCCTCGGCGGTGAAGTCCGCGTCGTAGGGCAGCTTTTCCGAGACGTTGTAGATCTGCTGGGTGGAGTCGGACACACTGAGGATATAGCTCCCGTCAGAGTACGCCGCCTCCGGGATATCCAGCCGGAACCGGGCGTAGATCAGGACGCACTCGCCGTAGTCCTTGATGACGCCGGTCTCCACCGCGGGCACATACCCGCCGGTCTCCACCGTCAGCATGGACACGACCGTCTTCTCCGCCCGATCCGTCTCCCGGCTCTTGTCGTCCCGATTCACGGAAAACAGCGTCCCGATCACGATCACCACGATCAGCAGCGCCACCACGATGGGCCACCCCGTAAAGCCGTACTTCTCTCTCGTTCCTTCCACAACGGCACCCCCTTTTAAGGGCATTATAACCGAACAGTGGAAAAAACTCAAGCCGGTTTTCACGGATCTTTTTCTCCGGATGCCTTTTCATTGGGAGAAAACGGTGGTATAATGGGAAAAAACAGGGGGGTG
>CANQFV010000035.1 GCA_947599875.1 uncultured Oscillospiraceae bacterium
TTTAAAGTTTTCTATCTTAACGCAACCGCTCTGTCACCCAACCCGCCCGGGCCGATGAGGTCATCGGCCCCTACAGGCCTCCCGTCCCGCTCTCCCCATTTTAATTATTTTTTCCAAGGACATGTGCCTTGGAAAAAATCCCTCTTGCCGCGCAAGTGTCCAGTCCGCAGACTGGTCGCGCAGCGCGGCAGCAGAAAGACCCGGCGTGAATTCCGCAGAATTCACGCCGGGTCTTTCGCACGTCCCCCTTGGCATTGAAAGGCCGCAGGGGTTTACCTCCAGGGTAGAAAAGGCGCTCAAAGCTATCCTCGCCAGAAGGCCCCTGCGGCCTTTCAAGCCAGCAGCCTGCGGGCTTTCAACCCAGTAGCCAGCCGGCCTTTCAACCCAGCACCATATCCTTCAGCGCTTCCCAGTCCTCCGGGTGATCCACATACCACTTGGGGCAGATCTTGCCGGTCACGTCGTAGTGGCGGATCAGATGCTCCCGGTCGATGCCGTATGTGTCGCACAGCCACCGGAGGAGCTTCACCAAAGACTGGACGGTGACGTCGGTGAATTTCCCGTCCTCGTCCGGGTGACACACCTCTACGGAGATGGAATAGGCGTTGGCCTGGCTTGTGCAGTAGGCCCACTCGTCCAGGGGCACGCACTGGATGATCTCCCCCTCCAGCCCCACCACGAAGTGGCTGCTGGCGGATGTCTCGTGGGTGGTTGCCAGGCTCTCAAAATAATTTCTGTTCTGCTGGGCCGTGGTGCCGGGGTTCCCCACATAGTGGACCACCACATGGGTGACCTGGGTGAGGGGCGTGCCGGGGCGGGAGTATTCGTTCAGCGGCAAAAGATCCTGCTTCACCCAGTCCGGCACGGTGACGGCGGGGGTGATGGGGCCGTCCTCATTCTGGGTGGGGGGATCATCCCCGTCCTGATTAGAGGAGGGCGGTTCCTTCTCCCCACGGGACAGGGAGAGGGCCACGATCCCCGCCGTGACGGCGGCGAACAGCACCACACCCAGGGAGAAGAAAAACAGCTTCCGCCTATGCTCCCGCCGCTTTTTCTCCAGCGCAAGCTGCCGGCGGTAGTGTATCTCCTCCCGGGCCATCTCCTGATTGATCTGATCGTGAAAATCTGCCAAAGATTCCGCCCCCGTTCGCCTTTTTTCCCATTATAGCCCGGGGATGCATCAAAAGAGCATCATGCCGGGGAAAACCTAAAATTCCCAATCACTCCCTGGCCCGCAGCTGCCAGAAGGCCACGGCCGCGGCGTTGGACACGTTCAGCGAGTCCACCCCCCGGGCCATCGGGATCCGCAGGGTGTAGTCGCACATCGCCACGGTGGAGGAGGGCAGTCCGTCCCCCTCCGCCCCCAGCACAAGAGCCAGCCGCGGCTCCCGCGCCGGATCGGGGTAGTCAATGGGCAGGGCGTTCTCGCTGAGGGCCAGGGCGGCGGCACGGAATCCGGCGGAGCGCAGCAACTCCAGCCCGCCCCGGGGCCAGGCGTCGAAATACGCCCAGGGGATCTGGAGGACGGCGCCCATGCTCACCCGCACGGCCCGGCGGTTCAGAGGATCACAGCACTCCGGCGCCAGGAGGACGCCGTCCAGCCCCAGGGCCGCCGCGGAGCGGAAGATGGCCCCCACGTTTGTGGCGTCCATGATCCCGTCCAGCACCGCCACCCTCCGGGCGGAGGGGAGGAGAGCCTGGGGCGGGAGGGGCTTTGGCCGGCGCATGGCGCACAGCACCCCCCGGGTCAGGGTGTAGCCCGTCAGGGACCGGAGAAGCTCCCGCTCCCCGGTGTACAGGGGGATCTGGGGGCACCGGGCGGCAATCTCTGCCCCGTCCCCCTCTAAATGCCGCTGTTCCATGAGCAGGGCCAGGGGCTGACACCCCGCGTCCAGGGCCGTGTTGATCACCTTGGGACTCTCCGCGATAAAGATCCCCTTCTCCGGCTCCTTCACGTTCCGTAGCTGCGCCTCGGTGAGACGCGCAAACATGTCCAGCTCCGGCGCGGACAGATCCTGGATCCGGATGACCATGCCGGTGTTCGCCCCCTTCCGCTTTGTGTGCTTTCCCAAAATTCTACACCAAACCTACTTCCAAGTCAACGGAAAATGGTGTATAATACCCCCATAAGACCGGCCGGGGGAGATCGGAACTTTTTGGGAGAGCTTTCCCCGGACAAAAGGAGGAATTGCTATGCAAGCGTATGAGAGAGCCCTGGAGCTGAGAGACGAGACGGTGGAGAACCGCCGCTTCTTCCACAAAAACGCCGAGTGCGGCCTGGAGACGCCCCGGGCCGTCCGGTATGTCACCGAGAAGCTCACCCAGTACGGCCTGACGCCCCGGCCGCTGGGGAAGGGCGTGACGGCCACCCTGGGGTCCGGCTCGCCGGTACTTCTTTTGCGGGCGGATATGGACGCCCTGCCCATGCCGGAGGAGTCCGGCCTGCCCTTCGCCTGCCCCACGGGGACGGAGAACCACGCCTGCGGGCACGACTGCCACGCGGCTATGCTGCTGACGGCGGCCAGGATGCTGAAGGAGCGGGAGGGGGAGCTGCGGGGAACGGTGAAATTCATGTTCCAGCCGGCGGAGGAGACCTTTGAGGGCAGCCGGAACATGATCGAAAACGGCATCCTGGACGACCCGGTGCCCGACGCCGCCCTGGCCTTCCACACCGGCCCCGGCAAGCTGCCTGTGGGGCTTGTCATGTATAACGACGCCACCACCATGATGTTCTCCACGGACATCTTCAAGATCACCATCCGGGGCCGGGGCGGCCACGGGGCCTATCCCCACACGGCGGTGGATCCCATCAACATCGGCGTCCAGGTGCATCTGGGCCTTCAGGAGCTGATCGCCCGGGAGTCCGATCCCCAGAAATCCACCCTCCTCACCGTGGGCCATTTTGAGGCCGGCTCCACCGCCAACATCATTCCGGACACCGCCATATTGGAGGGGACGATCCGCACCAACGACCGGGAGGCCCGGGACAAGCTGCTGCGCCGCATCCGGGAGCTTACCCAGGGCATCGCCGCCGCCTACGGCGGGGAGGCACAGGTGGAGATCCCCCGGGGCGTGCCGCCCCTTGTGTGCCACGGCGAGACCGTCCGCCGGATGGTGAGCTACCTGCGGGAGCTGAATATCCCCGGCTATGCCGAGTACCAGGGCATCGCCTCCAGCGCTTCGGAGGATTTCTCCCTGGTGGCGGAGCGGATCCCAACGGCCTTCATCTACCTGGCCTCCGGCTTCGCCGACGAGAGGGGAGACGCCCCCTCCCACAACCCCAAGGTGCTGTTTAACGAGGACGTCCTCCCCGTGGGCGCCGCGGGCCTGACCCACTGCGCGATCCGGTGGCTGGAAGAAAAGCTGGGTTGAAAGCCCCTTGGGCTTTCAATCCCAAGGGGGAACGGAGGCTGGCTTGGAAGGCCTGAAGGCCTCCCAATGCCAAAGAGAACGTGCGAAAGACCCGGCGTGAATTCTGCGGAATTCACGCCGGGTCTTTCTGCTGCCGCGCTGCAGCGCACGCCCAAGGGCGCACGTTTGCGCGGCAAGAGGGATTTTTTGCGAGGCAAAGCCCCGCAAAAAATATTGGAATTGGGGGGACGAGGGACGGGGCAGTTTCCGTTATACGGAGGCCATGACCCGGCGTTACAGAGGGACGGTTCTTTAGTCCCACCTGCGGTGTGACAAAAAAACCGTCCCTCAGTCCCGCCTTTCACGAAGGAACATCCCGTCTTCTGGGGAGGTGGGACAGCGGGGACGGTTTCTTTGTACCACCAGTGCGCACACTGGTGTGACTAAGGAACCGTCCCCGTGTAACACCGGCTGCCGTAGATGTACCTTTCTCCCTCCCTTTTGTCCCACCTCCTCAAAGGAACGGAAAAAGAGCGTTACCATCCATTCAATCTGTACGGGCCTCCGCCCACGGCGGCCCGCGTCGTTTACATTGCGTTGAATCGATACCCGGTGGTAATCGGAACACGGGCCGACGAGGTCGTCGGCCCCTACATACACCAAATGCCGTCGATTCGGACAATGATGCAAAATTGAGGGGCGGCCCGCCAAGAGAGGCGGCCCCTACTGTTTGTAAAAACCCCTTGTAGGGGCCGATGACCTCATCGGCCCGGCGGGTTGGGTGACAGATCGGCTGCGTTAAGATAGAAAACTTTAAAATATGCCGTAGGGGCCGCCGCCCACGGCGGCCCGTGCCGCGATGATTGAGGGCCGCAATAACGCCGGGTGGAGGCCTCCAACGTCTACGGGAGGTCGGCGTCCCTGTTGAACCGCCTCCTCAGGTATCGACAACTGAGAGTTATCATTGCCTCACGGGGACGGTTTTTGTGGGACACCGCAGCGTAAGCGGAGGTGGTTCACAAGAACCGTCCCCTGTGGGGCACGGAGAAGGGCTGCGTCAAGCGCCCCCGGGGAGCCGGTGTGACACGGGGACGGTTCCTTAGTCACACCAGTGTGCGCACTGGTGGTACAAAGAAACCGTCCCCGCTGTCCCACCTCCTCAAAAGACGGACAATCCCCCGATCCGCTCCCCCTAATTCAAATATTTTTTCCAAGGACATGTGCCTTGGAAAAAATCCCTCTTGCCGCGCAAGTGTCCAGTCCGCAGACTGGTCGCACAGCGCGGCAGCAGGGAAAAGGCTCCTGAATTCCGCAGAATTCAGGAGCCTTTTCCCGCACGTTCCCCTTGGCAGAAAAAGGCGTGATGGTTCTCTACGAGAACCATCACGCCTTTTTCGCCAGCCCTATCTTGCTACTCCCGTTCTGCGGGCGGCCTCGGCTACGGCGGCGGCCACGGCCGGGCCTACGCGCTGATCAAAGGCGGCGGGGATGATGTAATCCTCCGAAAGCTCGTCGTCGGAGATAAGGCCCGCCAGGGCCTGGGCGGCGGCCATCTTCATCTCCTCGTTGATGTCGGAGGCCCGGACGTCGAAGGCCCCCCGGAAGATGCCGGGGAAGGCCAGGACGTTGTTGATCTGGTTGGGGTAGTCGCTGCGGCCCGTGGCGATGACCCTGGCCCCGCCGGCCTTGGCGTCCTCCGGGAAGATCTCCGGCGTGGGGTTGGCGCAGGCGAAGATAATGGCGTCCTTGGCCATCGTCTCCACCATCTGGGTTGTCAACGTGCCGGGGCCGGAGACGCCGATGAACACGTCCGCCCCCACGATCACGTCGGCGAGGCTTCCCGTCTTGTGCTGGGGATTAGTGACCTGGGCCATCTCGGCCTTGATCCAGTTCAGGTTCTCCCGCCCGGCGTAAATGGCGCCGGTGCGGTCGGTCATGGTGATATCCTTAAAGCCCGCGGACAGCAGGAGCTTCACAATGGCCACGGCGGCGGCGCCGGCGCCGGAGGTGACGATCTTCACGTCCTCACGGCGCTTGCCCACCACCTTCAGGGCGTTGGTGAGGCCGGCCAGGGTGATGACGGCGGTGCCGTGCTGGTCGTCGTGGAAGATGGGGATGTCGCAGCGCTCCTTGAGCTTGCGCTCGATCTCAAAGCACCGGGGGGCGGAGATGTCCTCCAGATTGATGCCCCCGAAGGAGCCGGAGATCAGGGCCACGGTGTTCACAAACTCGTCCACGTCCTTAGTCTTTACGCAGAGGGGGAAGGCGTCCACGCCGCCAAAGGCCTTGAACAGCACGCACTTGCCCTCCATCACGGGCATACCCGCCTCGGGGCCGATGTCCCCCAGACCCAGAACGGCCGTGCCGTCGGTGATGACGGCGCACAGGTTGTGGCGCAGGGTCAAATCGTAGCTCTTGCTGGGGTCCTTCTGGATCTCCAGGCACGGCTGGGCCACGCCGGGGGTGTAGGCCAGGCTCAGATCCTCCTTTGACGCCACGGGAACGGCGGCTTCGACGCGAATTTTACCCTTCCACTCCCCGTGGAGACGAAGGGACTCTTTGGCGTAATCCATAGCGGATTCCTCCTGATACTTTCATGTGATGGAATCATTATAGCCCAATCGGAGACGTTGGGAAAGACGGAATTGTTCCGAAAAAAACCGCCCCGGAGGGGCGGTTTTTTACAGATTGTCAAAAAAAGCGGATTCCGTCTTCCTTCCGGCGGCGTGCGCGTCGGAAGGGATCCCTTTAAAAGAGCTTTTTCAGCTTGTCCTTGATGTCGCCGGCGGCGTCGGCAAGCTTCCCGCCCGCCAGGGCGGCCTTGACGCCGTCCGCCACCTTCTTCACCACGTCGTCCGGAAGATCCACGCCGGAGAGCTTCTCCACGGTCTTGACGGGGTCCTTTTTAAACTCCTCCATCAGATCGCCGTCGCTTTTCACCTTGGTCACGATCTCCTGGATCTTCTCCTTGATGTCGGTCATGCGTCTTCCTCCGTCACGTCGGCGTCGGTAGCGTTTTTGCGCACGGACTCGATGCCGTTCAGGCAGCCGCTCTTGGCCTTGTAGCCCTCGCCGGTCAGGATGATCTCGCCGTTGCCGGCCTTGAGGCGGAAACGGAACTCCCCGGCCTTGTCGGTGTAGACCTCAAACTTGGGGTGCTTGGCGGGCTGGAAGTCCGCCACGGTCTGATCCTCTAAATTCGCCTGGGGGGCGTTTTTGCGCACGGACTCGATGCCGTTGCGGCAGGCGGCCTCGCCGGAGTAGACCTCGCTGACGCCGATGATCTCGCCGTTGCCGGCCTTCAGATTGAACTTGACGCCCGTGGCGGTTTTGCGGATGACAAATTTGCCCATGAATAGAGCCTCCTTTAATGTTTTTCTGCATAACAGGATTATACGACAAATCTTTCCTCTTTTCAAGGGGGTCAGGCCCAAATCAGTAGGTCAGGCCCCGCTTGGGATCGGAAAATTCCGTCACACGGGTGTTGTAGGCGTCCAGGGCGGCGTCCTCAAAGGCCAAAACCGGCTCCTCCACGCCCATCAGGCCCAGCAGGTACTTGGCGAAGGGCGGGTTGAGGACGGTCAGCGGCCCGATGACATAGGTGGCCATCAGGTTGTTGATCCGGATGCCCTCCGGCTTCACATCGGGGTTGAGGCCGGGGCCGCGCAGGGTGTTGAACAGGCCCTGGCCCACGTCCCCCCAGGAGTGGCCGAACTGGCTTTTGAACCCCACGATCTTCATCCCCTCAAACTCCCCCAGGTACAGGGAGTTGTACCGGTTCATCATGCGCCGGACGGCGTGGGTGGGGAAGAGGCCCAGCATGGGGATCCGGTTCCCGCCGTCGTCCTGGATATACTCCCCGAAGATCTCCAGGGCGTTCCCGGTGATCAGGGTGACGCCGCCGTTTTCCGTGCGCCGCCGCAGGGCCTCCAGGTGGGGGGCGAAGGCGTCCCGCACCAGCTCCTGCCCGCGCTCCGTGGTGGTGCCCATGTACACAAGGGCCGGATCCTCCGTGACAAACCGGGGCGTCTCCTTCAGGGAGGTGTTCACGATCTCCGCGCCGCAGCTCCTGGCCAGATATCGGATGTTGGAAAGATCCCCGTACAGGTTGCACACCTCGGGGTAAAGGGCCTCAATGATCATTTGGACACCTCCGTGGCTCTGGCGATGACGCGCTCCCGCACCTGGGAGGCAATCTTCATACAGGTGCTGTCCGTGCCGTACAGGATATACACATGGCTGCCGGACTCCAGCTTCAAAAGCTCCGCCGCCTCCAGCTCGTCTCGGACGCAGGCGATCCGCTCCTCCGGCACACCGGCCAGCCGCAGCCGCAGGTAGTAGTCCTTGGCCCGGGGGCCGGTGACCACGATCTGGGTCACGGAGTCGTTATTCAAAAACTCAAAGTCGCAGTCATACAGCCAGCACACGTTCTCCGACCAGTTTTTCTCGTCGTTCAGGTTGTTCATCATCAGGAGCAGCTCCTTCTTCCCCGGCCTTGTGGACACATAGTCAAAGACCCGGGAGCAGGCCAGGGCGTTCCGATCCTTGGACAGCTGCATGACCACCTCCACATCCCCGGCGATGTCGGATCTGTAGCGGCTCTCCGCGATCTTCAGCCCCTGGGTGAGCCTCTCGATCTGACCGTGTTCCATGCCCAGCTCCCGCATTACGGCGATGGCGGTAAGCTGGTTGTAGACGTTGAAGACGCTGTCGGACAGGAGCCTGTAGTGCCCCTCGCCCCCGGCGTCCCGGACGGTCATGGTCATGTGATCGTAATCCACATCCGTCCCGGCGTAGTCGTAGGCCGGGGACTCAAACCCGCAGTCGCCGCAGTGGGCGCGGCCGATGTGGTGGTAGCGCAGGTACTCATACTCCAGCTTCCCGGCGCAGCGGGGGCAGATGCGCAGGTCGTTGATCCGGTTGACGCACTCGGTCACGTCGGTGTCAAGCCGCGTCAGGCCGAAATACGCCCGGGGATTCCCCGGCGCCACGGAGACGGAGATCAGATCGTCCCCGTTGAGGATCAGCTTCGTCTCCGGTGGGATGCTGTCCGTCAGGAAGCCGGCGATGTACTCCGGGTGTCCGTTGCGCATGATGGAGTCCCGGAACAGGTTGGTGATGACGGTGTAGTCCGGGGTGATGCTGGGGTAGACGCGCTTGGAGGAGCGCTCATCCACCTCCAATACCCCCACGGTGTACCGGCACCGATTGAACACCGTGCATCCGGCCAGGAGGCTTGTGGCCACGCCGGAGTTGATGTTGGAGCCGAGACGGTTGCTGAGGACACTGTACCCGGCGCCCTCCAGCATGTCGCAGATCAGGTTGTTGACGCTTGTCTTGCCGTCCGTGCCGGTGACGGTGATGATCTTCTCCGGTCTCGCCATATACCGGAGAAAATCCGGACACAGCTTCAGCGCCAGCTCCCCGGGGAAATTCGTGCCGTTGTGCCGGGTGATCTTCAAAAGCGGACGGCTCAGCTTGGCCGCCCACAGCGCCGCGTAAAATCTCACCGCCCCGGCGCCCCGGGGCCGTATTGCGTTCTTTGCCATGACTGACGCTCCTTTTGTATAGATCCAGGGGAGAGGGCCGCCCCCTGACCCGGATCATACCCCAATGGAGGGGTTTTCAAAAGCCCCAAAGGGGATTATTCTCTTTTTTGACGGGTAGTTCAGGGCATATTTTACTAAAGGATCCTCCCCTTGTCAAGAAGGTCTTTTTTGCCGCAGTCCGGGCGGGGGCCGGGGCATTCCCGCAGGGAAAGAAGTCCGCCTGAAAGGCGGAGGGGGACGGGGAGGTTCCCCCACGGGGGAATAAGGTGTCCGCCCGAAGGGCGGACGGGGTATTTTACTTTCTCCTCTTTTGTGTTGACAAAAGAGGAGAAAGTAACAAAGAGGAGAAAAGCAACCAGGGGAGGGATTTCGATTTTCCCTCCCCTGGACCCCACCTTTTAAAAACGACCAGTTAGGGGGCTGCGGCCCCCTACTGGAGACACCCCCGGGGAGCTGCCCGGGAGTGCAGGGGACGAATCGGCGCGATGAGCCACCCGGTTGTGTGCCGCGCCCTTGGGACGGAACCGGTGGGGGACGGGGGCGGCTTCACGGAGACGACACCCTTCTCCGTTTTTTGAGGAGGTGGGACAGCGGGGACGGTTCTTTTGTACCACCAGTGCGCACACTGGTGTGACTAAAGAACCGTCCCCGTGTAACACCGGCCTTCCGGGGACGCTCGACGCTGCCCTTTCCCCGGTTATTATACCGCCCTCAATCATCGTGACACGGGCCGCCGTGGGCGGCGGCCCGTACAGATTGAATGGATGGTAACGCTCTTTTTCCGTTCCTTTGAGGAGGCGGGTAGTTCCTCCGACAAAGGCGGGACTGAGGGACGGTTTTTTTGTACCACCGCAGCGTCAGCGGAGGTGTGACAAAAGAACCGTCCCTCTGTAACGCCGGGTCAAGGCCTCCGGTCAACGAAAAATCTCCCGACCCGCGTCCCCAATCCAAATATTTTTTGCGGGGCTTTGCCTCGCAAAAAATCCCTCTTGCCGCGCAAGTGTCCAGTCCGCAGACTGGTCGCACAGCGCGGCAGCAGAAAGGCCCAACGTGAATTCCGCAGAATTCACGTTGGGCCTTTCGCACGTCCCCTTTGGCATTGGAAGGCCGCAGGGGCTTACCGCCAGGGTAGGAAAGGCGCTAAAAGCTGCCCTCGCCAGAAGGCTCCTGTGGCCTTTCAAGCCAGTTTAGCCCCTGCGGCCTTCCAAGCCAGCATCCGTTCCCCTTGGGGTTGAAAGCCCAAGGGGCTTTCAACCCAGTATGAATCTGGACAGGATCGCGGCGGCGACGGCACGGTTGGCCTCGCTCAGCGGATCTAAGCGGATCACGCCGTTGGCGTCCTGGGTGCCGGTGATGATGCCGGTGTTCACGGCCCAGAGGACGGCGTCACGCGCCCAGGCGTGGACGTTGGCGGCGTCGGGGAAGGCGTCCAGGCTGCCGGTGACGGCGGGCTCCTTCGCGAACCGGTAGAGCATGACGGCGAACTCCTCACGGGTCAGGTTGTTGCCGGGGTTGGTGCCGTCGGAGATCTTGTTCTCCACGGCCCAGTCAAGGCCGGCCTTGTACCAGGGGGTGGAGCCCTCCGTATCCACGCCGGCCAGCCTGGCCAGGATGGTCATCAGCTGTCCGCGGGAGGTGGTCTGACCGGGGTTGAAGTTGCCGTTCTGATCGCCCTTTATCAGTCCGCGGGAGGTGACGGCATCCAGGTACTTGCTGTACCAGGCGTTCTCTGGTACGTCGGGGAAGGACACGGGCTTTGCCGGCTCGTCGGGCTTCTCCGGCTCGGTGGCGGGGGGCGTCACGGGCAGGGTCGGGCCGGAGGGCACGGAGGGCACAGAGGGCTTGGAGGTCGTGGCGCCGCAGCGGGTGCAGGTGCCGTTCTCGTCATAGTCATGTCCAAGGGCGGGGAGATTTGTCTCCGTGGTGTGTCCGCACACGGCGCAGGCCTCAACGGCCAGGCCGGGGGTGGTGCAGCCGGCGGGGACGGATCTTGTGGGATCGGGGGCCATCTGGTGGGGGGCAAATCCGCCCGCCTCGTCGGTGACGACCTCCGTGGCGTCGCAGTTGGCGCACTTGTACGTCTTGGTGGCGTGCTGGGTGCAGGTGGCCGGCGTGGTGGACGCGGGCGTCCCGTTGAGATCAAAGGTGTGACCGGTGGCGGGGAGGACGATGGTCTTGCCGCCGTCGTTGTCGGTGTAGGTCTTGCCGTTAAACTCCACGGAAGCGGTGAACTTGCTCTCGCCGTCCTGGGTGCAGGTGGGGGCCTTTGTCTGGCTGGAGGTCACGGTGGCCGTCAGGGTCTCGGAGTGATTGCCCACTGTGCAGGTGATCTGGGCGGTGGCGCTGACGCCGTCGATCTCAGACCAGTGCCAGACGATGTGGTCGGTGTCCCACTCGTGATCCAGCATGGGGACGACCTCCTGCTTGACCAGGATCTCGCCGCAGGAGGAGCAGCGCTTGCCCTGGGTGAGGCCGGTGGAGGTGCAGGTGGCGGGGACAGCGGGGATGATCTCCTCGGTGTGCTGCTTGGTGGACTGCTCATGGCCGCAGACGGTGCATTTGTGGTCGCTGCCGTAGGTGTGGCCCGTGGCGGGGATCTGGTTCTGCTCCACGATGGTCTGGCCGCAGTCTAAGCATTTGCTGCCCTCGGTCAGGCCCGGCTCGGTGCAGGTGGGATCCTTCTTGGGGAGGGTCTCCACATGGGCGTGGTTCTCCCGGCACTGATACTCGCCGCACTCGGTGCAGTAGCCCTCGTCCCACTTGTGGCCCAGGGCGGTGCCCTTGTTCACCTGGACGGTGATCTCGTCGCACCACTCGCATTTCAGGGTCTCGGTGGAATCCTGGGTGCAGGTGGCGGGGGTGGAGGACACGGAAATGATAAAGTTGTGATCCTTGTTGCCACGGTTTTCAAAGGTGGTCTCCGTGACGCCGCACCTGTCGCAGGTGAACTGGACCTCGGTGCCCTGGCAGGTCACTTTGCCGGTCTCCACCTTGCTGCCCATCACATGGCCCAGGGCCTGGATGACAGAGTAGTTGGTCACGGTCTGATGGCAGTCCTGGCAGACGACCTCGGCGGTGTTGCCGGGTTCGGTGCAGGTGGCCGCCTTCGGCTCCCGGACGGTCTGCAGGTGCTGATGTCCGGTGGCGGGGATGACGTCGTCATTCTGGAGGACGGCGTTGCAGTCGGTGCAGACGATCTTGTCCATGCGGCCGTTCTCGGTGCAGGTGGCCGCCTTGCCGGGGATGGTCGTGGTGTTGGTGTGACGGCAGACCTGGGTGACCACCGTCTGGCCGTAAGCGGCGGTCTCGGCGGTCTTGACCTCCTCAGGCAGGAAGGTGACGCTGAGGACGTCGCTCCGGGTGACGTTGGACAGGGTGTACCGGCCGTTGGCGTCAGGCGCGATGGACTCGCCGCCGAAGGAGACGGTGTCCACCACAAAGCCGTCGTTGGCCTGCACGGTGAAGGTCAAAGAGCCGCCCTCACGAACCTGCTGGTTGCCGGCATCGCCCACGGCGGGGGTGGTGCCGTTGATCAGCACCTTGCCGTTCATGTCGGAGACGACCACCACGTTGTGGACGGTCTCCGTCACGGGGGTGCCGCCGTCCTTCTTGACGGCGACGATCTCAAAGGGGGAGAAGGACTTGCACATGAGAACCATGCCGTAGGGGGTGGGGATGATCTGGATCTCGTCCACGCCCACGATGTGGTCCCCGTCCTTGTGGTTCGGGTCGGAGTAGTTGGCGCACTTGTTGTTGGCGTCGCAGCGGGTGAAGTGGAAGGCCTTCAGCTCATATTCACCCTTGCCCAGGGACTCGTAGGTCACGCCGGCGGGGTAGCCCACCTGCACGCGCAGGGACTGGCCGGCGTTGGCCTTGAGCTTCACCATGGGGCAGATGCGGTTGAAGTTGATCTCGAACACGGAGGAGGCCGCGATCTCGCCGCTCACCCGGTTGGTGTCCTCCAGGTAGCCGTTGATCTCCTCATACTCCTCGCGGTTCCCGGCGCCCTTGCTCTTGTCCTCAACCACCAGCATCAGGCGGCCGTTGAGGTCGTCCTGGCGCATCTGGGCGTCCAGCTTTTCCAGGGTCTCGGTATCCGTGCCGCCGGCCTGGGCCATGCCCAGAAGGTCAAGGTTCTCCGGGGCGTCCAAAAGCGTGGGCTGGCCCCACAGGTTCCAGTCGATGCCCTGGCTGCGGTAGCAGGCGGGGCACAGGCCGGGGACCATCGCGATAACGGAGAAGTTGTTGGGGAACTTGCTGGAGCGGGACCCCACAACGCCCTCCAGGGAGAAGTTGTACTCGGTGATGTCGTCGATCCACAGATCGGAGGCGCGGAAGTTGAACTCCACACCCACAAGGGCGCAGCCCTCGTTCACGTCGCACATGCCGTTCTTGTGCTTGGCCTTGTTGGGGCACTGGTCAAAGTTGCCCTCGTACTTGTAGATCCACTTGAAATCCACGTCGGAGCCGGTCATGTCCACGATGCCGTCCTTGTTCTTGTCAAAGGGCAGATCCCCGGCGATCTGGTGGAGCTTGGCGCTGCCGTCGCCCTTGTGCAGATCCTCCTGATAGGTGGTGTACCGCACCTGGACGGCCTGAGTCCTGGCCTGCTCGTAGTTGTCCTCGTAGGCGTCCACCGTGGCGATGCCGTTGGCGGCGTTGGTGTCGGAGGGGAGGATGTGGTAGAGGTCGTCGTCAAAGGTGACCTTGAACCGGTAATTTACCCCGGCCGTGGCGTTGCCGTTGGGGGCGGGGAACTGGGACGCCACATAGGGGGGCGCCTCGTAACCGGAGTTCATGTTAAAGAGCATACCCGTCTGGGCGACGATCTCACTCTCGCTGCCGTGGAAGAAGCCGGCCTCGGGGTGCTTGGACAGGTAGCTTGTACTCGGGTTGGAGGACCACTCGTCCCGGTGATCCGGCTCCCGGGAGGTGACGGCGATATCCACATACTCGCAGGTAGCCGTGGAGATGCGCAGTCCGTCAGGCAGATCCCCGAAGTAGGGGTTGTCGGAGGCCAGGATGAAGGAGGCGTCGGCGTAGTACCACTCCTGCATCACGTCGGCCGTGCCGTCCTGGTGGTAGTCGTAGAACTTCACCATGAAGTACAGACCCAGCTCCCTGGCGGCCGCGGCGTTCATGCCCTTGTAGGTCACGGAGAACACCCCGGCGGGGATGCTGTCCTCCATCGTGCCGCCGGCGGAGTATTTCACCTCGATGCCGTTGAAGTCCCCCTCCAGCGCGGAGCCGGCGTAGCTGGAGGCCTCGATGGTGGGATAGGTGAACTCAAAAAGCCCGGTGGACACATATCCGGAGGGATTCCAATACTGTCCCACGGTGGACTGGCCCACCAGCAGGTAGGTGCCGGTCTCCCGGCCGTCAACGCCCTCGTGGAAGGTGAGATCCCGGGTGCCGTTGTAGTTGGCCACCAGGGGATCGTCGAAGGTGGCGTCCACCACATACCAGTGGTCGCCGGTGCTGTCGGGGATGTTCACGGCGTTCCACATGTGGTCCTCAGGGGTGCCCTTGGACTGGACGCCGTGGATCAGCACGCACTGGATCCCGGCGCGCCGCAGGGCCACCTGAAGGGTGCGGGCGTATGTCTCGCAGACGCCCTCGTGGGTGACGAAGCCGTAGATCGTCCGGATGTACTTGGCGTTGTCGGCCAGATGGCACTCGATCTCGTAGCGGTAGTGGATGCCGTTGGTGATCTGGTCGTGGATGTTGCGCACAAGGTAGGAGACCTTGTCCGCGTCGGAGTAGTTGGCGGCGTTGTCGTTGTTCAGGGCCTTCACCGCGGTGTCCACCATCTTGTTGATGGCGTCGTTCACGGCCCTGTCCTTCTCCGCCACATCGTCAATCGTCTTGCCGCCCAGCAGATAGGTGTCGCCTCTGCCGGGGCCGATGATCACATGGTAATCCCCGTTGTCCTCCTGGGTGACCCGGAAGGTGAGATACCCGGAGTCCATCCACCAGATCTCGGAGTGATCCAGATCCAGGGCGTCCTTGGCGGCGCAGAAGTCGTTGAAGAGATCCCGGCTGCCCTTTATGTACCCCTCAACGGCGGCCTTGTCGATGCCCTTGAGGTTCATAAGGTCGATGGTCTTCGTCCCGGTGTAGTAGGCCTCCTTCCCGGAGCCGGTGAACTCCGCAAGGAGCTTGTCATAGATGGCTTTTGACCGGTCATTCAGCTGCTTGTAGAAGTAATCGGAGGCGATGGTCTGGGCGGTGTACGCCGCGCCGGCCGATGCCGTGACGGGCACCAGCGCCAGCACCAGCATAAGCGCCAGAAGCGTGCTGAGAATGCGTTTCTTCATAAAAAATCCCTCACTTTTGTCCCGCTTTTACAGAACATGGAAAGTTTACATAATACCCCCAGAGGTTTATGTAACCTGATTATACCTAATCCACCGGCGGGTTGTCAAGCTCTTTCCCCCTTGAAAGTAAACTTTTTCCCGCCGGTCACGGCATGGCGGTCAAGGCCCAGATATTCCGGATCTGATTTTCCAGACGCTGGTAACTCCACACGGTCTTGTTGTTGGCCGGATTGTTGGGATCCCGGATCCGGTAGCCCTCCGGCGTCACGCCGGTGAGCAGGATGTAGTGGCCGGAATTTGTAAAGTCCCCGGGGCCCAGGATCAGGGCCACAACGGCCCCGTTTTCCAGGGCGCTGTCGATGTACGCCTTCACCAGGGGGATCTCCCGGGAGCGAAGGCCCAGCCCCTGTGCCCCCTGGGAGAACAGCGTCCAGGCCGTGCCGTCCCCGGGGGAGCTGTAGCCGTTTTTCTCCGCGTACTCCGCCACGAATTTCGGGGTCAGGGACGTGTCCCCGGTCAGGTAGATGGCGGCCATTGACAGGGCCGTGGGGCCGCAGCCGGAGATGCCCATCAGGTTCCCGGCGTAGACGGCGTACCCCCAGCGCGGGTCCCACTGGAAAAGCTCCGGCACCTGGGAGAGATCCAGCCCCTCAAGGCCCGCGTCCCCCGCCGGATCCGCCGCCCCGGTGACGCAGCCCAGGACGAACTCCCGGGCCTCCGGCACGGTGTCGTAGAGCTTCCGGAGCCCCTCCGGCAGCTGCGACAGCAGCTCCTCTATGTTCCGCTCCGTCCCCGGCTCCGCCTCAGGCCCGGCGCCGGGTTCATGCTCCGGCCCGGAATACGCCGGGGGATCCTCCTGCGCCGGAAGCTCCTCCCCGTCCTGCGGGGGAGAGGGGGACTCGCCCTCACCCCCGGGGAGGGCCGGCCACAAGAGGACGATTCCCGCCGCCAGGAGAACGACCGCCGGGAGAAGGCACCCGCCCCGCCGTTTTCGTCTCATCAAAAAGCCCCCCTTACAAAAAGCTCAACGGCCAGACATTGTAAAGGCGGCGTGTATCATTCTTGCTATGCCGATGTATCGAAAAGGCATGAAAACGACATATTCGATGGCCAGGCCCCGTGAAGGGCGGAACTGAGGGACGGGGAAAGGCGATGTGCGTCTGAGGAAGCCGGTGATGCTTGACGCTGCCCTTTCCCCGTTTATTATATCGCCCTCAATCAACGACAGGGGCCGCCGTGGGCGGCGGCCCCTACGGCAAATTTTAAAGTTTTCTATCTTAACACAACCGCTCTGTCACCCAACCCGCCCGGGCCGATGAGGTCATCGGCCCCTACAGGGGGACTCTTACAGACTGTAGGGGCCGCCGCCCACGGCGGCCCGCCTGCCGAAATACTCCAACATCTCGCGGTCAACGTACAAACCTTCGTCCTTGCCGTAGGGGCCGACGACCTCGTCGGCCCGTGTCACATCGGCCTCCGGGGACGCTTGACGCTGCCCTTTCCCCGTTTATTATACCGCCCTCAATCAACGACGCGGGCCGCCGTGGGCGGCGGCCCGTACAGATTAAATTGGTGGTAACGCTCTATTTTCATTCTTTGAGGAGGTGGGACAAAGGGGACGGGAAAGACGGGGTCGTGCGTTGTCGGGAAGCCGGTGTGACACGGGGACGGGTCTTTAGTCCCATCTCCGCTTTGCTCCGATGTGACGAAAGAACCGTCCCCGCTGTCCCACCTCCTCAGAAGACGGACAATCTCCCGACCCGCATCCCCCATTTTAAATATTTTTTCCGGCGGCATGTACGTCGGAAAAAATCCCTCTTGCCGCGCAAGTGTCCAGTCCGCAGACTGGTCGCACAGCGCGGCAGCAGGGAATATGCCCATGAATTCCGCAGAATTCATGGGCATATTCCCGCACGCATCCCCTTGGCAGGAAAAGGCCCTCGATTTCTCATCAGAGAAATCGAGGGCCTTTTTCGCCAGCTAATTTATGCTCACCCCTATATACCTCACCTGTCCCCGCTGATCGAAGGCGGCGCTGAGGGTGAGGGGCATGGCGTACACGGAGCCGTCCGCCAGGATGATGTTCATCGTGGAGTGCGATCCCTGGTAGACGAAGGAGTCAAAGCAGTCGTAGGCGGGGCAGATCACGCGGTTGGCCAGCTCCAGCACGCCGTAAAACTCCTCGTAGGTGGGAAATTCCTTCGGATCCGGATCCAAAAGACCCGAGACCTCCCCCGCCTCGGCCTGGGAGCCGCTGTCCGGGGCGGACGCCTCGTCGTTGTTCAAGTATTCCCCGTAAGTCAGCCCCAGGCAGGCCAGGTTCCTGTCGTCCATCGCCACGGTGATATCCACACTTGCGGAGACGTAGTTCACCGTCCAGAGGATCAGGGCGCTGCCGTCCTCACCCACCCGCAGATCTACCTCGGTCGTCACGGTGAAGTCCCCGTTGGACACGTCGTAGCCGCCGATCTCCTCATAGACCAGCCGATCCGCCGCCGCCCGGACGTTCTCCTCCGTGTGGATCCGCCCGGAGGACAGGGGAATGGCGGTGGAGGCCGTACTCCCCGCCACCTTCAGGGCCTCCGGCGTGTCCAGGGGGGTCAGGAGGCTCAGATGCACCTCCTCCGCCGCCACCTCCTGATCCCGGGCGGCCAGGGCGCGGCTGCGCAGGGTCAGGACGGCCCCGGGCATCACAAAGCTCACCGCCAGCAGCACCCCGGCGGCCAATAGGGTCCATACCGTCTTTCGCCTCATGGCTCCCCTCCTCGGAAGTTGACATAAATATGCCTCCCGGCCCTGGAATCCGTCACGGTGAAGGGGATCCAACAGGTCTCCCCGCTCTCATCCGTGACGACCACTATGCAGGAGAAGCCGTCGGGGACCAGGACATCCGTATATTCCAGCCCCAGCTTGTTTAAAAACCAGCGGATGTAGTATTCCTGAAAGTTTCCGAACTGCACCGGATCCAAGACGGACAGATCCGCCTCAAAATGGCCCGGCCCCGTCTCTATGCCGTACTGGGCGGCCTCCTTGCGGCCGCCGACGTAGATGTTGCAGCGGATGGCCAGCAGATCCCCGGTGTCAAAGTCCAGGATGAACTCGGCGTCCGCCACGTCGGAATAGGCCGTGACATACCACACGGTCAGGGTGGCGTCCCCGGCCGTCAGGAGCTTCGCCTCCGCCGTCCACTCGTACTCCTCCACCCCGGCGATGAGATCCCGCAGGTGGTCGGCGGCGTAGCCGATGGCCGTTCCGGGATTGACCCGCTCCCCCCGGTTAAAGGCGTACTGGGAGGCCCCGGAGTAGGGGCCGGCTATCCGCAGCTTGCCCACGGTGTCCAGATCCTGGAAGAGAAAGAGGCGAATGTCGTCCACCTTCACTTCCTCCCCGTCGCCGCCCCGGGCCTGATCCCGGACGGCCAGGATCGCCCTGGGCAAAAAGACACAGCACACAAAGGTCAGCGCACACAGGGCGAAGAGCAGGGCCGTCTTGACCTTACGCATAGACCCGCCCCCCGTTGAGATGCGCGGTGATGGAGGTGCCCCGTCCCTCCACGCTGCGGATCTGAAGCTCCCCGTGGTGGAGGCCGGCGATCTCGTTGCACAGAGCCAGCCCCAGGCCCACGCCACCCTGGGCGCGGGAGCGGGACTTGTCCACCCGGTAAAACGCCTCGGTGATCCGGGCCAGCTCCTTCTCCGGGATGCCCCGGCCGTTGTCCGTCACGGAGACGGCGCAGCCCGCCTCCGTCATCTCGGAGAGGATGAAGATCGCCCCCCCGTTGTCCATCGCCTTCCTGGCGTTGTCCACCAGGTTGATGATCAGGGACTTGGCAAGATCCGGCTCCAGCATACACCGCCCCGGTTCCGCCCTGTAGCGCAGGGTGATGCCCTGGGCGGACAGCTGCGGGCGCATGACCCGGACGATCCCCGCCACAATGGCGTCGGGGGAGGCCTCCACCAGGTCGAAATCCCGTTTTTTCAGAATGATCAGGTCGAGGAGCTTGATGGACAGGCTCTCAAGCCGCCGCCCCTCGGTGAAGATATAGTTGGCGGCCTCCTGCTCCTCCTCCGGACTGAGCATCCGGCGGCGGATGAGGTCGGCGTAGCCGATGATGCTTGTCATGGGGGTCTTCAGCTCGTGGGCGAAGGAGCCCATAAACTCCGTCTGCCGCTTGGCGTTGTCCTGAAGCTCTACGATGTTGGCCTCCAGCCTGTCGGCCATCGCGTTAAACTCCTTGGCCAGCGTCTCCAGCTCGTCCCCGCTGGACACGTCGGCCCGGCTTGTCAGGTCCCCCTGGCCGATCTGCCGGGCGGTGCGGGTGAGCTTCGTCAGCGGCCGGGTGAGCAGCAGCGCCATGACGTAGGAGCCGGCCGCCCCGATGATCACCGTCAGCACTAAAAGCCGCCGGTATGTGGACAGCTGGGTGTCCCGCAGGGCGTAGATGTCGGAGATGTTGGTCAGCAGATAGAGGGAGAGCATCTCGTCGTTTACGTTGAGACAGCCGGAGACCTGGAGATACCGCTCCCCCTGGTTCTCCCAGTAGCTGACGGTGCAGACCCCGGCCTTCGTCTCCCGCTTCTCCGGCTGGATGCCGGAGGAGTACAGCTCCCGCTGCTCCCCGGCCAGACACACCCCGTCCCACAGGGCCCTGTTGGAGCCGCCCAGGGTGGACAGGGCGCTGACGATGTCCTCATACCCGGACTGGGTGGAGATGGAGTTTGCCAGCTGCAGGGTACTCTGGACGGAGTAGTAGGTGCGCAGGGCCGAGTCCCGCTCGCTCTCCACCATCGCGTCGAAGGAGGCGGAGATCATCAGGCTCCCGCATATGCCGAAGATCAGAGCCAGGAGCGTCACGGCCCCCACGGTCATCTTGACCCGAAATTTCACGATCCGGCCTCCAATCGGTATCCCACCTTGTGGACGGATACCAGCTTGTCCTCCCAGCCCACCTTTTTCCGCAGGCGCTGGATGTGCAGATCCACGGTTCGGCTGCCCACGTTGTAGTCTCCGCCCCAGACCCGCTCGTAGATGGTCTCCCGGTACAGGGCGGCGCCGGGGTTCCGGGCAAAGAGCAGCAGCAGGTTGTATTCCTTGTTGGTCAGGGGGATCTCCTCCCCGTCCCGGGTGACCCGCATGGAGCGGGTGTCGATGGACAGGCCCGCGATCTCAATGACGCTGGCCAGCTTGTTGTAGCGCCGAAGCACCACCTCCACCCGGGCCAGCAGCTCCACGATCTCAAAGGGCTTGACGATGTAGTCCTCCGCCCCCATGCGCAGGCCCTGCACCCGGTCGGCGATGTCCCCCTTGGCCGTGAGGAAGATGACCGGCACCTCCAGTGGCCGTATGTAGTCCATCAGCTCAAAGCCTGTGGCCCCCGGGAGCATGATGTCTAAAAGGATCAGGTCAAAGGTCTCCCGCTCCAGAATATCCGCCGCCGCCAGGCCGTCGTAGACACAGGTGCAGCTGTAACCGGCCTTTGTCAGGCTCATTTTAATGAGATTGGCGATGGGCCGTTCGTCGTCAACGATCAAAATGCGTATCATGTGTTCCGTCTCCCCCCGGTATTTTCGACCGTATTTTACATCCGGCCTGCATCAAAAATGCATCATCTTGCGTTTTTTTCGGGAACATACTATAATATAGCAGAAAAACCCGATTTTAGGAAGTGGGAAAATGAACGAATCCGTCCCGACTCTGGCACTGATGTATGATTTTGACAAGACCCTGTGTACCAAGGACATGCAGGAGTACAGCTTTATCCCCCATGTGAACATGACACCGGGGGAGTTCTGGGAGGCCTCCAACCGGCTGGCCGTGAGCAGTAAGATGGACAGCGTCCTGGCCTATATGTACACCATGCTGGACAGGGCCAGGGCGGCGCGAAAATCCATCCGGCGGGAGAGCTTCGTCCGGCTCGGGGAGGATCTGGAGTTCTTCCCCGGCGTGGAGACCTGGTTTCAGCGGATGACCCGGTTCGGTCGGGAACAGGGGGTGGAGGTGCGGCACTATATCATCTCCTCCGGCCTTCGGGAGATCATCGAGGGCTCCGCCATCTATGAAAACTTCGCCCAGGTCTTCGCCTGCGAATTTCTCTACGACGTGGACGGGGTGGCCGTCTGGCCCAAGAATGTGGTAAATTACACCACAAAGACCCAGTTTCTCTTCCGGATCAACAAGGGCGTCACCGACCTGTCCGACGACATGTCCCTGAACCGCTACACCCCGGAGGATCAGCGCCCCATCCCCTTCCGGAACATGATCTACATCGGCGACGGGGTGACGGACGTGCCCTGCATGAAGCTTGTGCGGGTCAACGGCGGCTGCTCCATCGCCGTCTACCCGGAGGGACGGACGGAGACGGCCGGCGCCCTCCTCCGGGACGGGCGGGCGGACTTTATGCTCCCGGCGGACTACTCCCAGGGCGGGGAGCTGGAGCGGACAGTCCGGGACGTGATCCGGAAAATGGCCATCGCCGACGCGCTGTGCCGCAAATCCGCCGGCCAGAGGGAGGGGCTTGCCCCATGAGAGCGGCCCTCTGTGTGTACGCCGTCCTGATCAACGCCGCCGCCTTTGCCCTGTTTGCCCTGGACAAATCCCGGGCCAAGAGGGACATGTGGCGAGTCCCGGAGGCCACCCTGCTGGCCGCCGCGGCCCTGGGGGGATCCCTGGGGGCGCTGCTGGCTATGCACCTTCTGCGCCACAAGACCCGCCACGGTAAATTTCTCTTCTGGGTTCCCACCCTGTTCCTGTTCCACGCGGCGGCGTTTGCGTACCTCTTCTGGAGAACAGGTTGAAGCCGCCGCCTAAATAGGGGGTCCGCCCGGAGGGCGGGGAGGGGGCTTTCCCCGACGGGAAAAAAGGTGTCCGCCCGCAGGGCGGACGGGGTATTTTACTTTCTCCCTTTTGATTTCGTCAAAAGGGAGAAAGTAACAAAGAGGGAAAACCGACCAGGGGGGATTTCGATTTCCCCCCTGGACCCCCTTGAACCGACCAGTTAGGGGGTCTGCGGGCCCCCTACTGGAGAAACCCCCGGGGAGTCCCCCGGGGGTTTTCTGGACGAATCGACGCGATGAGCCACCCGGTAGTATGTCGCACCCTTTGGACTGAGCCGGTGGGGTTCGGGGGCGGCTTCACGGAGACGACACCCTTCTCCGTTTTTCTGAGGAGGTGGGACAAAGGGGACGGTTCTTTTGTACCACCAGTGCGCACACTGGTGTGACTAAAGAACCGTCCCCTTGTCACACCGGCTCCCCGGTGACGTCAGAAGCCCCGACCAGCGTCTCCAATTTCAATATTTTTTGTGGGGCTTTGCCTCGCAAAAAATCCCTCTTGCCGCGCAAGTTGGAAAATGGTTCCCCGTAGGGGCCGATGACCTCATCGGCCCGGGCGGGTTGGGTGACAGAGCGGTTGCGTTAAGACGGAAAACTTTAAAATTTGCTGTAGGGGCCGCCGCCCACGGCGGCCCGCGTCGTTGATTGAGGGCGGTATAATAAACGGGGAAAGGGCAGCGTCAAGCGTCACCGGGAAGCCGGTGTGACACGGGGACGGTTCTTTAGTCACACCAGTGTGCGCACTGGTGGTACAAAGAAACCGTCCCCTCTGTAACGCCGGGTGAAGGCCTCCGGTCAACGAAAAATCTCCCGTTCCGCGTTCCCCTAATCCAAATATTTTTTCCAAGGACATGTGCCTTGGAAAAAATCCCTCTTGCCGCGCAAGTGTACGGCCCTCTGGGCCGTGCGCGCAGCGCGGCAGCAGAACCCCCCGGGGTGAATTCCGCAGAATTCACCCCGGGGGGTTCGCACGTCCCCCATCTATCTGACGGAAAGCCCGTCAGGGCTTTCCGTCAGATAGATAGTGTTCCCGACTCCGACTCCAGCAGCAAGAGGATCTTCTCCTCCTCCCCGGTATCGGCGTTGAGATAGACCAGGGCGTGGGTGCCCTCCGGCGTCTGGCACAGGTATTCCTCGCACAGCACCTCGTTTTGCCCCTGGGTGGGGATGAGGGCCGGCCGGTGGGATACCGGGGTGAGGAAGGGGGAGAGACCCTTTTTCGCCTGCTCCCAGTCCCGGGTGGAGGGGGACAGCTCCCGCTCCCGGTGACACATCACATACCCTGCCGCCTCCATGCCGCAGACCTTGCCCGTGTCCAGGGCCACCATAACCTTCACAAGGTCGGGGTAGCACAGGATCCCGTCCTGCTCATAGGCGAAGCTCACCACCAGCTCCCCGGCCTCGGCCTCGTGGTAGGTGGGGGTCATGGAGGAAAAGCCGTGGGCCTCCAAAAACCGCCCCGCCGTTGTCGCCGCCGCCTGGGGGGAGACGGAGCCCTCCGCCCCCTCCCGGACGGTGCCGTAGAAGATCACCTTTCCCCCGGCGCGTGTCACCTCCACCGTCTCCACCTCGGCGCCGTCCTGGTGGGTGAACACATACACCGGGATGTCCCCCTCCCGCAGGGCGGAGAAGGTGAGGCTCTCCGGCTTCACCCCCAGGAATTTGGCCCCCTTCTCGGCGGCCTCCTCCTGGCCGACGGCCTCCAGGCCCCGCAGAAGAGCCGGGTCGTCCCGGCGGATGTGGTCGGAGAACGGCCCGTCGTAGATGAGGCTGGGAAGCTCCGGAAGCTCAGACTCCATATCCCGGAACCCCTGGACGAAGCCGGCCCTCTCCAGTTCCTCCCCGGCATCGCGGATCTGGGACTCCGCCTGCTCCAGCTCACTGACGGAGATCTGCCCGTCCAGCAGCCGCGCCGTCAGCTCCGACAAGGCCCGGGACACCTGCCCGGAGCTTTCGGCCAGGGCCGTCAGGGCCTGGCGCTCCTCCTGGGTCAGACTGTGCCCCTTGGCCCCGGCCCGGGAGAGGTACAGGAGATAGTCCCCGGCCCTGGTCAAAAAGGCCGCCGTGTGTTCCAGCTCGATATTCCCGTAGGGCAGGCTGGAGATGGCCTGGCCCGCGGCGGCGGACTGGGCATAGCCCTGGGCGCAAACGGCGCTGATCATGGACGGGGACGCGGCGCACAGGGTCTTCCGGATGGACGTGTCCAGACTCCCCACGGCCTGATTCAGCTCGGCGAAGGCGTGGTCATAGCTCACGGCCCCGGCCAGCTTCAAAGCGTCCCGCTCCCGGCTGACCCGGAGGAGGAACCCACCCATCACCAGCACCGCCGCCAGGGAATAGATGATGATAAGCCTTCCGGCCTTTTTTGTGAGAACCATAAAAAACACCCCTTTTGCCTTATCCTTGGCGCAAAAGGGGCGTTTTACTCTTTGCAATTTTTTCTTTCGGCGGATAAAATGGAGCTTTCTGACAGGCCGAAGCCGGGGCCGGCTTATGACAGGAGCCGGATCCCCTCCCGGATCCGCCGGAGGCTCTCGTCCCGGCCAAGGACGCAGGCGATCTCCACGGCGCCGCCGGGGGTGACGGCCCTGCCGGACAGGGCGATGCGCAGGGGATACATCACCTGGGCGTTCTTCACCTGCCGGTCGGCGGCCAGCCGGGTGAGCAGGGCCAGGAGCGTCTCCTCATCCCACCGCTCCGCCGCCTCCAGGGCGGGGAGGAGGGCCTTCAGCGTCTCCAGGGAGCCGGGGATGTCCGTCTTGGACTTCTTGTGGACGTAGAGCTGCGGGTCGTAGGCGGGCAGGGCGTCAAAGAAGTCCACCTTCTCCGGGATCTGGGTGAATTTCTCTGTCCGCTGCTGCAAAAGCGCCGCCACCCGGGCCGGGTCGATGGCCGGGTTCTTCACGCTCTGCCGGATATACGGCTCCGCCGCCGCGGCGAAGTCCTCCGGGGTCATGGCCCGGATATATTCCGCGTTGAAATAGGTGAGCTTGTCCATGTCAAATACAGCCGGGGACTTGGACACGCCGTGGAGGTCAAAGATCTCCGCAAGCTCCGGCAGGGAGAAAATCTCCCGCTCCCCTCCCGGCGACCAGCCCAAAAGGGCCACATAGTTCACCACCGCCGGGGTGAGGTAGCCGTCCTGGATGAGATCCTCGTAGCTGGGATCCCCGTGGCGCTTGGACATCTTCCGCGCCTGCCCCGTCTCCCGGTCTGTCACCATCACGGAGGAGCAGTGGACATAGGTGGGCACCTCCCACCCGAAGGCCCGATAGAGCAGGTCGTATTTGGGCGCGGAGCTGAGGTATTCCGCCCCGCGAACCACATGGGTGATCCCCATCAGGTGGTCGTCGATGACGTTGGCAAAGTTGTAGGTGGGCAGCCCGTCGGACTTGATCAGGATCTGATCCTCCAGCTCCTTGTTCTCCACGGTGATGTCCCCGTACACCGCGTCGTGGAAGGTGGTGGATCCCTGGGTGGGCATCTTCTGGCGGATGACGTAGCTCTCTCCGGCCCGGGCCCGGGCATCGGACTCCTCCCGGCTCATGGCCCGGCAGGGATCCGGCCCCCGGTCAAAGTCCCCGGAGTCCTCCTCCGACTCGGTCTTGCCGCAGAAGCACCTGTAGGCAAAGCCGTTCTCCACCAAGACCTCCGCGTACTCCCGGTAGAGGCCCCGGCGCTCCGTCTGGATGTACGGCCCCACAGGCCCGCCCACGTCAGGCCCCTCGTCGTGGTCAAGCCCGCACTGCTCCAGCGTCCGGTAGATCACATCCACCGCGCCGTCCACAAGCCGGCCCTGATCCGTGTCCTCGATGCGCAGGATAAATTTGCCCCCCGCGTGTCGGGCGATGAGCCAGGTGTACAGCGCCGTGCGCAGATTTCCCACATGCATATACCCCGTGGGACTGGGGGCGAACCGCGTCCGCACGCCGCCCCGGGGGATCCGGGATTCCAATTCCTCAAGCCTCTTTTGATCAGGCATAACGCACCTCCAAGGTATGATAGACCATCATACCGTATTTTTGTTGGAAATTCAAGATGAATGTGCTATAATAGCTGGCGGGAAAGGCCCGCGGCCTTTCCCTGCCAAGGGGAAGCGGCGAAAAAAGCCCACAGGGCTTTTTTCGAGGGGACGTGCGAATTCCCGGAGCGAAATTAGAATTTCGCTCCGAAAATTCTGCCGTTTTGCTGCGCGCACGGCCCGAAGGGCCGCACACTTGCAAAACATAAGGGATTTTTTGCGAGGCAAAGCCCCGCAAAAAATGTTGGAAATGAGAGGAAGCGTTGCCGGGAAGCCTGTAGGGGCCGATGATCTCATCGGCCCGGGCGGGTTGGGTGACAGAGCGGTTGCGTTAAGATAGAAAACTTTAAAATTTGCCGTAGGGGCCGCCACCCACGGCGGCCCGCCTGCCGAAATGTTCCAACGTCGCGGTCAACGCGCAAACCTTCCTCCTTGCCGTAGGGGCCGATGACCTCATCGGCCCGGGCGGGTTGGGTGACAGAGCAGTTGCGTTAAGATAGAAAACTTTAAAATTTGCTGTAGGGGCCGCCGCCCACGGCGGCCCGTGTCACGATGATTGAGGGCGGTATAATAAACGGGGAAAGGGCAGCGTCAAGCGCCTGAGGAAGCCGGTGTGACACGGGGACGGTTCTTTAGTCCCATCTCCGCTTTGCTCCGATGTGACGAAAGAACCGTCCCCG
>CANQFV010000036.1 GCA_947599875.1 uncultured Oscillospiraceae bacterium
GTCTGCCTGCGTGACGACCTTTCTTTTATGTCCTGCCACACGTTGTTTGAGGGGACGGCGTCGGAGACGAAGAATGACCCCTACCGGGCCATCCGCTGTGCCCTGGAGGAGGACTGCGGGGTGATGCTTCTGACCCACAACCACCCCTTCGAGCCGCCTGTCCCGTCGGACAGCGATATTTACACCACGGGGATGTTTTTAGACTCCCTGCGCCCGCTGGGGATCACGCTGCTGGACCACATCGTGATCGGCGGGGAGGGGAGATACTGCTCCTTTGCGGAGAACGGCTTCTTCCGGGAGGAGAAGGAGCCCATCCGGGAGGTGTACTGGAAGGGGAGGAAAGAAGTCCCCGGCGCACCGCCCCAGGGGAGCGAGAACTGAGCGCTGGGGCGCTGTACAGATATTCCACAAGTTAGAATACGGCAAAAGACCGCTGACACACCGGTTTCCCGGTGAAAAGTCAGCGGTCTTTTTATGGACATATTGTCTTGGTCTTGCGGACGCCCGCCCTCCGGCGGGGCTTTTTTTGCTCTCTCCCGGTCAGTCCCCGAAGAACTGGTCATGGACGGCCTGGACGGCCCGGTCGGCGTCGTCCTCGTCCACCAGGACGGAGACCTTGATCTCACTGGTGGAGATCATCTTGATGTTGATCTTCTTCTTGGCCAGGGCATCGAACATCTTCACGGCCACGCCGCTGGTCATCAGCATACCGGCGCCGACGATGGAGATCTTGGCCACATGGTCGTCCAGATCCAGCTTCTGATAGCCCAGGGCCTTGGCGTTGGCCTCCAGAGCCTCCTTGGCGGCCTCCGCGTCGGCACGGGTGACGGTGAAGGTCACGTCCTGGTTGCCGTCGCGCCCCAGGGACTGGATGATGATATCCACGTTGATCTTCTCGTTGGCCAAAACGCGGAAGATCTTAAAGGCGATGCCCGGCTCGTCCTTGATGCTGACAAGCGTAAAGCGCGCCACATTCACGTCCTTTGCCACACCGCTGACTTCTACCTGTTCCAATTTCTTTACCTCCCTGACTTTAGTACCGGGTAATCTCTCGTAGCTTGAGAGTACCTCCAGATCCACATTGTATCGCTTGGCCATCTCCACGGAGCGGTTGTGGAGAACCTTGGCGCCCATGCTGGCAAGCTCCAGCATCTCATCAAACGTGATCTCGTCCAGCTTCTTGGCGCCCTTTACCTTGTTGGGATCGGCAGTGTACACCCCGTCCACATCGGTATAGATCTGGCACAGATCCGCGTGCATGGCCGCGGCAATGGCCACGGCCGACGTGTCCGAGCCGCCCCGGCCCAGCGTGGTTATGTCGTCGTACTTGTTGACGCCCTGGAATCCGGTGATCAAGACCACCCGGCGGGCGTCCAGCTCCTTGCGGATCCGCTCGCTCCCCACGGACTTGATGGCGGCGTTGGAGTAGTTGGTATTCGTCTTAAAATTCACCTGCCACCCGGCCAGGCTCACGGCGGGGACGCCCATGCCGTTGAGCATCATGGCGCACAGAGCCACGGACTGCTGTTCGCCGGTGGACAGGAGCATATCCATCTCCCGCTTGGAGGGCCTGGGGTTGTATTCGTGCGCCTTGGCGATAAGGGCGTCGGTGGTCTTGCCCTGGGCGGAGAGGACGACGATCACGTCGTTGCCCGCCCGGTAGGTGTCCTGGATGATCCCGGCGACACGGCGGACTCTTTCCACGTCCGCCACGGAGCTGCCGCCGAATTTTTGAACAATGAGTGCCATAAACGGCCTCCTTTGATGAGATTACTGACCTGTGACCCCGGGGTGCCGGGGAACTGACGGGGAGAGCCCCCGTACCCATATTTTATTCCGCCCTCACAGGATCCGGAACTTTGACCGGATCTCCATGCCGGCGGTCTTCTCCGCCAGCTCGCGCCCGGTCATCCAGGGCGTGGCGAAGGCGTACTCCCCGGGGCCGGCGCCGGGGTACTCCCCGGGATAGCTGATGAGACGCACGTCCCCGAAGGCCCGGCCGATGGTCTCCAGCCCCGAGCCGGTGCGCAGATACCAGCGGAAGGGGATCTCATGGATATCCGCCACATAACCGGGCTGTGACTCCTCCCAGCCCAGATATTTCCTGGTCTTCAGATGCTTCACGGCGTCGATCACGTCCGCCACCACCGCGCTGGCGGTGGGCCGCTTTCCCGCGCCCGCGCCGTAGAACATGCACTCCCCCAGGGCGTTGCCGTGGACGACGATGCCGTTCATGACCCCGTCCACATTGGACAGGAGACTCGTTTTGCTGATGAGGTGGGGGGCCACATAGGCGGCGATCCGCCCGTCCTGGAGCCGGTAGGCCCTGCCCAGGAGCTTGATCTTATACCCCAGACGCCGGGCGTACTCCACGTCCTCCAGAGTGACGCCGGAGATGCCCTCCACCCAGAGCCTGTCCGGATCCACGCTCTTGCCAAAGCACAGGTCGGCCAGAATACATATTTTCCGGGCGGCGTCATATCCTTCAACATCGGCTGTGGGATCGGCCTCGGCGTAGCCCAGACGCTGGGCGTCCTTTAAAATCTCGGAAAAGGGCGCGGCGTCGGTGATCATCCGGGTGAGGATGTAGTTTGTGGTGCCGTTCAGGATCCCGTAGATCTCGTCCAGCTCGTTGGCGGTGAGACACTGGGTGATGGGGCGGATGATGGGGATGCCGCCGCCCACGCTGGCCTCGAAGAGGTAGTTGACGTTCTTCCGCCGGGCAATCTCCAAAAGCTCGTGGCCGCAGGAGGCCACCAGCTCCTTGTTGGAGGTGACAACGCTCTTCCCCGCCTCCAGTGCGCGTTTCGTGTAGTCGTAGGCCACGGTCTTGCCGCCGATGGTCTCCACCACGATCTGGATATCCGGGTCGCGCTCCACGACGCTGAAATCCCGGATGATCTTCGGGGCAAAGGGGGAGTCCGGGAAGCCCCGGATGTCCACGATGGTTTTGACGCCGATCTCCTGAGCGGCGTTGTGGGTGATGCTGACGGCGTTCTCCTGAATGACCTCGGCCACGCCCGATCCCACGGTGCCGAAGCCAAGTATGGCGATATTTACCATGTCGGTTCCTCTCTCTCCGGTGAATAGTTTTCCGCGCCGGATTGGAAAATAACGAAAAGGGGACGATTCACGCTAACGTCTATCATAACACATGTTTTTTTGTTGCGCAACGAAAATTTGCCGGACAAAAGCGGAATTTTCACGGTGATTTGGCGGCCGGAGCTGTCAAATCGACAATTTTCCCGAAAAGGGGGGCGGAGACATGGGGGAGAGGAGCCGCGGCGCGGTGAAATTCGCCCTGTGGGCGGTGGGCCTGGCGGCGGCGGGGGCGGTGTTTTTCCGTTTCCTCCTGCCCATCCTCACCCCCTTTCTGCTGGCCTTTCTCACGGCCGCCGTGTGCGCGCCGGCGGTGGAGCTGCTGACGCGCCGCGCCCACATGCGCCGGGGGATCGCCTCCGCCCTGTGCGTCCTGACGGTGCTGGCGTCCCTGGTGGGCTTTTTCCTGCTTGTGGTGACGCGGGTGGTGAATGAGGCGGTGGGGCTTGCCAGGGAGCTGCCCAATCTGGCCTCCGGACTCACGGAGCTGACGGCCAAGCTGGAGCGGGAGCTTCAGAAAATGGCCGACTCCGCCCCGGAGGCGGCGGGGGATTACCTGAGAGACGCCCTGGCCGCCATCTCCCGGCGGGCGGCGGAGCTTCCGGCGGAGATCTCCGCCTGGGCCGTGGGAAAGGTGAGCGCCGCCGCGGCAGCGGCCCCGGAGACGGCCCTGGGCATCGCCACCTACGCCATCGGGTCGTTTTTCATCAGCGCCGGATTCGAGGACATCAAAAGCTTCCTCTCCCGCCAGATCCCGGAGCGCTTCCGGGCGACTGCCGCAAGGCTCAAGGAGGAGATCCTGGGCAGTCTGGGCCGGTGGTTTCGGGCGGAGGCGTCGATGCTTGGCATCACCTTCGCGGAGCTGACGGCGGCCTTCACGTTTTTGCGGGTGGACTACGCGGCGGTCATCGCCCTGGTCACGGCGGTGATCGACGCCCTGCCGGTGTTCGGCACCGGTATCGTACTGCTGCCCTGGGCGGCGGTGAGCCTCCTTGCGGGGGAGACAGGCCGGGCGGCGGGGCTGGGCATTACCTACATCACCGTGACGGTGGTGAGATCTGTCCTGGAGCCGAAGCTCATGGGGAACGAGTTCGGCGTCTCCCCAGCGGCGGCGCTCCTGGCGATGTACGCGGGGTTTAAGCTTTTGGGGGTAACGGGGATGATCGTCTTCCCCTTCACCCTCATGGTCGTAAGCGAGCTGAACAAAAAGGGGATCATTTCACTGTGGAAGTAGAGAGAAAAAATAGATGGAAGCTCATAGTCACCGGTGCAGTCTCCGGCGCTGTAAACGGCTTTTTCGGGGGCGGGGGAGGGATGGCCCTGGTGCCGCTGCTCCGCGGGTGGCTGAAGCTGGAGGACAGGCGGGCCTTCGCCACGTCGGTGGCCGTCATGCTCCCTATGTGCGCCGTGTCGGCCGTGTGCTACTGGCTGCGGGCGGGGATCGATCTGGCCGCCGCCGCGCCGTATCTGGCGGGTGGCCTGGCGGGCGGGGCGGTATCGGGCCTCCTCTTTAAGAAGCTGCCGCCAAAGGTGCTGGTGAAGTTCTTTGCCGCCCTGTTGATCTTCGGCGGGGTCAGGAGCGTGATGGGATGAGCGTGCTTTCGGCCCTCGCCGGCTTTGTGTGCGGGATCCTCTCGGGCTTTGGCATCGGCGGCGGATCCCTGCTCCTGTTGTGGATGACCCAGGTGGGCGGCATGGAGCAGGCCGCCGCCCAGGGGGTGAACCTGATCTACTTCCTGCCCACCTCCTCCGCCGCCGTCCTGTCCCACGGAAAAAACGGGCTTGTGGAGAGGAGCGCCCTCTTGTGGGCGGCTCTGCCCGGGGCGGTCTGCGCCGCCGGGACGTCCTTTTTGGCCACAAATGCGGATCCCGCTCTCCTCCGCCGCCTTTTCGGCATATTTTGCGTACTCACAGGTGTTAAAATGCTGATGAGGCGATAAAAAGCCCTTGCAATCCGGTGTAAAATATATTACAATTGTAAAGGAAATCTGGCAAAATCGCCTTAAATCTGGAAATTTTTCAGGAGGCGCGGACTATGCTCGTACAAAAGAGGGAGAACCCCAGCTCCATCCGCTCAAAAAACGCCCTGGCGGAGGCGCTGTTGAAGCTTATGCTCTACAAGCCCTACGGGGACATCACGGTGTCGAATTTGACAGAGCGGGCGCGGCTGTCCCGGCAGGCCTTTTACACCAACTTTCAGAAAAAGGACGACGTGATCATCTACCTGCTCCACGGCCTTTACCGCCGGTATCTGGACAAGTTAGAGGAGACGATCCCGGCGGCGGAGCAGCTGCTCATCGACTACTTTATCTTCTGGGGGGACAGCCGGGACTTCCTCTCCCTGCTGTTCCGCCAGGATCTGGGGTACATATTTCAAAACTGCAACCGGGCCTTTTTCATTGAGGACACGCAGATCTTAGACGACCTGTTCACCTGCGAGGACTGGCAGATGCCCTATGTGAAGGCCGCCCTAGCGGGTGTCACCTATGAGCTGCTGTACATGTGGCTGACCAAGGATCAGGGCCTCAGCGTGGATGTCCTCAGCGCCATGACCAGGAATCTGCTGGGCGGGACGATGTTCGCGGGATAGCGCGTTTTAAAAGCCCGCAGGGCTTTTTCGACACACATAACACACATAAAGCCTCCGGGACTCCCGGAGGCTTTATGTGTGTTGGAAGTTATTTTTTACCGCAGGAACATGGTGGCGCGGGGCTTCATCTTCACGCCGGAGACGATGCCCATCGCGGCGAACAGGGTGACGATTGAGGAGCCGCCGTAGCTGAAGAAGGGGAGCGTCAGGCCGATGACGGGGGCGATGCCGATGCACATCCCCACGTTCTCCAGCGTCTGGAAGCCGATCATGGCGGCGATGCCCATGCACGCCAGGCACCCCAGCCCGCTCTGGGAGCGCAGGCCGATCTGGACACAGCGGATGATGATCAGGGTGAGAAGGACGATGACCACCACACAGCCCACGATGCCGAACTCCTCCCCGATGACGGCGAAGATAAAGTCGGAGCTTTGGATGGGCAGGTCGCCGGTCTGGGTCTGGCGGCCGTGATACAGCCCCTGCCCGAAGACCCCGCCGGAGGCGATGGCCGCCTTGGACAGGTTAGTCTGCCACAGGACGCCGCGGCCCGTGGGGTCGATCTTGTCCGGGATAAAGATGGCCAGGATCCTGTTGCGGTACACGTCGTTGAGGAAATAGTACCAGATGTACGGCGCGGCCAGAACCAGGAAAATCAGCGCCCCCGCCACCCAGTAGAAGCGGATCCCGGCGCAGTAGAGGATCACCACGAAGATGAAGAAGTACACAAGGGCCGAACCCATATCCCCGGAGGCCAGGACGATCAGGCCGAAGTACACAGCCGCCAGCGCCGTGAGGGCCAGGACGGACGAGGGGTGATCCAGCCGCTCCCGATCCTTGTACCGGCTTGTGAGGTAGGCCATTGTGACGATAAAGATGATCTTGATCAGCTCCGCCGGCTGGATGCCGATCCCGGCGAAGCGGATCCAGGCCCGGTTTCCGCCCTGGGCCGAGCCGATCCACCGCAGAGAGAGGATCAGCAGGAGGCTCACCGCCGTCAGGGGCCTCCACTTGGAGGCCAGGATATCGATGTCCACCACGGAGAAGACGAAGTAGAGGAAAAGCCCCATCACCAAGGCGCCCAGCTGAACGTACACGGACTTCATCGACCCCGTGTACCGCACGGCGCTGGAGATGGCCACCAGCCCTAAGAGCGTGGAGACAAGGCACAGCGCCAGAAGGTAGGTGTCCGACCGTTTTAAGTAGCTTTTCAGATTGTCAAGAAATTTCCTCACGACGCCGCTCCCGTAAATTTACACAGATCCCAGAGATACACGCCTATGATAACACAATTTCACGAAAACGTAAAGAAAAAATCAATTGCCCCTTTCCCTTTTTTAAAAGCTGTGCTATAATCGGGGAAGCTTGCAAGGAAGGTGCGGTATGACGATCTATTCACATAGCGAGGCGGATACGGCCGGGGCGGGCGCGCTGCTGGCAAGACGCCTGAAGCCCGGGCAGGTCTGCGCGCTGTACGGGGAGCTGGGGGCCGGGAAGACGGCCTTTGTCCGGGGCGCCGCGGCGGCGCTGGGGTGCGGGGCCAGAGTCTCCAGCCCCACCTTTACCATTGTCAATGAGTACCCGGGGGATGTGAGCGTGTTCCACTTTGACATGTACCGCCTGGCCTCCTCCGACGAGCTTTTTGACATCGGCTGGGAGGACTACCTGCGCCGGGACGGCATCAGCTTTGTGGAGTGGAGCGAGAACGTGGAGGACGCCATCCCGCCGGAGGCCGTCCGGGTGCGTATCGAGAAGACCGGGGAGACGGAGCGCCGGATCACGGTGACTGGGGGGGACGGAGAATGAGACTGCTTGCCATAGAGTCCACGGCCCGGGCCGCCAGCGTGGCGGTGACGGAGGACGGGGAGCTGACAGCCCAGTATTTTCAGGCAAGCGGCTTGACCCACTCCAGGACGCTTTTGAAAATGGCGGAGGATATGCTCCGCGACCTGAACCTCACCGTCCGGGACGTGGACGCCGTGGCCGTGGCCAAGGGGCCGGGGTCCTTCACCGGCGTGCGGATCGGCGTGGCGGCGGCCAAGGGGCTGTGCTGGGGCGCCGGGAAACCGGCCGTGGGCGTCTCCACGCTGGAGGCGATGGCCTGGCACGGCCAGGGACGGGAGGACGTGACCGTGTGTCCCGTGATGGACGCCAGGCGCGGGGAGATCTACAACGCCCTGTTCGCCTTCCGGGACGGGGGCCTCTCCCGGCTCACGGAGGATCGGGCCATCAGCCTGGAGGCGCTTGTCGGGGAGGCAAAAAATTTAAAAAAACCCTGTTTTTTTGTTGGAGACGGGGCGAGAATGTGTTATAATAGGTTCTTGGAGGAGGGCCTGACGGCTTTTCTCCCGCCGGAAGCCCTTTTGTATCAGTCGGCCTGGGGCGTGGCGATGGCGGCCCGGGACAAGGAGCCGGAGCCGGCCTTCGACCTTACGCCCAACTATCTCCGCCTCTCCCAGGCAGAGCGGGAGCGCCTTGCAAAAATGAGCTGACCCTTCCCACCTGCCCTGGGGGCGGGAAAAGAGAAGACCACATTTATACATTACATTATTTACGGAGGATCAAAAAATGGCAGAGCTTCATGTACTGAATCACCCCCTTATCCACCACAAGCTGTCCGTGCTTCGGGACAAGAATACGGGCGTCAAGGAATTCCGGGAGATCGTGGGCGAGATCTCCACCCTCATGTGCTATGAGGCCACCCGTGGACTGTCCACCGTGGAGAAGACCGTGGAGACGCCTGTGGCCACCGCCACCGTCCGCACTCTGGGCGACCAGAAGATCACCATCGTCCCCATCCTCCGCGCCGGACTTGGCATGGTGGATCCCATGCTCAAGCTCCTGCCCTCCGCCCGCGTGGGCCATATCGGCCTCTTCCGGGATCCCGACACCCACGAGCCCATCAAGTATTACTGCAAGATGCCCGGCGACATCGCGGAGAGCAGCGTCATTATCGTGGATCCCATGCTGGCCACCGGCGGTTCCGCCAGTGCCGCCATTGACTTTATCAAGGAGTACGGGTGCAAGTCCATCACCCTGGTGGACATCATCGCCGCCCCGGAGGGCGTCGCCGTCGTCCGCCGGGATCACCCGGATGTGGACATCTATGTGGCCGCCGTTGATGAAAAGCTCAACGAGCATGCCTACATCGTCCCCGGCCTGGGCGACGCGGGGGATCGGATATTCGGAACGAAATAAGGCTGGCGAAAAAGGGCTTGGGGTTCTCTAAAGAGAACCCCAAACCCTTTTTCTGCCAATGGGGATGCATGCGGGAAGGCCTCCTCGAATTGCGCGGAATTCGAGGAGGCCTTCCCTGCCGCCGCGCCGCGCCCATGCCCCGCGGGTACACACTTGCGCGGCAGTAGGGATGATTTGCAGGGCACATGTCCTTGCAAATCATATTTGAAAGGGGGTTTGAAGGGGAAATAGGGGAAAATGGGGCAAAAAAAGAACAAAAATAGGCAAAAGGCCCTTGACATTGCCGCTGGATTGTGGCAAACTGTGCTTTGGTCAAAGAAAGGAAGGCAGGGGCATTATGACCAAAAAGTTGGAACATAAGCATGATTTGGGAAAAGAGAGGAAGGAGGTGCAGAAATGATTCGGACTTACCAATTGTCTACCCGGTGGAGCTACCACATCGACAGATGAGGCGATGATAGGCAAAGGCCGGTCGTCGCCTCATCTGTTTTCCGACATTACGGTAAAACAGAAAGGATTGGCCGGCATTGAATTTTATACGGAATCTTGTCCGAAAGACAAGTAACATTTTATGGCTCGTAAAGCCTTTTTGGCGTTACGGCCGCTGGGTCGTGATCTACGGCCTGATCCACAACGGCATCATCTGGCCGCTCCGGGATCTCCTGCGGGTCTACACGCCGCAGCTTGTGGTGAACGCGATGGACGCGGGCCACTCTTTGGGATATGTGGCGGGGCTTACGGCGCTGCTGTGCCTCATCTCCTTCGCGGCCTACGCGGCGTCGGACTACTACTGGGAGATGCTGGATAAAACCGGCACCGAGCGGGCCAAGCTGCGTATGCGCAAGCTGGTCTACGACAAGGCGGAGGCCACGGACTACGCCCGCATCGACGACCCGGACTTTTACGACAAGTTCAAGTGGGCGCAGGACAACTTCGCCCAGAAGTCCCAGGACGCCGTGACCATGTGCAACAACCTTGTCCGCGGGGTGATGTGCATCCTGACGCTGGCGTCGGTGATCGCCACGGTCTCCCCCTGGGCCATTGTGATCGTCACGGGCTACGCCTGTCTCAGGCTCCCGGTGAACGCCCGGATGAACCGGTACGAGATCGCCCGGGACGAGGCGGTCGTCCCCCATGACAGGCGCTTGGACTACGTCCACAGGGTGTTTTATCTCAAGGAGTACGCCGCCGACCTGCGGTCCACACGGCTTTCGGCCCTGTGCCGCAGCCACTATGACCGCCAGTCGGAGGAGAAGCTGGGCGTGATCCGGAAATACTCCAGAAAGGTGCTGTGGCTGGATATCCTGCTCTACGCCGTGTATGAGCTTTCCCAGTTTCTCATTATGTTCACCATCGTCTGGTCCTTCTACCGGGGGAATATCTCCGGTACGGCCGTGATGATCACCATGTTCGTGGCGGCCTCTAACCTGGCGGACGATCTGTGGGACATCACCACGGTGGTGAAGGATTTTGACCGCCTGTCCGGGTACTCCCAGCGCATCCAGGCCTTTTTCGACATGGAGTCCTCCATTGAGCCTCGGCACGGCGGCGTACCCGTCCCGGAGGGGGCCTTCGGCCTGGAGCTGCGGGACGTGAGCTTCCGCTACACCCCGGAGGGGCCGTTTATCCTGCGCCACCTTTCCCTGAAGGTGCGACCCGGCGAGAAGCTGGCGGTGGTGGGGGAGAACGGCGCGGGAAAATCCACCCTGGTGAAGCTCCTGATGCGCCTTTACGACGTGACGGAGGGGCAGATCCTCATTGACGGCGTGGATATCCGCGAATTTGACCCCCACGAGCTGAGAACCAGGATCGGCGCGGCGTTCCAGGACCCCAACGTGTACGCCATGTCGGTGCGGGAGAACATCCAGCTTTTGCACGAGGCCCGGGACGGCCTGGAGGGGATCATGGCGGAGCGCCAGATCGACCGCGTGCTGGAGAAGAACGGCGCCGGCGTGGACAGCGAGATGACCCGGGAGTTTTCGGAGAAGGGCATCATCGTCTCCCGCGGCGAGGCGCAGAAGCTGGCCCTGGCCAGGCTGGAGACGGGAGATTTCGGGCTTCGTCTGCTGGATGAGCCGTCGTCGGCTCTCGACCCGCTGGCGGAGTACGAGATGACCAGATCCCTTGTCAGCGGCGGTGCGGGGGAGACAACCCTGCTTATCGCCCACAGGCTGTCCAGCGTCCGGGACCTTGACCGGATCGTGGTCATCTCCCAGGGGCGCGTGGCGGAGTCCGGCACCCACCGGGAGCTGATGGAGCGGGAGGGCATCTACGCCCTGATGTTCCAAAAGCAGGCCGAGGGATACAGGGACGCCTGATCCGCACAGGATTTAAATTTTACACAAAAAAAGCTTCCGCCCCCGGTTTCCGGGGGCGGAAGTCCATTTTGTCAAAAAACTCAATTTTAATAATTTTTTCCGGCGACATGCGCGTCGGAAAAAACTCCTTTTGTCACGCAAGTGTACGGCCCTCTGGGCCGTGCGCGCAGCGTGACGGCAGGATAATTTTTCTGAATTTCGCAAAATTCAGAAAAATTATCCGCACGCATCCCCCTTGTCGGAAAAGCCCGCAGGGCTTTTTCGACAGGCGCGGCTCTCCAGCTGGAGGATATCGAAATCCTTGTCGTGGCGGATGGGCTTCCACTCCACATGCATGAACAGGGAGATGAGGTAGATGGGCGTCCACGTCAGGTCAAAGAAGGGCCACAGGAGCAGGTAAAAGAGCAGGCGGCCGGTGGAACAGCGGATGTGCCGCCGCTCCCGGACGGCCAGGACGGCGCCGGTGCCCATGTGGCTCAGCCAGGCCAGACCCAGGGACCCCGCCGCGCCGGAGAGGGCGGCCGCGGACAGGTGAAGTCCCGCTGTTCCCGTGGCGGCGAGGCCCATCAAGAACCCCGCGGCGGCGTAGAGGATGGAAACAATGGCGGAGATAAGCGCCTTGGGCAGGATGTAAAAGAACATGTAATAGCAGGAAAACCGCCGTTCCCGGTTGACAAAGATGCCCCGCAGGAGTTTCGGGAACAGCAGGAAGAAGCAGGCCAGACGCCCCTTGGCCCACCGGATGCGCTGGCGGAACATCACATCCAGGGAGTAGGGCTGCTCGTCAAAAAACTCCGCCCGCTCGCAAAAGTCGATCTTCAAGCCCTGGGCCACGGCGCTGAGGCAAAACTGCGTGTCCTCGGTGAGCAGCGTCCAGTGCCAGCCATCGGCCAGGATCCGGGAGGCCACCGCGTAGCCCGTGCCGGCGATGTGGGTACTCTGCCGGAAAAAGGTAAGAGGCCGGTGCATGGTCATGATGCTCTTACAGAAATGGAACCCGTAGGCGGCGGAGATAAAGTTGGTGTCGAAATTTTTCGTGTTCCGATACCCCACCACAATGTCCCCGCAGGCGTCGAAGGCCCGGTTGATCTCCGTCACGAAATTCCGGGCCAGCAGATTGTCCGCGTCAAAAAAGAGATAGGCGTCCACACTGTCGATGCCGTAGTCCCGCCGGATATTTTCAAAGAGAAACTCCAGGGCGTAGCCCTTTCTGGCCCTGTCCGGGTCGTGGCGCTGGTAGACGATGGCCCCCTTCTCCCGGCAGATCTCCGCCGTCCGGTCGGTGCAGTTGTCCGCCACCACATAGACCCGCAGAAGGGACGGGTCGTAGTCCTGCAGGGCGATGCTGTCCAAGAGCTTGCCGATGACCTTCTCCTCGTTCCGGGCGGAAATCACAATGCCGTAGGTGTGGTTTTCTCGGGCCTCCGGGTAAATTTTGCTTTTTGTAAAAAAGCCCGCAAGGAAGAAAAGAATATGATAGGCCGTCAGAACGGAGTAGAGACTCAGCAGGACGGCGCCCAGCTTATGAAGAAATTCCATAGAAGTATATTCTCCGGATTGTTGCGCTCAAAGTGGACACATTATATACCGGAGAACACGGGAATGCAAGAGGACGGGCGGACTTTATCGAATTTTAAGAATTCAGCGTTTTTCCTGTCACGCCGTGGCCGTGAGGCCCAGGGCCATGATGCCCTCGTTTTCCGCGTACAGGTCGGGGAGGAGGCTGATGGGCAGGGGCGCCGTGCCCAGCCCCGCCTCCACCGTGTACCCGGGGCGGTTGTAGCTCTGGATGAACCAGTCCTTGTACCCGGCGTTGCCGGATGCCTCCGGAGTCAGCTCCAGGGAGTAGCCGCTGACAGCGGCAAATTTCTGGGCGATCTCATAGGAGTCCGGCGGGAGATAGTCCTTGTATTTCCAATAGATGACACGCCCCTGGGTGTGAAAGCTGATGGTGAGGGCAAAATCGTGGCGGCGGGTGAAGTTGTACACGGCCCGGCTCTCCGGGATCTCCAGGGGCACCGCCCCCACATAATCCCGGGGCGCGGGGGAAACATAGCCCTGAGCGAATTTGATCTCCCGGGCCTCGGTCCATCCGGCCGGGTACTGGAGATTGGGGTCCACCCCCTGGATGTTGGCCTTCCATCCGTCGGGGAAGGGGATGGCCGGGTAGTCGGCGGAGATCTCCCTGGCCCGCTGATAGTACCGGCCGGAGTCCAGCTCCCCGGTGACCAGGGCTACGCCGTCCGGATTGACCATCGGGATCAGGTACAGGGTGGACAGGTCATAGAGACCCACGGCGTCCTGACCGAAGACGGTGATGCCCAGGGCGTAGCTGCGGGCGTATTTTTCTAAAAATTTCATGATCAGGGGGCTGGTGATCCACTCGTTGGCGTGGTGGGAGCCGTTGTAAAAGACCTGGTTGGCCCCGCGGCCCAGGGTCAGGGTGTGGATAGGCCGGCCCATGACGCTCATCCCCGCCGAACCCGTGGAGAGAAAGGGGTAGCGGGCGGCCAGGCCCCGGACACACAGCTCCATATATGTGGGGGTGAAGTCCACCCGGTCGGAGACCACGTCAAAGCCCCGGGGGATGGTGAGGACGGAACCCACCCGCAGCCGCAGAGGATCCACCCCGGGGTTGGCCGTCTCCACCGCCCGGAGTGTTGCGCCGAAGACCCTGGCCAGCGAGTAGAGCGTATCGCCGGGGCGGACGGTGACCTTGGCGTAGCCCGTGAGCCAGCTCTCCAGCGCGCCCCAGGTGTTGACCCCCACGATGCCGTCAGGCGCCAGCCCCCAGCGGGACTGGAAGCTCCGCACGGCCCGGTCAAGGGCGGGGCCGAAGATGCCGTCCGTGGGGCCGGTGTAATAGCCGGAGCGGTCAAGAGCCAACTGTGCCAGCTGAACAAACGGGCCGGTGCTGCCCATTGAGATCCTTTTAAACTGTGCCATAGGCGCCTCCGTTATAGTTTTTTTCACCTTTAAAAGTATGGCGTTTTGCCCCTGGGTATGCCCGCCCCGAAAAGGGAAAAAGCCGGTAAAGCTTTTTTTCGGAAAAGTGCATACTCTTTCCCGGCCGTCTGTGCTAAACGGCGTAAAACGGGGCGGTGTGAATATGCCCCAGCCCAAAAACGAAAGATATTTCTACTGAAGACCCCGGCCCACGCGGGACATATTAGCCCTGAGGGGGCTTTTTTGACCTTCAAGATCAATAGGGGGAGATAAGTGGTGTATTTCAAAACAAAAAAGATCCTGACGACTGTTTTCGCGGCCGCCGCGGCGCTGTGCCTGTCCTTCACCGCGGCGGCCCAGGAGCCAAAGACGCTGGTTCCCGTGGGACAGGCCGTGGGAATCTGTGTAAAGACCCAGGGACTTTTAGTTTCGGAGCTTTCGGAGATCTCCGGCCCGGAGGGCGCCTGCGCCCCGGCCAGGGACGCGGGGATCAGGCCGGGGGATGTGATCGTCGCCGTTGACGGAGAGGAGGTGGACTCCGCTGCCGCTCTGTCCTCGGCGCTGGAGAGATGTGGCGAGACCGTCACCGTCACCCTCCGGCGGGAGGGGGAGGAGCGGCAGCTCACCGTCAGGCCCTTCCGGGACGGGGACGGGGCGTGCCTGGGCGTCTGGGTCAGGGACGGCCTGACGGGGATCGGGACCGTGACCTACTATGACCCGGAGAGCGGCGCCTTCGGCGCCCTGGGCCACCCCATCGCCGACAGCGTCACCGGCTTGACCGTGCCTCTGCGTGAGGGGGAGATCCTCCCCGCCACGGTGACAGGCGTCACCAAGAGCCGCTCCGGCGCGCCGGGGCAGTTAGGCGGGACATTTGATTACAGCGGTTGCCTGGGCAAGATCCGGAAAAACTGCGGGATGGGCATCTTCGGCTCCGCCACCGACCCGTGGAGCTACGGGGCCATCCCCGTGGCGGAGGCTGACGAGGTGAAGCCCGGGGAGGCCACGATCCTGTCCGACGTCTCCGGCACAAGGCGGGAGTACCGGGCGGAGATCGTCCGCGTTTACGCCCACAGCACCGACGGGCGGGACATGATGATCCGGGTGACGGATCCGGAGCTTCTGGAGCTGACAGGCGGGATCGTCCAGGGGATGTCCGGCAGTCCCGTGATCCAGAACGGGAAGCTGGTGGGGGCCGTGACCCATGTTCTGATCAACAGTCCGGAGAAGGGCTACGGGATCTTCATCCGCCACATGACCGAGGCCCAGTAAAACAAGACTGCCGGAAAAGCCCCCAGGGCTTTTCCGGCAATGGGGAACGTGCGTAAAGCGGGGGCGTGAATTTTGCGAAATTCACGCCCCCGCATCCTTTCGCAAGGCACATGCCCTTGTAAAAAAAGATCGTAAGTTTTTGAAAAAGTCGAGTCTGCCGGAATCGACGGCGTTTTCCTCACTTTTCCACAGGAAGACGCGTCGAAACGCGTCGGGGAACGGCGGCCGGGACGATGTATGTCGAATTTGAGGAAAAAGATTTCGGATTTCGAAAAAAATCTTTAAAAATATTGAAAAATCATCTTGCAAAGTTTGTCTTGATATGGTAGATTATTACTATCGAATAGGGGCTGAGGGAAATCGAATCGACTTTGGAGGGTACACACATGGATGAACGGATAAAAATCGTGACGGCCGATGCCAACGCGGACTATCGGGCGTCGCTGAAGGATGTCCTGGAGCGGGAGGGGGATCTGACCGTGGTGGGATCCACCGGCGACGGCGGCGAGGCCGTTGAGCTGGTGAAGAGGATGCGGCCCCAGGTGCTGCTGACGGACGTGGTGCTGGCGGGATTGGACGGACTGGGGGTCATCGGGCGCCTGTCCGGCCTTCCGGAGGAGGAGAGGCCCGTGAGCATCGTGATCTCCGGCTTTGTGGGGGAGCGGATGCTCTCCGCCGCCGCCGAGGCGGGGGCGGCGTACTTTATGCAGAAGCCCTGCGACGTGTCGGCGCTGATCACCCGGATCCGGATGCTGTCGCGCCCCGCGGCCCCGGCCGTCAGCCGTGAGCTGGGCAAGGGCGCGGAGCAGGATCTGGAGACGGTGGTCACGGAGATCATCCATGAGATCGGCATACCGGCGCACATCAAGGGATACCAGTACCTGCGGGAGGCCATCATCCGCACCGTGGAGGATATGGACATGATTAACGCGGTGACCAAGGTACTCTACCCGGAGGTGGCCGCCAAATTCGGAACCACGCCCTCCCGGGTGGAGCGGGCCATCCGCCACGCCATCGAGGTGGCCTGGGACCGGGGGGACGTGGAGACGCTCCAGCGGTTTTTCGGCTACACCGTCTCGGGGATCAAGGGCAAGCCCACAAACTCCGAATTTATCGCCATGATCGCCGACCGCCTCTATTTGCAAAACAAAAACGTCATCGGAAAATAAAAAAGCTCCCCGCTCCGAACCGGAGCGGGGAACCTGTCGGAAAAGCCCTGCGGGCTTTTCCGACAAAGGGGAACGTGCGGAAGATTTCTCTGAATTTTGCGAAATTCAGAGATATTTTCCTGCCGTCGCCCTGCGCGCACGGCCCGAAGGGCCGCACACTTGGACGACAAGGGGGATTTTTTCCGACGCACATGTCGCCGGAAAAAATGTTAAGTTTGAGTTTTTAGGCAGGCTGGAAATTTACTTCCCGGCCACGGTCAGACCCTCCACCAGCACGCTGGGAGAGGTGAAGCCCGTGGAGCCGCCGCCCCTGGGGGGCTCCAGATTGGAGGCGATGGCGGTGATGTGGGAGAGCATGGTAAAGAAGTTGCCCGCCACGGTGAAGGACTTGACGGGGACGGTCTTCTTGCCGTCCTCAATGAGGAAGCCGCCGCTCTGGAGGGAGAAGTCCCCGGAGACGGGGTTCGCCCCGGCGTGGAGACCGCCCAGGGAGTTGATATACACCCCGTTCCCGGCCTGGGCCAGAAGCTCGTCCTCGCTGATCTGGCCGGGCTTGAGGTACATGACGAAGGGCCGCACGTCCACCTTGGAGGCATAGCCCGCCTTGGCGGCGTTGCCGGTGGTGGTCCTGCCCGCCTTTGCCGCGGTTTGCAGGTTGTAGAGCAGGGTGACCAGCTTCCCGTCCTCGATCACATTTTTCTTGTGGGTGGGGGAGCCTTCCGCGTCAAAGGGCCTGGGCATAGCGATCCCCTCAAAGAAGGGGTCGTCCACAATGGTCACATTGGCCCCGGCCACCATCTGCCCCTCCTTGTCCCGCAGGGCGGAAAGTCCCCTCTGCGCCATCTCGGAGGAGAAGGCGGAGGAGAAGGTCGCCAGCAGCGAGCGCATGGCCTCCGGGGCGAAGACCACGGGCATATCCCCGGTCTGGGGGACGGAGCCGCCCAGCTTATTCTTGGCGTCGGTGACGGCCTTGCTCACCAGCTCGTCAAAGTCGATCTTGGCCGGATCGCCGGCCTTGAAGTTGTAGTCGTTGCTCATCTCCTGGCCGTCGCCCACGATGGGCGCCACCACAAATTCCGCCGTCCCGGCGCTGACGCTCACGTCAAGACCCCGGGAGTTGAAGATGGCCACGGTCTGGGTTCCGCTGGAGGCGTAGCTCTGGGAGTTGGGCAGCACCAGGGGGTCGGCGCCCAGGAGCTTGTCCTGAAGCTCCAAAACCTTCTCCGTGAGGGCCGCCGCGTCAGGCAGGGGATAGGCGGGGGCGGGGTGATCCTCATACGTCTGGCTCCCGTCCACAAACAGGGCCGGCTCCTCGCTCTCCAAAACGGCGGCGTTTTCCGCGGCCCGCCGCACTAAGGACACGGCCTCCTGGGCGCTTAAAACCTGCGTGGAGGCGTAGCCCATCCTGCCGTTCAGGGCGCAGCGCAGGGAGACGCCGCCCTCCACGCTGGAGGTAAACCCGCTGATCTCGTGGCCGAAGGCCTCCACATCGGTGCTTTCGCCGCTGGCGTAGTAAAGCTCATAATCCGGTATGCCCATCTGCCGGGCGGCGTCGGCGACGGCTTTTTTGAATTCGTTAAAGTCCATACTTGTTCCCTCCTTATCTGCCGCCCACGGTGATGGACGACACGCGGATCAGCGGCTGGCCCACGTTCGTGGGGATGGAGCCGCTGGAAGAGCCGCACATGCCCTGGCCCATATCCATGTCGGTGCCCACCATGTCGATCTTCTGGATGATCTCGGATCCCTTGCCCACAAGGCTCGCGCCCCGGACAGGCTCGCAGATCTGGCCGTTTCGTACAATGTACCCCTCGTCCACGGCGAAGTTAAACTCCCCCGTCACCGGGTTCACTGAGCCGCCGCCCATCTTCCTGGCATACAGGCCGTAGGGGATGGAGGCGATGATCTCCCGGTTGTCGTCCTCCCCGGCGGCGATATAGGTGTTCGTCATCCGGGAGGTGGGGGTAAAGGCGTAGCTCTGGCGGCGGGAGCTGGCGGTGGACTCCATGCCCATCCTCCGGCCGTTGAACTTGTCGATCATGTAGCTCTTAAGAACGCCCTTCTCAATGAGGACGCGCTTGCGGGAGGGGGTGCCCTCGTCGTCAAAGTTGATGGAGCCCCACGCGCCGGGGATAGTCCCGTCGTCAATGGCCGTCACCTTGTCGTTGGCGATCTTCTGCCCCAGCTTCCCGGCGAATTGGCTGGCGTTGTAGGCCACGGAGGTCGCCTCTAAGGAGTGGCCGCACGCCTCGTGGAAGATGACGCCGCCAAAGCCGTTCTCAATGGCCACGGGCATCACCCCGGCGGGGCAGTATCCGGCCCCGGCCATGACCACGGCCTGACGGGCGGCCTCCACACCCACGGCCGCGGGATCGATCAGGCCGTCGAACATCTCCATGCCCATCCGCCGTCCGGGGGAGCAGGAGCCGGTCTGCGTCTGGCCGTCCTTCTCCGCCACGGCGCTTACCGAAATACGGGTGCGGATCTGCCGGTCCTGGGCATAGATGCCCTCGGTGTTGGCGATCAGGATGTTGTGATCCACATCCAGCAGCGTTCCCACCGCCTGCCGGACGGAGGGGTCATAGCTCAGCGCCGCCTGGCAGCTCTCCCGCAGGATCGCCGCCTTTTTCGCGCTGGATACGCTGGAGGGGACCAGAAGCACCGGGTGGATATCCCCGTAGAGCCGCTCGGTTAGGGTGAAGTCCAGCACCGGATCCCCCGTGCCCAGGGCCGCGGCGGCGTTCTTGGCGCAGCGCATAAGGCCGGCCTCGCTGGTGTCAACGGTGGTGGCCATAATGCTTCGCAGCCCCTTGTAGACCCGGACAGCCGCGCCGGCGATAACATTGTCGTTGATGGTGTTTACCTTCGTACCCACCATCTCGATGGAGTGGTTCAGCGAGTTCTCCGCGAAGATCTCCGCGTAGTCCGCGCCCGTGGCCACGGCAGCCCGCAGGACGCGCTCGCATACGTCTCTTGGAATCATGGGCATTTCTCCTTTGGTAAAGTAATCTGAGGCTATTTTACCATCTGTCCCGGATTTTTACAATACATTTTATCATTTTTATTGTTGGCCGTGGGAATGGCGCATCGCCGCCTCCCCGCAATTCCCGCCCTTGAGACAAAAAACGCCCCGCCGCATAAAAGCGGCGGGGCTGCGGGGGCAAAACAGCTCCTACGCGGGGCCGGATCACATTATGTCAGGCTGTGACAAGGTTGGGACAAAAGAACCGTCCCGGTGTCTCATGCTTTTTTAATGGACGTTGATTGTTATTGATACTGGACTTTCCACGATGGTTAAATCAAGCGTAATAGGCGTTTCGCTTGGCTTGAGGGCGTCTATAACAAGATACCCGGGTTTGTCACTACCAGCACTGACGAATTCAATTCCAATACATTCACTGGTACTAGTTATTTTAGTAAGTTCCCCATTTAAAGCAGGATATAAAGCACCCTTGTAAGCATCGTCTCCAACAAATGTGAAATATATGTAGGCATACTCTGGTCCTGATTTTGTACAAACATCAATTGTTGATGCAGACGGCGCCAAGGTTAGACCGGTACTACCCATTGACATTGTAATTGTTGTAGAGGTAACATGTTCCCTATAGCAAACTTCTACGCCGTCGCTTTCGCCGGCAGCTTCTTTATCAAACTCGCTGAAAATATTGTCCCACTTTATTTCAAGGGATCCATTTTTCTTAGTGACATTTGCCGTTGCTCCGTATGAGCTTTCTCTTAAGTTTGCCAGAGCGCTTTCCCAATTTTCCTTCGATTTCATTACCGACTCTGTCATACTCACATATCCTGTTAAACTTCCGTAGAAGAGATCGGTATTGGGGTTTTCGCCGCTGTTTACAAGGTTATCTCTAACCGCTCCGGCAGCTTCCATCAACCCAAGATACGCCAGTGCATCAACCTCAGCCTGAGTGGTTTGATAGCTGCGGATTATATTCGCCCAGTCAGAATCCTTGAGCTTCCTGTCACTGCTTGATGAACAGTACATATTTCCAACTTTAGCGTCTGCTGCTTTAAATTGCTTGAGTTCTTTTTGCATTATCTCGCTGTTTTTATACGCGTCCTGCTTTTCGGCATAAGATATAAACGCATAGTTTCTGGCAACTTCAATTGCCAACAATTGAGTAGCATTGCTGCCGTTGTTGAGTGTGCCGTCATTTAAAAAGCTATTGCTGGTCTTCCATATTTCAACAACCTTATCTGGATCGGCTTTTATGCTAACATCCACGGCTTTTTGCAAAAGATATTCGTCGGGGTCATTTCCCTGTGCAACGGCATAATCATTTCTTCCATCGACCAGAGATTTTACTTCCGCAAATAAATCCGCTATGTTTCCGGCAAATGAGGCTTGCGGCTTATTTTCCCCCAGTGCGGCCCAATACTTCTGAATTGCGGAATTGGAATCTATCGCAATTTTTGAAGATATTTCTTGTAAACGCGCCGCGTTCAAGCCCCCATCCTTTTTGCTCCAATCGTACACCAGCCTTGCACCCTCAGGACTGCCGAAAGCGTCATTCAGCGCCGAAAGCACGTCAGGGTTGGAAGTGGAAATGCCCTTGTCAGTTACCCATATAAGTTCAGTGCTGCCTTCCTGGAATAACTCAGGATTTGCGTAGTCCGCCAACTCCAACGCATGGGTAATCTCGCCCACGGTCTGCCTGTCCACGCCCTTGTTGGCGTACTCTATGTACCCCGTGTAGGCCACAGCGCCCACTCCCGCCAGGATCGCCAGGATCGCGATCACGACGATCAGCTCCACCAGCGTGAAGCCCTTGGTTTTGCGTTTTTGTGAAGAATTTTGTTTCATGGTTGCTCTCCTTGTATAAATATTTATAGAAAGCGGTCGTGCCGCGATCTACCGGGTTTTGCGTCTACGGGGGCCGGTGTGACATGGGGACGGTTCTTTAGTCCCACCAGTGTGCGCACTGGTGTTACGAAAAAACCGTCCCCACTGTCCCACCTCCTCAGTCACGGAAGACTTCCCCGCGGGACTGAGGGACGGTTTTTTTGTCACACTGGAGCGTAAGCGGAAGTGGGACTAAAGAACCGTCCCTCTGTCACGCACGGCAGAGAGTCTGTCCTGTCCCCCGAAAACAAAAACGGGGGCGTCCCCGTGTCCCACCTGCGGTGGCACAACGGAACCGTCCCCAGGTTTGCCCCGTCAAAACGCACAAAAAATCTGCTGAACCTCTCGTTTACCCGCCCCTCCCCACCGGATTACAGGACATTATTGATATAATGTCCGATTCGGCGTGCCGCAAGAAACAAAAAAAGCGCGGCGAAAACACCGCGCAGAGGCTTTTTGAGCTGATCAAATCGACGGAAAAGCCATTTTTGGGCACGCCGCGACGCCCCCACCGGCCTTCCGTTTTTTTCGGAAGTCCCTGAGGGCGCGTCGCGGCGTGGAAAGTTTATGTAGCCATTAGAAATTTTTAGTGAAATTTTTCAAAATCTCTTGACATTTTAGGCGAATCGCCTATAATGGGAGACGAAGAATTTCGTTAGGCCTGCGCTTTCCCGCCGGACGAACGAGACATTATATCAATAATGTCCTGTTATCTTTTCGACCGTTTGCCCTTCCTGCCCTTGTGGGTGTGGCGGGGCTTTTTTGTTGTCTCCGGGGCCGCCTTTGGCCATTTTGGCGCAAGTCCAAGCGAGTTCACAAGCCGCCGATGCTCCGCCCCGCTGGTCTTGATATAAATTCTCGTCGTCTCAATGCTGCTGTGGCCCAGAACGTCGGAGAGCTTGGTCACGTCCCCGCCGTTCTCCACAAAAGTCCGGGCGAACAATTTCCGGAGATTGTGCGGAAAAGCTTTCGAGCCGCTGACCATCGCCCGGATCGCCGCCATTTTCACGATGAGCCAGATCGTCCGCCGGTCTAAGGGATTGCCGTGCTTGCTCCGGAAGATCACCCCGGAGGTGATCCCGTTCTCCTGGGCGTATGACTCTAAAGCTAAGGCCAGGTCGTCCGGGATCATAATAGTCCTGATTTTCCGCTTGCAGGTGACTTGAATCTCCCGCCGCTGAACCGCCTCCACGGTGAAGTATTGCAGTTCCGAGGCCCGGATGCCGGAGGACGCTAAAGACCATATGACCAGCCGGTCACGTTCGTTCGCCGCCGCGGCCATCGCCCGGTAGTCCGCCTTGGTAAGCTCCTTGCTCTCCGGACAGTAGGCGTCCTTCTGAATGTTCATCCGCTGCGTTCCGCACCCGGTCCAATCCATGAATTTGAAGAAGGAGAATAAAGATGCCAGCATAGTGTTGATGCTGGACGGCTTGTAGGCCCGCTCAATAAGCGTTTGCTTGTAGGCGCAGGTTGTTTCCGAAGTGACCTCCCGCCCGTCCAAAAAAGAAGCGTAGACGCAGACGTCGTGCAGGTACTTCTTGACGGTGTGTACGCTCCGATCGAGGCGGACGAGGTGCGAGCGAAACTTCCCCACAGCCTCCGGTGTGATGATTTTTGTGTTCATAAAAATTTCCTCCTTGTGCGTATGTTGTCCCATAAGGGTGTAAACAATCTAACACGCAAAAGAGGGAAATCGTCAAGCAAAACTGCACCAACCCAAATCTATCGGAAAGGAAAGAGTTGTTCACATAAAGTAAAAGCCCTCCGCAATGCGGAGAGAGGGGATTTGTGAAGGGGAACCGTCAGGGTTCCCCTTCACGTTAAAATGAACCCCCGGCACTTCGTGCCGGGGGCGGCCTTTGCCTCCGGCAAAGGCCGTAAGCACCAAAAAATCCCGCAGCCCAAAAGGGCTGCGGGATTTTTTGGTGCCGGTGACCGGGATCGAACCGGTACGATGTTGCCATCACGGGATTTTAAGTCCCGGGCGTCTGCCTGTTCCGCCACACCGGCTTACGGATTTCTCTTAGGGAGGGGGTGCTTGTGCCCCTGCTCGTCCACAAGGAATGTGTTCTCCAGCTGCCCCTGGAGGCTCGCCTTCACGCTGGCGATGTACTCACTGCGCAGGGTGGCGCGCTCGTCCAGCTCCGCCTGGGTAAGCGGGCGGGTGCGGGAGATGCGGGTCAGCTCGCTTATGCGATCGATTCTCGATTGCTCCATGTGGATCACCCCGTCAGTTTATTTTAGGCGCTTTTTTCCGTTTTGTCAATGTTTTTTCGCGCAAAGCCACGGAGTGTAACGGCGCGGGGGGCCGGGGAATAGAATGAGGAGAAAGAAAAATCCGGGAGGCTTGCGGGATGAGGTTTGCTGTTTTAGGCGGGGATATGCGCCAGGTGGAGCTGGCGCGGCTCTTGGAGCGGGACGGCCATCAGGTCAGGCGCTTTGCGATGGAGGAGGCCGGCGGGACTCCGGCCCGGTGCGCGGGGGGCCTGGAGGAGGCTGTCTCCGGGGCGGAGACGGTGATCCTCCCCGTGCCGGCAATGCGCGGGGAGTACCTGAACGCACCGCTGAGCCGGGAGAGGATCACAGCGGATGAGCTGGCCGGGGCGCTGGTTCCCGGGCAGGCGGTTCTGTGCGGGATGCCCGGTGAGGCGCTTTCCGCCGCCCTGGCGCGCAGGGGAGTGACGTGTACCGATTACTTTGTCCGGGAGGAGCTGACGGTAAAGAACGCCGCGGCCACGGCGGAGGGAGCGGTGGAGATCCTCCTGCGGGAAATGCCGGTGACACTCCAGGGCGCCAGGGTGCTGGTGACGGGCTTCGGCCGGATCGGGAAGCTCCTGTCCCTCAAGCTCCGGGCGCTGGGCGCCCACGTCACCTGTTCCGCCAGAAAGCCGGGGGATCTGGCCTTGATCGAATGTCTCGGCCTGACGCCCGTCCCCACCGGGGAGCTGCGGGGGCGCCTCTCCGGCTTTTCGGCGGTGGTGAACACCGTCCCGGCCCTTTTGTTGGACAGGGAGCTTCTGGGAGAGCTGGACGAGGGGTGCCTGTGCCTGGATCTGGCCTCCAAGCCCGGCGGGGTGGATATGGAGGCGGCCCGGGAGCTGGGCGTCCGGGCCATCTGGGCCTTGGGCCTGCCGGGACGCGTGGCGCCGGTGACCGCCGGGGAGGCGGTGCGGGACGCCGTATACAATATCATAAATGAATCCGTATGAATTGGAGTGTGTAACGTGGAGAGACTGAGAGCGGGGGTCGCGCTTTGCGGATCCTACTGTACCTTCAAAAGTGCCCTGGATACCTTTGAACGGCTGTGCGGCGTCTACGACGTGACGCCCATCATGTCCGAACATTCCGCCGCGACGGACAGCAGGTTCGGTAAGGCGGAGGACTTTCGCAAACGGCTGACGGAGGCGTCGGGGAAGGAGATCGTGGATTCTATTGTGAAGGCGGAACCCATCGGCCCCAAGCGGCTGCTGGATGTGCTGATCATCGCCCCCTGTACGGGAAATACCATCGCGAAGCTGGCAAACGGCGTGACGGACACGGCCGTGACAATGGCTGCGAAGGCCCACCTGAGAAACGGACGCCCCGTGGTGCTGGCCATCGCCACAAACGACGCCCTTGGCGCCAACGCGGAGAACATCGGAAAGCTCCTGGTAAGGAAGAATATTTACTTCGTCCCCTTTTACCAGGATGACCCGGTGGGGAAGCCCAACTCCCTGGCCGCCGACCTCACCCTCATTGAGGACACGGTGAGCGCGGCGATGGAGGGACGGCAGGTTCAACCTGTGTTTGCCCGGGTGAAGAAATACAATATATAGTGGTTTTATCGCGGGGCAAAAATCCCCCGCGAATTTTTTTGAAAAATCCGAAAAAAAGTGTTGACATTTGCGCCGCTGTAGGTGTATATTAAGCAAGCTGTTGAGAGACAGCGACAGGATATCCACAAAAAACCTGCGAAAAATCTCAGAATTGGGGTTGACAAGAGGCCGTGTTTGTGGTATTCTAAAAATCCGCTGAGCCTTAAGGGGCTGGCGGAGAATGTACCTTGCGAATTAAACAATGTAAGC
>CANQFV010000037.1 GCA_947599875.1 uncultured Oscillospiraceae bacterium
ACCAGTCTGCGGACTGGACACTTGCGCGGCAAGAGGGATTTTTTGCGAGGCAAAGCCCCGCAAAAAATATTTGAATGGGGGGAGCGGGACGGGAGATTGTCCGTCTTTTGAGGAGGTGGGACAGCGGGGACGGTTCCTTTGTACCACCAGTGCGCACACTGGTGTGACTAAGGAACCGTCCCCGTGTAACACCGGTTTTTCGCAAACGTCGCAGGCCCTGACCCGGCGTTACAGAGGGACGGTTCTTTAGTCCCACCTGCGGTGTGACAAAAAAACCGTCCCTCAGTCCCGCCTTTTACGGGGGTCTGGGGGCGGTATACAGGGGAACCAATACAACACCGGTTTTCCGTAGACGCACGAGGCCCCCTGTAGGGGCCGATGACCTCATCGGCCCGGGGAGGTTGGGTGACAGATCGGCTGCGTTAAGACGGAAAACTTAAAAATTTGCCGTAGGGGCCGCCGCCCACGGCGGCCCGTGTCGCGATGATTGAGGGCCGCAGAATAAACAGGAAAGGGCGGCGTCAATCGTCACCGGGAAGCCGGTGTGACAAGGGGACGGTTCTTTAGTCACACCTCCGCTGACGCACCGGTGGTACAAAAGAACCGTCCCCTGTGTCCCACCTTCTCAAAAGACGGAGGAAGGTGTCGTCTCCGAAACCCGCCCTCGTCCCCTGCCAGCTCCGTCCCAAGGGCGCGGCACACCACCGGGTGGCTGCTCAATACTCATTCGTCCAGAAAACCCCTGGGCAGCTCCCCAGGGGTTTCTCCAGTAGGGGGCCGCAGCCCCCTAACTGGTCGTTTTTAAAAGGGGAGTCCAGAGGGGGCAGGGAGCCGCGAAGCGGCGGATGTGCCCTTGGATGGCAAAAATCGAAATCCCCCTCTGGTCGGTTTTCCCTCTTTGTACCTTTCTCCCTTTTGACGAAATCAAAAGGGAGAAAGTAAATCGCCCCCGTCCGCCTTTCGGGCGGACACCTTATTCCCCTCTGGGGGGCAGCTTTCCGGGGGCGCCCGGAAAAAGAATTGCCTTTACTGTGGACTCCCCCGCAGGGTCATTTCCGGCCAGGGGTTTAAAACCCAGCTTCTCGTGGAGCCTGCGGGACGGCTCATTAAAGGTATAGTAGCTGGAGATGATATAATCCACGCCCCGGCGGTCGAACAGGTAGTCGATGGTGGCGGTGAGGGCCTCGGCGGCGATGCCACGGCGGCGGTACGCCCCTGAGACGGCGAAGCTCAGCGAGCGGCCGGTTTTGCCCTGAAGCTCCGGGAGATCCCCGATATCCGGGTAATTATAGACGATCAGGTGGCCCACGCACTTCATTTCCTCCCGCAGGACGATGGCGTAAAAGCGCTTTTCATGGGCCAGGAGCCAGTCGAAGGCCTGGCGGGCGTCCTCTAAGGTGGAGAGGATGGGGGTGTCCATCATCCGGCACAGCCGGGGGTCCGTGGCGTAGCTGCACCAGTGGGGGAAATCCGCGTCCTCCATGCGGCGCACAATGAGGCGCTGTGTCTCCAGATACATGATCTCCCCTCCGTTCCCAATCCATACATCTTTCGCATGATTCTATCACTTGAAACCGGCCGTGTCAAGGCATAAAAAGGCGGGAGGGAATCATTTTAGTTTTGCATAGATCCGGTTTCTCTTTTTTCCCGTTTTTTCCGGCATTTTCCGCGGAAATTCGCCGGTTTATGAATTTGGCAGCGGCAAAATGGCGCGGGGCCCGTGTATTCCCACGCTGCCTGGAGAGAATAAGGGCATCACGAAAAAAAGAGGGTGGCGGGATGATCAAAAATAAGCAGCCGGAGGTAAGCCAGGAGGCGCCGGTGACGGCGGCGGCGATGGAGGCGGTCTTTTCGGACTGCTATGACTTCGAGTCCCGGGAGCTGAACATCGGGGGGAACCCGGGGAACACGGTGCGGCTGTGCTTTATTGACGGGCTTGTATCCGGGTCGGACGTGGCCGAGCAGGTCATCCGGCCGCTGACGGACCCCGGGCGCTTTGGCGCCAACGTCCGGGGGGAGCAGGCGGCGGCCATGCTCCTGGGCGGGTCGGTGTATGTGTACACCTCCAAGTGCCGGCGGAAGTTGGGGGAGGCGGTGGAGGATCTGCTCAACGGCTTCTGCGCCCTGATCTTTGACAGCCAGGGGGAGGCGGTGACCTTCGAGGTCAAGAGTCAGCAGCGCCGGAGCGTAGACGCCCCCAAGGAGGAAAAGGTGGTGAAGGGGGCCAAGGACGCCTTTGTGGAGACGCTGAAGGTGAACACCACCCTGGTGCGGCGGAAGCTGCGCAATCCGCACCTGAAGATCCGGGAGTTCACCCTGGGGGAGCGGGCCCGGAGCGCCGTGGCGCTGGTCTACATTGACGGCTTCACCAACCCCGATCTTGTGGCCGAGGCCGGGCGGCGGATCTCCGCCATCCGGGCAGAGGGGGTTCTGACCAGCGCCGTGATCGAGGAAAACATCGTGGACAACTACCGCTCCCCCTTCCCCCAGACCATCAGCACGGAGCGGTCGGACAAGTTCTGTCTCAATATCCTGGAGGGGCGCGTGGGGATCCTGGCCGACGGGCTGCCCCTGGGGTTTCTGGCCCCGGGGACCTTCTCCCAGTTTATGAAGGTGCCGGAGGATCACTCCGGGCATTTTCTGGTGGCGTCGGCGCTGACGATCCTCCGGTATCTGTCGGCGGTGCTGACCCTGCTGGCCCCGGCCTTCTATGTGGCGGTGGCCATGTACCACCAGGAGATGATCCCCACGAGGCTGATGCAGTCCATGATCGAGTCCCGCTCCTCGGTGCCCTTTCCCACGGCGGCGGAGGTGATCTTGATGCTCCTGGCCTTTGAGCTGCTGCAGGAGGCGGGGATCCGCCTGCCCAGCCCCATCGGGGAGACGGTGAGCATCATCGGGGCGCTGATCGTGGGCCAGTCGGCGGTGGAGGCCCGGGTCGTCTCCCCGGTAGTGGTGGTGGTCATCGCCCTGGCGGGGATCGCCGGGTACACCATGCCCAATCAGGACATGGGCTCGGCCCTGCGGCTTTGCCGGTTCCTCCTTGTCCTGGCCGCCATCTTCCTCGGGATGTTCGGCGTGGCCACGGGGTGCGCCATCCTGGTGTACCACCTGGCGGGGCTGGAGAGCTACGGCGTGCCCTACATGTCACCCTTCGCCGGCAGCGAGGGGCGGCATCTGAGCCGGGCGCTGCTCCGGCGGAGCATGGCGGTGAAGCGCGACCGGGAGCCGGAGCTTCACACGGGGCGCGGAGGGGAGGCCAAGCTGTGAGGCGGGCGGCGATTCCGGCCCTGGCGGGGGCCTTGGCGGTGCTGCTCACCGCCTGTTCCCCGGGGCTGACGATTTTTTCCAACTACCGGAGCCTGGAGAATTTGGAGCTGGTGCGGACGGTGACGGCGGACACGGCCCGGGAGGGGGTGCATGTCACCATTTGCAGCACGGCGGGGGAGAAGTCCGACGCCAGGATGTACGGGCGGGTCGGGCCGTCCATCGGCGTGGCGCTGGGGGAGCTGATCCACCTGCCCCTGGGCCGGGAGGCCATCCTCTCCCACACGGAGAACCTGCTCATCGGAGAGGCGTATGTAAAGGAGGGGCTTGCCCAGTGCCTGGACTATATGGAGCGGTTCTCCGAGATGCGCCTGGACACAGGGATCCTCATCGTCCGGGGCGGCACGGCCAAGGATCTGGTGGAGGGGCTGACCGGCGGGGAGACGCCGGCGCCTGACGCCATCGCGGGGCTGGGGCGCATCGCGGCCCGCATCGGGCGGGGGTACTTTTTCACCTGCCGCCAGATCGCCGCGTCCCTGGCGGAGAACGGCTGCGCCCTGGCCATGAGCGTCCGGGGCGAGAAGGCGGACAAGCTCTTTGAGGACCGGGGGGAGCTGGACATCGAGCCTGCGGGCTTCGCCGTCCTGCGGCCCGGGGAGGACCCGGTCTTTCTCAGCGACGAGGAGACCTGGGGCGCGCTGATGCTCCTGGGGCTTTTCCGATCCCGAAATGTGGATCTCCCGGTGGGGGACACCGTCCTCACCGTGTCCGTGGACAAGGCGGGGGCGTCCTACACCCCCCGGTTTGACGGGCAGGGCCTTGCCGGGGTGGACATCGCCCTCACGGCCCAGGCCAACGTCATCTGCATGGAGGGGGACGGGGATCTGAAGGACCCCGCCTACCGGGAAAAGGCGGAGAAGGCCCTGGAGGAGGCCCTGCGGCAGGCGGCGGGGGCGGCCCTGGACAGAAGCCGCGTCCTCCAGGTGGATTTTCTGGATCTGGCGGGGATCGTCCGGCGGAAGGCCCCGCTGAAATTTGAAGGTGTCGCGGACAAGTGGGGGGAGATCTTTCCGGAGCTGCCCCTGACCGTGACGGTGAAGGCGGAGCTTACGAGAACCTTTGACATTGTGGATCCGCCGGCGGTATCCAAGGGGGAGGAGGCGAAAAGTCCGTGGGAAAAACTGACAGACTCTCTGAGAGACAGCTGACGGTACTGCTGTTTGTGAGCCTGCTGTCGCCCATGATCCGGATCCTGCCCACGGCGGCGGTGGTTTTCGCCGGGCGGGCGGCGTGGCTCTCGCCCCCGGTGGCCCTGGCGATGGCCGGGGTCCCCCTGGCTCTGACCCGGGCGGCCCGGAGGCGGGCAAACCCCGGGGAGGGGCTGGCGGAGCTGATCATCCGGGGCCTGGGGAAGGTGGGCGGACGGATCTTCTGCGCCGCCGCGGCCCTGTGGCTCACGTTTTACGGGGGATTTATCGCCAGGAGCGCCGCCGAGCGGCTGCTGGCCACGGTGTACCCCAACGGCGGGCCGGGGATCTTCATCGCGGTGATGCTGGGGGTGGCACTGATCACCGGCTCCGGCCTTACGAAAAACCTGGCCCGCACGGCGGAGGTGCTGATGCCGGTGCTGGTGGCGGTGATCGCGGTGGTGCTGTTCTCCGCCGCCCCGGATGTGGAGACGGTGAATCTTCTGCCGGTGACGCTCCGGGACGGGCCGGGGATCCTCTTTGGGGCGCTGCCCATTTTTAATGTGCTGACGGCCTTTGAGTATTTCCTGTTCCTCTCGGGGCATGTGGAGCAAAACGGGGCCAAGAAGCCCCGGCGCTTTCCCTGGATGCCCACCCTGGCCGCCGTGGCCCTGGCTGTCACCTTCTTCACCCTGGGCACCCTGGGGGAGGCGCTGTCGGTGAGTATGGAGAACGCCTTTTTCATGCTGATCCGGAACATCCGGATCTTCGGCGTGGTGGAGCGGGTGGAATCGGTGGTGGTGGCCATCTGGATCGTGACGGATTTCATCTTCTTAGGGGCGGTGATCATGGTGGTGTCGGAGATCTGGCGCTCCGTCACCGGGGTGAAGCGGCGGCAGGCCTTTGTGCCGCCCACGGCGGCGCTGTCCGGGGCGGCGGCGTTTCTCATCACCGGCGGGGCCTTTGAGCTGCAGCGGTGGTCAGACACCCTCATCCCCGCGATCAACATGAGTTTTACGGTGATCCTGATCCCCGGGGCGCTGCTGATCACCATGCTCCGGAAAAAATAAGGATTTTTGGAGGTGTTTACCCATGACAAAAAGAGGCTTGACGGCGGCGCTGGCCGTCCTGTTCGCGGTGAACGCGGCGGTGATCACCCTGGCGCAGCTTGTCCCCGACGCCGGGGCGGAGAGCTTTAAAAACGGCGCCACCGGGGAGACGGTGCGGAAGATCCAGCAGAGACTCAGCGACTGGGGCTACTACTCCGGCGCGGTGGACGGGATCTACGGCAGCGCCACGGAGGCGGCGGTACGGAAATTTCAGAAGAAAAACGGCCTTACGCCTGACGGGGTGGCCGGCCCCGCCACGCTGGCGGCTATCGGCCTGCCCTCCGGCTCCGCCGGGTCGGCGTCCGGCTCCGCTGACGTGAATCTGCTGGCGCGGCTCATCTCCGCGGAGGCCCGGGGCGAACCATACGCCGGGCAGGTGGCCGTGGGGGCGGTGGTACTCAACCGCATGGAGCATCCCTCCTTCCCCTCCACAATGGCCGGAGTGATCTACCAGAAGGGGGCCTTCTCCTGCCTGGACGACGGGCAGTTTGACAAGCCCGTGGCGGAGAGCGCCTACCGGGCCGCCCGGGAGGCCCTGAACGGCCACGACCCGTCAGGGGGAGCGATCTACTACTTTAACCCCGCCACAGCCACAAGCCGGTGGATCTGGTCAAGGCCGTATCTGGTGACAATCGGGAAGCATAGGTTTTGCAAATGAGGCTGGCGAAAAAGGTGTGTGGTTTCTCCGAGGAGAAACCACACACCTTTTTCTGCCAAGGGGGGCGTGCGGGAATATGCCCATGAATTCTGCGGAATTCATGGGCATATTCCCTGCTGCCGCGCTGCGCGACCAGTCTGCGGACTGGTCACTTGCGCGGCAAGAGGGATTTTTTCCAAGGCACATGTCCTTGGAAAAAATATTGGAATTGGGGGTGCGGGGACGGGGCGTTCTCCGTTGACCGGAGGCCCTGACCCGGCGTTACAGAGGGACGGTTCTTTTGTCACACCTCCGCTGACGCTGCGGTGGTACAAAAAAACCGTCCCTCAAGTCCCGCCTTTCACGGGGGCCTGGGGACGGCATACCGGGGCCCCACGCAATTATGATTGCGTGGGGGGAGGAGGAGCAAAGCCCGCGCCTGAGCCGTCACGCTCGCGTGGCGGCGAGGTTAAGCGGCTTTCGCGACGACGAAAGGAACCGTCCCCGTGTCACACCGGCTTTGAGGTGATGCTTGACGCTGCCCTTTCCCCGTTTATTATACCGCCCTCATCATCGCGACACGGGCCGCCGTGGGCGGCGGCCCCTACAGATTGAATCGATGGTGACGCTCTATTTTCGCTCCTCTGGGGAGGCGGGGGCTTTGAGGCGGTATTGTCTTTTTCGGGAAAATGTGGTATAATCGGGCTATCGGGAAACCGTTCACGCCTCATTACACCAGTATACATTTATATTTACACAATAATAACAGATGTGAGCGCGGGAAAACGGGAAAGGCGGGGGTTCGGGGTGGAACGAAGAAATATAGAGATGTACGACGATGGGGATCTGGCGCGGCTGGAGCGGAAGATCAGCCGGTGGAGAACCGTGATGTGCTGCGTGGCGGCGGCGGGGCTTCTGGCGGTGATCGTTCTCGTCCTGATCACCGGGACGGGGAACGCCTCCGTCACGGAGGCGGCGGCCGTGGGCGTCACCTGGGCTGCCGGGTGGGTGGACATCTACCTGTGGGTCTTTGTGGTCCGGGCCAACAAGCGGGAGCTGAGCCACGCCACCATGCTGCGCACAGAGGAGCGGGAGCGCATCCCGGGCCGGGCGCGGCTCACCGACGGCCGGGTGGCCATCCGCAAGAGCATCACGGCCCGGCGGGTGGAGGTCGTCTGTGAGGACGGGGAGGTGCGGCGGCTGCTCATCGCCCAGTCCAGGGCCAGGAAGCTGGAGAAGATCGAGACGGCGGCTGTCTATGCCGCCCACGGGTACATTGCGGCGGCGGAGGCGGCGGAATGAGATTTTTGAAAAATGTATTCTCCCAGCTGCACAGCTTTGTGCTGTGGGCGCTGCTGTCGGCCATCTTTGTGGGGTGGATCTTCACCTTCGTCACCGACACGTCCCCGGAGAAAAAGGTGGAGATCTACTGCTATGTGCCGGAGCTTCGGGACACCGATCTGGCGGTGGAGCTGGAGCGGGACATGCCGGAGGGCCTGCGGATGATCCGGGTACATACCTTCACCTATGTGATGATGAATGTGGACCTGGTGGAGAACGGGGACATCTATATCCTGCCGGAGTCCGTGATTGGGGAGTATGAGGAGCTTCTGGCCGACAGGGACGCCGGGATCAAGGTGTATGACGCCGCCGCGGGGAAGGGCGCGGCCAGCCAGTACATCGGCTACGAAGAGGAGGACTACTACCTGTTTATCGGGGCCAATTCCCCCCATCTGGAGGACGGAAAGGCCCAGGCCGTGGCGGAGGCCCTGATGGGGATTTCGGAATAAGCCTGGCGAAAAATGCCTATGGCCTTTTCCGACAAGGGGGATTTTTTCCACGGACATGTGTGTACATGTGCGGCGCATTTTTTGCATAAAATTGAAAAAACCAGTTCCCTTTTTCTATCAGATGTGATATATTAGCAGTTGCGAAAGGACTATTTCGACATTTTTTGCGGAGGCGGCTCGATGACAGAGAAAGAATCGTTTATCCTCCAGCTTTACAAGAAATACTATAATTATTTGATCATCTCCGCCCGCATTTACGACGTGAATCAGGCAGACGCGGACGATCTCGTCCAGGACGTTTTTGAAATAGCCATTAGAAAAGCCGATACGCTTATGAAGCACCAAGATCCCAGGGGGTGGCTGGTCAAGACTTTAGAGAACCTGATAAAAAATTATCACCGGCTTCACGCAAACCGATTCACTCGGCCCCTGGAGGGGTGCGGAGATCTCCCCGCCCCCGAGGGGGCCGAGCCGCTTTCTCACGTCTTGCCGGCCCAGCTCTCCGACAGTGAGAGGCAGATCCTGATCTGGCGTGTTGAGGAGAGAGCCGAGTACCGGGAAATAGGCAGGAGATTGGGCATATCTGAGAATTATTGCCGCGTGAAGATGTCCAGGCTCCTCATAAAATGCCGGAAGTTGATGGAAGAATGAAAAAATATCTTTTCCTTGATAACATTACACCAGGTTCAACACATGAATATACAGAGGGGAAAGGGGTGAGTTCATGGACAGCAAGATAGGTTCCGGCGAGAACGGTTCTAATACGCCTCACGATCTGGACGAGCTGGCAAGGGAGCTGGAATCCATGCCCGTCGAGGATCTGAAAGAGGAGTTTAAGGTACTTGTGTCCGAGATGGACGAGGACTCCTCCTGCGGGGATCTTTTGGAGCTGTATCTGGACACCATCATCCGCAAGGATCCTCAGCTGCCATGCGTGGACAGCCGGGAATCGTATGAGCGCTTCCTGAAGCGGCTGAAAGCCTCCGGCAAAAAGCGCCGCCCCCGAGCCATCCTGAAGGTGGGCGTCGCCGCCGCGGTGATCGCCGCCCTTCTGGCTGCCTGTGTGGCTGTGGCCTACGCCAAGGGGTTCGATCTCTTTGAGCGGATCGCCCATTGGACGGCGGAGACCTTCGGACTGTCGTCAGAGGGCGCGCCGGACAGGGACGCCGCAGAGATTCCGCCGCAGCTTCGGGAGATGAAGGAGGCAATGGAGCAGTACAGTTTTGGCGCTGACCAGCTGCCCACTTACTGGCCGGAGGGGTACGAGCTATTACGGATATCCTCCTCAGACAATCCGGAATCAAATACGGTTTCAGGTGCGTTTGGAGAAAAAGGTGATCGCATCGTTTTATCCTACGTTCAGCTGATGTCCGGAGACTCTGAGCATTTATACAACATTGACGACCAAACGCCTGAAGTCTACGAGCATAACGGAACCGAGTATCATGTTATGACGAATGCGGGAAAATACCTGGCGGTATGGACTTCCAAGGGCGTTGAAGGTCGCATATCAGGTGTTGACTCATATGAGGAATTGATTAGAATACTTGATTCTATAGGAGGTTGACCGTTTTGAAAAAGTGTATTTCATACCTGATTTTGGCAGTCGCAATCTTCTCTATCCTCAGCACCTCCGTGTTTGCGGCGGTAAATACCAACGAATATATTTCGTCAGGGGGCGGCTACATCCACAGGTGGGGTCCCGGGGACATCTCCGTTGAGTTCGATGTCACCGGAACGGGCATCATGGACACCATCGGCGCGCACAGAGTCACCGTCTTCAAGATGACAGGCGACTCGCCGAACACGGCGCATGACGATCTTGTTGCCACATACTACTACACCACATACCCCGGCATGATGATCACCGACGACTTCTTTTATGCCGGCTCCATAAGGCTCCAGGTGGAGCCCGGCTATCAGTATTACGCCGTGATCATCTTTTACGCCACCCTTGACGGCGGCGGGGATGACATGGCCTTCAGCACAAAGCCCAAATACGCATAAAGCTCCTACAGAACCGGGAGATGGGAGGCTGGCGAAAAAGGATTTCGGGTTCTCTACGAGAACCCGAAATCCTTTTTCTGCCAAGGGGACGCGTGCGGGAATATGCCCATGAATTCTGCGGAATTCATGGGCATATTCCCTGCTGCCGCGCTGCGCGACCAGTCTGCGGACTGGACACTTGCGCGGCAAGAGGGATTTTTTCCAAGGCACATGTCCTTGGAAAAAATATTTGGATTGGGGGTGCGGGACGGAAAGCTTTCCATCCTCTGAGGAGGTGGGACAGCGGGGACGGTTTCTTTGTACCACCAGTGCGCACACTGGTGTGACTAAGGAACCGTCCCCGTGTCACACCGGTTTTCGCAAACGTCGCAGGCCTTGACCCGGCGTTACAGAGGGACGGTTCTTTAGTCCCACCTGCGGTGTGACAAAAAAACCGTCCCTCAGTCCCGCCTTTTACGGGGGCCTGGAGACGGCATACCGGGGCCCCACGAAGAACCGTCCCCTTTGTCCCACCCGGTCAACGCGCAAACCTTCGTCCTTGCTGTACGGGCCGCCGTGGGCGGCGGCCCCTACGGCAAATTTTAAAGTTTTCTATCTTAACGCAACCGCTCTGTCACCCAACCCGCCCGGGCCGATGAGGTCATCGGCCCCTACAGGGAACCTGGTGCGTCTACGAAAAACCGGTGTTACACGGGGACGGTTCTTTAGTCACACCAGTGTGCGCACTGGTGGTACAAAGAAACCGTCCCCTTTGTCCCACCTCCTCAAAAAACGGAGGATGGTGTCGTCTTTGTGAAGCCACCCTCGACTTCCACACGTCCAGTCCCAAGGGCGCGCCAGACCGCCCCGTGGCAGCAATAGCCCATTCGTCCAGAAGACTCCCGGGCAGCTCCCCGGGGGTTTCTCCAGTAGGGGGCCGCGGCCCCCTAACTGGTCGTTTTTAAAAGGGGAGTCCAGAGGGGGAAAATCGAAATCCCCCTCTGGTTGTTTTTCTCCTCTTTGTTACTTTCTCCTCTTTTGTCAACACAAAAGAGGAGAAAGTAAAATACCCCGTCCGCCCTTCGGGCGGACACCTTTTTTCCCCTTATTCCCCGGCGGGAAACAACACCCGGTTGGGGTTGAAATATATGCCTTCGGGGTGTATAATGGTAGGACATTTGAACGAGAAGGTGGGGATTTCATGAGCTTGAATTTACTGGAGGTTGGGGCCCTGGACTGGATCCAGGCCAACCTGCGCTGCGGTTTTCTGGACTGGTTCCTGCCCAAGATCACGGTGCTGGGGGACGGGGGGATTTTTTGGATCCTGTTTTCCCTGCTTCTGCTCCTGATCCCACGGACGCGGAAGCTGGGGCTTGTGTGCGCGGTGTCGCTGATCATTGACGTTGTGCTGTGCAACGGACTTCTGAAGCCCCTTGTGGCCCGGACGCGGCCATACGATGTGAATCCCGATGTGATCCTGCTTGTGTCGAAGCCGTCGGATTACTCCTTCCCCTCCGGACACGCGGCGGCGTCCTTCACGGTGGCGGGGGCGCTGTTTTTCGGGAAATCCAAGCTGTGGATCCCGGCGGGGATCCTGTCCGTGATCATCGGCCTGTCCAGGCTGTATCTTTACGTCCACTACCCCACCGATGTGATCTGCGGGGCGATTTTGGGCGTCCTCTTCGGCTACCTGGGGGCGCTGCTCACCCGCCGCATCCTCTCAGAGATCAAAAAGCGCCGGGAGAAAAAGGCGCAGGAATAAGGAGGCTTTACCATGATACCAACGGCTGAGGAGGCCTATGAGATCGTAAAGAAATACAACCAGGGGGAGTTCCACCTGTCCCACGCCAGGATCGTGGGGGATGTGCTGGCCTGGTACGCCCGGGATCTGGGGCTTGCGGACGAGGCGGAGTACTGGCGCGCCGTGGGGATCCTCCACGACATCGACTTTGAGCTGTACCCCCAGGAGCATTGCTGGAAGGCGCCGGAGCTTCTCCGGGAGAACGGGGTGGACGAGGACATGATCCACGCCGTCGTGTCCCACGGGTACGGGATCTGCTCCGACGTGAAGCCGGAGCGGCTTATGGAGAAGGTGCTTTTCGCCGCCGACGAGCTGACGGGTCTCATCGGGGCGGTGGCGGTGATGCGCCCGTCCAAGAGCGTGGACGACCTGGAGGTCAAGTCCGTCCGGAAGAAGTTCAAAGACCGGAAATTTGCCGCCGGCTGTGACCGGGATGTGATCGCCCGCGGGGCGGAGGAGCTGGGCTGGGAGCTGGATCAGCTGATAGAGAAGACGATCCTGGCCATGCGGGAAAGCCCCAACGTGGCATGAGCGGCGTCCTTGTGGCCATGAGCGGAGGGGTGGACTCCTCCGTCGCGGCGTATCTCCTGAGAGAACAGGGGTACGCGTGCGTGGGCGTCACCATGCGGCTCTTTGACAACGCCGCCCTGGGGCTGGAGGGGGAGAGTACCTGCTGCTCCGTGGACGACGTGCAGGACGCCAAGTCCGTTTGCGCCCGCCTGGGGATCCCCCATGTGACGCTGGATCTGTCCCGGGAGTTCCGGGCACAGGTGATGGACAAATTCGTGGCGGAGTATCTGGCGGGGAACACCCCAAACCCCTGCATCGACTGCAACAGATTCATGAAATTCTCCCGCCTCCTGGCCTACGCCGGGGAGGTGGGCTGTGACAAAATCGCCACGGGCCACTATGTCCGCCGGGTGGAGACGCCGGGCGGTGTGGAGCTGAGGAAGGCCCGGGACGCGGGGAAGGATCAGAGCTACGTTCTGGCGCAGCTGACGCCGGAACAGCTGCGGCGCTCCCTTTTCCCCCTGGGGGAGCTGAAAAAGGAGGACGTCCGGGCCATCGCCCTGTCCCAGGGGTTCATCAACGCCCGAAAGCGGGACAGTCAGGACATCTGCTTTGTGCCGGACGGGGATTACCTGTGCTTTTTACAGCGGTACGCCGGGGTAAAGTGCGTCCCCGGGGACATCCTGGACGGTGCGGGCCGGGTCGTGGGGCGGCACCGGGGCGCCGCCGGGTACACCCTGGGCCAACGGCACGGCCTGGGCGTGGCCGCGGACAGGCCCCTCTATGTGCGGGCCAAGGATATGGCCGCCAACACGTTGACCGTGTGCTATGAGGAGGGGCTGTACGCCCGCTCCTGTCTTGTCCGGGACTTTTCCTGGCTGGTGAAGCCGGGGGCCTTCCCCCTTCCCTGCCAGGCCCGGACGCGCTACCGCCAGACGGAGCGGCCGTGCCTGGCCCAGCCGGGGCCGGAGGGCCTCGTCCGGCTGACCTTTGAGGAGCCTCAGCGGGCCGTGACCCCGGGCCAGGCCGCCGTCCTGTACAGCGGGGATCTGGTGCTGGGCGGGGGGACCGTGGCCGCCGTGGGGGATGCGTGATATGCGTGATAACAGATAAGAGAGAGGGCCTTTTCCCGGCGCACAGGCCGCCGCGGAAGGGCGCAAACCGTTTTTTGACAGGCTGGAGAGAGCTATGAGCTGGAACTTTTACGCGCTGCTTGCGCGGCTTAAAAATATTGACCGGTGGGCGCTGATGCGCAACGCCGACCGGGAGAACGTGATGGAACACAGCCACATGGTGGCGGTGCTGGCCCACGCCCTGGCGGTGATCCGCCGGGACGTTCTGGGCGTCCCCTGCTCCCCGGACAGGTGCGCCGCGGCGGCGCTTTTTCACGACGCCACGGAGATCTTCACCGGGGATATGCCCACGCCGGTGAAGTACCACGACGAGGAGATGCGCCTCGCCTACCGGCGGGTGGAGGCCGTGGCGGTGGAGAAGCTGATGGCCGGCCTTCCGGAGGCCATGCGGCCGGAATACGCCTCGCTCCTGAAGGACGAGGGGGGCGTCCGGGACATCGTCAAGGCCGCGGACACCCTGGCGGCGTACATCAAGTGCCTGGAGGAGCTGAAAACCGGGAATATGGAGTTTAAATCCGCCGCCGGTTCCACCCTGCAAAAGCTGAAGGGCATGGGGATGGCGGAGGTGGACTACTTCCTGGACAACTTTATCCAGGGCTTTGAAAAAACTTTGGACGAGATTTCCATTTAAGGAGGCTGTATATGAAGGCGATCGTTACCGTTATCGGGCGGGACACCGTGGGGATCATCGCGGGGGTCTGCTCCATTCTGGCGGCCAACGGCGTGAACGTGCTGGACATCAGTCAGACGGTGATGCGGGAGTATTTCACCATGATCATGCTGGTGGACACCGCCGGGTGCCGGGTGGATTTCGCGGAGCTTTCGGAGATCCTGAAAAAGGCCGGCGCTGAGCGGGGCCTGGATATCCGGATCCAGCGGGAGGACATTTTTGAGGCGATGCACAGGATATGATCACGACAAACGAGATACTGGAGACCATTGAAATGATCTCCCAGCAGCACTTGGACATCCGGACGATCACAATGGGGATCTCCCTGCGCGACTGCGGCCGGACGGACTTAAAGGCGTGCTGCGACAAGATCTATGACAAGGTGACAACAAGGGCGCAGAACCTTGTGCGGGTGGGGGAGGACATCCAGCGGGAGTTCGGGATCCCCATCGTGAATAAGCGCATCTCCGTGACGCCCGTGGCTATCGCCTGCGAGTGCTGTGAGGCGGAGGACTATACCCCCCTGGCCCAGGCCCTGGATCGGGCCGCCGGGGAGGTGGGGGTCAATTTCATCGGCGGCTTCTCCGCCCTGGTGCAAAAGGGCTTCACCGTGGGGGACGAAAGGCTCCTGCGCTCCATTCCGCAGGCCCTGGCCTCCACCGGGCGGGTGTGTTCCAGCGTGAATGTGGCCTCCACAAAGGCCGGGATCAACATGGACGCGGTGGCGCAGATGGGCCGGGTGGTGAAGGAGACCGCACGCCTCACCCAGGGCCAGGGCTGCGCACGGCTTGTGGTGTTTGCCAACGCGGTGGAGGACAACCCGTTTATGGCCGGGGCCTTCCACGGCACGGGGGAGCCGGAGTGCGTCATCAACGTGGGCGTGTCCGGCCCGGGCGTGGTACACAGCGCCCTGAAGAAGGTGCGGGGCCAGCCCTTTAACGTGGTGGCGGAGACCGTGAAGAAGACGGCCTTCCGGGTGACGCGCATGGGGGAGCTGGTGGCACAGGAGGCCTCCAAGCGCCTGGGCGTCCCCTTCGGCATCGTGGATCTCAGTCTGGCTCCCACCCCGGCGGTGGGGGATTCGGTGGCCGACATTTTGGAGGAGATGGGCCTGGAGAGCGTGGGGGCGCCGGGGACGACGGCGGCCCTGGCCCTGCTCAACGACGCGGTGAAAAAGGGCGGCGTGATGGCGTCCTCCAACGTGGGCGGCCTGTCCGGCGCCTTTATCCCGGTGAGCGAGGACGCGGGGATGATCCGCGCCGCGGCGGCGGGGAGGCTGACCATCGAGAAGTTGGAGGCCATGACCTGCGTCTGCTCCGTGGGTCTGGATATGATCGCCCTGCCGGGGGATACCACCGCCGAGACCATCTCCGCCATTATCGCGGACGAGAGCGCCATCGGCGTCATCAACCAGAAGACCACCGCCGTGCGGGTCATCCCCGTCCCCGGCGCCAAGGTGGGGGATACCGTGGACTTCGGCGGCCTGCTCGGCTCGGCGCCCATTATGGCCGTGAATCCCGCAAGCGCGAGGGATTTTGTGGCCCGGGGCGGGCGGATCCCGGCACCCATACACTCCCTGAGAAATTAAATGCCCCCCGAAGGGGGGTATCCCCTCCGCAGGAGGGGGAAAGTGCCCGCCCGAAGGGCGGAGGGGAGGTTCCCCCCGGGGGGTGTCCGCCAAAAAGGGCGGAGGTTATAATGCCGGGGGGCTTTCCCCGGCGGGGGAATATGGTGTCCGCCCGGAGGGCGGAGGCGCTTCTGGCGTCGTATGGTTCCCCCAACGGGGGGATAAGGTGTCCGCCCGAAGGGCGGACGGGGATTTTACTTTCTCCTCTTTTGTGTTGACAAAAGAGGAGAAAGTAACAAAGAGGAGAAAAACAACCAGGGGAGGGATTTCGATTTTCCCTCCCCTGGACCCCACCTTTTAAAAACGACCAGTTAGGGGGCCTGCGGGCCCCCTACTGGAGAAACCCCCGGGGAGTCCCCCGGGGGTTTTCTGGACGAATGGGTATTGAGCAGCCACAAGGTAATGCGGCGCGCCCTTGGGACGGAGTTTGTGGCGGTCGGGGGCGGATTTCCGGAGGCGACACCTTTCTCCGTGCCCAGGGCCTTCACCCGGCGTTACAGAGGGACGGTTCTTTTCGTCGTCGCGGAAGTCGCGATAGCTCCCCGCGCCGCAAGCGGCGCGGCTCACTCGCAGACTTCGCTCCTCCTCTCCCCACGCAATTGTGATTGCGTGGGGCCCCGGTGACAAAAACTTTCCCTCAGTCCCGTCTTTTGAGGAGGTGGGACAGCGGGGACGGTTTCTTTGTACCACCAGTGCGCACACTGGTGTGACTAAGGAACCGTCCCCGTGTCACACCGGCTGCCGGTGATGCTTGACGCTGTCCTTTCCCCGTTTATTATACCGCCCTCAATCATCGTGACACGGGCCGCCGTGGGCGGCGGCCCCTACGGCAAACTTTAAAGTTTTCCGTCTTAACGCAACCGCTCTGTCATCCAACCCGCCCGGGCCGATGGGGTCATCGGCCCCTACAGGGAACCATTTTCCAACTTGCGCGGCAAGAGGGATTTTTTCCAAGGCACATGTCCTTGGAAAAAATATTTGGAATGGGGACGCGGGGCGGGAGTTGTGGCGTTTGCGAAAAACCGGTGTTACACGGGGACGGAGAAGGGTTCGTCATGCGTTGTCGGGGAACCGGTGTTACACGGGGACGGTTCTTTAGTCACACCAGTGTGCGCACTGGTGGTACAAAAGAACCGTCCCCTTTGTCCCACCTTCTCAAAAGACGGAGGAAGGTGTCGTCTCCGGAAACCCGCCCCCGTCCCGCACCAGCTCAGTCCCAAGGGCGCGATGCACCACCGGGTGGCTGCTCAACACCGATTCGTCCAGAAGACCCCCGGGGGACTCCCCGGGGGTTTCTCCAGTAGGGGGCCGCGGCCCCCTAACTGGTCGGTTCAAGGGGGTCCAGGGGGGAAATCGAAATCCCCCCTGGTCGGTTTTCCCTCTTTGTTACTTTCTCCCTTTTGACGAAAGCAAAAGGGAGAAAGTAAAATACCCCGTCCGCCCTTCGGGCGGACACCTTTTTATCCTGTGAGGAGAAAACTCCCCTCTCCGCCCTTCGGGCGGACACCTTTTTCCCCTGCGAGGGAACCTCCCCTCCGCCTTTCAGGCGGACAGCCCCCCTTTGGGGGGTCAGGTCATGATCTGCGACAGGCAGTTCAGCGCCGCCCGCAAAAGCCCCGCAGGGGACAGATCAGATACACCCACCACTGTGGTGTCACAGTGATTAAAAGGAATGAGGATGCGTTTCGCCCGGGCCTGGGCCACGGCCACGGCCATCCCGGGGGTGATCTCCCCCAAAAGGGAGTCCGCGATGACGATACCCACCGGCCCCATGATCACGTCGGCCCTGCGGGAGGCCACAGCCACGGCGTTTTCCCCGGTGGCGGCCTCGTGGGCGCCGGCCTTCAGCATAGCGGCGGTGGCGGCTGTATTCGTCCCCACGGCCAGGACGTGGACATCCGGAAAGCTCTGGCGGACGGAGGAGACAAGCTGACGGCCGATGCCGCCCCCCTGGGCGTCGATGACAAGCACGGTCATAAAAAATCCTCCTTACCCCCTCACGATGGGGACAGCTTTTGCAAAAGCGTGGCGATATCCACGGGCTTGGGGATAAAATCGTCCATGCCGGATCCCAGGGCCAGCTGCCGGTCCCGGTCGGAGGCGTTGGCGGTGCAGGCGATGATCCGCACGGTCTGAGCGTCCGGCCGGTCAAGGGCGCGGATGGCCCGGGCGGCCTCCCGGCCGTCCATCTCCGGCATCAGGATATCCATGAGGATGACGCCTATGCTCCCCACGGGGGACCGGGAGAACGACTCCAGCGCCTGTTTCCCGTCCTCCGCCGTCTCCACCTCGAACCCCTCGCCGGTGAGCAGCTCCACCATGATCTCCCGGTTGAGCTGGTTGTCCTCGGCCACCAGGACGCGGCCCCCCGCGGGGAACCCCGGCGCGGCGGGAGGCGCGTCCTCCGGCTGGGCGGCCTCACCGGGGAAGGTGAAGATGAAGGTGCTGCCCTCCTCCGGGCGGCTCTCAAAGGTGAGGTCCCCGCCCATCGCCCGGGCCAGGCGGCGGCTGATGGGCAGGCCCAGGCCCGCCCCCTGATTCCCCTGGGAGACGGTGTTCCGCTCCTGGGCGAAGGGGTCAAAGGCGTGCTTCTGGAATTCCTGGCTCATGCCGGGGCCTGTGTCCGTCACGGCCAGGCGGGTGATGATCCGCTCCCCCTCCACGGACTGGTCGGCCCGGAGGGTGACGGAGCCGCCCTCCGGCGTGAATTTCCTGGCGTTGTCCAGAAGGTTCATCAAAATCTGCTGGATGCGCACCGCGTCCCCGGTGACATACCGGTGGGGCAGGACGGAGCGAACCTCAAAATGCAGGCTCTTCCCGGACATATCCGCGCTGACGATGGAGCGCGCCGTCTGGATCAGCAGCTCCAGATCCACGCTCCGCACGGTAAGCTCCGGCGCCCCCTGGCTCAGGTGGGACATATCCAAAAGGTCGTCCACCAGCCCCAGCAGGTACTTGGCGGCGGAGGTGGACTGGCGCAGATAGGACTCCACCCGGTTGGGGTCGTCCAGGCGCTGGCCCATCAGATAGTTTAGTCCGATCATCCCGTTCAGGGGGGTGCGGATCTCGTGGCTCATGGCGGAGAGGAAGCTGTCCTTGGCACGGGCGTCGGCGGCGGATTTGATGGAGCGGATGTGCTGCCGCTCCGCCAGGATGCCAAGGCCCAGGATGATCACCGCCGCCACCGCCAGGATCACGGCGGGCACCCGGTAGCGGTAGAGGATATCGGAGAGGGTGTACTCATACTGATTTTCCATGACGGAGGTGATGGTATAGCCGTCCACCTCGTCCTCCGAGAGGCGGCTGATGCCCTGGTTCAGCTTCTCGATGAGGGCGCGGCCGGCCTCCTCCGACGGGCCGGTGACGCCGTCCAGGGTGACGACGGCGGAGAAGCACAGCTCCTCCTCCATCCCCAGGACGGGGATGATCTTCAGATCCTCATAGGCCGGCTTTGCCGACCAGTACTCCACCACATACTGGTTCTGGATGAGCAGATCCGCCCTGCCGGAGCGCACGGCGTCAAAGCAGTCCGTGATAGTGTCGTAATCCACCAGGGTGTAGTTGGGGAATGTCTCCCTCAGAACCTTCCGCAGGGTCTGGGAGCCGCTGGACACGGCCATCGACAGGTTATCATCCCGGCTGAAGGCCAGGCCCGGCCGGGCCACGATCACCTTGCGGCTGACAAAGTAGGGGTCGCTGATCAGGATGCCCCGGGCCTCCTCATTCTCGCGGTTGCGCTCCACACTTGTCACCAGGTCGAAGCCCTGGGACAGCAGGTAGTCGTAGGTCACGGAGCCGGCGGGCAGGGGGACATACTCGAATTTCAGGCCGGTGAGACTGCTCAGGCGGTCAAAGATGTACCGGGAGACGCCCCGCAGCTGCCCCGAGCCGTCCGCGAAGGACACAGGCGCCCGATCCTGGACAAAGCCCACCTTCAGCGTGTCCTGCTCCTCCTCCGCCAGCGCCGGAGTGAGGCACAGCCCCGCCAGACACAGGACGAGCAGGAGACACATGAGGATAATGCCCCGCCTTTTCATGGCTTTTCCCCCTTTTTAAACAAATTCCTATTGTATCATTTTAAATCTTTGCTCCGCCGTTGTAAAGAGAAAAATAAAAGCGGCCGGCGAAAAAGGTGTGAGGGTTCTCGTCAGAGAACCCATAATCCTTTTTCGCCGGTTATTCTTGCATCTTTCCCCCTGCGGGAGTACAATAGGTGTAACGGATATATCTATATTTCATCCTATACATTATAATAATTACTAATTACAGCCACGCAGGCTGACAAGGGGGCGGCAGTATGGAGACTCAGAAACCAAAACGGCGCACACGCGACATCATTCTGATCGCGCTGATGTTTCTCTTCCTGGCGGTTTTTCTCTTCTCCGGGATCATGCTGGTGACTACGCTGGTGCGCTCCGGGCAGGAGGAGAAGGCGCTGTCGGAGCTGGCGGCCCGGGTGCCTGAGCGGCCATCGGCGCGGCCGGCCGGGACGCCGGTGGACGGGACGGACACGCGCCCGGGCAGCACCGGGGCCCTGCCCCAGGACGACCCCACCCTCAGCACCGTGCCGGAGGAGCCGGAGGTGAGTATCTACGCCCCGCTGGCGGCGGAGAACCCCGATCTCTTCGGCTGGATCGCCATTGAGGGCACGGGGATCGACTACCCCGTCATGTTCACACCGGAGGATCCGGAATATTACCTGCACCGGGCCTTTGATAAGAGCTACGCCTACAGCGGCGTGCCGTTTCTGGACGCCGGGTGCTTTGACGGCTGCGGGAATTACCTGGTGTACGGCCACCACATGAACAACGGAACCATGTTTGCCAAGCTCCTGTCCTACCGGAATGAGGACTTCTGGCGGGAACACCCCATTATCCAGTTCGACACCTTAGAGGAGTACGGGGACTACCAGGTGATGGCGGCCTTCTACTCCAAGGCGTACCTGGACACGGACGAGAACGTCTTCCGCTACTACCGGTACACAGACCTGACCCAGGAGGAGACCTTTAACGACTATGTGAACCAGGTTCTCCGCGCCGCGCTGTACGACACCGGCGTCCGGGCCCAGTACGGGGATCAGCTGCTGACCCTGTCCACATGCAGCTACCACACCCTGGACGGGCGGTTCGTGGTGGTGGCCAAGAAAATCTCCGGCTGAACCTATACTATTTTAAAATGTATACGGGATCCGAACCGTTTTCCGGGGGCCGCTGCCGCCGGGACGGTTCGGATCTCTTTTTCACGAAAAAGAGTAATAGTTTAGGCCGCTGTAAACAGAAGGAAAAACTGTTGACAATCTAACAAAAATTTTACTTTCTCCACGGGAAGAACTTGACAACTTGAACAAGGTAATGCTAAAATAGTTTTGCTTGGAAAGGGGCGCACAGGCGCCTCCATATTTTATGAAGGAGGAACCAGTATAGCATGAAGAAAAGTATTTTAGCAATCGCAATGGCAGTGGCGATGCTCCTGTCCTTTGCGATCCCGGTCCTTGCCGCCGAGGGGACAACAGATGAGCTTGTCATCGACGCCTTCCTTGGCGGGTATTCCACGGACTATGCCGCCCTGAAGGACGGCGAGACAGCAACCATCAGCTTTTTCAACAAGTCCACCGGCAACGACGCCTGGAACAACTTTGTTCTGGCGGTGTGCAACGGCACAGGTGCCGACAAGGGAATCCTCTCGGTTATCCGCGCTGACAACTGGGTTTTGGGGTATGGAAATTTCCCCGACGGAAACAGCAACGGATCAACCAACGGTTTTGACTTTGCAGACTTTATAGAGGACGCTAAGAATGGCTTCAAGGTAGATCTTACTGTCACCAGGAATGGCGACAGCCTGGTTTATAAGGCCGTTATGGCTGAGAAGTACATCGTGGAGATCAACACCACATCGGCGAATCCTCTGCCGGAGACGGTTTATCTGTTCCTCTCCGGTGATCACTGCACCCTGAGCGACATGTCCTTTGCGGTACGGGGGTCTGCGCCCATCACCTACACGGAGGTCACGGATCTGGGGTATGTTATAGCCACTACCTTCTTCGGCGCCAAGAGCGGCTCCTACGCCCTGAAGGACGGCAGCGGCCTGACCTTTAAGTTCAAGAACAAGTCCTACGGCACCGTCAACTGGGAGAACTTCGTCTTGGCCGTCGTGGGTGAGAACCACGTTGACGCCGCCCAGGAGGCCCTGGTCATCCGGGCCGACGCCTACGGCTGGGGCGGCGGTCTGTCCGACATCGTGGCCCCCGGTGCTGCCGGCAACGCCCTGGCGTTCAACAGCGACATTGACTGGAGTAAATGGATGGATGCCATGAAGGCCGGGGTTGACGTGACCCTGAGCATCGGCAGGCGCGGCAACACCCTGATTTACAGCGCCCAGATCGGCGAGTGGACGGTTTCCACCACCGCCACATCCGGCAAGACCCTGCCCGAGAATCTGTATGTGTTCCTCACCGGCGAGAACTGCTCCCTGTACACCGCGCAGGAGCCGGTGCGGCCCACCCAGGTGCCGCCTCCCACCGTGACGCCCGCGGCGCCCGCCCTTCCCCCGGTGGAGACCAGCCCCAAGATCGAGGGCGACCTGACGGTCACGGGCTTCTTCACCAACAAGACCGACGCCGTCACCCTCCAGGACGGTGAGAACTACACCTTTAACTTCACCAACAAGTCCAACGGCTCCAACAACTGGGAGAACTACATCCTGGCTGTCACCGGCGCCATTGGCGAGGCCTACACCGGCGCCACCGAGGAGGTCCTGATCGTCCGGGCCGATGCCTGGGGCTGGGGCGGCGGAAAGTCCGACTTTGTGGCTCCTGACGCGGCCAGCGGCAACAAGCTGGTCTTTGAGACGAACATCGCCGACGCCGACGCCTGGAACGCCTGGGCCAGAGCTATGCGCATCGGCGCGGAAGTGACGGTGAAGCTGTCCCGGAGCGGGAACACCCTTACATACGAGGCCACAACGGGCGAGTACACCATCAAGCTCACCGCCAAGTCCGGCAAGGCCCTGCCCAAGGTTCTGTATGTGTTCTTCACCGGCGAGAACTGCGCCCTCACCGGCATCACCACCGAGACCAACGCCACCCCGGCCAAGCCCGACGACACCCCGGCCACCGATCCGGAGACCCCGGCTGAGGTGACCCCGGAGATCAAGGGCGACCTGACCGTGACCACGTTCTTCAACGAGAAGACCAACGCCGTGCCCCTCAAGACCGGCGAGTATTACACCTTCACCTTCAACAACAAGTCTGCCGGCACCAACAACTGGGAGAACTTCGTCCTGGCTGTGGCCGGCGCCACCGGAGCGGCCTACACCGGCGCGGCCGAGGAGGTTCTGATCATCCGGGCCGATGCCTACGGCTGGGGCGGCGGACTGTCCGACCTTGTGGCCCCCGACGCGGCGGAGGGCGACAACAAGCTGGCCTTTGAGACGAATATCGCCGACGCTGACGCCTGGGCCGCCTGGGCCAAGGCCATGCAGGACGGCGTGGCCGTCACCGCCAAGATCGCCCGGGACGGGGACACCCTGACCTATGAGGCGACAATGGGCGAGTACACCATCAAGCTCACCGCCAAGTCCGGCAAGGCCCTGCCCGAGACCCTGTATGTGTTCTTCACCGGCGAGAACTGCGCCCTCACCGGCATCGCCACTGAGACCAACGCCAAGGCCCCGGCCGAGACGGATCCCTCCAAGCCCTCCGAGGAGGAAACCAAGCCCTCTCAGCCCACGGTGAGCAATCCCAAGATCGAGGGGACGCTGAACGTCACCACCTTCTTCAACGAGAAGACCAGCGCTGTACCTCTGAAGAGCGGCGACAGCTACACCTTCAGCTTCACCAATAAGTCCAAGGGCACCAACAACTGGGAGAACTTCATCCTGGCTGTGGCCGGCGCCACCGGAGCGGCCTACACCGGCGCCGATCAGGAGATCCTCATCATCCGCGCCGATAACTGGGGCTGGGGCGGCGGAATGTCCGACTTCGTGGCCCCCGACGCCGCCAGCGGCAACAAACTGGTCTTCGAGTCCAACATCAACTGGGATACCTGGGTCGCCGAGAACCAGGCCGGTATGCCCGTGACCATCACCATCAGCCGCCGCGGCAATACCCTGACCTACAACGCCACCATCGGCAGCTACTATGTGAAGCTGACGGCCACCTCCGGCAAGGCTCTGCCCGAGACCGCCTATGTGTTCTTCACCGGCGAGAACTGCACCCTGGGCAATATCCGGACTGTGGCCTCCGTGGTGGACGGCGTGGCGCAGACCGGCGACACCACCAACATCGGCTGGTGGATCGCCCTGATGGTCCTCTCCGCCCTGGGCCTGGCCGCGGTGTCCGTCAAGGCCCTGCCCATCCTCCTGAAGAGGCATTAAACCGCTGACGGGGTTTCCCCGTGGAGAAAAAAGGTGTCCGCCTGAAAGGCGGACGGGGATTTTACTTTCTCCTCTTTTGTGTTGACAAAAGAGGAGAAAGTAACAAAGAGGAGAAAAACAACCAGGGGAGGGATTTCGATTTTCCCTCCCCTGGACCCCACCTTTTAAAAACGACCAGTTAGGGGGCCTGCGGGCCCCCTACTGGAGAAACCCCCGGGGAGTCCCCCGGGGGTTTGTTGGACGAATGGGCGCAATAAGCCACCCGGCGGTGCGGCGCGCCCCTTGGACTGAGCGAGTGGGGGGGGCGGGGGCGGTTTTCGGAGACGACACCCTCCTCCGTCTTTTGAGGAGGTGGGACAAAGGGGACGGTTTCTTTGTACCACCAGTGCGCACACTGGTGTGACTAAGGAACCGTCCCCGTGTCACACCGGCTTCCGGGGACGCACGACGTACCCTTTCCCGTGCCCCACAGGGGACGGTTCTTGTGAACCACCTCCGCTGCGCTCCGGTGTCCCACAAAAACCGTCCCCGTGAGGCAATGGGAGCGCTCTATTTTCGTTTCTTTGAGGAGGCGGTTCAACAGGGACGGTTCTTCGTGGGGCACGAATGTGACTCACAAGAACCGTCCCTTTGGGACG